>JAFTMI010000023.1 GCA_017452505.1 Oscillospiraceae bacterium
CGGACATATCCAAAGCGGTGTATGATGGGGATGGCAATGAATATAAGGAGTACTCGGTTGAGGGCCTAAATCGACTGATTTCCAAAGCGAAGAATGCAGGCTTTATCGTAAGCTATAACCATCCTACCTGGTCAAAGGAGGACTCCGATATTTATACCCAGCTTAATGGGCTTTTTGCTGTGGAGATATACAACCACGGCGCTTATGTAATGGGGCATGATGCCTACTGTCCCTATGTCTATGAGCAGATGCTCCGAAGCGGATCGCACCTGGGCTGCATTTCCACCGATGATACCCATAAGCAGTGCGACCTGTTTGGCGGGTTTACCATGGTATATGCAGATACACTTACCCACTGTGCTGTTATCCAAGCGCTGGAAAACGGAGATTTTTATGCATCCAGAGGGCCAATTATAGAGGGTCTTTGGTATGAAAACGGAATGTTCCACATAGAATGCTCCCCTGTTAAGAGAATCATTGTTTCCAATAGCGGCAGACGGGACCCGTCCGTTTCTGTGAAACAGACACAGAACGGCACGATCACCTCTGCAGAATTCCCCATTCAGGATATTGATGTGTTCGTGCGGTTTACTGTGGAGGATGCATTGGGAAGAACCGCAAACACCCGCGCATACTGGAGAGATGAGTTTGAATCCTCTCCTCCTGTGGCTTCCAATATCTGCCAGAAAAAAACGAAGGAATAAGGAAGTAAATTCTGAATTTGTCCGGTATTGCCGGGGCATTGTGGACTTTAATGGCAAACGCGCTTACTCACAGCTATTTTTTGCGTAAAGGAGTTTCGTTGTGCAGCGATTTGAAGAAAAAGTTATTCTGTGTGCGCACCGTGGGGAACGGTTGCGCAATATTGAGAATACAATGATCGCATTCCGTATGGTAGTGGAAGCGGGTGCGGATATGGTAGAGACAGATGTTCGGATGACTAAAGATGGACACTTGGTTTTGATGCATGATGAATCTGTTGACCGGACTACCGATAAAACTGGACGTATCTGTGATATGACACTGGAGGAATTTCGTTCCTGTAATGCAACTTTTCATGCGGAAGGATTCTCATTTGAGCCGCCAGCAACATTGAAGGAACTGCTGGATTTCGCGTTAGAACACCCAAAACTGTTGCTGAATATCGAGTTTAAGGATTATCCTACACCGGGGAATGAAGAATTTGCCTATACTTGTTGTGATAAGATCGTGGATATGTTGCTGTCTTATGGTGTCCAGGATAGAACATGGATCAATTCCTTTGATGGCCGCCTTTTGGAGCATGTTTACCGCCGTTGCGGCAAGCAGTTTCACTACCATGGCTTTTATCCATGGTTCATTCTAGGACCGATGACCATTGATCCGGAAGAATTTATTGATGTTGCCTGTATGCAGCATCGATATATCAGTGAATCCGGTGAAGTCGTGAAATACGACGAGCCACTTTGTCCAAAAGAATGGTTCGATTATTTGCATGAGAAGGGGATTACCACGTTGGTTGCGCCGAGCTTAAAGGAATATCCCAAATACGACCTGACAATATCCTGGGGCGCACAGATCGTCTGTCATGATGATCCCTACGCAATGTTGGAGCATCTTAGAAAAAATGGTTTGCATGAGTGATCCGGAACACAAATGAGGAGTGATTAATATGAAAATTACAGAAGTCAATACTTATTTCGTCCGTCCCCGGTGGGGATTTGTGGAAATTATAACAGACGAAGGTTTGGTTGGCTGGGGCGAGGCAGTTCTGGAAGGCCACGCAAAGGCGGTTCTTGCCTGTGTGCAGGAATACAAAGATTATTTGATCGGTTCCGATCCTGCCGACATTGAGGGCATCTGGTCCACCATCTACAGAGCGGGCTTTTACCGGGGTGGCGGTGTGCTGATGAGCGCTCTGTCCGGTATCGACCAGGCCCTGTGGGACATCAAGGGAAAGGTTTTCGGTGTACCCGTCTATCAGTTGATGGGCGGCAAGTGCCGGGATAAAATGAAGGTCTACTCCTGGATCGGCGGAGACCGCCCCAGCGATGTGGGTGCAGCCGCCAAGGAGAAGATGGATGCAGGCTTCAAGGCCATCAAGATGAATGCCACGGAAGAACTGCAGATGATCGACACTTACGACAAGATCGACGCGGTTTTGGCGCGGGTCGCCGCCATCCGAGAGACCTGTGGAAAGTATTTTGGGATTGCGATTGATTTCCACGGAAGAGTCCACAAGCCTATGGCCAAGGTACTGGCAAAGAAACTGGAAGAGTTTGACCCCATGTTTATCGAAGAACCTGTGCTTTGCGAAAACATGGAGCTGTTCCCGGAAATTGCCGCGGCCTGTAACATCCCCATTGCCACCGGTGAAAGGCTGTTCTCCCGTTATGATTTTAAGCGGCTTTTACAGATCGGCGGTGTAGACATCATTCAGCCCGACCTGAGCCATGCGGGCGGCATCACGGAAGTGAAAAAGATCGCCTCCATGGCGGAAAGCTATGATGTTGCCTTGGCACCTCATTGTCCTTTGGGACCGATTGCCCTTGCTGCCTGCCTGAATGTGGATGCTACCTGCTATAATGCGGTCATTCAGGAGCAGAGCATCGGTATCCACTACAATGTGGGTAAAAGCGTACTTGACTATGTTAAAAATCAGGACGACTTTAAGTTTACAGACGGCTATGTAGAATTGCCGAAGAGGGCAGGACTTGGCGTTGATGTGAACAAAGAACTGGTAGTGGAAGAGAATAAGAATCCCCACAACTGGAAAAATCCAGTTTGGCATCATGAAGACGGCTCTGTCGCGGAGTGGTAGCCAACCAGCAGATTATTCTTCAATAGTCTGCTATTTTTTCGCAAAGCCTCCGGGAACCCGGAGTCTGTTGCTATGCAGATAGAAAACCGACAGTCCGGCAAATATCAGAATTTGTCGAAAAGGCAAGGAAAATTAAAAGTCTCTTTTTTCGACATTTCATCTATGTCAAGTTAGGGACTGTGGGTGAGGTGTGTAAAACTCTGCCTTTTACCTGCAAATACGCATAAAATCTGCAGAAAAACACAAAATTCTATTGTCCCTACTTGACACAGAAGTGTCCGGCTCGCCCGATTATACAGGACGGGGAGCGATGCGACCGCCGCCGGTGGCGGAGAAAGGGAGCTGAGCGAGTGGCAGCGGTCGATAAAATCGAGGAAATGCGTAAGCCCGAAGATTTTATCGGGCACCGCAACAGGATAACTGGTTGGCGCATTCACCCATGTGCTGGTGAATGACCCAACAACCGGATACGGTATCTTCATTGAAAATATGTTAGACGCGGCTGCCTAAAGCCTTCCCCTTGAGGGGAAGGTGGCAAAAAACTCTGTTTTTTGACGGATGAGGTGTAAATGCGAAAACCAAACACCTCATCAGTCACCTGCGGTGACAGCTTCTCCTCCAGGAGAAGCCTTTATACGAAAGGAGTAATCATTATGGATTTCTATCAGGTTCCCATCGGTTTTGGCTTGGCGTTATCTTCTAACACTGCGGCTATGAACCGCTATGCCCATTTGTCCGAATCTCAAAAACAGGACATTCTGAACAAAGCCCACAATGTCCGCTCAGAAGAGGAAATGTACGCATTGGTGGCAACCCTTGCTAACGGTACAATGTAATTAAAAGAGCAAATCTGCAATGCCCGCAGATTTGCTCTTACTTATTCATCTTTGGGTTATCTGTTCGCTCTAATAAATAATCAACAGAAACATTGTGAAAATCGGCAATTTTAGAAAGGGTTGTGGTGGGAATGTCAATATCGCCACGCTCGTAATTGCTGTAGACCCGCTGACTGCACGACAGAATCTCTCCCATTTTAGCCTGCGACAGATCTTTGTCTTCTCTTAAATCCCGAATTCTGCGGTAATAGGGCATAACCACACCACCTTTTTCGTAGATGTTTATAGTATACCTTAGAAAGTTTTTCGCTATTGACATTTAGCGAAAAATTCGCTAAAATCATAAAGGATATACAAGAGGAATTTATCTGAAAAGGAGGCACATTTATGTATTGTTCAAAATGCGGGGGAAATATTTCCGCAGACGCAAAATTTTGCGATCACTGTGGCGCACAGCAAGTTGCTGGCAGCCAAGCGATCGCCACGCCCTGTGGGGAAGCAGGACAGCAGGAGCAAACGCCTGTGAAGAAATCCAAGAAAAAGATCATTGGCATTGTTTTGCTTTGTTTACAGGCTGTTTCCATTTTGGGCACTGTGGCCAATGGTGAGATTGCCAACTTAACCAGCTATTTTACAGGTGGCGCAAGTGGCATTTTCGAAATGCTGGGCTTTTTCTTGCCAGCCATTGTTGGCATAGCTCTGCTGGTTTTAGATCATTTGAAGAAAAAATAAATATTTAGGAGGAATCGTGATGTTCTGTTCAAATTGCGGAAATCAAATCCCGGACGACACAAAGTTCTGTAATAACTGCGGCGCACAGCAGCAAATAGTCGAGAACACGGAAGCTGCGTCGAAAACAACAGTAAATCAGCCGAAAATTGCTGATACACCAACCCAGCAACCCAAGAAGGAACCCAAAAAGAAAGCAAACACTTTCGTTGTTTTAGCTGTTGTGTTATGTGCCTTCGTTATTGGAAAGTTTGTCATTGCTCCTTCAATGGTATCTGATTCTGGAAATAATGGCGATAAAGGCAATCAAGGCAGTCAATCTCAACAAACTACTAATAACAATAACAGCTCAACTGTAAATGCCGCCAATCCGTCATACGCGGCAGTATTTGACGATACATATATCGTACATTTCCAAGACTTCTTCAATGTGGCCTTCGATATAGAGATGAAGAATTTTGCATTAAAGCAGAATGACGGAACTATTTGTTGTGCTGACTATGGCTATAAGGATGATGTAGTTAAGCAATGGGTTGAAACAATGTATATTCCTGTTTCGGGATACACCGATACGCAGAAGACGGAATTGGAAAACACAATGAAGACCCAATTTGCAACGGTAGATGCCCTCAAATGCTGTACCGTTGCTTATAAGATGAGTGCAAATTATTTTACCATTACCTGTACCTATTCTGGTGTGGATCAGGCAAGCAACTATGCTGAATTGTACAATGCAGGAATTTTGCAGACAAATACATTCATTTCTATGTCTGCGACAGAGACTACCTTGTTAAATCAAGGCTTTGTTAAGAAGTAATAGGAGAATATGAAGAATATGAAAAAGACATTAGCAATACTTCTGGTATTGATGTTGCTCGTTTCGGCTTTGACCGGATGCGGCAACAACAAAAAACCTGCTGCGAATTCTACCAACAACAGCGCTACGAATCCGACCGAAAATACAGCGCCGTCAAGAGAAATTGCCAAAACTGAAAAAATAGCCGCCGCTGAGAAATTTGCCGGTGGCAGCGGCACTGAGGCTGATCCTTTCCAGATTAGCGAAGCAGGTCACCTGGTGCTTTTGCACGAAATGCTGAAAAAGGAAGAAGCGGAAACAAAGTTTGATGATACCTATGTAAAGGGACATTACATTCTTACCGCTGACATTTCCTTGAACGACACCTCTAATTTTGCAAATTGGAGCACTACCGCGCCGAAATACGGCTGGGAGCCCATTGGCACAGGCGTAATTTCCAACACATTTGCCGGTGTTTTAGACGGCAATGGTCATAAGATCAGCGGTATGTTTATTGATGCAGACAGCGGAAATAAGCAGGCCTATTACGGTCTGTTCACAGAAATGGGCGGAACTGTGAAAAATCTGGATGTAGAGAAGTCTTATATTTGCGTATCCGGTGGAGTTGTAGCAGTAGGTACGATTGCAGGAAGCACAAACTACAGCAATAAATCCGTTATTGAAAATTGCCAGGTAAGTTCCGAAATCAAGCTTTATAATGATTGCCAGGCAGGCGGTATTGTCGGCACTGCAAGCAGTAGTAAAGTGTCTAACTGCAGTTACGCAGGCGCGATTACCCAGCTTGATTCTGCTTTCAGCCATATCGGCGGCGTTAGTGGCTATGGCGGTGCTATCGCGGATTGTACTGTTGCTGCTACAGTTACCGGCAACGGCCATACAGGAGGTATTGTTGGCTTTGGCAATAATGTAGTCAACTGTGTCAACAAGGGCGCTGTCAGTGGTGATACTGCAGGTGGCATCAGCGGCAGAGTTTATGCAGCCGGTACAAATTTGGAGATCAAAAATACCCAGGAGACTATTGAAAACTGTACCAACGAAGGTCGGGTAACAGGAGTTTCTTTGGCCGGTGGTATCGTAGGCTGGATGGGTAACGACGAATCAGATATCTCTATGTCGGTTATTGCCTGCGAGAATAAGGGCGAGATCCTTTGTGATAAAGGTGTTGCCGGTATCATTGGTAAGCTGTCTGTGGAACGAACCGGCGTGATGACGGTGAAAAACTGTATCAACCACAAGGCTGTGTCCGGAAAGGGCTTTGTAGGTGGTATCATCGGTCAGCTTTTGGGAGGTATTTTGCACCAAGAAGGCATTGTGAATATTTCCGGATGCAAAAACCTTGGCAGGATCAGTTCTGAAGATCAGTATAGCGCCGGCATCGTTGCCTATCTTCTGATTATGAGTGACGAGGTGGATATGCAGCTGACCCTTGAAAATTGCCTGAACGAGGGCGCAATTCAAAGCACAAGCTTTGCCGGTGGCATTATAGGCTTCTCCAATGTGGGCTTCAATGCAGAGGTCAGTGCAAAAAATATGAAAATTTCCGATGCCACCAAGGTGACGCTGAAGAATTGCTCCAACAGCGGCGGTATTACTGCAATCACCAGCAATTCTATGGCTGGCGGTATTGTTGGTATATTAGGTTTGGGTTATATTCCAACAGAGATCGACAATTGCGAAAACAGCGGTGATGTAGCGATTGATTTCACCCTCACTGACCAGCAGATCGCGGAACTGCAGGACTTGGATTGGCCAGAGTTTTATCAGATCGGCGGCGGTATTGTTGGCAGAATTGGCGATGGCTTGAAGCTGACTACTGGAGAAGGCATTGAAACAAGTGCTGCTAATGTAAATACAGCGGATGGCAAAATTGTGATTTCCGGCTGCAAGAGTACGGGCGAGATCAGCGCCCCCGACTACAGCACCATTCTCAACAAATGGGAAAAGCCGCTGTATGTAAATTACCTCGGCGGTGTTGTTGGTCAGTGCAGTGCAACAGACGGTTATGCTTTCAGCGTTGAGAACTGTACATATTCCGGTGCTGAACGCGGATTGGGAGATGCAAAATATCCCGATTTTGGAACAAAAAACTAAGGTGATAAGCAAACCAGTGAAAATATAGGTTGTCAATCATTTTAGGACATACCGGATAAATTCATTGCTGCATAAATTGTACGAGGGTTTGCGTTTTTGCAAGCCCTCGTATTTTGTATATCACAGATTTCTTGGAAAGGAAGACTGTAATGAAATTTAAGAATAAAATTGTAATTCTTGCGGTTATTGCTTTTTGTATCATTGGCTGGAAGGTGATCAACGAGGATAGCGGGAGCGGCTCCCGTTTAGAGAAAGATTTGATAGCAACGCTCCCCGAAGATATCACTGTATGCTATTGTATCAACGACAATGGTGAAAAGGTCTTAAATAACCTTGAAGTAAAAAAGCTGACCATTGACAGGCAATCTACAGACGGCAACTATAAGTCTGCCGACTGCACAATCGACCTTGAAGGCAATGACATAAAAATGACCGCTTATGTTAATCTCAGTTGTATTAAATACGATGATGGATCTTGGCAAGTGGAATCTTGCAGCGAGCTTTCCAAGCCAAAGGTTATCCCCAAATATCAGCCGGATGAACCGAGCTTCATTTGGAATATTCAGCGATATGAGGAACTGTATTCGCTGGTAAAAACGAATGAATATATTGATTTGGACCACGGCGATATAGTATATTACTATTCTGTGCTTGACGAAGGCTTTACAGGAAACGGTGTGGCTTGCAAAGCTGTATTTAAGGATGCCGGGATGGATTACTACGAAAAAGACATTTACTACTGGAGCTATTCGAATGAAGTCTACTAAAAAGTCTGTACAAGTCGAAGTGCTGCCCAATGGCAAAAAAGCGTTGACCAAATCGGTGGTTGATAATGCTTTTCGGAAACAGAAAAACTCTCTATGGGCATATTTGGGCAACTTTGCCTGGGTTGGGGCAATTGTGGCGTTCTCCCATTTTTTTAATCCTGCGTGTTATTTGTGTTTGATCCCCTATCCTTTTATTTTGATAAAAGATATACGAAAAGACATAAGACGGTGTAAATTGCAGTATTATGGTATAGAACGCCCCTGTATAGATAAAAAACTTGCAGAATACGATGAATCTCCTGACGAATGGCAGCTATGGTTTTATAATAAAGAAGGCGATTGGAAAGTTGCTGTTTCTGTTGACAAAGAATTTTATGACGCAACAGAGATCGGAGAAGAATTCTATCTCGTGTTTGCTCGCGGTGAGCGTACACCTTGCCTGTGGTATAGAAAAAGCGAATGGGAAATGGTTGCTTCTCTTGCCAACAAGCAGCTGTAAGCATCAAAAAGCAAATCCGCAAGCAGCGGATTTGCTTTTTTGCTGCCCTTGACAAAACCCGGTTTCTGTTCTAAAATTTGTTGTAATATAACGATTTTTGCATGAAGCGAATGCAAGACAAAGGAGTCTTATTATGAACAGCAACAAGGTTATTCTCATCTCTGTGGACGGAATGCGTCCGGACGGCTTTCTTGCCTGCGGCAACCCGTATATCGAGAACATGATGGCATCGGCCTATTATACTTTGGACGGCAAAACTGTGCTGCCCTCTGTTACGCTTCCGTGCCATATGTCCTTGTTCCACAGCGTTACGCCCCAGCGTCACGGCATCACCACAAACCTGTATCTGCCTATGGCGCGCCCCATCAACGGCCTGTTTGAGCAGTTAAAGAACGCAGGCAAGATTAGCGCTATGTACTACGGCTGGGATCCGCTGCGGGATGTGGCAAGACCCGCCTCTTTGAAATTCGCCGAGCACATCAATGCCTATACCGAGGAAAGCTCCGATACCGCATTGACCGACAGTGCGCTGGCCCGTATTCACAAAAGCAAGCCGGATTTTGTGTTCCTGTACATGGTGGAGACCGATGAAAAGGGCGGCCACGACAGCGGCTGGATGACCGGGGAGTATCTGAGAAGAATCTCTCTTGCTGTGGATAACATTAAGCGGGTCATTGCAGAATGCGGCGACGAATATACCATTGTTGTAACCGCAGACCACGGCGGTCACGACCGTATCCACGGCACGGATATGCCGGAGGATACCACCATTCCTATGTTCTACTTCGGCAAGGAATTTGAAGCCGGCAAGCGTTTTTCCGGCGGTAGCATTCTGGATATTGCGCCTACCATTGCAAAAATAATGGGTGTAGCGCCTGCGGATGAGTGGGAAGGAGCTTCTGTGATCTGAGATGACTGTTTTTACTGCAACCTTAAACCAAACCGCATTTTTGATGCTGTTTATCTTGGCAGGCTATGTCCTGTCCAAGTGGAAATTCGTACCGGACAATGCCCAGGCGGTACTGTCCAAGCTGGAAAATTGCTTATTCATTCCGGCGCTTGTTTTGGGAACCTTTATCGATAATTTTACCACGGAGACATTAGGCTCTGCGTGGGAGCTGCTTTTGTGCAGCCTGGCGCTGGCGGTGATCGCCATTGCGCTGTCGCTGGTGTGTGTTCGCTTTTGCAGCAAGGATAAATACGAGCAAAATATCTATACATACGGCCTGTGCTTTTCCAATTTCGGATTTATGGGAAATGCGGTGGTAAGCGCCCTGTTCCCGGAGGTCTTTTTGGAATATTTGATCTTCACCCTGCCCCTGTGGACACTGATCTATCTGTGGGGCGTGCCGGTCCTGCTGATGGGCAGCTCGGAAAAGCAGACCCTCAGGCAGCGGGCAAAAAGCTTCCTGAACCCAATGTTTGTGTGTATGCTCTTGGGTATGCTGATCGGTCTTATCAACATTCCGATCCCCAAGTTTGTCAGCTCCGCGGTTTCCACAGCAGGCAGCTGTATGTCCCCGGTGGCGATGCTGCTGACCGGTATGACCATTGCCAAGTTCAACCTGCGGGAAGTACTGCGGATCAAAGGCGTTTACCTGGTGACCGCTCTGCGGCTGATCGTATTCCCGTTGCTGTTCCTTGGAGCGATGCTGGTGATTCCTATGGGAGAAACCTTCGCCACCTGCGCGATCTGCTCTTTGGCTATGCCCCTGGGTCTGAATACGATCATCATTCCCAGCGCTCTGGGAAAGGACACAAAGGTAGCATCCGGTATGGCGCTGGTTTCCCACATTCTCTCCTGCCTGACCATCCCGGTGGTTTTTATGCTTTTTCAATATATAGCATAATCCCAATCATATGAAAAATATCTCCCCGGAGCAGACCTGCTCCGGGGAGATATTTTGTTTACATCAGCCGCGCAGGGGACAGTTTACAATGCATTTTTCGCCGGTAACAGGACGGAATTTCAGCACAGGGTCCATCTGACGGAGGGCATCAGCCAGATTCTCCTCGGTGACCTTATCCGGGCAGGGAACATCGGTATAGTTGCCGGTGTACATATTGCCCTCTTCGGTGACCAGAGAGAACTTGGTTGCCCAGTCGCAGCGGTTGGCATCTACGGGCAGATAGGTAACCTTTTTGCCGTTCAGCGTCAGCTCTGTCAGAGAGTCCTTTTGCAGTGCACAGGTGGGGCAGGCAGTCAGACACTGTTCACAGCCGTGGCACGCGGCGGCAAGGCCCGCCTTGACTTCGTCAGCTTCCAAATCGGCGTTGGTAACGATAGCGACAAAACGCTGATGGATGCCGTATTCCTCGGTGCAGACAGAGCCGTTGAGCGCTAACTGACCGATACCGGCAGCAACAGCTTCCAACGCGTTGCAGGAAGCACCGTTGAATTGACCTCTTGGGCTGCCAACGGTAGAGCCTGCGCCGGTGAGATTGTGGGAATAAACTGCCTCATAGCCCATAGCATTCAGTGCCCGGCAGACAGAGAATGCCAGGTGGCCGGTCAGACGGTTGACCTCGTACTGGGTAAAGACATAGGGACCAACGGCCTCGGCGGGAGGCTGGCCGACACGCTCTGCCGGGGTTTCGGGATAGTGCATACCCATCACGATGACACTTTTGGCATCCGACAAAAGATCGGTTGCGCTCTGAATGTTGCGCTTGTGTTCTGTGACAACCGGGTCAAAGGGCATCATACGGGGGTTTTT
Organism: Oscillospiraceae bacterium; assembly: GCA_017452505.1. Lineage (GTDB taxonomy): Bacteria > Bacillota > Clostridia > Oscillospirales > Oscillospiraceae > Faecousia. Next base: position 11,257 of record JAFTMI010000023.1, read on the forward strand.
GTCCATAACAGAGAAAATCTTCTCGTCCTTGCGAATGGCACGCAGCTGGTCTGCCAGGCTGTCGATGGTTGCAGCGGAAGCCACACCAAACAGGTCAGCACCCTTCTCCTTGGCAATAGCGTGCAGCTGCTTTTTGAGGTTGGGCATAGCATCGGTTTGCATCAGCTGGGTAACCGCCATATCCTTTACGGGCGCACTGGTCAGGATCAGCGCGGTACGCACAAAGGTGTTTTCTGTGTTGGCAACACCGCACAGTGCACGGAAAGGCGCTTCGTCCATGGTAGTCTTGGGCAGTGCGGTATAGCCCAGGGTCTCCAGCTCCCGGCACATATCCAGCTCGGTGAAGTCGGCGTTGAACTGGGCGATGCGGGCATAGCTGTCCAGCACATCGGCGCGGTTTTTGTGGTTGCTGTCGTGATCTTCAATGTACGCCATAGAGCCTTCGTGGTCGATGGCAGAGCCGGCAGGGATCTGGTAACGGGAGGTCAGCAGGATAGCACCCACACCGTCAGGAAGCGCTTCTTTGATGCTGATATTGGCTTTCGCCAAAGTTTCTGCGCTGATAAAATGGACACTGTCTAAGTCCCAGGTGCGGGCATGGACCAGCAGCTTGTCATAGACCTGGGGATGCACAGGCAGATCGGAGGGGGTAACATGGCGCTTCCGGCGGGCGGTCTTTTTGCAGTAGTCCTTATCCCAGTTGCGCAGGTGCTTGGGCAAACACACCTTCAGACACACACCGAACTCACCGCCCCGGGTACCGTACTTTGCCACATGATCCAACAGCACCTGCTCATCCACCTTTTCGGGGATAGGTAGATCCAGATCCAGGTCAAAGTGCTCACCCCAGGCGCAGCGCCACAGGTTTTTATTGCAGAACACATGATGCTTGCCCTCAACGACCACATCCTTGGTGCCGTTTACTTCTTTCTTGTAGGCGTTGGTGGGGCAGTTGCGGACGCATTCGCCGCACATATCACACAGCTTTTTGCCGCTGTACAAAGGCGTGGGGGTTAGTTCTGCCTCGGTGATGATGGAGATAAAGCGGTTGCGGGCGCCGTACTCCGGGGTAATGCACAAGCCGTTCCAGCCCAGCTCACCCAAGCCGGCGCATACGCCGGCATAAATGTGGCTCATATCCGGCGCAAAGGTGGCATCCATATCCTTGTAGCCCCGGTAGCGCCAAATATTGGAACTGGCAATGGGGACGGTCTTGTAGCCCAAATCGTCCAGCATACGGCCGATTTTGAAGGACAGCACATCCAGCTTGTCGTTCATAATATACTGTATGCGGTAGGGACCGAGGTTTTGGGGATGCACTTCTCCATCCAGCTCAATGGCGGCATCGGGATGGTGTACGGCACAAACTACCACGGACTTAGCCGTAGGCAGAATGCCCTTGGGGCTCATTTTGATGGGGGCATTTTCAAAGCGTTCAATGTTGGCAATGCCAACGAGATCCGCGCCCAAACGGTAGGCAAGCTCTTTAACGGCTAAGGTTAAGTTGTTGTCCATTGTGTTTCTCCTTTTGGATTGATATATTACGATTATAGCGAACGCGAAACAGAAAAAACAGGGACAAAATAATTCTGTTTTCGTAAAAAAGTGCGGGCAAGTTGACAGTAAATCCGGGGAATGTTACAATAAAAACGGGTGAGAACAGATGAAAATGAACGCTTTGGCATATGCCGCCATTGACCAGCTGTCACTGGTCAATCTGCGTATTGAGCCTTGCCGGGTCAATGCATCGCACGAATATATTATGCGCCCGGCGCCTGTGGAGCGGTTTGTCTATATTCTTGAGGGGAAAGTGAATTTTTCTTTTCAATTAGGTGCGCTTGCCGCCGGTGCGTTGGATATGGTGTATTTGCCCCGGGATATTGCTTACCGCTCCCGGTGGATGGAGGATGCCCGGTTTATGGTGGTGGATCTGTCCCTGCGGGACAGCGCAGGACAGGATATCCGGTTTGGAGATGACCCCTGTGTGCTGTTTCACGATACCCACCGGGTTTATGACGGGCTTCTCACAGACCTTGCCCACAAGGCTGATGCCAAAGGCCCCTTTGATTGGCTGGAGCGGCTGTCCTTGTGCTTCAAGCTTCTTTGCGATATGGCCAGAGATACCAACAAAAAAGAATTGGATGAAGATCGCAGCCTGATCAAGGAAGGCGTGGATTATCTGGAGCGAAATTTAAGCTGTGATTGCTCTGTGGACAGCTTGGCAAGCCTGTGTAATCTTTCTCCTTCCGCTTTTCGCCGCATATTCCAGAAAAGCAAGGGTATGTCACCGGTAAAATACCGAAACCGGTTGCGGATCCGGAAAGCAACAGAGCTCCTCCGTTCCGGCGCGTATACCGTCGGGGAGGTGGCGGAGCAGGTAGGTGTTGCTGATGTCAAATACTTTGGAAAGCTCTTTAAGCAGTATACGGGAATGAATCCCAGCGAACTAAAAAAGGGCGGTATACAGGATCCGTTTCCGGAAAAGTGAAAACAAGCGGGCAGTTGTTGACTGCCCGCGTTGGCTTGCTTTTTTGGGGGATTGTGGTATGATTGACAAAAAAACAACAGGAGGCTATTTATGAATACGAAGACCAAAGAACGGGGGCTGTTTTTGCTGGGCGTTGCCATCTGCTTTGCTGTGGCGGGCCTGTCCGTTCTGTTAGAAAATATCATTCCCGGAGGGCTGTTGGGCGCGTCCATCATTGCCTTGTTTATGGGTACGATCATCAATAGCTTTTTCCACCCGGCATGGCTGAAGCCGGCGCTGAAATTCACCTCCAAGCGCATTTTGAAACTGGCTATCATTCTGCTGGGCGCATCGCTGTCTGTTAAGATTATTGTGGACGTGGGCAAGATGACCTTTTTCGTGATGCTGTTCACCTTTGCCATGTGCTTTGGCGGCGGCTATTTTGTCCGCAAGCTTTTTGGTCTTAACTGGAAGCTGGGCAATCTGATCTCTGCCGGTACGGGCATTTGCGGTGGCTCTGCCATTGCGGCCATCGCCCCTGTTATCGATGCAGAGGATAAGGATATCGCCTTTGCCATGTCCTCCACCTTCCTTTTTGATATGGTGATGATCGCCCTGTACCCGCTGATGGGCAAGGCCCTGGGTATGGAGGATCTGGCTTACGGCATTTGGGCCGGTACTTCCGTCAACGATACCGCCAGCGTGGTGGCCTCCGGCTATGCCTTTTCGGAAGCCGCCGGCGATATTGCCACCATGGTCAAGCTCACCCGCACCATTGCCATCATTCCCACGGTGCTGGTATTTGCGTACATAGGCATCCGGATCAAGCGGAAGGAACTGCAAAAAGCCGAGGGCAAAAAGGTGAACATTGTGAAGATCGTTCCCTGGTTTATCTGCGGCTTTTTAGCCCTGGCGATCCTTAACAGCACTGTGACTATTCCCGCCGATGTTGCTTCCGCTGTCAAGCACACCAGCAAATTCCTGATGGTGACGGCTTTGGCGGCCATCGGCCTCAATACCAGCCTGCTGGACTTCAAAAAAGCAGGTCTTAGACCTATGTTCTACGGCATTACCATTGATACCCTTGTGACCCTCACCGCCCTTGGCGTGATTTGGTGCATGGGACTGATGTAAGAGAAAACCCACGGCATTAAGCCGTGGGTTTTGTTTTTTACAGAGCAGCCTTGATCTTGGCGATCATTGCCTCGTATTCACTATCGGTCAGATAGGTCTTCTTGGGGTTCATGGCAAAGGGCGTGCCCCACTCGAAATTATCCTTATATTTGGGAACCAGGTGGAAGTGAAGGTGGCAGCCGCCGTCGCCGTATGCGCCATAGTTGACCTTGTCAGGGTTAAATACCTTGTGAATGGCCTTGGCAGCCCTAGCAATGTCCTCCATAAACAGCGCCCGCTCTTCGGCAGAGATGTCAACCAGCTCGCTGACATGATCCTTGTAGGCCACGATCACACGGCCGGGATGGCTCTGCTCCTTGAACAGGATCAGCTGGCTCACCTGCAGGTCGCAGATCTTGATGCCGAAGCCGGCCAGAATTTCACCGCCCATGCAGTAACCGCAGTTTTGATCTTTCATAAAATTGCCTCCTTAAAAATATATAGATATACTATACTTCCCAATAGGGAAATTTGCAATTGTTTTTCTTTCGTAAGGGAGGGATATTATCCCTCCCCTACAAAAAAGGTGCTGTCCGGTAGGACAGCACCTTGTGTTTTACACTTCAGCCAGCAAGGGCAGCAGCTCTTCGTTGATGGTCTTTTCGGCCATAGCGATCTTCCACTCCAGCTGCATCTTGCAGCAGCTGTAGCCGTATTCCTTCTCGAAGCCCAGACGGGAGTTGGCCTCCACCAGAGGAATGGTGTTCTTGGCGTTCTCGATCTCGGCCTGGATGATCTCCAGCAGCTCCAGCACCACAGGGCGCTTGTCTTCTACGGGGATCAAAGGCTTTTCGGCCTTCTTGGCATCCACCATACCCTTACGGCCGCCAACCCAGGTGGGAACAGCATCCACATAAATACCCAGCTGACCCTTCAGATAGTGCCAGCGCTTCACGCGGTGAATGGTGAGGGCGTTGTTGCGGATGTAGGTAGCCACCTGCAGAATGTGCATAGCGTCCTGCTTCTTGGCGCCTTCCATCTTGGCGATGACACCTTCCAAGATGGTCACACCGGCAGTGAACAGACGAGCCATCTTAAGGTACTCCTCGGTTTCGTACTGCAGCTTTTCGGTGCGGTCTAAGTTGTAGGTGTAAACGGGGAAGCCTTCGCCGTTGACATTACCGTTGGTCACGGGGCAGCGGGGGATCAGCTCCCAGTACTTAAAGAACAGAGGATAGGAAGGGCCCACACGGGCAGGGCCGTACTGGTCTTCGTTGGTGGAAACGCAGTGGCTCATACCCTCGGAGAACAGCTCATAAGCCTTGAGAACAGCCTCTAAGTTCTCCTTGCCGAAGTCACGGATGATCAGCTTGTTTAGCAGTTCGTGCAGGTCGGGCTTAGGCTCCATAAAGGCATACTTGGCCATTTCCGGCAGGAAAGAGGGCCAGTAGCCGTAGCTGTGGGATTCCCGCATGCCGTCCATACGGAGGGTTTCCTCGGTGTTCACCACGGACTCCCAACGCTGGATCCAGCGCTGAGGAGCGGGCAGATAGGGCACGCCGCCGATGTCCCAGGTGTTGCCGCCAGTGTTGGACATGCAGTACATCCGGATGCCACGCTCCCGGGCGATCTTGGACTCGGTGGTGTAGTACTTACCGGGGCCGATCTGCCACAGGGTATAGTCGGTGGTGATCTCCTGGATGTTGGGAGCAATATCGATCTCCTCGAACATCTCGAAGGTAGCCATCATAGTAATATCGGTGGGAACATTGCGCAGCAGCTCTTCCCGGAGCTCCTGCTTCTCATAGCCCCAATTGTAGGTCCAGAAAACAATCTCGGCATCAGCCTTGTGGGAGCGGATCACGTCACGGAGCAGGGAAATGAACTGAGGATAGTCGCGGCAGGGGAACCAGCCGGGGCTGCTCTTGGGATCTTCCTTGGATTCCCGCCAGCTCTTGCCGGTGGTGCGCTCGTCCTTGGAGGGGAATTCGCAGCTTTCGCCCACGAACAGGAAGCCCTTGACACCGGGGCAGAGCTCCATCAGCCGACCGTACATAGCATCGTAATGCTCGAATGCGCCGGGCTCGTCGGGGTGCATCGTGTTCTTAAAGCTGGGGTAGGCGTATACATCCAGGCCGTACTTGGCGGCAGCGGCAACGGTATCGTTGACGCGCTTGGCATCCTCGGGATTTTCCGCAGCCTTGCGCATACCCAGGTCCACAGCGGTGTAGCCGGCGTGGGCGATGGCGCACAGGTGGCCCTCGGGGTAGCACTCCGTGCCCATACCAGTGTTGATGTCACGCATGGAAAAACGCATCTTTAGCCGCGTCTCGCCGGGCTCGATGATGGGAGCCTCGTTCATATTCAGCTTGTCCTCCAAAGCATAGCAGCCCTGGGCGGTGTAGCGGGGGTCAGCGCCATTGATCACAATGCCCTCGGTGACCTTGATGGTGAAGGTGCGCTCGGGGAGGGCCTTGTCCTCGGCTACGAAAATGGTCTTTGCGGCGGGAGCATCGGCGGTTGCTAACGCCAGCTCCACATTCATAGAAACCTTGAAATAATCCTGCAGGTCGGCTACCACGGTGGAAATGACGATACCGGGCTCAGCCTTGCAGGTGATTTTCCAATCAGAAGTGATCTTGACACCGGCGAGGGTGTTCAGCGCCTCGGGGTTTACCCGGTTGGGCTTATGTACCTGCTGTACTTTTTTCTCAAAATCCATATACTGTTCCATTGTAAACGCCTCCGTTTATATTTTGAACATTGTATTTTTTGGGCCTTTCGGCCATCAGGCTAAGTCTACCATACTATCCCATTTTTCGCAAGTATAAAGAAGGGAAAATATTTCTTCCGTTCGTAGGGGCGGGATAATATCCCGCCCGCGGGAGGCATACAGAGCCTGCCCTACAAAGGTTTATGAAATGTTTCTTTTCTTTTGGGGGAATTTGGTGTATAATGGGGAAAACACCCAAAGGAGGCAGATTTATGCATAAAAAGACCACCAATGTGATCCACAAGATCCTTCACTTTTTTGAGGGTGCCATTGCCATTTTGACGCTGATCGTCCTGGTGGGTATGCTGGTTATGGAGGTCTACCGGATGTTTACGGTGGACGGCTACTTCGACTCCATCAATACCTACCTGCATAATATTCTGACCTTGGTCGTGGGCCTGGAGTTTGTGCGTATGCTGCTGGATATGACCCCCGCCAACACTTTGGAGGTGCTGATCGTGGCTATCGCCCGGCAGGTCATCCTCAGCCACGGAAGTCCCTGGAGCAATGTGGCAAGCGTTTTGTGTATCGCCGGCCTGTTTGCCATCCGCCGTTTCCTGATCCCCAAGGGCGAGATGACCATGGAGCTGTCCGAAATGGGCGAGGAAGAAGTCTTCGAGGAAGTCGAAAGAATCTCTTTTTGAGAAAAAACTTGGAAAAGGGGTTGACAAACCCCCTTTTCTTCGATATAATGAGCCGTGCCTTTGGACGATTAGCTCAGCTGGCTAGAGCATCCGCTTGACGTGCGGAAGGTCATAGGTTCGAGTCCTATATCGTCCACCAAAAAGAAAAAGTCCACCCCAAAGGGTGGGCTTTTTCTTTTTCGGTATGGTATTAGAGATAGGACTCGAACCCATAGCAGTGCAACAGTCCAGTGGACTGTTGCTGCCACCAGTGCAAACACTGGTGGCTACAATGATTGTCGAGTCCTATATCGTCCACCAAGAAAACCCATAGAACCGCAACGGTTCTATGGGTTTCTTCTTTTTCAATTTTCGTCAAATCATATGTTGTACGACAAAGGACACTTTTGTTTTAACAGCAATGCTCCCCGGTACGGCAAAGTACCGGGGAGCGCATAGTATTTAATGAATACAGTACAAAGCCCCGGTACTAGGATAAATTTCCGTAGATATAATCCAGTACATAGGACAGATCGTTATCCGATTCGGAGTATTCGTCACCAACTTCAACCCATTTTGCAGCAACAGTACACGGTTGCGGATCATCCGCCATTTGTGTGTATTCATAAGTTACAGTAAAGCCAATCGATATATTCACTTCGTACTCCTCGCTGTAACCACGAAGTGTTGCTTCATAGACTGAGCCTCCGTCAAAAGCGACCGGCTCTTCACTGCGACTCCATTCCAGTTCTGTAAGAGAGCTGCTTGCTGCTTTCTCGATTGTTTGTGTTCCAAAATCCTTAAACTGGGCATTTTTTACATCGCTGATAACATCAAATTTGGCTTTTTCTGCTGTACAAGCTACAGCAAGTGCGGACAATATAAATATAAGGCCGATCAACAGAATTTTGCTTATTGTGTTCTTTTTTGTTCGCATAAAAACACTCCCATAATTTACAAATTACAATTTTAGAGCTTGGACAAAATGGTTTCCTGCAGCAAACGGAGATTGTGCTTGCCTTTAGGAATGAAGAACTCTTCCTTTGTAGTGGTATCGCACAATGTGATTTGACTGAGTGTATGCAACAGGGGATTAAAATTCATAGTAATATAAACACTGCTGGAAACGGATGGATAATGCCTCACGTAATTGCCACGGCCAACAGCAAGTACCCATGTTTTTTTAATCCCTTTTTTCAGTTTGCCAAGTTCTTTCTCTGTACAGTTTGCGACGAGCTTTGTTTCAATTAAATTGACCATTTCGTCAACGGAAACATCAATGTTATTCCATTGAAGTGCTTTATTAATTGTCCTATTCAAAATGCCCATGGTTATACCACTCCTTCTTTTTATTTGACATAACGATTATATCGACAATTCGACATAAAGTCAAGTAAAAAGATCGTCTAATACAATCTATCGATAAACCGTTATAATGCATAAAATAAACCTATCAAATGATAGGAGGGAGATATTGTGCAGGAGAAAGGAATCATTATGCGAATAGATCAGCTTTGCAAGGCGAGGTCGTGGACATATTACAAGCTTGCGAAAGAAAGCGGGATCGCATATTCTACACTATTTACAATGATACAAAAAGCAAATGTGCCTTCCATTCCCACGTTGATGAAGCTTTGCAAAGGTTTTGGCATTACAATCGGGGATTTTTTTGATGAAAATGCAGAGACGGTTATGCTTACTGAAGAACAGAAAAATCACTTACTACAATGGAACAGCCTGTCTGATGAAAACAAAGCCATCATCGAGAAATATATGCAATTTCTTCTTTCACAGCAAATGTAATGTCCTGGAGATGTTCCGTCTTTCGAACTTTTTATCGAAAGACGGAAAAATTTTACTAAAACAACGGTGTCCCTAACCTTTCGATAGTTACCCCCCTATATAAGGCTATGTTTATCTAATAGTGGAAGACAGAGATGCGGTTTTTGCGCAGATTACGGGGCAATACAACCGCTGTTCAAGAGCCTGCCAGTTATGTTGCGACGATATTGAAAAATACAAAAAAACTGTTGGATGATGGTGCCATTACACAAGAAGAATATGCCGCCAAGAAAAAGCAACTGTTAGGTTTATAATACAAGAAAACCCTCCCTGCGGGAGGGTTTTCTTTTGAAAAGATTGCAATTTTTTGGGAATTATGATATAAAAAGGGAAAAGGAGGATTGTATGATGATTACCTTTATTGTCCTGTTTTTGCCGGCGGTTTTGTCCGTGTGGCTTTGGGAAGTCTTCAGCAAGACCCGGCTTTGCAAGCGGAACTGGGTGTATCTGCTGAGCCTGAATATCCTGCTTATCAATTTCGGCTGCTTTGCCGTGAAGAAATGGATCTTGTACACCGGCAACCATACCTTGGCCACTTTGATGGCGGATATGACCCCCTCTGTTGCGGTGAACTATCTGATCATGGCCATTCCTGCCGCTGTGGCGCTGGCTTTGGTTGAAAAGATCGTGTACAGCAAGATCCGAATTCGTGTAGAAGGTGACGACAAAAATGCCTCAGAAAAAGAAGACGCATAAGGTTCTGCGTGCCCTGGGAACTTGCTTAGGGTGTTTGCTGATCTTTGTTGGCTTTTTGACATACTATTCCGCAAACTGGTATGCCGATACCTACGGTCAGCTGGGCTTTGAAGCCATTCTTTACACCCTGCTTGCAGACCTTGGCGGTGTGGAATCCACGCTGATCTACAAATATGCCCGTTCGGCGCTGATCCCGTCACTGTTTTGGACGGCACTGCTGTGTCCTGTGCTGTTCGGTACTTGGCGGAAGAAGCTGATGATGGTATTCCCCAAGCTGAAGCTGCAGCTGTTTCCCATGCGGCCTGTGGTAGCGCTTGTGCTGACTTTGGCTATATCCGGAAGCTTTTTCTACCGGGGCGCGGAAACCGCTGAGTTTTGGGAGTATGCCGAAAACTTGGGAAAGCAATCCACACTCTACACGGACCATTACCAGGATCCTGCCACCGCCGATATTACTTTCCCCCAGGAAAAGCGCAATCTGATCTACATTTTCCTGGAATCCATGGAAACTACATTTTTCTCCCGGGAGCAGGGCGGCTTGATGGACACTTGTGTAATTCCGGAGCTGTATGACCTGGCGGAAAACAATCTGTGTTTCTCCAATTCGGAAAATACCGTGGGCGGTATCCGCAGCGGTATGGGCGGTGTGTGGACGGTTGCGGCTATGGTGAGCCAAACCGCCGGCATCCCCTTGAAAGCGCCTCCGGATGTCGCAGACGGCAACAGCTACGGTAATAATGGTGTGTTCCTGCCCGGCGCAACCTCTATGATGGATATTCTCCACGAAAACGGCTATTATCAGACCCTGATGGTGGGCTCCGATGCCAATTTCGGCGGCCGCTCCACTTATTTCGGCACCCATGGCGTGGATAAGATCTACGATCTGTTCACCGCCCGGGAAGACGGTCTGATCGCCCCGGATTATAAGGTTTGGTGGGGCTTTGAGGACAATTACCTGTTCCGCTATGCCCAGCAGGAGCTGCCAAAAATCGCAGCCAAGGACGAACCCTTTGCCTTTTATATGCTGACGGTGGACACCCACCACGAGGACGGCTATCTCTGCCCGGATTGCCCCAACACCTTCCCCAATAAATATGAGAATGTGTATGCCTGCTCCAGCAAGAAGACCGCGGCTTTTATAGAGTGGATCAAGACCCAGGATTTCTACGAGGATACCACGATTGTGGTAGTGGGCGATCATCCCACCATGGGCAATGACTATATCCGCTCCATAAAAAAGCCCGGAGACGAAAACTACCCCCGGGATGTGTACAACTGCTTTATCAACAGTGCTGCGAAGCCCACATCTGTCACAAACCGAATGGCCTTTACCGTCGATATGTTCCCCACCACCCTGGCGGCGATGGGCTGTCAGATTGAGGGTGAGCGGTTGGGCCTGGGTACGAACCTGTTCTCAGACAGGAAGACCCTGGGCGAGGAGCTGGGCTCCAACGGCTTTAACGATGAGCTGAATAAGCCATCCAATTACTATACTTCTGAATTCTATTTTGAGAAATAAGCAAAGCGGGACGGTTTTCGTCCCGCTTTTGCTGTGGAAAATGGGGGAATTTTGCAAAATCTCCGTTGACAAATGGAGGGATTTTTTTCATAATAGAAGGCGGTTTTGGAAAGGAAGGAATCCTATGGATAAGCTGCATTTGTTTCGGAATGTGTCGGGTGCGGTGAAAAAGAATGTGGTGATGGTGGTGGCCATGGTAGCTGCCTGCATTACCTGCTTTTTTGTGCCGCCGGACAAGGCATATTGGGACTACTTTGATGTGAAGACACTGACATGCCTGTTTTGTGTGTTGGCAGTGGTCTGTGTGCTGAAGAATATTCATTTCTTTTATATTCTGGCAAAGAAAATCGTGCGGGTGTTCAAAAATGCCCGAATGAGCATTTTGGCTCTGGTATACATTACCTTTATCGGTTCCATGCTCATTGCCAATGATATGGCGCTGCTTACATTTTTACCGTTGGGTTTGTTTGTGCTGAATTCCACCGGCAAAAATCGGTATATGGCCTTTACTTTTATTATGCAAAACATTGCCGCCAATTTGGGCGGTATGCTGACCCCCTTTGGCAATCCGCAGAATCTGTATCTGTATACCGCGTTCCATATTCCCAATCTGGAATTTATGAAGATTATGGCGCCGCCTTTTGTGGTAGCGGTGCTGTTGATCACGGCTTGCTGCCTGATTTTTGTGAAGCCGGAGCCGTTGGTGCTGAAGGAGGAGCCGGCGGTGCTGCCTGTGGGAAGAACGGTCATTTACCTTTTGCTGTTTGCTTTGGCGATCGCTATTGTTTTCCGGGGCATTCCCTATTGGATCGGTTTGGCGGTCATTCCCACAGTGCTGATCTTTATGGATCGCAAGGCGCTGAAGATGGTGGACTATCCGCTTTTGCTGACCTTTACATTTTTCTTTATTTTCTCCGGGAATATGGCCCGGATCGACGGGGTCCGCAGACTGTTTTCCATGCTGTTGGAAAAGAGCACCCTGCTGTTCAGCGTGATCTCCTGCCAGGTCATCAGCAATGTGCCTTCGGCCATTTTGCTGTCCCAGTTCACGGAGAATTACCGGGATCTGCTTTTGGGCGTGAACATTGGCGGCGTAGGCACGCTGATCGCCTCTTTGGCAAGTCTGATCACCTTCCGGGAATACACCCAGCACAATAAGGGCAAAACCGGTTACTATATTCTGCTGTTTTCTGCCTTTAATTTTGCATTTTTGGGGATCCTGGTGCTGTTTGAACTGTTCCTGCGCTGACGATTTTTTGTCGAATATGGTCGAAACGCACCCCTTGCCTTTCTCCCGGTAATTTGTTAAGCTATATGTATGATAAGAAAGGAGGGGTTCCGGGTGCTGAAGCTGTTGCTGGCGGATATGTCTGAAGAATTCACAGGCGCTGTGGAGAAAGTGCTGCATAACGAGTTCGAAATGCAGATCTGTCACGATGGCGAGACCGCATTGGAACTGCTCCATTATTTTCAGCCCGATGTGCTGATCATACATTTGCTGCTGCCCTTTAAGGATGGCTTGACTGTCCTGCAGGAAAGCGCCCACAAGCCCCGGGTGGTGATGGCGATAACCCATTATTTGCCGCCCTATGCGGAAAAACGGGCAGTGGAACTGGGTGTGCAGTATCTTTTGTTTTCTCCCACGGTGGAAACTTTGCGGGTGCGGCTGATGGATTTGATCGCCGAGACCCAGCCCCGGGAAGAGACCCGGGTAGCGGTACATTTGCACGCATTGGGCTTCCGCACCAATTTGGACGGTTATCGGCAGCTGTGCGAGGGAATCCCCATTTATGCCCAAAGCCCGGGAATGCTGCTGTCCAAGGAGCTGTATCCCGTCATCGCAGAGAAATTTGGCCTGCCGGATTGCCGGACGGTGGAGCATTCTATCCGCAAGGCCATCACCGATGCCTGGTCAAGGCGCAATCCCATCGTATGGGAAAAGTATTTCCCCGGCACCACCGAAGCGCCTACCAATAAAGTGTTTATCAGTAAGTTAGCTGAAATGTCACGGCTGTGACGACCCGCCTCCTGGCGGGTCGTTTTTGCTATTGCAAAAGATAGGCCCTTATGGTAAAATGGCAGCATAAAACTTAAGCAAAGGAAACAAACATATGTGGTACGGTTTGGCTTTGATCATTTTTCTGCTGTGTGAATTTTTGGCGGTGTATCCCGGATTCCGGAAGGTTGCTGCCGGCGTTCACGGATTGACGGTTGATTTTACCCAGCGGCGTAATATCATTATCATTTTGATCGTTGTGGCGCTTTTGCTGCTTCTGTGCCTGGAGCCTATGGGCTGGGCGCCCCTGTGGAACGGCGAAGTGCCCGGCCACCGGAATCAGTATGAGGAATTGGCGGACGCATTCTTAAAAGGCCAGCTCTATTTCGATGTGGAGGTGGATCCTGCCCTGCTGGAGCTGGAAAACCCCTATGACCGGGAAGCCCGGATCGAGGCCGGTGTGGAAAGCCGCCAGTGGAACGATATGTGGGATCACGCCTACTATGACGGCCACTATTATATGTACTTCGGTGTGGTGCCGGTACTGCTGCTGTTTATGCCCTATCAGGTGATCACCGGAAATCCGCTGACTACCTACCACGCCACTCAGCTTTTTACGGCGCTCTTTATTGCAGGACTTTTCCTGCTGTTTGCCTATCTTGCCAAGAAATTTTTCCCCAAGATGCCCCTTGCCATTTTCCTGCTGCTGAGCACTGCGGTGGCGGTGATGAGCGTTTGGTACTGCGTGTCCTACCCGGCCCTTTATTGCACGGCCATCAGTTCGGCGCTGTGTATGATGATTTGGAGCCTGTACTTCTTTGTCCGGGCGGTATTTGATGAGAATATTACGAAAAAGACCTTTGTTTTTGCTGCCGTAGGCAGCCTGCTGGGCGCATTGGCCTTTGGCTGCCGTCCCACCATCGCATTGGGCAATCTGATGGTAATTCCTCTGTTTATCACCTTTGTTCGGAGCCGCAAGCTCACAGGCAAGCAGTGGGGCTATACTGCCCTGTGCATCCTGCCCTATGCAGCAGTGGCTGCAGGCCTTATGTGGTACAACAATGCCCGCTTTGATAACCCCTTCGAGTTCGGTCAGTCCTATCAGATGACTGTGGCAGACCAATCTCAGTACGGCAATGTGTTTGCCAATTTGGACTGGAAGCGTTTGGGCGAGAATTTGGGGGATGCCCTGTTCCGCTCCGATTGCGAGCCCATAGATTACGGTATTTTCGTCACATTCCCCATTCTGTTCTTAGGGCTGGTCGGCGCATGCCGCAAGGGTAGCCGCGGCTACCTGATGAACTCCGGTTTGGGTCTGGTGATCCCCACCGCTGTGGTGACTACTTTGGTAATCATTGTGATGGGCATTTTGTGGACACCGTACTTGCTGGCCCGGTACACTATGGATTATCTGTGGCTGATGGGTGTTGCCCTGTTTGTGGGCGTGGGCGCATTGTATCAGCGGGAAAAGGTAAATCCCCGGCTGACGCTGATCGTGGGAATCCTGTCGGTCTTTGTGGTGGTGGTGTGCATAGCGCTGTTCTGCACGCCTTACGACTCCAATTTTGCCAGCGATCAGGGTTTTGACAAAGCTTGGGTGAAAGGCATTTTGAAATGGAAAACATAAAAAACACCTTGGCGGAAACCTATCCTTACCGCCTGGAACTTCATGCCCACACGAACCCGGCAAGTCCCTGCGGCGATGCGCCTCCGGAGAAGCTGGTGCAGCTTTATTTAGATGCGGGATTTGACGGGGTGGTCATCACCAACCATTTTTCCCGTGCAGCCCACGGCGACCGCAGCCGGGAAGAATTTATAAAGATACAGACAGCCGATTATGCCCGGGCCTGCCAGGCGGCAGAGGGCACGAAGCTGAAGATCTACTTGGGCGTGGAAGCCCGTTTTGATGAAAACAGCAACGACTACCTGCTCTACGGCGTGGACGAGGAGATTCTGGGTAAGCTCTATGATTATTTGGATAAGGGCCTGGCTGATTTCCGGGCGGAAGTCAAGCTGCCAAATTCTGCGTTTATCCAGGCCCATCCCTTCCGGGATGGCTGTGTTCCCGCTGATGCCAAGTTGCTCGATGGCGTGGAGGTATTCAATATGCACCCCCACCACAATTCCCGCTGCATTTTAGCAGCCCTGTATGCCGAAGAGAACGGCATTTCCCTGGCCACTGCCGGCACGGATTTTCATCACCTGAAGAAAGGGCATATTGCCACAACGGCGCTGCGCTGCCGGGAATTGCCAAAGGATTCCTTCGGCGTGGCACAGCTGCTGAAATCCGGTGATTATATTTTGGAAATCGGCGACAAGTTCGTGTTATAATAAAAATGCGTGCCATCGGCACGCATTTTTTATTTGTTGCGGATGCGGTTTTCCATATGCCCGGACTGAATCACCGGGGGCTTGGGGTCTTTCAGCTCCCAGGGAATGGGCGCAGACTGTTCCTTTTCTTTCATACGATCCCTCCGGGAATAGTATGCGCAAAATAGGACAAAAAAACACCCAGTTTTACCGGGTGTTTTTAGTTTATGTATTCAGCCGGGCCTTCTAAGTATAGGGCGGTGACGGATTTGCCGTCGCCCTCTAAGGCAATTTCCAATGTGCCGCCGGGGTTTTCTACGGTTAAGCGGCCGCCGGGGAGCTTTCCCTGCAAGTAAAGAGCCACTGCCACCGAGGCAGAGCCTGTGCCGCAAGCCAGGGTGAAATCCTCCACACCCCGCTCATAGGTCAAAATGCGAACAGAGGTGTCCGACAATTGCCGGTACAGGTTCACATTCACACCCTTGGGAAATCCCGGGAACTCCCGGATCTCTAAAAAAACCGGCCGCAAAAGCGCCTTATCCGCCCAATCCAGGCTCTTCAGCTCTGTCACCGAATGGGGGATGCCGGGATCGCCTAACTCGATATAGGCCGCATTGGGATGGCATTTTAGATCCACCATGCCGGGGTTATTCAGCTGCACCTTGTAGCGGTTTTCACCCAAGCGCCAGCCGTACACCGGGCCTGCATCGGTTTCCACCGTCATGGCTTCCCCGGCAAGGCCCTTGTCAAAAGCGTACTTGCAAATGCATCTTGCGCCGTTGCCGCACATCTCCCCCCGGCTGCCGTCGGGATTGTAAAAATGCAGCTTAAAATCCGCTGTTTCCGATACATCCAGCGCCAATAGGCCGTCTGTTCCGAATTTTTTGCAAAGTTCTTTGGAGAGGGTCTCAAAATCAAGCTGTTGTTCCCGGGCATCCAGCACCACAAAATCGTTGCCGGCGCCGCTCATCACAAGAAGCTCCATCAGTTCTCCTCCAGAAGCTGGGTCATGTTGTAAAGACCGGCGGGCTTTCCCTGAATAAATTCAGCGGCGGCCTTTGCGCCGTCGGCAAACATACCCCGGTCACAGGCCTCGTGCTTGAGGGTCAGCCGCTGGGTGTCGGTGCAAATATGCACTTCGTGGATACCCACAACGCCGCCCATACGCAGGGAGCTGATGCCGATCTCGTCGGCTGTGCGCTTGCCCTCGCCGGCCCGTCCGCAATGGGCGGTAGCCTGGGGGCGCACTTCCTTTACTGCCTCAAAAAGCATCCTGGCAGTGCCGCTGGGGGCATCTACCTTTCGGTTGTGATGGACTTCCACGATTTCAATGTCTGCGTTAGGAAAGCTCTTGGCGGCCTCCTTTGCCAACCGGCAAAGGACAGCAATGCCCAAGCTCATATTGCCTGCATAGAACACGGGGATCTCCTTGGCAGCCGCGAAAATGGCGGCTTTTTCTTCCTCAGAGTGGCCGGTGGTACCAACCACCAACGCGCAGCTATGCCTTACAGCATATTCTGCTGCCTGGGGGGCGGCGGAGTGATGGGAAAAGTCCACCACCACATCCGGCTTCACATCGCCCAGTTCTGCAAAGGTCTTGGCAACGCCGTTTTCTCCGTCGATGCTCACCAGTCCTGCAATATCTTCAAACCGCAGCTGCAGCAGCTTACCCATAGCGCCATTGGCGCCGCAAATCACCGCTCTCATTACAGAACTCCTAATTTCTTCATCTCCGCCAAGAGAGCAGCCCGGTGGCCGTCCTCTAAATAGGACAGAGGCATACGCAGATATTCCTCACCGAAGCCCATAGCCGCAACCGCAGCCTTGGCGGGAATGGGATTGACCTCGCTGAACAGGCAGCGGATCAGGGGCAGCATTTCACACTGTAGCTTCGCTGCACCGGCCATATCGCCGGTAAAGGCCTTGTTGCACATCTCCACGGCCTTTTTGGGAACCACATTGGACAGCACACTGATGCAGCCCTTGCCGCCCATGGCCAGCATAGGCACAGTCAGAGAGTCCTCACCGGAGTAGATGTCCAGCCGGTCGCCGCATTTGGAGATGGTCTCCACGGTCATATCCATATTGCCGTTGGCATCCTTCAGCGCGGCGATCATGGGGTGATGGGACAGCTCTGCCACTGTATCGGGCAGGAGGGTGCAGCCGGTACGGCTGGGAACGGAGTACATAATTACAGGCTTTTCGGAAGCATCCGCTACAGCAGTATAGTGGGCGATAAGGCCCTTTTGGGTGGCCTTGTTATAGTAGGGCGTGACCACCAAAAGCGCATCGGCGCCGTCACCGCAGGCGCTTCTGGTGAACTCCAGCACATGCTGGGTGTTGTTGGTGCCGGTGCCGGCGATCACAGGCACACGGCCATTTACCTGCTTGACGGTAAAGGCGATGACCGCCTTCCGCTCCTCGGGGCTTAAGGTTGCGCTTTCGCCGGTGGTGCCCACTGCAACCAAAGCGTTGATACCCTGTTCGATCTGAAATTCAATGAAACGAGCCAAAGTGTCGTAATCCACGCCGTGGGGCGTCATAGGTGTGACCATGGCGGTGGCCATGCCCTGGAAGATATTATGTTTCATAGGATTCCCTCCTTTGTAAGCTTGTTTCTATTTTACCACAGTTTTTCCCAAAAGAAAACAAAAAAATTACACCGCTGCAAAATTTACAGCGGTGTAGGGGGTTCTTATACCAAGTATGCCTTAACAGCCTCGGATGCGCCGGCGGGATCGTCGGAAACGGTGATGGTGATGTTCATGTTGTTGGCTTCGGCGAACTTAGCGCACCAAGCGATGAACGCCTCACCGGTAGCGCGGTCGGTACCGATGGTCTTATACAGATTGTCGATGTACACATTGGTAATATCGAAATTACCGGCATGAAGGCCACTGAGCAAGCCCTTCAGCTTGTCCAGATTGTCGATCTCATATTCCTTGGAATTTACCAGGCGGACGCGATAGTTTACGTCGTAGGTCAGCTTGCTGCCGTACTCGATGCAGACAACATCGCCCTGGGCGTTAGCCACTGCATTGTTGATGGCGTCAATCAAACGCTTGGTCTTACCGGAGCCCTTCAGGCCCATAATCACTTGAATCATAGGGTATACCTCCTTTGCTTCCAGCTATATGCTGTATGGTAATTTTACCAGTTATACGACAATTTTGCAAGCCCTAATTGTTAAAAATCTGATAAAATTTCGTTCTGGGCGAAAAAGTTTTCAATTTGACCCTGTGTGGCGGCAATTCGCCCCTGGAAAGCCTCCTTTTTGCCACCGCCCCGGCCGTTTAATGCCTTTGCGGCGGCATCGCCGATGGCTTTGGCATCTTCTGTACGGCTGAGGACACAAAGGCAGTAGCCGGTTTCGTCGTTTCCGGATAAGGTCACGGCCACTTTTGCAAAGTCCGCTATGGCATCGCAAAGCTCCCGGCAGCTGTTGGGTGACAGGTCCTTTGCAAAGTGCACAGCGAAGGCTTTGCCGGCATAGCCCTGGGCAATGTGGGCAAAAAGCTGCTTTTCCAGAGCGGAAGCGCGGAATTTTTCCGCGGCTAAGGCATCATTCATACGACGGGCTGCAAGGCCGGTTTCGCCGATTTTCGCAGAGAAGGCCTGGCTTACCTGCTTGTTCTGCTCATAGGCGCTGTTCAGCATGGTGAGCGCCCGCTTGCCGCAGGCCATTTCCATGCGGACACCTTCGTGGAATTTCACGCAGGAAAACAGCTTCACAAGACCGATGGCACCGGTGGTTTTGGGATGTGTGCCGCAGCAGGCGCAGATGTCGTAGCCGGGGAATTCCACGATTCGTACCGGCCAGGGAAGATCCTTCTTCCGCCGATAGGGAACAGTGGGAAGCTCCTCCGGGGTGGGATACCAGCATTTGATTGGCAGGTCCTGCCAAATGGCGTTGTTGGCGGCATTTTCAATTTCCTGCAGATCTTCTGCAGGCACTGGGCCGTCAAAGTCGATGGTCACCACATCGGCGCCCATATGAAAACCCACATTGTGCCAGCCGTAGCGCTTATGGATAATACCGGAGACGATATGTTCGCCGGCATGCTGCTGCATCAGGTCAAACCGGCGATCCCAATTGATTTCGCCTGCCACAGTGCTGCCTACTTCCAAAGGTTTGTCGCACAGGTGGAAGATCTCCTCGCCATCTTCCCGGACTGAGAGAACTTTCGCTTCTCCCAGGATACCGGTGTCACTGGCCTGTCCGCCTCCCTCGGGGTAAAAAGCGGTGGCGTCCAAAGTGACCTCCCAGCCTTTTTTTGCCGGGGCGCAGCCGGTGACGGTGGCGGTAAAGGCTTTTAAGTGACTGTCTTCGTAATAAAGTTTCGTTCTGTTCATATGTTTTTCCTCAAATTGATGGGATTATCCCAATTATAACACAGTAACTGCCACTTTACAACCAAAGCTTGTCGAGGGGTTTTTAGGGCTGTGTGGCTGATTTCGTGGAGTTTCTGTAGGTTTTCCTTATAAACTAAGGGTAATCTAAGGCTTCTCCTGGAGGAGAAGCTGTCACCGCAGGTGACTGATGAGGTGTTATGGACCACCTCATCCGACCTCGCTACGCTCGGCCACCTTCCCCTCAAGGGGAAGGCTTGTGCCGCCCCTACGATTTACCAAGGAGGAATACATATGCAGTGTCAAAAACTGAGAACCTATATGGAAACAGGCCGGGTGATCTTTTTGCCCGCCCGGGCCATCAAGCCCAATCCCGCCCAGCCCCGGCGGGTATTTCGGGATGCGCCCTTGGAGGAGCTGACAGAGTCCATCCGCCGGCACGGCATTTTGCAGCCCCTGTCCGTCCGCCGGGTGGGGATAAGCTATGAGCTCATCGCCGGGGAGCGGCGGCTGCGGGCAGCGATCCGAGCGGGGCTGACGGAAATTCCCTGCATCATTATGCAGATGACCGACCAGGAATCGGCTATGACCGCATTGGTGGAAAATCTCCAGCGGCAGGATCTGGATTTTATTGAAGAGGCCCAGGGGATCGATCTGCTGCTGCAGCAATGGAATATGAGCCAGGAGCAGGTGGCAAAGGTCTTGGGCAAAAGCCAAAGCGGGGTGGCCAATAAGCTCCGGCTTTTGCGCCACAGCGGCCCGGTTTTGGAGGCTTTGCGCAATAGCGGCTTGACGGAACGCCACGCCCGGGCATTGCTCAAACTGCCCAGCGAGGACAAAAAGCTGCGGGCAATCCGGGAGATATCCCGGCAGAATATGAGTGTTGCCCGGACGGAGCAGTATATCGAATCCCTTTTGCAGCAGGGACAAGGCACTGCGGTCAAAGCCAATGTGGGGGCGTTTTTGACTTACTTAAATCAATCCCTTGCCAGGATCCAGCGCAGCGGGATCTCTGCCATTTCCGAACGCAAGGAAACGGAAGACCAAATCGTGCTGACAATTACAATACCGAAAAATTAAGATTTTCGATATTGGCGGTTGGTGTTACTTTCTTGTTTCGCCAAGAAAGTAACCAAAGAATGCGATATAGGGGGAGCGATGGGAGCGCCGCCAGTGGCAGATAAAGCGACCTGAGCGAGTGGCAGCGGTCAAAATTTTGTGAGCGAATAGCGAACAAGAAATTTTGGGTACCGCAACAGGAAAAGGCTGAGCCGCAACTCCCGCTTGCGAACCGCCCCTCCCCTATATACCCCTCCGGGCGCATTTTTGAAAGTACAGTGTAAGGTTTCAGATTTGGGGTGCAGTAATAATTCTCAACTTTCAATTCTCAATTTTATAACACATTCCACCAGCTGAAGCGGTGGGCATCGGCAAAGGAGTGGATCCGCCGGGCCAATTGCGCACAGCAGGCGGCAAAATGGGGCTGTTCCCCGGTGGTGGCATAAATCTCCATCTCCGCAAACAGGGCATCCACCTCGTCCATCGGCTCGTGGTCTGCGATGGCGGCAATGCCGTTCCACTTGCCTTGCCAGCGGCTGTGAGCCTGTCTTCCCAAAGCGATCCCTCCGGCAAAATCTCCGGACAAGGTCTTTTCAGCGGCTTGCTCCAAAAGTTCTTCCGTGGGCAAACAGGCATTGTCCGCTATGCCGGACAGGCCTATGCCAAAAATCAAAAACACCGCCAAAAGTCCTGCGCCCAGCCATCCTTTGCCCATTTATCCTTCCTCCTTGGGGTAAAATACGATTTTATCTTCTAAGTCCACGGTGAGCAGCCAGGTTCCCTGCAGGGTGGCTTTTTTCTCCCGGAGAACCCGCTGTACCCAGGCAGCATCCTTTTTGACCAGGGCAAGATTGTCTGCCATAAGGGTGCCGTCGGAGATCACCGTGATGGGCAGGGTCTGTTTTCTGACTTCAATGCCGGCTTCCTTGGCGGAGGCCGGTTTTTCCTTTGGATAAGGGAAGACGGACAGGTTGCCGTTGGTCTCCAAAATGGCATACTGCACCGAGCGCAGATCCAGTATGTCTTTCTCCCGCAGGTGGCCGATCAGTTCGTCGCTGGTGATGCGGGTCTTGCGGAGATTTTTTTGGAGGATATTGCCGTTTTCCATCAAAATCACCGGCTTGCCGCACAGCAGCCGCCGCAGGCGCAGACTTTTCATAGACAGGGCAGAAAGCACCAGCTCCATACCCAGCACCGTGGCAATGGGTACCAAGCCGGAAAACAGCGGAATGCCCCCGTCCTGCATGGGAATGGAGGCAAGGTCTGCCACCAGCATAGTCACCACAAATTCCGACGGCTCCATCTGGCCCACCTGCCGCTTGCCCATCAGCCGTACCACTAAGATCAGCACCAGGTACAGGATTACCGTCCGTGTGTAATATAAAAGCAAAGAATCACCCCTTACAACCCAGTTTTCCCGCTAAATTTGGGAATATTCGGAATTTTTTCGGAAAAATCCCTTGACTTTTTCCTTTGGGGTCGATATAATACACTGGTCTGCGAATGCGGACATATCCTTGCTCCCGGCGCGACCGGGGGCCAAAAGTCCAAAAGGAGGTGCAATCATTATGGCAAAGATCACTGGTAAGTACGAGGCTCTGTATATCCTGGATGCTACTCTGGGTGAAGAGGGCACCGCCGCACTTGTGAACAAGTTCAAGGCAATGGTGGAGGCGGAGGGCACTCTGCTGAGCGTTGACGAATGGGGCAAGCGCCGCTTGGCCTACCTCATCAACGACATGGCTGAAGGCTACTACGTCCTGATGACCTTCGAGTCCAAGCCCGAGTTCCCTGCGGAGCTGGAGCGTGTGATGAAGATCACCGACGGCGTTATGCGCTGCCTGACCACCGCTGTGGAGGAGTAATGCTATGCTCAACCACATTGTAATTATGGGTCGTCTGACCCGTGACCCCGAGCTTCGCCGCACCGGCACCGGTGTTGCTGTCGCCAGCTTTACTGTGGCTGTTGACCGTGACTTCGGCAAGAACGAGAACGGCGAAAAGGAAACCGACTTCATCGACTGTGTCGCTTGGCGTCAGACCGGAGAATTCGTCTCCAAGTATTTCACCAAGGGCCGTATGGCAGTGGTTTCCGGCCGGCTGCAGATCCGCAGCTGGACTGACAAGGATGGCAACAAGCGCCGCACCGCTGAGGTGGTTGCGGACAACGTCTACTTTGGCGACAGCAAGCGTGACGGTGATAATGCCGGCTCTTACGCTGCTCCTGCTGCTCCCAGCTTCGGCGGCTACTCTGCCCCCGCAGCACCTGCATCCGATTTTGCGATGCTGTCTGACGATGACGCTCAGCTGCCCTTCTAAAAATTGAACTTTTCACAAATGCTTACAAAGGAGGTTTTTCCAAATGGCTAACGAACAGCGTGTTCATCCCCGTAAGCGCAGAAAGGTTTGCGCTTTCTGTGTCGATAAGGTAACTGCTATTGATTACAAGGATACTGCTAAGCTGCGCCGCTACATGTCCGAGCGCGGCAAGATCCTGCCCCGCCGTACTACCGGCACTTGCGCAGCCCATCAGCGCGCCCTGACCACCGCTATCAAGCGTGCCCGTCAGATCGCTCTGCTGCCCTACGTGGCTGACTAATCAAAAAGCTAACACCCCGCATCCAATCGGATGCGGGGAATTTATTTTGTAGGGGAGGGATATTATCCCTCCCGCAAAAAATGAAGCGCTTTGTGGCGATTTCGGGAGGCATACTATGCCTCCCCTACAACGGGCGATCTAACATTTCTCATATGGAAGAGGCGGGCTGGCTTTTCTTTGCACTTTTTGGGTATTTGTTGCATTTTTCGGTCATTTACACCTTCTCAAACTTGACACTACAGAGGCTTTGTCGTACAATTTTATCTATAGAATACTATACAAGGAGAAACATTATGGAAAAACTTATCCCTGTTGTTGTGATCAAGGAATTGTCCGAAACGGACAAGATCCTCACCGCTTTGAAAAATAACGGCATTAACTGCGCGGAGATCACTTTCCGCACCGCCTGCGCCAAGGAGGCCATTGCCTACGCCTGCAAGCACTATCCCGAAATGTCCGTCGGCGCCGGTACGGTTATCAATGCTGAACAGTGCCAGGCTGCACTGGAAGCCGGCGCACAGTTTATCGTATCTCCCGGCCTGAGCGTGGCAGTTGCCAAGATCTGCGCAGAAAAGAATATTCCTTACTATCCCGGCTGCGTGACCCCCACCGAGATCATGCAGGCATTGGAGCTGGGCATCACCACTGTCAAGTTCTTCCCCGCCAATGTGTACGGCGGTCTGCAGGCCCTCAAGGCCCTGTCCGCGCCCTTCCCCCAGGTGAAGTTCATTCCCACCGGCGGTGTGGACAGAAGCAATATCGACGAATTTTTGGCCTTCGACAAGGTGGCAGCCATCGGCGGCAGCTTCTTTGTGAAGGAATCTCTGGCTAAAATGGAGGAAAAGTAAAATGGCAAAAGTTGTTACCTTTGGCGAGCTGATGCTCCGCTTAGCCCCCAACGGCTACTACCGGTTTTTCCAGAACGATCAGATGCAGGCCACCTTTGGCGGCGGCGAAGCCAATGTGGCGGTGAGCCTTGCCAATTACGGTCTGGACAGCGTTTATGTGACCAAGCTGCCCAAGCATGCCATCGGCCAGGGCGCTGTGGACAGCCTGCGCTATTTCGGCGTGGACACCTCCAAGATCGTCCGTGGCGGCGACCGGGTGGGTATCTACTTCCTGGAGAAGGGCGCATCTCAGAGAGGCTCTGTTTGCATTTATGACCGGGCAGGTTCTGCCATCGCGTTGGCTGAGCCCACCGATTTCGATTGGGATGCCATCTTCGAGGGCGCGGATTGGTTCCATTTCACCGGCATTACCCCCGCGCTGGGCGGCAAGCTGGTGGAGATCTGCAAGGATGCCTGTAAGGCTGCCAAGGCCCGGGGCGTGAAGATCTCCTGCGACTTAAACTATCGGGGCAAGCTGTGGACCCGTGACCAGGCAAGAGCCGCTATGACGGAGCTGTGCCAGTATGTGGATGTGTGCATCTCCAATGAGGAGGATGCCAAGGATGTGTTCGGCATCGAGGCCGAGGGCACCGACATTTACGGCGGCAAGCTGAACCACGAGGGCTACAAGAGTGTTGCCAAGCAGCTGGCTGACAAGTTCGGTTTTGAGAAGGTGGCAATCACCCTGCGGACCTCCATCTCCGCCAGCGACAACGACTGGGCCGGTATGCTCTACGACGGAAAGGACTACTGCTTCTCCAAGTCCTACCACCTGCACATCGTGGACCGCGTGGGCGGCGGTGACAGCTTCGGCGGCGGTCTGATCTATGCGCTGCTTTCCGGCAAGACCTCCCAGCAGGCCATTGAGTTTGCTGTGGCGGCATCTGCTCTGAAGCACTCTGTGGAAGGCGACTACAACCGAGTAAGCGTTTCCGAGGTGGAAAAGCTGGCCGGCGGCGACGGCAGTGGCCGTGTGCAGAGATAAAGAATAAGATAAAACCCCTCCTGATGGGAGGGGTTTTGTTTTGATTTTTACATAAATTCCGGAATTTGGTGGGTTTTACAGAAAGGTTTTGTTGAAAAAGGTTGACAATGTGGGTTTGTTTTTTGTATAATTGTCCATACATCAAAAAAATGACATTAAAAATGTTCGCGCGGAAACCAAAAGGAGCGTTTTTATGAAAAGAATAATTGCAATTATGCTTTGCCTGGCGTGTTTGTTGGCATTGCCTGTGGCGGCTGCCCCCACAGATCCTATGGCGGTGAAATTCCAAAAGTTTTTGGATAGATGCGATAGCCTTTATGACGGCGATGTGATAAAGCTTGTGCTTACCGATGCCATGAAGGCCTTTGTGCCCCGGGAAGATCTGGAAGCTATCAATGTATCTGCTGCAGATTTTGAAACAGAGCTGGAAAAGCAGATCGTTTTGACGGAAGAGGTCCGGAATGATATTCGCAGCACCGAGAGAGGTTTATACAACCCGGAAAAAAATGAATATGCTGTGAAATATCCCGGCGGTGTTACCGAGATTTCTAATAAGAGACATTACAGAGGCTATGTAAAAACCGGTGAGAATACCTATGCGGTGTATTACCAAAATGCAGTACGGGAAATTTTGGATGAAAGTGCGGAAATCATCAGCCAATACAAAAATCCCATTACCGGCGAAGTGAAATATAACGGCAAGGTTTATATCCAGGATTCCGATATATATTACTGTATCAAAAATTGGGAAGATGGCGGCAAGAAGTACAATGTTGAAGTGACTGACGGCAAGATGCGCTATATTTCCAGCGAAGACTATGATGCAGCCCAGCTGCCCACGGCCTTTGACGATGTATCCGTAACCTACGATCTACCCAAGGACGATACGGTTTATTTGGATAATGTGGCTTATTTCCCCGACCAAACTGTTGTCAAGGTGGAAAGGATTACCGGTGTTGTTGAGGAAATCGCCCAGGCGATGGCAACGGTTTCCACCCGGTATGCACCCTATTCCTTTACCGCGACCCTGAACGGGAATCCCGTTCAGCCCGGCAGCAAGATGAAAGTGCATTTTGTTGTGCCGGAGAATTTTGGCGCCGACACTGTGGTGATGCATTTGGATGCCGAGGGTAAGCTGACCGAGTTGGCATCTATGGTGAAGAATATTGAGGGCACATCTTATTTGGTGACAGAGCTGGAACATTTCAGCATTTACCTTTTGGTGGACAAGGATGCAAAGCCTGTTGAGGAAACCACACCGACAACTGCGCCCACCACAGAGCCCACTACTGCACCGACCGAGGCGGCAACCCAAGTTACAACAGCGCCTACAAAGGCGACAGCGGCGGCCACCAATGCTACAACTGAGGCAACCAAGGCGACAGCTGCGACCGAAGTTACTGCGCCTGCTACCAAGCCCACAAGCGTAACCGTAGTCAGACCTACAGTACCGGCTACCAGCGCAACAGCTGCCGACCCCACGGAGCTTGACCCCACCGAGGAAACCACTGTGGCGCCCACTGAGGAAGTTGCGCCCACCGATGAAGCGACCATAGCGCCCACGGAAGATACCAAACCTGCAAAATCCAATAAGACTGGCGGCATCATTGCTGCTGTGGTTGTTGTGATTGTGCTTGCAGGTGGCGGATTTGCTGCCTGGTGGTTCTACTTCAGAAAAAAGAACGAACAGGTAGAAACAGAAGAAGAAACAGAAGAAAAAGCAGATGAATAAGATAAAGACCCGGGATCATTGATCCCGGGTCTTTTGTTATAGTTTCAAAATATATTCTGCGGTTTTGTGGGCGATTTGCTCGAACTGGTCGTTGGTTAGCTTCAGCTTTAAGAAACGCTCCATTTCCGTTGCGGGATCCCACATGGGGAAGTCGCTGCCGTAGACGAATCGCTCCGCGCCGTAGCGGTGAATATAGCTTTCAGCCACACCCTCGGCCATAAACATCAAAGAGCTGGACACATCAAAGAAGCAATCCGTGTCCTTGAGGTAGTCATAAGCCTGCTCGTAAAGCTCATAGGCACCAAAATGAGCAGCGATCACCTGCAGATTGGGGAACAGCTCCATTACCCGGCGCAAACGCTTGGGGTGGGAATAGTCAAACCGGTGGTCGCCCATATGGAGGATCACAGGCAGCTTTCCCTGCACCTGTTCATATACGGGGAAGAGCCGTTCGTCGTCAATGGCGAACACCTGGGAATCCGGGTGCATCTTTAAGCCTTTGAGACCTTTTTCCATAATGAAGTCCACTTCGCCGGTGATGTTCTCCATTGCTGCGTGGACAGTACCAAAGCCGATGAAACGAGGCTCTGCTGCCACCTGGGACAGGATAAACTCATTGATATGCCGGGTGCGGTCCGGGCGCATGGCCACGGGCAGAATCACAAACCGGTGGGTGCCGGCCATATCGCCCCGCGCCAAAAGGGTCGTAGCTGTGCCGTCCATGGCTTTTTCGCCAAAGCCGTAGAATACCCGGATGCTGTCGGCTGCCTTGGGGGCAATGGCATCGGGGTAAATATGGGTATGAAAATCAATAAAATCCAAAGTAATTTCCTTCTTGCGTATCGTTTCAAAGGCTTCCCCTGGAGGGGAAGCTGTCTGCGAAGCAGACTGATGAGGTGTAGCCACGAAGTGGCGTTGTCTATCTCACCTCATCCGACAAAAATCAAAGAATTTTGTCACCTTCTCCTCAAGGAGAAGGCTTTTTATAAGTATTGGGTGTGTTTTGAAACACACCCAATACTTTTTGAAATTATTTGTAGATCAGAGACTCGGCGTAGCGGGTAGCAATGATGCCCTCGGGCTCGCCGGTGGTCTTGGACTCGGACAGAATGTGCTCGATGGTGTTGTAGATGTTGTCTACCTTAGCCAGGACAGCATCCTTGTTGTAAGGACCGTCCACCTCAGCAGCTGCGTTGATAACACCGCCGCCGTTGATGACGAAGTCGGGAGCGTAGAAGATGCCGCGAGCCTTCAGAGCCTCGCCGGATGCATCGTCCAGGATCTGGTTGTTAGCGCCACCGGCAACAGCCTTACATTTCAGCTGAGGAATGGTGGTGGGGTTCAGGATAGCACCCATAGCGTTGGGGGAGAAGATGTCGCACTCCTGTGCGTAGATCTCGTCGGTGGAGACGATGGTAGCGCCGAACTCTTCCTTAGCCTTCTCAGCCATAGCCTTGTTGGAACGGTTGGCGATGATCAGCTTAGCGCCGCTGTTGTGCAGATGACGGCACAGATCGTAGCCGACCTTGCCCAGGCCCTGCACAGCAATGGTCAGGCCTTCCAGGTCGTCACGGCCCAGAGCAACCTTAGCGGTAGCGCGGATACCCTGCCATACGCCGCGGGCGGTGAAGGGAGAGGGGTCGCCGGAGTTCATGGGCAGACCGCAGATATGCTTGGTCTTGCGCATCATGATCAGAGCGTCGTCGCAATCGGTGTTTACGTCCTCAGCGGTGATGTAGTCGCCGCCCAGGTTGTTAACAGCCTCGCCGAAGGCCTCGAACATAGCCTCGGTCTTCATGGAGGGGTCAGCGATGATAACGCCCTTACCGCCGCCGTGGGGCAGGCCGGCAACTGCGTTCTTGTGGGACATACCGCGGCTGAGGCGCAGAACATCAAACAGAGCATCATCGTAGGATGCGTAGGGGAACAGACGGCAGCCGCCGATGGCGGGGCCCAGGTTGGTGTTGTGGACAGCGATGATAGCCTTCAGGCCAGCCTTCTCGTTGTTCACGAACAGGACTTTTTCATGACGGTATTTGCTCATTTCGGTCATTGCATTCATAAATAGTTTCCTCCTTAATATTTCGGACTGCTTACGCAGTTCAATTTTTTACTTATATTCCTTGCCCAGGGTCAGAGCCTTCTTGTTCAGCTCCACCAGAGCGGCCTTCTTGGGGGGTACCAGCTTTTCAACCACGGTATCGGTGCCTTCAAAGGAAAGCTCGGGGTTGTTCTGCAGCAGGTGACCCACAATGATCATGTTGGCCAGGGTGGCGATGCCGTTGTCCTTTGCCATCTGGGTGGCGGGGATGTAGAACACTTCCACATCGGTGCGCGCAACCTTCTCATCGATCAGCGCGGAATCCACATAGATCTGGCCGCCGGGAACGACAGTATCCACATACTTCTGTAAGGAAGGCAGGTTCATAGCGATCAGCACATCGGGAGCAGTAATGATGGGGCTGCCCACGGGGGTGTCGGACAGGATCACATTACAGTTGGCGGTGCCGCCGCGCATCTCGGGGCCGTAAGAGGGCAACCAGGAAACCTGCTGCTCTTCCAGCAGACCCTTGTAGGCCAGGAACTTACCGGCAAACAGAATACCCTGTCCGCCAAAGCCGGCAATGAGGATTTGTGTAGTTTTCATATCACTTTTCCTCCTTGGCAGCAGATCTGTCCTTGTAAACACCGATGGGGTAATAGGGAAGCATATCGCTTTCCACCCACTCCAGTGCCTTCTGAGGTGTCATACCCCAGTTGGTGGGACAGGCGGAGACCACCTCAACCAGGGAGAAGCCCTTGCCGGCGATCTGATTTTCAAAGGCCTTCTTGATGGCCTTCTTGGCGTTCTTGACGTTCTTCACGTTGTTCACAGCTACCCGGGTGATGTACTCGGGGCCTTCCAGGGTGGAGAGCATCTCGCAGACCTTGATGGGCCAGCCGCAGTGGTTCACATCACGGCCATAAGGAGAAGTCTGAGTCACCTGGCCGGGGAGGCTGGTGGGAGCCATCTGACCGCCGGTCATGCCGTAAATGGCATTGTTGACGAAGATGACGGTGATGTTTTCGTTACGGGCTGCGCTATGGACGGTCTCAGCCATACCGATGGAGGCCAGGTCGCCGTCGCCCTGGTAGGTGAACACGATGTTCTCGGGGCGGGCGCGCTTGATGCCGGTAGCGGTGGCAGGGGCGCGGCCGTGGGCAGCTTCGATCATATCGCAGGTGAAGTAGTCATAGGCCATAACAGCGCAGCCAACAGGCGCAACACCGATGGTCTTACCTTCAATGCCCAGCTCGTCGATTACTTCGGCAACCAAACGGTGGATAATGCCGTGGGGGCAGCCGGGGCAGTAGTGCAGAGGGATATCTGCCAAAGACTTGGGTTTTTCGAATACAACTGCCATTTTTAGCACTCTCCTTTCTGTGCCTTGCGGATAGCCTCCAGCACCTCATCGGGGCTGGGGATCATACCGCCGCAGCGATTGCACAGGGAAACAGGACGCTTGCACTGGGTGTACAGCTTCACATCCTCGATCATCTGACCCATGCTCAGCTCCACGCAGATAAAGCTCTTGACTTTTTCAGCGGCAGCCAGCAGCGCCTTCTTGGGGAAGGGCCACAGGGTGATGGGACGGATCAGACCCACCTTGATACCTTCAGCGCGGGCAGCAGCCACAGCATTCTTGGCAACACGGGAAGCGATACCGAAGGCAACCACGCAGTACTCGGCATCTTCCATCATGTACTCTTCCCACATGGGCTCGTTCTCTTCAACGATCTTATAACGCTCGTAACGCTCGAAATTCTTCACTTCCAGCTCGTCGGGCTTCAGGTACAGGGAGTTGACCACATTGTGTTCTCTCTCGCAATTGGTACCGGTGAGGGCCCAGGGCTTTTCGTAGCTTTCAATCTCGGCATCCTCAAAGGAGATGGGCTCCATCATCTGACCGATGGTGCCGTCTGCCAGGATCATAGAAGTCATTAAGTACTTGTCAGCCAGGTTAAAGCCCTTGATGGTAAGGGAAGCCATCTCCTGCACGGAAGCGGGGGCTAAGACGATCATCCGGTAGTCACCGTGACCGCCACCCTTGGTAGCCTGGAAATAGTCGGACTGGCTCGGCTGAATGCCGCCCAGGCCGGGGCCGCCGCGCTGAACATTGACGACCAATGCAGGAACGTCAGAGCCGGCGATATAGCTGAGGCCTTCTGCCTTCAGAGAAACTCCGGGGCTGGAGGAAGAGGTCATGACCCGGACACCGGCAGCGGCTGCGCCGTAGACCATATTGATGGATGCGATCTCACTCTCTGCCTGCAGGAAAACGCCGCCAATCTTGGGCATTTTCTTTGCCATATAGGCAGCGATCTCGGTCTGGGGGGTGATGGGGTAGCCAAAGTAGTGCCGGCAGCCTGCCCGAATGGCGGCCTCGGCAATGGCTTCGTTACCTTTCATAAGTACTCTTTCTGCCATGTCACTACCTCCTTACTTCTCGACCGTGATGATGCAATCCGGGCACATGGTAGCGCAGAATGCGCAGCCGATGCACTTTTCGGGATTTTCCATCACAGCGGGAGAATAGCCTTTTTTGTTGATCTTGTCAGCGGCGATGGCGAGGCAGCCCTTGGGGCAGGCATCTACGCACAGGCCGCAGCCCTTGCACCAGTCGGTGCGGAAGGTTACAGTTGCCATAAAGTTTCCTCCTTATCTCTATCCCCACAAAGGTCGGTTACCCGGCCTTTGGGAGGGTAAATCAAAATATTTCTCCTGCAGTTGCAGGGGGATCACAGGGTCAAGCTTGCCTGCAAGCTGCTTTGCAACAGAGCTTTCAGCGGTGTAGGCAAAGACAGGAAGTCCGCTGAGGGAACGCAGCTTTTCCATAAAGTCCACAGAGTCCAGAACGGTCTGTGGGGTGGTTTCCGGGCCTAAATTGGAGTTGCCCACAATGTCAGTGAAGGCAAGGCCGCAGGCGGCTTCAATCTCCCGCATCACTTCCAAAGCATTTTCGGGGGTGCGGGTGAGAGGCCGGTAGCAGTTGGCCACAAATACCATACGGTAGTTGCCCTCTTCCTTGATGGCGGGCACATACCGACCCAAGGCATATGCGCCCCGGTCATCACCGCCGATGTCCATAATGCCGTAGATATTTTTGTCCTCCACCAGCCGGTAGGCCTCGGCGGGCAATGCCGGTAAGTCCACATTGGAGTTGGCAAACTGGGGGGAGATGAGGGTGACACCGGCCTTTTCCAATTCCTTGGCGCTGTCAGCGGTGCGGAAGTAGGGATTGACGATGTCCAAATCGCCAATGCAGACCTGTTTACCCTCTTTTGCCAGAGCGATCGCATAGTTCACGGCAATATTGGTCTTGCCGCTGCCATAATGGCCTGCAAATAATGTGAGTCTTTTGTGTTCCATAGGGTTCCTCCAAAGGCTTCCCCTTGAGGGGAAGCTGTCAAAAATCTATTCGATTTTTGACTGATGAGGTGTTTTTGACTGCCACCTCATCCGACCCGGCTTTGCCGGGCCACCTTCTCCTCAAGGAGAAGGCATTTTATAGTTGTTTTCTTATAATCTTGCCGCTGGTAGTCTTGGGCAGGGATTCCTTAAATACCACGATACGGGGGTACTTATACGGTGCGGTACGCTTCTTGACGTAGTCCTGAATTTCTTTCTTCAGTTCGTCGGTGCCCTCGGTGCCTTTCACCAGCACGATGGATGCCTTGACCACCTGGCCTCTGACCTCGTCGGGGGCGGCGGAAACACCGCACTCCAGCACATAGGGCAGCTCCATAATGACATTCTCGATCTCGAAGGGTCCGATCCGGTAGCCGGAGGACTTGATCACATCGTCAGCCCGGCCCACATACCAGAAGAAGCCGTCTTCGTCCTGCCAGGCAAGGTCGCCGGTGTGGTAGAAGCCGTCCCGCCAGGTTTCCGCGGTGACTTCTTCGTTGCCCTCGTAGGCATAAGCCAGGCCGCAGGGCAGACCGTCTTTGATATTGATACAAATTTCACCGGTTTCACCGGGATCTGCCTCTTCACCCTCGGCGGTGAGCAGATGTACATCGTACAGGGGAACGGGCTTACCCATAGAGCCCAGCTTGTGGCTGCAGCCGGTAAGGTTACCGATGATAAGGGTGCTTTCGGACTGGCCGAAGCCTTCCATAATATCCAAACCGGTAGCGTTCTGGAACTGGCGGTAAACCTCGGGATTCAGCGCCTCGCCGGCAGTGGATGCATGCTGGATGGTGTGCAGGTCGAAACGGGAAAGATCCTGCTTGGCAAGCATTCTGTACATCGTGGGGGGCGCGCAGAAGGTGGTGATATCGTACTTGGCAAACATGGGCAGGATCTTCTCCGCATCAAAGCGGTCGAAGTCGTAGACGAACAGACCTGCCTCGCACAGCCACTGGCCGTAGAGCTTGCCCCAGGAGGACTTGGCCCAGCCGGTGTCGGAAATGGTCAGGTGCAGGCCGTCGGGATTGACCCGGTGCCAGTATTTCGCAGTAATGAAGTGACCCAGGGGGTACTTGTAGTTGTGGGCAGCCAGCTTGGGATAGCCGGAGGTGCCGGAGGTGAAGAACATCAGCATAGGATCGTTGCCGCAGGGGGCATCCTCTGTGCGCGTATAATGGCTGGAGTACATGAGATATTCTTCGTTAAAGTCGTGCCAGCCTTCCTTCTTGCCGCCCACCAAGATCTTGTGGGCAAGCTCGGGGCACTGCAAAGCGGCCTCGTCCACTGCGTTGGAAACGCCGCCGTCAGCGGTACAGAGAATGGCCTTGACCTTGCCTGCCTGGAAGCGGTAGGCGAAGTCCTTGGTCAGCAGCTGATTGGTGGCGGGAATGGCCACAGCGCCCAGCTTATGCAGACCCAGTACGGCGAACCAGTACTGATAGTGGCGCTTTAAGACCAGCATCACCCGGTCGCCCCGCTGGATACCCAGGGCCTTGAAGTAGTTGGCGCAGCGGGCGGATTCCTTCTTGAAGTCCTGGAAGGTGAAGGTGCGCTCGGTGCCGTCTTCTGCAATGTGGAGCATTGCCCGGCGGTCGGGCTTTTGGGTGCCAAGGGCATCCACCACATCAAAGGCAAAGTTGAATTTGTCCTGGTTCTTAAAGGCGATGCCGGTGATCCGGCCTTCTGCATCCTCGGTGGGGATGATGAAGTTCCGGTAAATGCGCTTTTCGTCCTGGGCATCCACGATACCGCCCTTGGTAGCGGTGGCGGTGGCGGCTGCCTGCTCACCCTCACGGGCGGCGGAGTTACTTAAGACGATGGCATAGAAACGGCAATCTGCGCCGTCCACGGCGATCATACCGTGGGGAACGGAGGAGTCATAGTAAATACAATCGCCGGGATTTAAGATCTCGGTCTTGCTGCCAATCTGGATCTTCATGCGGCCGCTGATGACGATATCGCACTCCTGGCCCTCGTGGGTCACAAGCTCGATGTCCTCATACTCAGCGCCGGGCCGGTAGGTAAGGTCCATATACAGGGGCAGGGCAATACGGTTGCGGAAGCCGGAGGCCAGGTTATAACCCACCATATTGTGGGCTTCCTCGATCCGCTGACCCTCACCCTTACGGGTCAGAGCATAGGAGCGCAGCTTGGGGCTGTGGCCTTCCAAAAGATCGGACATATCCACGCCCAAAATCAGCACGCAGCGGTACAAAAATGCAATGCTCAGGTCGGTCTTGCCTTCCTCGCAGCGGAGATATTCAGCTGTAGCCATGCCGGTGCGCTGGGCCATCTCCTCCACGGTGATGCCGGAGATCTCACGCAGTTCCCGGATACGGGCGGCTATTTCTTTGTTTTTGTAGTCCGCGCCGGTGATATTTTCGCTCATAAGATACCTCTTCTATCATGGGTATGTCCGGATGATTCCGGAAAATAAAATCATAACATATTTAATAGGAAGTTGTCAATAAATCACAGCTTGTTACGCATAATTTTTCCGGAGATGGTCTTGGGCAATTCTGTGCGGAATTCCACGATGCGGGGATACTTGTAAGGCGCGGTGTGGGTCTTGACATAGGTCTGGATCTCTTTCTTCAGCTCCTCGGTGCCTTCTGTGCCGGGAACCAGCACAATGCAGGCCTTGACCACCTGGCCTCTGACCTCGTCGGGAGCGGCGCAGACACCGCATTCCAGAACATAGGGCAGCTCCATAATGGTGGACTCGATCTCGAAGGGTCCGATCCGGTAGCCGGAGGACTTGATCACGTCGTCAGCACGGCCCACATACCAGTAGTAGCCGTCCTCGTCACGCCAGGCAACATCGCCGGTGTGGTACATGCCGTCGTGCCAGACTGCATCGGTAGCTTCCTGGTTGCGGTAGTAGCCCAAAAATACGCCGCAGGTGGGCTTGGGATCGGTGCGAATAACGATCTCACCGTTGATACCGTCTGCCACGGGGTTGCCGTCGGCATCCACAATGTCAATGCCGTAGCCGGGGACGGGCTTGCCCATTGCGCCGGGTTTGATGTTGGCACCGTACAGGTTTGCGATGCCCAGGGTCATTTCGGTCTGACCGAAGCCCTCATGGATCCGCAGGCCGGTGGACTTCTCAAACTGATAGAACACCTCGGGGTTCAGTGCCTCACCGGCGGTGGTTGCGTGATGGATGGAAGAAAGATCGTACTTGCTCAGATCCTGCTTGATGAGCATACGGTACATGGTGGGAGGTGCGCAGAAGGTGGTGATGTTGTATTTTGCGAACATGGGCAGGATCTTCTCCGCATCAAAGCGGTCAAAGTCATAAGTAAACACAGCGCCCTCGCACAGCCACTGGCCGTAGAGCTTGCCCCACAGAGCCTTGCCCCAGCCGGTTTCGGAGATGGTGAAGTGCAGGCCGTCCCGCTCGCACAGATGCCAGTACTTGGCGGTAACATAGTGACCCAAGGCATACTTGTAGGAATGGGTGGCCATCTTGGGATAGCCGGTGGTGCCGGAGGTGAAGAGCATCAGCATGGGGTCTGAGCCACAAGGCGCATCCTCAGTACGCTCATAGCGACGGCTAAACAGCTTATATTCTTCGTTATAGTTGTGCCAGCCTTCCCGGTCACCGCCAACCAAGATCTTGGTCAGATTCATACCCGCGGACTTTTCAGCCAGCTCGATCTGCTCGGCGGTGTTGCCGTCAGCAGTACAGACAACGGCGCTCACATCAGCGGCCTGGAAGCGGTAGACGAAATCATGCTCCATCAGCTGATTGGTGGCGGGGATGGCGATAGCGCCCAGCTTGTGCAGACCCAAAATGGCGAACCAGAACTGGTAGTGGCGCTTCAGCACCAGCATAA
The DNA here is from genome assembly GCA_017452505.1 of Oscillospiraceae bacterium. Classification (GTDB taxonomy): domain Bacteria; phylum Bacillota; class Clostridia; order Oscillospirales; family Oscillospiraceae; genus Faecousia. The sequence goes on from JAFTMI010000023.1 coordinate 47,502, forward strand.
CTCTGTCGCCCCGCTTGATGCCCAGGGACTTGAAGTAGTTGGCGCTCTGGGAAGAGGCATCCTTCATATCCTTAAAGGTAAAGCGGCGTTCGGTCATATCGTTTGCCACGTGGACCATAGCCAGCTTTTCCGGCTCTCTTCTTGCAATGGCGTCAACAGTATCGAAAGCGAAGTTGTAGGTGTCCTCGTCGGAGAAGGTCATACCCTGGAGCACGCCGTTTTCGTCTTCCACAGCGTTGACAAACTTATTGCAAAGCAGCTTCTGTTGAGAGCTGCCCTTGCGGCTCTGTCCGATGTACAGGGGGGTGTCGGTAGCGTCGGAGGCCATGATCATAGACAGGAACACGCAGTCCTGGCCGTCAATGGCGATCATGCCGTGGGGGGTGGAGGACTTATAGAAAATAGAGTCGCCCTCTCGCAGAACTTCCTCATGGTCGCCCACCTTGATACGCATAGCGCCCTTGATCACCAGGTCAAATTCCTGACCGGTGTGGGTGGTGGTGTGGATGGGCTTATCCTGGAGGTCTGCGGAGTATTTATAGGTTACCCAGTAGGGGGTAGCCAACTTTTTGCGGAACATGGGGGCCATATCCTGGATGGTGATGCCGTCTTCGCTGGCGGTGACCAGACCGTTGCCCTTCCGGGTGACGGTATAGCCGCTGAGCTTTGCGCTGCGGCCTTCCAGCAGGACGGTGATTTCAATGCCGAAGACCTTGGCGCACTTGTGCAGGAAGGTGAAGGGCAGATCCACCGTACCGGTTTCATACTGGCGGTAAATCTCCTCAGACACCTCGGTCTGTTCAGCCATCTTCTGTGTGCTGTAGCCCAAAATCTCACGCATACCTCTGATACGCGCTGCGATATCCATAAGTTGTGTAGAGGGGGTAGTGTTGTTCATAGTGGATCTCCTTTCTAAAAATAAAAAACGTCTCAAGAAAAATTCTTGAGACGAGTAAATCAAACCCGCGGTACCACTCAAATTGCAGCTTACGCTGCCGCTTCACGCTCCAACAAGCGCTATCCCTTAACGCGGGCTTACGGAAGCACCTGGCAAACGCTCGGAGCTTCAGCTCGGAAGTGATGGGTCTTGTGGCAGGAAACTGTCGGTTCGCACCAAACACCGACTCTCTGAAAGTCCCTTTGCCGGACCGTCTTCGTCACAGCCTTTTCACTTATTGACCACATTATACAATGTCCACGGGCAAAAGTCAAATGTTTTTGTGGCGGAGAATTACATAATTTTCGGCAAGCATTGGGCGCTGTTTTTGTGCAAAATCGCAAAAAACGGGTTTTCCCAACTTTTTTGTTGACAAATCAGAGGATTTGTGATTATAATGGGGCAACCGAATAGAAAAAGACAATGACGGAAAATTTGCCCTAACGGAAAGCTCCAGAGAGCCGGCGGTTGGTGTGAGCCGGTGCGGAATGTTTTGGCGATCTGATTCCCGAGTCGGTCTTGTGAAAGCGTAAGTGAGTAATAAGATCCGGGTTCCCCCGTTACAGGGATAGGACTTGTTGGAGTCCGATGAGTGATTTCCCGAAAGGGGAATAAGCAGGGTGGTACCGCGAATATAAATTCGTCCCTGAGGTCTTAGGATCTCAGGGCTTTTTGTTTTATCAATGTAGGGGCCGAAGCCCACTTCGGCCCGCGGGCGGATGTTCTCAATCCGCCCCTACGATACCAATCATAAAAGGAGTTGAACGCTATGGCAAACATCAGAATTTCCGATATGACCATGAAGCAGGTACAGGAGGGCTTTTCCCTGTCCTTTAAGGAGAAGATCGAGCTTTCCAAGCTGCTGGATAAATTGGGTGTGGATGTGATCGAACTGGAGGGCATTGCCAATCCCCGGATCGATAGCCTGCGAATCAAGTCTGTGTGCAGTGCCGTAGGCTGCACCGTGGCTGTGCCTGTCAAATTGGACAAAGAGAGCATTGATGCTACCTGGAATGCGCTGAAGGAGGCAAAAAAGCCCCGTTTGCAGGTGTGCGCTCCCGTCAGCTCCGTACAGATGGAGTACCTGTTCCATAAAAAGCCTGACGCTATGAAGGATGCCGTTGCCAAGACCGTTGCCGATTGCAAGGCATTGTGCCAGGATGTTGAATTTGTGGCAGAGGATGCCACCCGGGCAGATTTTAATTATTTGGTCAGCGTTTTGCAGACTGCTGTGGAGGCCGGCGCTACGACCGTGACACTGTGCGATACTGCAGGCACTATGCTGCCTACGGAGTTTGCTGCGTTTATTAAGGAACTGCCTGCATTGGATGCCAAGCTCGGTGTTTCCTGCGCGGATACCTTGTCCATGGCAGATGCCTGCGTTATTGCCGCTGCTGAAAATGTACAGGAAGTAAAGGCTGCTGCTTATCCCCTCACCACCGCAAGCCTTGCCAATGTGGCCCGGGTGATCGCCGCCAAGGGTGATGCCATGGGCGTTTGTGCCAATGTAAGCGTGACCCAGCTGAGCCGGATCATCGATCAGATCGCATGGATGTGCCAGACCGGCAAGACCGCTTCCAACGAAAACAGCGATGCCGATTCCGGCATTTACCTCACTGCCCACGACGATGCAGCCGCTGTTGCCAAGATCGTGGAATCCATGGGCTACGACCTGTCCGAAGAGGATGTTACCAAGGTGTATGAAGCCTTTAAGGCGATTGCCGATAAGAAAGATAAGGTCAGCACCAAGGAGCTCGATGCCATTGTGGCTTCCGCCGCTATGCAGGTGCCGGCTACCTATAAGCTGGACACTTATGTGATCACCTCCGGCAATACCATTTCCGCTACTGCCCATATTAAGCTTTTGAAAAACGGCGAGAGTGTAGAGGGTGTGTACATCGGCGATGGCTCTATCGATGCTGCATTCAAGGCAATTGAATCCATCACCGGCTGTCATTATGAGCTGGACGACTTCCAGCTCCAGGCTGTTACCGAGGGCCGGGAGGCTATGGGTCAGACCGTGGTAAAGCTCCGGGCCGGCGGCAAGGTCTATTCCGGCAGAGGTATTTCTACCGATATTGTGGGTGCCGGTATTGCTGCTTACCTCAGCGCGCTCAATAAGATCGTATACGAGGAGGAAACCGTATGAAACTCTCCTTTTCCACCCGTGGCTGGCCCAATTTAAGTTGGGAAGAGATGCTGGAAACAGCCCAGGATATGGGTTTTTCCGGTGTCGAGGTGTATAACCTGCCCAAATTCAATCCGATGTTGGATAAGACCGGCCCGTTCCATAAATACCAAACTGCTGCCACCGTGCGGCAGCTGCGGGAATTAAAGCTGCAGATCCCCTGCTTTGATACCTCCTGCGACATTTCCGATCCTAATTGCAATTTGGAAGACCTGCTGGTTCTCTTTGAGGTAGCCCACAATACCCGTGTGTCCTATGTGGTTGCCTGCGCTTTGACGGAGAATGAAGACACTGTTAAGGCGAATTTGGAGAAGCTTCTGCCCAAGGCAGAGGAATTGGGCGTGACCCTGCTGCTGAAGACCAGCGGCATCTATGCCGATACCGCCCGTCTGCGTACCATGCTGGACCAGTTTGCCAGTGATCATATGGGCGCGCTGTGGGATGTGCACCACCCCTACCGGGATTTCGGTGAAAGCGGCGATGCTACCATCAAGAACCTGGGCGCCTATGTATGCCATGTGCATTTGCGGGACTCTGACGATAACGGCACTTATCAGCTCATCGGTGAGGGCACAATGCCCATTGCCGATGTGATGCAGGCCTTGGGCAGCGTCAACTATGACGGCTTTATCTCCCTGGAGTGGAAGCCGGAATGGCTGGAAGAGCTCCAGGACCCCGAAATTATTTTCCCGTATTTTGTGAACTTCATGAACCGGTTTGACAATCCACGGGGCAAGAAAAAATCCCTCTACTTTAACCACGATGGCACGGGCCAGTATGTTTGGAAGAAGGATGAGCTGATCAATCTGACCTTCCCCCAGGTGCTGGACCGGGTGGCGGAGGAGTTCCCCGACCAGTACTGCTTTAAGTACACCACTTTGGACTATACCCGTACCTATGCCCAATTCCGGGAGGATGTGGACCGGTTTGCAAGAGCGCTGGTTTCCATGGGTGTGAGAGCCGGCTCCAAGGTTGCCATTTGGGCTACCAATGTGCCTGCCTGGTACATCACCTTCTGGGCCACCACCAAGATCGGCGCGGTGCTGGTTACCGTGAACACCGCTTATAAGATCCACGAGGCTGAGTACCTGCTCCGCCAGTCCGATACCCATACCTTGGTGATGATCGATTCCTGCCTGGACTCTAACTATGCCCAAATCATCAATGAGCTGTGTCCGGAAATCGCCAAGACCAAGGCAGGCTCTCCGCTGCACTGCAAAAAGCTGCCCTTCCTGCGGAATGTCATTACTGTTGGCTTTAAGCAGCCCGGCTGTCTGACCTTTGATGAGGCCATGGCAAGATATGAGCTGGTGAGCCGGGAACAGGTGGAGCAGATGGCTGCCGCTGTCCGCCCCGACGATGTGTGCAATATGCAGTACACCTCCGGCACCACCGGATTCCCCAAGGGTGTTATGTTAACCCACTACAATGTGGTTAATAACGGCAAATGTATCGGTGACCGGATGGGCCTTTCTACTGCTGATCGCATGATGATCCAGGTGCCTATGTTCCACTGCTTCGGTATGACCCTGTCTATGACTTCCTCCATGACCCACGGCGCAACCATGTGCCCCATGCCCTATTTCTCCGCAACCTCTTCACTGGCTTGCATCAACCAGGAGAAGATCACTTGCTTTAACGGCGTGCCTACTATGTTCATCGCCATGTTCAACCACCCCGACTACCGCAAGACCGATTTTTCCCATATGCGTACCGGCATTATGGCAGGCTCCGGATGTCCTCCCGAGCTGATGCGCCGGGCAGCCCAGCCGGATGAAATGAATATGTACGGCATCGTATCCGTTTACGGTCAGACCGAATGCGCCCCCGGCAATACCATGTCTTCCTGGACCGACTCTTTGGAAGTGCGGACGGAAACGGTGGGTTATGCATTCCCCCATGTCCAGTGCAAGGTCATTGACCCGGAGACCGGCGAGGAAGTCGGCCCCGGTGTCAACGGTGAGTTCTGTGCCAAGGGCTACAACACCATGAAGGGCTACTATAAAATGCCCCAGGCCACAGCCGATACCATCGACCGTGATGGATGGCTTCATTCCGGTGACCTGGCCTGCCGTGACGAGGACGGCAATTATCGCATTACAGGACGTGTGAAGGATATGATCATCC
>JAFTMI010000024.1 GCA_017452505.1 Oscillospiraceae bacterium
AAAGCGGTCTGCCGGGTCACCCGGACGGTGCCCGTGCCACGGCACTGGTCGCAGGTCTCGGGAGAGGTGCCGGGCTTACAGCCGTTACCGCCGCAGGTGGCGCAGTGCTCAATATGGCTTACCTGAATTTCTTTTTCACAGCCGAAAGCGGCCTCCTCGAAGGTGATCTCCAGATCGTAGCCAATATTCTGACCCTTTGTGGGGACGTTCTGCCGCCGGCTTCCGCCTCCAAAGCCACCGCCGAAGAAATCGCCGAACAGGTCGCCCAAGTCCCCAAAGCCGCCGAAGCCGCCGCCAAAGCCGCCGCCTCCGAAGCCTCCGGGGTGAAAGTTGGGATCCACGCCGGCAAAGCCGTACTGGTCGTACCGGGCACGCTTATCCGCATCGGACAGGACTTCATTGGCCTCATTCACTTCTTTGAACTTGGCTTCGGCCTCCTTATCCCCGGGATTCATGTCCGGGTGGTACTTCTGGGCCATTTTCCGGTATGCTTTTTTGATTTCAGAGTCCGAGGCATTTTTTTCCACGCCCAGGACTTCGTAATAATCTCTCTTATTCTGCTCTGCCATAGGTCTCACCTACCTGAAACAGGCGATATGAGATATGGCACGCCATATCTCATATCCTTCCTATTAGAATTACTTGTTGTCGTCCACCACTTCGTAGTCGGCGTCCACCACGCCGTCGTCGGCGGGCTGAGCACCCTGCTGGGCCTGAGCCTGGCTCTGGGCCTGGGCGTACAGCTTCTCGGCAATGGGGTAGAAGGACTTCTGCACGGCCTCCGTGTCAGCCTTGATGGCTTCCACATCGCTGCCCTTCAGAGTCTCCTTCAGCTTGTCGATAGCGGCCTTGACGGCGTTTTTCTCGTCTTCCGTAGCCTTGTCGCCCAGCTCGTTCAGGGACTTTTCCGTCTGATAGATGGTCTGGTCGGCCATGTTCCGGGCGTCCACTTCGTCTTTGCGAGCCTTGTCTTCGGTGGCATACTGCTCGGCTTCCTTCACGGCCTTGTCGATATCGTCCTTGCTCAGGTTGGAGGAGGCGGTGATGGTGATCTTCTGCTCGGCGCCGGTGCCCATGTCCTTGGCGGTGACGTTTACGATACCGTTGGCGTCGATGTCAAAGGTGACTTCGATCTGGGGGATACCCCGGGGAGCGGCGGCGATGCCGGTCAGCTGGAACTTACCCAGAGTCTTATTGTAAGCGGCAATTTCCCGTTCGCCCTGAAGCACGTGGAATTCCACGGAAGTCTGGTTGTCAGCGGCGGTGGAGAAGATCTGGCTCTTCTTGGTGGGGATGGTGGTGTTGCGCTCGATCAGCTTGGTGAACACGCCGCCCATAGTCTCAATACCCAGGGACAGGGGAGTCACGTCCAGGAGCAGCAGACCCTTCACGTCGCCGCCCAGAACACCGCCCTGAATGGCGGCGCCCATGGCCACGCACTCATCGGGGTTGATGCCCTTGAAGCCTTCCTTGCCGGTGATGCCCTTCACAGCATCCTGCACAGCGGGAATACGGGTAGAGCCACCAACCAGCAGGACCTTATCCAGGTCAGCGGGCTTGAGACCTGCATCACTCATAGCCTGCCGGACGGGCTTCATGGTACGCTCCACCAGGTCAGCGGTCATTTCGTTGAACTTAGCGCGGCTCAAGGTCACATCCAGGTGCTTGGGGCCGGTAGCATCAGCGGTGATATAGGGCAGGTTGATGGCGGTGGTGGTCATGCCGGACAGCTCGATCTTAGCCTTCTCGGCAGCCTCACGCAGACGCTGCATAGCAACCTTGTCGTTCTTCAGATCAATGCCCTCAGCCTTCTTGAACTCGTCAACCAGGTAGGTCATGATGCGCTCGTCGAAGTCGTCGCCGCCCAGACGGGTGTCACCGGCAGTAGCCAGAACTTCCACGATGCCGTCGCCGATCTCCAGAATGGAAACGTCGAAGGTACCGCCGCCCAGGTCATAAACCATGATCTTCTGATCATTGTCCTTGTCCAGGCCGTAAGCCAAAGCAGCAGCGGTGGGCTCGTTGATGATACGCTTTACATCCAGGCCTGCGATCTTGCCGGCGTCCTTGGTAGCCTGGCGCTGAGCATCGCTGAAATAAGCGGGCACAGTGATAACAGCCTCGGTAACGGTCTGACCCAGGTAGCTTTCTGCGTCAGCCTTCAGCTTCTGCAGCACCATTGCGCTGATCTCCTGGGGGGTGTAGCTCTTGCCGTCAACAGTAACCTTGTAGTCCTCACCCATGTGACGCTTGATGGAAGCGATGGTGCGGTCAGCGTTGGTAACAGCCTGGCGCTTTGCCACCTGGCCCACCATACGCTCGCCGGTCTTGGAGAATGCCACCACAGAGGGGGTGGTTCTGCCGCCCTCGGCATTGGCGATGACAACTGCCTCGCCGCCTTCCAGCACAGCAACACAAGAGTTGGTAGTACCCAAGTCAATTCCGATAATCTTTCCCATAATAATTTCCTCCTATATAAAAGTTAATAGTTTACATATTTTACACAGTCATTCCGAGGGCCGTAGGCCCGTGGAAATCTCCTGGTAAGCAGTTGATAGATTGTACCGGGAGATTGCCACGTCGCTGCGCTCCTCGCAATGACGTGGGTTTTCTTAGTTGGCAACTTGCACCATTGCAAATCTTACGATCTTATCGCCCATCTTAAAGCCCTTTTGGAATACCAGGCTGATGGTGCTTTCGCCTAAGTTTTCGTCCTCGGTATGCATCACTGCATTGTGCAGGTTGGGGTCGAAGGTGTCGCCCACATTGCCGAAGATCTCTACGCCCAGGCCCTCCAAAATGCTCACCAGCTGGGTCATGGTCATCTCCACGCCCTTTTTGTAAGCTTCGTCGGCGGTTTCCTGGCTCAGCGCCCGCTCCAAATTGTCATAGACAGGCAGGAGCTTTTCAATGGCATCGGCTTTGCCGTTGCCGTAGGCAGCGTCCTTTTCCTTGGCGGTGCGCTTGCGGTAGTTATCATAGTCAGCGGCCAGACGCAGGTAACTGTCGTACTGGGCGTTGTACTTTTCTTCCCATTCATTTACTTCCGGGGTGGTTTCTTCTACGGTTTCTTCCACAGTTTCTTCTGCCACGGTTTCCTCCGGAGTGGGATTTTCAACCTTTTCTTTCTTCTTAGCCAATTGCTATGCCTCCTTTAGTCTTCCTTGCTTTCCGGCAGCTGGGGCTGTTCCGGCTTGGCGAACATTTTGGACAGGCTTTCGGCAAAGTAGGAAAGCCGGGCGGTGATCTTGGCGTAATCCATACGGGTGGGGCCAACCACACCAATCATACCCTGCATACCGTCGCCAATGTCAAACTTCGTCATAACCACGGAAGTGTCTTTCAGTTCACTTGCCACATTTTCCGGACCAACCAGCACCTTGGTGCCGTTCTGATTCTGCATAATGGCAGGCAGATTGGAGAGGGCTTCCTCGTCAAGGGAAGACATCACCTTTTGGGCTTTGCCCACATCCTGGTACTCGGGAAGTCCCAAAAGCCGCATCTGTCCGGCCACAGCCATATTGGTGTTTCCATGACCTCTTAGGGTCTCGGCGGTGAATTCCATAATTACCGGAACCAACACACCGGCATCGCCGGCAGCTTCCATCACTTTCTGCAGAAGTTCGGGGGTGAACTCCTCGGGGGAAAGACCGGTCATTGTGGCATTGAGCACAGCGGAGAGCACTTGCAGATCGCTTTGCTGAACCTGTACCGGCAGCTTGATGAGCTTGTTGAGCACCTGCTCGTCGGAGAGCATCACAACCAAAATCACACTGCCCTGGCCGGCGAAGATCAGCTCGAACCGCCGCACAGTAGCGCCGCCGTAGCGGGAGGCTGCGGAGATAGCCGGCAGGTCCGTGGCCTGGGAGACAAGCTTTGCGACCTTCTCCAGCATCTTATCCACACGCTGCATCTTTTCTTCGATGGCGTTGTTGATGGATTGGGTCTCGTCCATGCTCAAGCGGTAGTCCGCCATCAGCTCATCCACATACAGCCGATAGCCGGCAGCAGCAGGTACACGGCCTGCGCTGGTGTGGGGCTGTTCCAAATAGCCCATCACCGTCAGATCAGACATTTCGTTGCGGATGGTGGCGGAGGAGTAGTTCATATCCGGAAGCTCTGCAATGGCCTTGGAGCCGACAGGCTCAGCGGTGCGAATGTACAGATCGACCACGCTGCGAAGCACTTTTTTCTTCCGTTCGGTCAGTTCCATAGGGAGCCTCCTTTTGTGAATTTAGCACTCAGCAACTTTGAGTGCTAAGCAGAGTATAGCAGAGAGTGCTAAAAAAGTCAATAGGAACATTATGAAATTATTTTGAACATTCTAAAAAATGCTATACGCTTAAAAAAATACGGTCATTCCGAGGGCAATTTATTGCCCGTGGGAATCCCCATCTTAAGAAGGAGATTGCCACACCAGTGTGCGCACTGGTTCGCAATGACCGTTTATGTTTTTATCCCAACAAAAGTTTGAATGCGCCGTAAGCGCCGGCATCGTTGCCCAAGGTCGCCAAAGCAAATTCTACATTTTTGCTGCTGTGGTAGATGTATTTTGCAAAATGCCGGGCAATGCCATCAAGCAGTGGCTGTCCTGCCTTGCTCACACCGCCGCCAATAACCACTTTCTCCGGGTTTAAGACGATGCACACATTGGCGACCAGCTCGGAAAGCAAGGCATAGTACTGCTCCAAAACAGCTTGGGCCTTTTCGTCGCCGGCGTTGGCGGCATCGAATACATCCTTGGCGGTTTTATAATCCTTTGCCATACGGACAAGACCGGTGGCGGAGCAGTACTGCTCGGCGCAGCCTTTTTTGCCGCAGCCGCAGACCAGGGTCTCATCCCGGTTCATCACCAAATGCCCAATCTCACCGGCGGCGCCGTTTCTTCCCACCAGGGGCTTACCATTTATAATAATACCGCCGCCCACACCTGTGCCCAGGGTGACCAGCACCATATTGTCGCAGCCGCTGCCCTTCCAGCATTCGCCCAGGGCTGCCATATTGGCATCGTTGCCTGCCTTCACGGGAAGGCCGGTCAAAGATGAAAGCTGTCCGACGACATCTACATTCTGCCAACCCAAATTGTCACAGGCCGGCACAAAGCCATTTGCGTCCACCGGGCCGGGTACACCGATGCCGATACCCAAAACTTCGGATTTTGCAATGTTTTCCTTCTCCAAATATCCCAAAACCGCGGTGGCAATATCCGGCAAAATTCGCTGACCGCCATTTTCTGTTACCGTGGGGATCTCCCACTTGGTGAGCATCTCACCGCTTTGCGTAAAAAAGGCAAGCTTCACAGTCGTGCCGCCCAAATCCACACCAAATCCGTAACGCATACACAGACCTCCCAAAAATCTTTTTTTCATTATACAGGTTTCCCTTGAAAAAAGCTATACGAAAATTTATAAAATAGAAAAGAAAGCTTTATTCTGCTTGCGAAAACAGAAAATATGTTGTACAATTAAAGTAATAATAAGGAAAGGGTGGAAAAACGCAATGATTAAAGTTGATATTTCCAATATTTGGGGGGAGCTTTCCCTGCCGGATCTGCTTGCGGCGGAGAAGGAAGTCTTCGATGCCCATATGCTGCTGACTGAGCGTAACGGCGCAGGCAATGATTTCTTAGGCTGGCTGGATCTGCCGGTAGAGCAGGAAACCGACGAAATTCGTCGGATCCGGGCTGCCGCCAAGAATATCCGGGAGAATTCCGATGTGTTCGTGGTCATCGGTATCGGCGGCTCTTACTTGGGCCCCCGGGCAGCCATCGAGCTGATGCAGGGCGCAAACCATAATATCGGTAAGGGTAAGGGCAATCCCCAGATCTTCTATGCGGGCAACACCCTGTCCACCCGCGCCTGGAATGAACTGACAAAGCTTTTGGAGGGCAAGGACTTCTCCATTGCCATTATTTCCAAATCCGGCACTACCACTGAGCCTGCCATCGCCACCCGGGCGCTGCGCTGGCTTTTGGAGCGGAAATACGGCACCGAGGGTGCAAAGAAGCGTACATACGCCATCACCGACCCGGAGAAGGGCGCGCTGCGGCAGATGGCTACCGAGGAGGGTTGGGAGACTTTTGTGATCCCACCCAATGTAGGTGGCCGGTACAGTGTTCTCACCGCTGTGGGTCTGCTTCCCATGGCTGTGGCGGGCATTGATCCCATGGAAGTGATGAAGGGCGCTTGCGCAGCCAAGAAAGAATACGATATCCGCTCCTTTGAGAATCCCGTTTGGCTCTATGCAGCCAGCCGAAACCTGCTGTACCGCAAGGGCAAGGCTGTTGAAATTCTGGAGTCCTTTGAGCCGGGCTTTAAGATGATGGGCGGCTGGTGGCAGCAGCTCTTCGGTGAGTCCGAGGGCAAGGACGGCAAGGGCATCTTCCCGGCAACCGCTGAGTTTACCCCCGACCTGCACTCTTTGGGTCAGATGATCCAGCAGGGCGAGCGGAATATCTTTGAAACCATGGTTCGCTTTGATGCCCCTGAGAAGAAACTGGTTATTGGCGGCGATGTGAAGAACCTGGACGGCCTCAACTACTTGGAGGGCAAGACCCTGGACTTCGTGGACGAGCAGGCATTCCAGGGAACGCTGGCAGCCCATGTGGACGGCGATGTGCCGGTGATCACCATGGATATGGGTCAGCTGACAGCTGAGAAAATGGGTGAGATGTTCTACTTCTTCGAGCTTGCCTGCGGCATTTCCGCTTATATGCTGGGGGTCAATCCCTTTGACCAGCCCGGTGTGGAATTCTACAAGCGGAATATGTTCCATCTGTTGGGCAAACCCGGTTATTAAGCATAATAAAATCCCGGTGTGTGAACACCGGGATTTTTGTTATTTCATTTTCTTTTTGAAGATAAGGTACATAGCAGTGCAGCTACCTACGCCCACAACAAGCGCCACAGCAACAATTATGATGATAGAGGTTGTCTGACTAACACCGTCTTTATCCTTATTGGCAGGAACTTCGGTAGGTGCTAAAGTTTCTGCATCAGCAGTTGCTATCGTTGCCACATCTGTGGGTACTACGGTTGGTACATCTGTAGGAGCTGTAGTAGATATAGTTACAATGTTTTCTGCTGGCATATGGGTTGTCGCTACGGTTGCTACCTTGGTGGGGGCCGTAGTCTCTTGGCTATATGCTGTGGTTTCCTTGGCGGGCGCTTGGGTTACTTTGGCAGGTGCCGTGGTAGCCGTAGTAGGCATATTAGTTACCTTAGTGGGTGCCTGGGTTGTCTTGGTGGTAGCTTCAGTGGCCTTGCTGGGAGCTGTAGGCACCGGGGGCGCCACGATGGTGGGGATGCTGTGGTTAAAAATAACGTTATCCCCGTTGAGGCCATCGTTTCCGGAGAAAACGCGTATCTGCCCGAATTGGGTCTGATCCCCGCTATAGTACACGGTTTTTACCTCAAAACAGTTGCCAAACGCATTTGCGTCAATGCGGGTAAGACTATCCGGGAGGGTCACCGTGGCCAGGGTTCTGCAATCATAGAACGCTCTTTCACCGATCTTGGTGACACCATTGGGCAGAATCACAGAGGATAGGCTTTTGCAGCCGGAGAATGCGTTTTTGCCGATGACGGCAACACCGTCGGCTATGAGCAGATCGGTCAGGCCGGTGCATCCTTGAAACACACTTTCGTCAATGGTCGCAAGGCTGTTTGGGATTGCGACAGAAGTTAGACTTGTACACTCGGCAAACGCACATACGCCAATATCGGTGACACTGTTTGGGATGGGTGCAGAGGTTAGGTTTTGGCAACCATAGAACGCACATTCGCCAATGCTGGTGACACTGTAAGGAATAATCACAGAGTTTAGATTCTTCCACTCGAGGAATGCCCATTTGCCGATATGGGTGACACCTTCCGGAATCACCAAGTCTGTGACCAAAGAGCCATTCAAGTATAAATCAGCCCCGTTGTATAAGGGGTTTGCATCTCCTTCACTATATTGAATCCCGCACCAAGCTGCAAGATCTGTGATATGTACTTTCTTCAGAGCCCTACAGCCGGAAAATGCGCTTGTATCCATACTGGTGACACTGTTCGGAATGGTCAGGTCGGTCAGATTTTCGCACCGGAAGAATGCCTCTCTTCCAATGCTGGTAACGCTGCTGGGAATGGTCACAGAGGTCAGACTGTTGCACATATAAAATGCCTGCGAGCCAATGGCGGTCACTCCCTCCGGAATTACCAGGTCCGTCACCAAAGCGCCGTTTACATACAGCTCCGCTCCGGAGAATCGCGGGTTGGCGGCGTTGTTGCCGAATTGGATGCGACACCAGGCACCTACATCCGCAATATATACCTTGGATATTTTTTTGCAATCGCTGAACGCGCTTTCTCCAATGCTGGTAACGCTGCTGGGGATGGTGACGGAGAGCAACTTGCCACACCCGGAGAACGCTTTCTTACCAATACTGGTAACACCTTCCGGAATGGTTACAGTGGACAGAAAATCGCACCCAATGAATGCATTTTCTGGGATGGCGGTAATGCTATTGGGGATGGTTACCTGGGAGAGAATATCGCAATTGGTAAATGCACCAAATGGAAGCGTGGCAAGACGATTGGGCAGGGTCACGGAGGATAGAAGCTTGCACTCAGCGAAAGCCATTCTGCCAATGGTTGTGACGCTTTCCGGAATGGTGATGGAAGGCAAGCGGGTACATTTTTGGAAGGCATAACTGCCAATGCTTGTGACACTATCCGGAATGGAGATAGAGAGCAGACCGGTACAGTTGTGAAATGCATAATTGCCAATACTGGTAATACTGTTCGGAATGGTTACAGAGGTGAGCTTGTCGCAATTTGTAAAGGCTTTTTCACCGATATGGGTAACCGGTTTTCCGTAACGATGCGAAGGGATGACCAATTCGCCTTCGGCAAAGTCAACGCATTCGTCCACATAATAGCTGTCACCGTCTGCATTCAATTCGAAGAGCAGGTTGCTCGCATTGGCAGCTTTGGCTTCGATGGGCAGGATAAGCAGGCAAGTCAGTGCCAGCGCTGCAAATAAAAGGATGCCGAATATCTTTCTTTTCATAAGATGTCCCCCTCCTTTTGTTTTCTTTATTATACCGCCGTATCTTTTTAAAGTCAATTATAATACCCCTTAGCGCAGTTGCGCTAAGGGGTAAAGATTCATTATTCCTGGCCGGCGCGCTTTTTCATCAACTCGCGCATTCTCTGGCTGTGATCCAGTACCCGCTTGCGGATACGCAGGGACTTGGGGGTGCATTCCAGCAGCTCGTCGTCTGCCAGGAACTCTAAGCACTGCTCCAAAGAGTAGTTCTTGGGGGTCACCAGGCGCAGCGCCTCGTCAGAGCCGGAGGCACGCATATTGGTCAGCTGCTTTTTCTTGCAGACGTTGACGGTCATATCCTCGTTGCGGCTGCAGATACCCACCACCATACCGGCATACACCGGTGTGCCGGGGCCGATGAACAGTGCGCCCCGCTCCTGGGCGGCGTGCAGACCGTAGGTAACAGCCTCGCCGGATTCAAAGGAGATAAGAGAGCCTGTCAGTCTTCTTTCGATCTCACCCTTCATAGGCGCATAGCTTTCCAGCACTGAGGACATAATGCCCTCACCCCGGGTGTCGGTCAAAAACTCGCTGCGGTAGCCGAACAGGCCTCTGGAGGGCACTAAAAACTCTAAGCGGAAGCGGCTGCCCATGGGGGTCATAGACAGCAGGTCACCCTTCCGGCGGCCCATTTTTTCAATGACAGTGCCCATGCATTCCTCGGGTACGTCGGCAACCATTCTTTCGATAGGCTCGCAGGTCTTGCCGTCGATTTCCTTGGTCAGCACACGGGGGGTGGACACGGAGAACTCATAGCCCTCCCGGCGCATAGTTTCCATCAGAATAGAAAGGTGCATTTCGCCACGGCCGGCAACGTTGAATGCATCGGTGCCCTGCTCGGTCACGTGCAAAGATACATCCTTGAGAAGCTCCTTTTCCAGACGGTCACGGAGATTCCGGGAGGTGACGAATTTGCCCTCACGGCCTGCAAAGGGAGAATCATTCACCGCAAAGGTCATTTCGATGGTGGGATCGGAAATTTTTACAAAGGGCAGGGGCTCAATGGCTTCGGGGGCGCAGAGGGTGCGGCCGATGGTAATATCCGCCATACCGGAAAGGGCCACGATCTCACCGGCGGAAGCCTCCTGGACGGTGGCCTTGCCCAGACCTTCGTAAGTGTACAGAGCAACCACCTTGCCCTTTTGCTGATAGTTGGGATTGTGATAATCGCAGATCATCACTTCCTGGTTTACCTTGATAGTGCCCCGCTCCACACGGCCCACAGCGATACGGCCCACATATTCATTGTAATCGATGGCGGAAACCAACAGCTGCAGGGGGGCATCCTTGTCACCCTCGGGGGCAGGAACATAATTGACGATGGTCTCAAACAGGGGGATCAAATCACTGCCCATCTCGTCGGGGCTGTAAGAGGCAGTACCCTGGCGGCCGGAGCAGAAGATGGTGGGGGAGTTAAACTGCTCGTCGGTGGCATCCAGCTCCAGCAGAAGCTCCAAAACCTCGTCCATAACCTCGTGGATACGGGCATCGGGCTTGTCCACCTTGTTCACAGCCACGATGACCTTGTGGCCCAGCTCCAAAGCCTTACCCAGCACGAACCGGGTCTGGGGCATGGGGCCTTCGGCGGCATCCACCAGCAGGATAACGCCGTTGACCATCTTGAGGATACGCTCCACCTCACCGCCGAAATCCGCGTGGCCGGGAGTGTCTACGATGTTGATCTTATAGTCTTTGTACTGAACGGAGGTGTTCTTGGCCAAAATGGTGATGCCACGCTCCCGTTCCAAATCACCGGAGTCCATCACCCGGTCCTGGGTGGCCTGGTTTTCCCGGTAAATACCGCCCTGCTTCAGCAGCTCGTCCACCAGGGTGGTCTTGCCGTGGTCAACGTGGGCGATGATAGCAATATTGCGAATGTTTTCCTGATTTGCCATAAATGAGGCCTTCTTTCTGAAAAGTTTATCAAATCACATTGTTTTCCATTATAGACTATACCACTTGTCCAAAAAAATTGCAACGGATTTGGCGATTTTTTACGAAAAAACCCGGAGTTTCTCCTTGACCCTTTTTATTTGGTGTGGTATGATAAGCTAAATATCTATATACTACAGGGAGGAACATAAAAATGGCTTACTATTATCCCGAACCCAGCCACACCTTCAGCGAGTACCTGTTGGTCCCCGGCTACACTTCCGAGCAGTGTATCCCCGCCAATGTCAGCCTGCGCACCCCGCTGACCAAGTACCGCAAGGGCGTGGAAGAACCTGCAATTTCTCTGAACATTCCTATGACCTCTGCCATTATGCAGTCGGTTTCCAATGATTCTTTGGCTATTGCTTTGGCCAAGGAGGGTGGCTTGAGCTTTATCTTCGGCTCTCAGTCCATCGAATCCCAGGCTGCAATGGTGGCCAAGGTCAAATCTCACAAGGCAGGTTTCGTGGTCTCCGCCTCCAACCTAACCCCCGATGCCACCCTTAACGATGTGCTGGCTCTGAAGGAGCGCAACGGCTTCTCCACCGTGGCCATCACCGATGACGGCACTGCCACCGGCAAGCTGATGGGCATTGTCACCGGCCGTGACTACCGTGTCAGCCGTATGGACGGCACCGAGAAGGTGTCTACCTTTATGACCCCCCGGGAGAAGATGGTGGTCGCTCCCGCTGACACCACCTTGAAGGTGGCCAACGACATCATTTGGGAGCACAAGCTGAACAGCCTCCCCATCGTGGACGAGAACGATCACCTGATGTACTTCGTGTTCCGCAAGGACTACGCTTCCCATAAGGCCAACCCCCTGGAGCTGCTGGACGACAAGAAGCGCTATTTGGTGGGTGCGGGTATCAACACCCGTGACTTCGCTGAGCGTATTCCCGCATTGCTGGCAGCCGGCGCGGATGTGCTGTGTATCGACTCCTCCGAGGGTTATTCCTGCTGGCAGTCCAATACCATCAAGTGGGTTCGTGACCACTACGGCGACTCCGTGAAGATCGGTGCCGGTAATGTTGTGGACCGTGACGGATTTATGTTCCTGGCCAAGGCCGGCGCTGACTTTGTGAAGGTCGGTATCGGCGGCGGTTCTATCTGCATCACCCGTGAGACCAAGGGCATTGGCCGCGGACAGGCCACCGCTCTGATCGAGGTGGCTGCAGCCCGTGATGAGTATTTTAAGGAGACCGGCATCTATGTGCCCATCTGCTCCGACGGCGGTATCGTCCACGATTACCATATGACCCTGGCGCTGGCTATGGGCGCTGACTTTATGATGTTGGGCCGTTACTTTGCCCGCTTCGACGAGTCCCCCACACCCAAGGTGCTGGTCAACGGCATTTATATGAAGGAGTATTGGGGAGAAGGCTCCAACCGTGCCCGGAACTGGCAGCGCTATGACTTGGGCGGCGCAAGCAAGCTGACCTTCGAGGAAGGTGTTGACTCCTACGTTACCTATGCCGGTACCCTCCACGACAATGTGGAGGCAAGCCTCTATAAGGTCAAGTCCACCATGTGCAACTGCGGTGAGCTGACCATCGCCGACCTGCAGAAGAACGCCAAGATCACCCTGGTGTCCTCCGTTTCCATTGTAGAGGGCGGCTACCACGATGTGCAATTGCGCTCCGGCCCTGCAAGCAAATAAATATGAACGAAAAAGCGGACACTGACCGGTGTCCGCTTTTTGCTACGCCTTCGTAGGGGAGGCATATTATGCCTCCCGCAAGAATTGCGATAACCAACCATTTTCGGGAGGGATAATATCCCTCCCCTACAAGTAAAACCTTGCAATGGAGCAAAATAATTTTGTGCTTTTCATTTTGCGTTACAGGTGCTATAATGAGGTTAGAAATTAGAAACGGAGGGATCTTTATGTTCCATAGAATGAATATTGCCGGCCTTGACCGGGATCTGCCCATCTGCAAGGTAACAGATGACCTGTACATTGCCGGTTTTGTCATTTTCGGCGACCAGGAGTTGACCGTGGCCTGTGCCAAGGCATTGCTGGAAAAAGCTCCGGAGTATGACTACATCATCACCGCCGAGGCCAAGGGCATTCCCCTGGCCCACGAAATGGCCCGCCAGACCGGCGCGAAGAAGTACTTCCTGGCCCGGAAAGCCCCCAAGCTGTATATGCAGGGCGTGTTCTCTGTGTCTGTGAAGTCCATTACCACTGCCAAGGAGCAGACTTTGTACTTAGACACCGCTGATGCGGAGCTGATGAAGGGCAAGAAGATTTTGCTTGTGGACGATGTGATCTCCACCGGTGAGAGCCTGCACGCGTTGGAAGCCCTGGTCGAAAAGGCCGGCGGCATCATTGCTGGCCGTATGGCGATCCTTGCTGAGGGTGATGCCCAGGAGCGGCCTGACCTGATCTACTTGGAGAAGCTGCCCCTGTTCAATCCCGACGGCACGGTAAAGGCTTGATTTGGAGTGAGTGTTTTGCATTTAGATAATACCTATGTGACCGTGGATTTAGAGCGTATTGCCACCAACTACCGCAAGATTCGGGAAAAGGCCGGTGTGCGCGTGATGGCGGTCATTAAGGCTGATGGCTACGGTCACGGTGCAGTACCCATCGCGAATAAACTGGAAAAAGAGTGCGATTTTTTTGGGGTTGCTACCCTTTCCGAGGGACAGGAGCTACGAAATGCGGGCATTGCAGCCCCTATTTTGGTTCTTAGCCCCATGCACCCCGAGACCTTTGAGACGGCAGTGCAGTTAGATTTGCGCCCGGCTATTTTTCGCTATGAAGATGCGGTGGCACTGTCCGAAGCTGCCCAAAAGCTGGGTAAAACCGCGCCTTTCCACATTGCGGTGGACACGGGTATGAGCCGCATCGGCTTCCAGGTGACAGAAGCTGATGCCGATATCTGCAAAAAAATCTGCCAGCTGCCCGGATTGCAGACCGAGGGCCTGTTCAGCCACTTTGCCACTGCGGATTCCGATGACTTGACAAAAACCCATACACAGGCAGAAAAATTCCGGACATTCGATAAAATGCTGAAAGCCCGGGGCATCGAAATTCCCATTCGCCATTTGGACAATTCTGCCGGTATTCAAAATTTCGGCGCGCATTATGAAATGGTCCGGGCGGGCATCATTCTCTATGGCTTAGAGCCAAGCTGCCATGTGGATATCACCGGTCTGAAACCGGCCCTTTCCTGGTACAGCCGGGTGGCCTTTGTGAAGACCTTGGAGCCGGGCCGGGAGATCGGCTACGGCGGCACATTTGTCACGGAGAAACCCACCCGGGTGGCAACGGTCCCTGTGGGCTATGCCGACGGCTACCGCCGGGCCCTAAGCAACAAATTCTATGTGCTGGTCAGAGGGCAAAAAGCCCCCATCTTAGGCCGGGTCTGTATGGACCAGCTGATGGTGGATGTAACGGATATCCCCGGCGTGGAAATTGGCGATCAGGTGACCCTGTTGGGAGATACCATCACCGCCGAAGAAATGGGCGAAGCCGCAGGTTCTTTCAATTACGAAACCGTCTGCGCCATCGGCAAGCGAGTACCCAGATATTATTTATAATAAAAAGGACCTCACAGGAGGTCCTTTTTATTATTGCTTTACATTCACATTCAGGTGCTTGCTGGACATTGCGATGCCCTTTTCGGCAAACACAGCCTTAATGTTTTCGTTGACGGCATAATTTACTGTCCAGTAGTCCTCACTGCCGGTCCATACAAACAGTGTATAAAGGGCAGTGCCTTCCCCGTAGCCGGACAGAGCGGCGGAGGGTGCGGGATCTGCCAGGGTCTGCGGGGTCTTTCCGGCCTGCACCAGCGCAGCGATCACATCCGCAGGTTGGGCATTGTAGTCCACGCTGATCTCAAAGCTCAGCCGGCGGGTGCCGATGGTGCTGTAGTTGACGATCTGCGCCGCTACCACTGCGGAATTGGGGATAAAAGTCAGCTTGTTGTCGGGGGTGGCCAAACGGGTATAGGCCAGGCCCACTTCCTTGACCGTGCCGGATTGGCCGGCGATCTCTACAAAGTCGCCGGTGACAAAGGGCTTGGTGTACAGCAGGGTAAAGCCGCCAAAGATATTGGACAGGGCATTTTGCAGGGACAGGGAAATAGCCAGGGTCAGCACACTGGCCAAAGCCACGATGCTGGTCACATCAATGCCAAGGCTGGCTACCACGATCAGACACAGCAGCAAATACAGAACCGGCCGTATCACACCCAGCAGCAGCTTGGTGAAGGCAGGATCCAGCTTGGAAAGGGCGGTCTGCAGCACCCGCATCACAAGCTTGACGATCAGAATGCCGACCACAGTAGTGATGATGGCGGGCAGAGCCTTGCCCAATGCAAAGGTTTGCAGCAGATTCAAAAATCTATCCATATTTTATCCTCCGATATGGTATTTTTAGCATTTTTTGATCAGACGAATGTAGAATTCTACGGCCTTGCCGATGGTTTCCAAACGAATACGCTCGTTGTTGCCGTGAATGGTTCTCCGCTCCTCGGCGGTTAAATCCATGGCGGAGAAGCGGTATACATTTTTGGAAAGATCCCGGTAATGCCGGGAGTCGGAGCATTGGACCATCAGATAGGGGGTCACAACGCAGCCCCGCCAGGTTTCTGCCACCGCATCGGCTACCCGGTAGTAGGCATCGCAGTTGACCTCCGACACAGGACTGGGCTCAAAGCTTTCCAGAACCTCAATTTCCACGTCCGGGTCGTTTACTACCTTCTTAAGATAGCTTTCGGCGCTTGCCACGGAATCCATAGGGCTCAGCCGCATATTGGAAACCAAAGATGCCTGCGCGGGAATCACATTCCGGGCAGTGCTGCCCTCGGCCTGGGTGAAGGCGGTGGTGGTGCGGACCAGGGCGTTCATCTCACCGCCGCTGCTTTTGCAGATCATATCCAGAACCGGCTTAAAGATCCACAGATTGGCAAAAATCAGCTTGTAAACAAAGCTTGAATGCCGGGCCAGGGTGTCAAACATCAGCGCGGCAGGCTTGTTTAGGTGCATTTTGAAGGGATTGTCCACAACCTTCCGGCAAGCGGTTGCCAGTGTGGTGATGGGGGTCTTGGGCAGGGGGGCGGAGGCGTGACCGCCGCCACTGTGCACTGTGTAGCGCACATTCATCATACCCTTTTCCGCAATGCCCACCATACCGCTGGGCACTTTTACACCGGGGAACACATTTTCAACAACTGCGCCACCCTCGTCTACTACAATGGCGGGGGTGATTTTGTTTTCCCCGAACCAGTCCACGATGTTTTTTGCACCGGGGCCGTTGACTTCCTCACCGCCGGAGAAAGCGAAGTAGATGTCATTTTCCGGGGTAAAGCCCTGCTCTAACAGCGTATTGGCGGCAAAGAGTGCGCCGTTCATGGTCACCTTGGTGTCCAAAGTGCCGCGCCCCCACAGTACGCCGTCTTCAATAATGCCGGCAAAGGGGGGCTTTTCCCATAATTCTTCCCGGACGGGGACTACATCGTAGTGCGCCATCAGCACAGCGGGCTTTTGGGCGGACTTGCCCGGCCAGCGGAACAATAAGGCACGACCCGGCAGCTTCTGCAGTGTGCAGGCTTCAAAAACCTTGGGGTACAGACCGGGGAGCAGGTCAATGAGCTTCCCAAACTCCTCATCGTCTTCCAATGCGGGGTCGTTGTAGGAAACGGTCTTGCACTGTACCAATTTTTGCAGAGCGGTTACAGCGGCATCCTGTTCAAAGGAAACCGGGCTTTCGTCAACGGGCCTTTGCGCCTTGGGCTTGAAACACAGGGCGCGAATCACCAGTACCAGCAAAAAGCCCACAATAAAACCCAATACATATTCCATTTACAGCACACCTTTCTTATAAAGGATCCTTGCCACAGCGATGGTAAACAGCGCGCTCACCGGCACCATAATGCCCACAGTGCCTTCGTTCAGCGCAGGCACGCAAACAAACAGCGCCAGCATCAGAATTATGGGGGCAACGGCGATCTTCCAGTTCTTGGACACGAAAGCCACACCCAAGCCGCCGAACAGAGCGGGCAGCATCTGCTCGAAAGCAGGCTGCAGCACGGGGGCGCTGAGCACCGGGGTCAGAGGCACAATGAGGATCACGCCCAAAAGGATGATGAGGGTGGTGACGATGCTGGAAACGGCAATGGCGATAGTGGAGATGACCTCGCCCTCCTCGCTGCTGGCGCTGACTTCGTTCTGCTCTAAGGCATTGAGAGCACAGGGCATCTTCAAATTGGAGATGTTACCGGTGACAAAGCTTAAGTAAGAGCCGCCTGCGCCCAGCATAGGCACATACGTAACGGTCTCGATGATACCCACGGTCCAGTACATAGGAGCGGTGGCAACGAGGCCTACCAAAAGGGCGTTCCAGTCGGGGGTCACGCCGAAGAGCATGGCAATCGCCACAGGGAAGGCAAAGAGCAGAACCATCACGGAAAGATTCCAGATGGTGCCGTCGCGGTGGACGGAATCGATGTAAGTCATAGGTTTTTTCATATTACTTTACCTCCATTCCGAAAAGAGCAGTCAGAGGAATGGCAGCAGCCATACCGGCAATGAGGCTGATGGGCAAAGCATACTCGCTGAGCCATTTCAGCTTGGGCTTGCGCATTAAAAGACCGCACACCACCATCACCAAAGCGGAAACCACCATAGTGCAGACAGGCACTAAACCGGAGGTGGCGGTGTAGTTCACAGGGATCTCAATTTTGTCGCCGTTTTCGGCAAAGCCGGTGGTCATTTCTGTCACGATGCCGTTTTTGGCAGTCCAAAGCCGGGAAACATTGCAGAAGACAAAGCCCAAAAACGCAGAGATCATACCGATGAACAGGGCATTTTGGAAGGTATTTGCCCATTTTTCGTCCCGGTTTTCCATGGACTTCATGCCGTTTTGCAGCTTTTTGCCAATGGCAGGCACCAGCCAAATGCCCATCATAATGCTGATGGTCATAACCAGCAGGACATTTACATACTGCTGGGCAGTCAAGGGCGTGGCAGAGCCCAGGCTCTGACCCATGGCGGACAGGGCATTGTTGGCAGCGATGGTCTCATAGCTCATAGAGCCGATGACGCTTAAGCGCAGCCAGGGCATGGGCAGACCCAGCTTTTTGCTTAAGGTGATCACGCTGATGACGATGGCCACCGCCGGGGCAATGGTAAAGATCGCGGCGGTTTTCATGGTCTTTTTGATCTTCTTCTGATCCATGCCCAGTTCCTTGCTCCGCTTCAAGGCTTTTACAAGGAAGTAGACGGATTGGCCTAACACCACCGCGATCAAAAGACCCACGATGATGAACAGCACAGGATGGTTAATGCTAAATTTCAAGGCAAACACCTCCAAAATTATTTACTTTTTTATGCCAAATCCATTTCGTAGGGGAGGGATATCATCCCTCCCGCGGGAGGCATACAGAGCCTGCCCTACGATTTTTATTTTATAATATCTTCGATCACTTCTCCGGCGATGACCATTCCGGCGGCAGCCGGTACAAAGCAAACAGAGCCGGGCAGAGCGTTTCGTCCCTCGGGCAGCTCGGAAAGATCCTCGGGGACTACCTTAATGGGATCTTCCGTGGAATAGACAACTTTCAATTTCCCAATGCCCCGCTTTTTGCATTCCTTGCGAATGATCCGGGCCAAAGGACACACGGAAGTCTGGGAAATATCTGCTACCCGGAAAGCGGTGGGGTCAAGCTTGTTGCCCGTACCCATGGAGCTGATGATGGGCACACCGGCAGCGTTCGCGGCTTCAATAAGCATCATTTTGCCGGTGACGGTGTCAATAGCATCTACCACATAGGTAAACTCCGAAAAGTCAAATTCTCCTGCAGTTTCCGGAAGATAAAAGCATTTTTTGGGGGTCACTTCGATATTAGGATCAATGGCGGCTACACGCTTTGCGGCGGCTTCCACCTTGTCCATACCCACAGTATCCTGGGTGGCTAAGATTTGGCGGTTGATGTTAGTTTGGCTTACAGTGTCGTGGTCCACAAGTACCAGTTTGCCAACTCCGCTGCGGGCCAAAGCCTCTACCACATAGCCGCCCACGCCGCCAAGACCGAACACGGCAACCTTAGCGTTTTTCAGCTTTTCCATAGCGTCATCACCCAGCAGCAGCCGGGTGCGGGAATAGGGGTCCATTTTCCTCAACTCCTTTGCGATTATGATACCACGATTTATATAAAGTGTCAATTTTATGGCATAGAAAAACGCTCTTGCAAAACTGCAAGAGCGTTTAATCTTCAACAAACTCAATGATATCGTTAGGTGTGCAGTTCAGAACAGCACAAAGCTTTTCAAGGGTATTCATCGTAATGGACTTGTTTCTTTTCAAATTGGTAATGGTATATGCGCTAAAACCTTTTTTGTATATTAAGGTGTAGGTTGTCACACCCCGGTCTTTCATAGTTTTCCACAGCGGTTTATAGCTAATCATATATGCACCAACCTTTCCCTTGCAGATACATATATTATCTACTGAAAAATGCCTCTTGAATATTAGCAAAAATTTGCCTATACTGTATTTACAGAATATCAAAGGAGACGATGTGATGAAATGGTTGGAGCGCGACCCTCTGCCGACGGAATGCCAAAGCTGTCGAGAGGAAGAATGTTACAACTGTGATATAGCGGGAGAAAGATGGACGCTTTCGCAGGAGGACGACTTGCGAACACGGCGTGCGCTGAAACTCCGTGCAATCGAGCGGTTGCAGCGGGAGGTAGCAGAAATTGATGCAAAATTGCGGGCATTGACAAAATAGTGTGTTTTTTAGTTGAAAGTTTTTCTTCTTTGCGGTATTATCTTAGGGAAAGGAATGTGATACTGTGAAGAATAAATGGAAAACTGCGTGGCAGGTTTTTGCCACCTTTTTTAAGATCGGCGCTTTTACTTTCGGTGGCGGCTATGCCATGATCCCGCTGATCCAGCGGGAGACCGTGGACAATCACAAGTGGGTCACCGAGGATGATATTTTGGAGATCATCGCCATTGCCGAATCCACCCCCGGCCCTATTGCCATCAACTCCGCTACCTTCGTGGGCTACCGAACCTGCGGTGTGCTGGGATCTGCGGCGGCCACATTGGGTGTGGTGCTGTCCAGCTTTGTGATTATTTTTGCCATCTCCTTTGTGCTGCGGCAGTTCCAGGAGCTGAAGGCTGTGCAGTATGCCTTCCAGGGCATCCGGGCCGGTGTGATGGCTCTGCTGTGCAAGGCCCTGTGGGGTATGTATAAGAAAAACAAGGGCAGCTGGGTCTCCTATGTTGTGATGGCCGGCTCTTTCCTTCTTACCGCTATTTTGGATGTGAGTGTGCTGCCGGTGCTGGCCGGCTGCGCGGTCTTCGGTCTGGTGACCGCTAAGATCATGGAAAGGAAGGTGCAGAAATAATGGCATTTTTGGAACTGTTTTTGACCTTCTTTATGATCGGCGCCTGCACCTTTGGCGGCGGCTATGCTATGATGCCGCTGATGCAGGAGCAGGTGGGCATTCGTTGGGGTGATATTATCTCCCAGCAGGCCATCACCGATTTTATCGCCGTCAGCGAATCCACTCCCGGCCCCTTTGCGGTGAATATGGCCACCTATATCGGCTCCGAGGTGGGCGGCTTTGCCGGTGTGTGGGGAAGCCTGTTTGGCTCGTTCTGCGCGACCTTGGGTGTGGTGCTGCCCAGCTTTATCGTGATTTTGATCGTAGCCAAGTGCTACGAGAAATTCCGCAATTCCTCCATCGTCAAGGGCGCGATGACAGGCCTGAAGCCTGCTGTGGTGGGTCTGATCGGCGGCGCCATCGTGTCTGTGGCTTCCGGTGTGTTCTTCCCGGTTGGCATTTCCTTAGAGGTGTTTAAGACTGTCAGCTTCTACCTGTCTGCGGTGATTTTCGCTGTGATGCTGGTGCTGGCAATGAAAAAAGTCCATCCCATTATCATCATTCTGATCTCCGCTGCTGCCGGTATTGCCATCGGCTATTTGGGCCTTTGGTAATTGAGAACATCTGTGTAGGGGAGGGATAGCATCCCTCCCGCAAGCTTTATGAAAACTGAAATAGGAATGGGAGGCATACTATGCCTCCCCTACGAAAGTCACATACAAGGGAAAAACCGCCGCTGCGTTATGCAGCGGCGGTTTTCGCCAAAGGGGTAAAAAAAGAAAGAGAGGTAGAAAAGAGGGTGTTTGCATCGAAAGGCAACGCCTTTCTTGCCTTTAGAATACAAGTCGCTTTTGAACACCCAGTGTCGAAAATGAGAACAATTTGCGAATTTTTTGTGAATTCACATTATTTCTCGGTGTGCAGGACTTTGCCGGTCTGGTCGATGTAAACATAGAATACATCGTCGCCGGCGGTGATGTGCATCTGATAGCAGGGAGCGCCCTCATACTGGGTGGCATGCACATGGATATCGTCCACTTGTTCAGCGGTCATACCGATTTCCTTCAGAGCGATCTTTTGTGCTTCCGCAGTGGTGATGGTGGTGTTTTTCTTGCCGCAGGCAAACAGGCTTAAGCACAGGACTACCAGCAAGACGGTTGCGATGATGCGTTTTTTCATAGGGGATACCTCCTTGGTTTTTCTTTTATTTTATCAATTCTTATGCAGTTTTGCAACTGGTATTGCAATTTTTTGCAAAAGGGTTACTTAGAGCCTTTCGATGTGGCCATCGTGGAGCAGAATGGCTTTAACGACTACATTGAAAACGACGACGAATATATTCAGGATTGGGTACACCGCGGCGGTATTCTGCTGTTTATGCACCAGAGCTATGAGCGTTGGGCGCCCTGTTTCTTGCCGAAAGAAGTGGGCTATACCCAGCTGATCCACCGCTATGTGCCCACCATCGGCGCTTGTATGGCGGACATTACCTTTACCGGCGACAACAGCCGCTATATGGCTTATATGATGCCTTGGGTGGAGGAACCGGGCAAGCGACTCTTCTCCGAGCCCAATGCCATTGCGCCGGAGGAAATGCTCTACTGGAAGCTGACCACCGACACTTTCACCATCACCCACCGCACGCCCGGAAACGCCGGCACACAGGTCCGTACTGCTGCCCAGGGATGTTTCTTAGCTCCGGAAAATTGGGAGGTTTTGGGCTCTTTTATGGATCCTGCCGTGAAGGACAGTGCGCTGATTCTGAAGGCGGGCTACGGCAAGGGTATGTTTTTCCTGAACCAGATCCTGTTCCCGGAAATCAAGGATGAGCAATCCCAGAGCTGTTTTGCCTTCTGGAGAAAGTATATCCATAATCTGGTAGCCTATTTTGACCGATTCCGAAAGGGCGAATCCGAGGCAATTCCCCCCAAGGAAAAGAAGACTCTCCCCATCAAGAAAAACTACAAAATGCCCATCCATATGCACTCTTTGGACTGGTACGGCTGCGACTCCTCTCCCGGAACGATCTATGCCATTATGCGGCATATGGGCTGGGATATCTGCTCTTTGGCGGTGAAAGACAATGCCCTCTACGACGGCAAGCTGGACACGGAAAAATACTCCGATGATAAGGTGCTGTTCCTGGACGGACAGGAGTACCACCCCTTCAACTGGAACGACAAATATGCCGATAAGAGCCACAATACCTACCACCTGCTGGCCATCGGTATCGACCCGGACGCTTACACAGCCCGGTACACCCGCAGCCTGTTTAGTGATGAAGAAATTGCCGCATATCTGAAAGAAGCTGTGGACTACGTCCACGCCCACGGCGGCGCGGTCACTGCTGCCCATCCTCATGTGGATTACTGGGCAGACTATGATGTAGATGGCGTGGATATCGAACCTTTGCGGCCCTTGGCAGGCACGCTGATTGAAAAGCAGTGGCTTGCAGGCAAGCGCTTTGCCACCACCAATTCCGTGGACCTGTTTGGCACCCGGCGGGCGCTGGACAATCCGGCGGTGAATTTTGTCTATCTAAAGGGAGAAACGCCCTGCCGTGACAGCGTGGTGAAGGCGGTCCGGAATTTCCACATCATCAGCGCCTGCGGCTTTGACGAGGCGGACATCACCCTCAGCGGCCATATCCCCGGCGAGGAGATCTCTCTTGCCGAGGCGAAAAACGGTATTCTATCCATCTATGCAAAGGTTTCCCGGGAGAATATCGAAAAGATTCGCGTCTTCTCCGGCGCTGACGAGATTTACGCAACCGCCGGCAACGGCACTGACACGGTGAAGCTGGAAATCCCCTTGAAAGAGTATGACCTCCACGACTATATCCGCGTGGAGATCGAGGGAATGAACGAGCATTGGATCTGCAACTCCACCCCTATTTGGCTCAAATAAAAATAACCGGGAGCGTTTGCTCCCGGTTATTTCATTACTTCCATCACTTTTCCGCAGCAGCGGGGGATGACTTCTCCGGCTTTTACATCCAGTATCTTGTGGCAGATGGGGCAGTATACGGTGCAGTCCTTTTCTGCCCGGGCTACCAGTTGGGAAAATCCTTTTGTTTCCATTGCTTACCGACCCATGATCTCAGAGATGGTATCTAAGATCTTATCGTGGCAGCCGCCGCAGCCGGTGGAACAATGGGTGATGGCCTGAACCTCCTTGAAGGTTTCCTCCACATCCTCGAACTTGTGGCACTGCTCCAGCGCCTCTTCCACGTCAAAGCGACTGACCTGTTTGCAGTTGCAGATCATATAGTTTACCATAAAAACACCTCACAATGTTAATTTTTTCTTAAGGATTTTTGTTTATTGTTTCGCTTGCACTATTATCATCTTGTTTGGAATTTAATCGTATAAGATAGAAAACATATGTGCAAAGTGCTGTCCAACCGAAAAGGGCAAGGGTAATCTGAATAATGATGTCAGCATCACCATTCGGTATGGCAGATATTAAAAAAGGTCCTGTGTAACAAAGCGCAATAACAAACGAATTATAAATGATAAATAAGAATTTCCGCTTTTCTTGATAAATAAGTTTGCTATATTTAAAACAATAAATAGGTATTACTAATAATAGCCATAGTATTATAATCAATAAAGCAAAACCAAGTCCGCCATAACCTTCAAAATCTGCAGAGTTTACGAAGAACACTAAAATAAAATAAAAAACGAAAAATCCTATTGAAAAAACAAACGGGTAAATATACTTTTTTGCTTTCTTCATTCTACCACCCTTAACAAAAGATGTGCTACCGTTATGGTAGCACATCTTGGGTGATTGGTCAATCAAATATTACTTGAAATATCTTTCAAGCAAGCCCTTCAGTGCCACACCGTGGCGGGCCTCATCGCGGGCCATTTCATGGACGGTGTCGTGGATAGCATCCAGGCCGTTCTTCTTAGCGCAGGAGGCCAGATCGAACTTGCCCTGGGTTGCGCCGAACTCGCAGTCAACGCGCCATGCCAGATTATCCTTGGTGGTAGCCTTCATGTTGGGCTCCAGGTCCTCGCCCAGCAGCTCTGCAAACTTTGCAGCGTGCTCTGCCTCTTCCCAAGCTGCCTTCTCCCAGTACAGGCCGATCTCGGGATAGCCCTCACGGTGGGCGATACGGGCCATGCACAGGTACATACCCACTTCGCTGCACTCGCCGTTGAAGTTAGCCATCAGCTGATCGAAGATATACTTCTTGTCCTCAGCGGAGATGTCGGGGTTGTTCTTCACGGTCTGTGCGTAAACGCCGTACTCGTGAACAGCAGCCAGCTTCTGCTCGCCCTTCTGCTCCACAAACTTGGAAGCGGGAACCTTACATACGGGGCACTTGAAATCAGCTGCCAGTTCCTCGGCAGTGTGAACGTAACCACAAACAGAGCATACAAACTTTTTCATAATGTTTTCCTCCAAAATTTTTAATTTGATTTGTTTTCTATTTATTGATTTTTAAATTTATTCTTCTTCGGTGACTTCTTCGAACTGGTCGGGACCGACGCCGCAGAGGGGGCATTCGTAATCCTCGGGCAGCTCATCGCCTTCGTAAACGTAGTCGCATACGGTGCAGACAAACTTTTTCATCCGTTTTCTCCTCCTATACATTGATTACATTGACCTACAAAGGTCAGTTGGCACATATCGATCTTGCCGCCGGTTTGGGATGTGACCTTCCGGTTCAGCTCCTCCGGCACCGCAATCTGGGGCAGGTCTGAAACTGCCTCGCACCCGGTACATACAAAATGCACATGGGGCATCGTGTTGCCGTCGAACCGCTCAACGCCGTTAACCGTTCCTACGCTGATGATCTCGCCCTTTTCCTTAAACATTGCCAGGTTCCTGTATACAGTACCCAGGGAAATGTCCGGATATTCCTGCTTCAAGTGGCTGTAGACCATTTCAGCGGAAGGGTGGGTGTCGGTACACCGCAGGTAGTTCAGAATCGCGTTGCGTTTGCGGAACTGCTTGGTGGTAGTTTCCATCGGCTTGCTCCTTTCTCTAAATGCTGAATAAGCTCCAATCTAAATGAGAACGTTTCTTATTTACGAGTTGAGTATAGCATATGGATTTCTATTTGTCAATAGGAATTATTCTTATTTTGAAAAATTTTTTAGAAAAATTTATTTTTCGGCTTTTTCGTTGCAATTGCGACAAAATATATTATAATGTATATAACATATTTGTAGGGGAGGGATATTATCCCTCCCGCAAAGAAACCGCAAACTGTAATAGCGGGAGGCATAGTATGCCTCCCCTACAGAAGATCCTTTAGCACGGGAGGTGGCAGGATGGAAGCGCAATATTACTGCGGCTGTTTGCTTGGCTTGGCGGTGGGCGATGCCATGGGCTATACGGTGGAAGATAAATCCTGGGATGAGATCCAAACCGAGTACGGCCCGGGTGGCCTTTTAGGCTATGACCTGAAAGAAGACGAATATGCCCCGGTGACTTCCCATACCCAAATTGCCGCCTTTCTGTGCAATGGCCTGCTGCTGGCGCTGACCCGTGGCAGAAAGGAATATATGCGCTGGAGCAAGCTGGCGCTGAAGGAATGGACACGAAGCCAGCAGTTCTACCGGGACCCGGAGAAAAGCTATTGCTTCCTGTGTAAGCTGCCCCAGTTCCACCGCCGCCATTGCCGGGACGCCCGCATGATGGACAACCATCGCCTGGAGTTCTACGGCTCTATGACCCAGCGGAAAAATATGAACAATACCCCCGGCGCTATTACCGCAGGCATTGCCGCCGGTATGCTCTACAAACCCGGCAGGATCACTCCGGAGGGGGTGGGTGAATTGGCAGGTGAGCTGATTGCCTTGACCCACGGCCACCCGGAAACCTTCCTGTCCGGTGTGGTGCTGTCCTATATCATTGCCGGCGTGCTCCATGACCCCGACCACAGCCTTTCTCAGCATTTTACCCAGGCAATCCAGGTAGTAGAGGCCCAGTACGGAAATCAGTTCCCCCAAACGGAAAGACTTTCCATGAAGCTGCGCCGGGCTCTTGACTTGGCGCGCAATGACGCTATATCCCCCTTGCAGGCCATGGAGCTGATCGGCTGCGAGGACACAGCAGAGTGCCTTGCCGGTGCTATGTACGCCTGTTTGGTAAATCCGAAAGATTTTGACGGTGCGATCATCACCGCCGTGAACCATTCCGGCACCAGCGCCGCTGTGGGCGCTATCGCCGGCGCGATTATGGGCGCCCGGCTGGGCGAGGATGCGCTTCCGGAGTTCTATTTGGAATCTTTGGAATGCACCGATGTACTGCGGACCTTGGCCCAGGATATGGCCGCCGGAACGCCGGCTTTGGGCATTTTCGACGACAGTTGGGATCACAAATATGAGCAAGGCTTACCCCCAGAGATCGTATGATTTCGTAGGGGAGGGATATTATCCCTCCCACAAGCGCTGAAATTACAACAGCGGGAGGCATGATATGCCTCCCCTACAACTGCTATTAGCCTGTTTTCCTTACAAAACCGAGAAAAATGTTAAAATTTTATTGGATTTTCTTGAAATAACCCTTGCAAAACGGAAATACTGATGGTATAATGCTTTTGTAAGGTAAGATTTGACTATGGAAAGAGAGGGGTTCGCCCCTCTCTTTTTTGAGTGCTTTTGAAAGGAGTAACGCATTTGAAAGTTACGGATTTGGTTGCGGAATTTTCAAAGCCCATCATCGAAGAGCATGGCTGCAGCCTTTGGGACGTGGAATATGTCCGGGAGGGCTCTGAACGGTATCTGCGGATCTACCTGGATAAGGAAGGCGGCATCGATATTGATGACTGCGAGAAGATCCACCGGGCTATCGATCCTATCTTAGATGAAAAAGACCCCATTGCGGAAAGCTACCATTTTGAGGTGTGCTCTGCGGGTCTGGAGAGGACCTTGAAGCGTCCGGAGGATTTTGCGAAATTTATGGGAAGCGCCGTTTTGGTAAAGCTTTACCGCCCCCGGAACGGTCTGAAGGAGCTGCCCGGCACGCTCCGCGGCTACGAAGATGGCCGTATTACACTTGAAGCCGGCAAAGAAACCATTACATTTGAAAAATCTGAAGTCGCACTGGTGCGGCTGCGTGTGGAATTTTAAAAATATTAAATAAAATAATGAGCCTCGAAACAACATTTTTCGCCGTTTGGCCGGAAAAAGGTTTTGAGAGGCGAAGGAGGATAAAAATGGCAAGAGGCAAGAAAAAGACAGAAGCTCCCAAGGTAGATATCGGCGCAGAGATTTTCGCCAGCCTGCGGGATCTGGAAAAGCTCAAGGGTATCCCTGTGGAGTATATGGTGGAGCGTCTGAAGCAGGCGCTGACCAATGCTTACCGGAAGGACCGGGAAGACAACCGTGACATCCCCGCCGAAAATGTGGTGGTGGATCTGAGCGAAAAGGGTCTTTCCATGCATTTGGTGAAGACCGCTGTGGAGGAAGTGGAAGATCCCACTACCACCATTCATATTGATGCTGCCCGGAATATTGAGCCCAATGCTCAGGTGGGTGACAATATCATTATCCCCGTGGACATTCAGAAGTTTGGCCGTATCGCTGCCCAGACTGCCAAGCAGGTGGTCATCCAGGGTATCCGTGAGGCTGAGCGTGGCGCTATTTACGAGAGCTACTCCTCCAAGTCCCAGGAGCTGCTCACTGGCACTGTGCAGCGGGTTGATCCCAGCGGCGATGTGTTCGTGCAGATCGGCCAGGGTAGTGACCAGAACGATGCTGTGCTGCCCGCCGGCGAACAGATCCCCGGCGAAAGCTACGAACCCGGCGATCTGATCCGTGTGTATGTGCTGGAGGTTCATAAGGCAAACCGTGGTCCTTTGGTCCATGTTTCCCGTACCCACCCCAATGTGGTGCGTCGCCTGTTTGAACTGGAGACCCCCGAGATCGCTGACGGCCAGGTGGAGATCCGCAATATCGCCCGTGAGGCAGGCTCCCGCAGCAAAATCGCTGTCCGGGCAGCTGCAGAGAATGTGGATCCCGTTGGCGCTTGTGTTGGTCCTCGCGGCGGCCGTGTGGGCGCTGTTGTGGATGAGCTGTGCGGCGAGAAGATCGACATTGTTGTTTGGAGCGAAGATCCCTGCGAGTATGTGAAGGCTGCTCTGAGCCCCGCTGATGTGATCAGTGTGGAGATGGATCCCAGCAACCCCAAGGCCTGCCGTGTGGTAGTGCCCGATGACCAGCTGAGCCTTGCCATCGGCAAGGAGGGTCAGAACGCCCGTCTGGCTGCCCGCCTGACCGGCCTCAAGATCGATATCAAGCCTGCTTCCCAGGCTTAAACCACCCCTTCGTAGGGGAGGGATATCATCCCTCCCGCAAAGAAGGATGGTTTCGGGAGGCATACTATGCCTCCCCTACGAGGAGTTTTTAAAAAGGAGGTTGCCTGTATGCAAAAGAAAATTCCCCAGCGGCAGTGTATGGGCTGCCATGAAAGAAAAGCCAAGCGCGAACTGATCCGTGTTGTCCGTGGTACGGACGGCACCGTGGGTCTGGATTTTGGCGGTAAGCTCAACGGCCGGGGCGCATATCTGTGTCCTGACCCGGAGTGCTTGAAAAAAGCCCAAAAGGCCAAATCCCTGGAGCGGAGCTTAGAAGTCCCCATTCCCCAGGAGGTCTATGACCGCCTGGCAAAGGAAATGGAGGCAGGCCGCAATGGATAGAGCGCTGAACTATATGGGTCTTGCCCGGAAGGCCGGCCTGATCGAGTTGGGTGAGGAGCCTGTGGGCGCTGTCGCCCGTGCAAGAAAGGCCCGGCTGGTGGTCGTGGCCCAGGATGCCACAGACCACACCTGGCGCAGAGCCAAAAGCTTTGTTGCCGGCAGCGAGCAGATTTGTTTGAAGATTCCCTATTCCAAGGATCAGTTGGGGCAGGCCGTTGGCCGCTCAGAGCTGGCTTTGGCCGCTTTTACCGACCCGGCGCTGGCGTTGGCCTTTTTGCAGGCGCTGAACCAGCCGGATCGCTACAAGACGGAGCTGGAAAGCCTGGAAAAGCTTTCTGCCCGGATTCGTCAGCGGAAAAAGGAAGCGGATGCCCATAAGCGGAACAAAAAGATGGGCAAGTGATTATGGAGGTGTATGCGATATGAGTTTAGTGAAGTATAGATTGAAAGAGGTTGCCACCGACTTTGGTGTCACCCCTAAGGATATTGCTGAGGTGATGGGCAAGTTTTTTGAAAAACCCAAGTCCAACACCCAGGTGCTGACCGAAGAAGAACTGAATGTGATCTTCGACTACTACACCCAGGTAAACCAGATTTCTTCTTTGGAGGCAGTGTTTGCGGTGCAGCCCAAGCCCAAGGCGGGAGAGCCCAAGAAGGAAGAGCCTAAGGCTGAGGAGAAGAAGCCTGCTGAGAAGAAGTCCGAGCCCAAGGCCGAAGCACCTAAAAAGGAAGAGCCCAAGAAGCCTGCCGAGCCCGAGCGTAAGCGGGAGCGCCGCGTGGTGGATACCTCTGCGGTGCAGGTGAACTCTGCCCGTTTTGATGACCGGGTGGACGATTTGGTTTCCGAGCGGGTGCAGAATTACCAGGGCGGTAAGCAGCGCATCGGCGGCAAGAAGGGTCAGCAGCAGCAAAAGAGAGAAAAAGACAACAAGTTCAAGGGCAACAAGGCCCGCAACGAGGAGCAGGAGAAGCTGCGCCGGCTGCAGATGGAAGTGGCCCGGAAAGCCCCTGTTACCGTTAAGATCCCCGATGAGATCACTGTTGGCGAGCTGGCTTCCCGTATGAAGAAGACCGCCGGTGAGGTCATCAAGCTTCTGATGAAGAACGGCGTTATGGCCGGTATCAACCAGACCATCGATTTTGACACCGCCGAATATGTAGCAGTGGAAATGGGCTGCAAGGTGGAAAAGGAGATCACCGTCACCATCGAGGAACGGCTGATCGAAGAACATGAGGACACCGCGGAAGAGCTGAAGGGCCGCGCCCCTGTTGTGGTGGTTATGGGTCACGTTGACCACGGTAAGACCTCCACTTTGGACGCCATCCGGAACACCTCCGTTACCACCGGTGAGGCCGGCGGCATTACCCAGCACATCGGTGCATACACCGTTGAGTGCAACGGCCAGCCCATCACCTTCTTGGATACCCCCGGCCACGCAGCCTTTACCTCTATGCGTGCCCGTGGTGCTATGTGTACGGATATTGCGATCCTGGTCGTGGCTGCCGACGACGGCATTATGCCCCAGACCATTGAATCCATCAACCACGCAAAGGCAGCCAATGTGCCTATCATCGTGGCCATCAACAAGATGGATAAGCCCGAGGCAAATCCCGACCGGATCAAGCAGCAGCTGACCGAGTACGATCTGATCCCTGAAGAGTGGGGCGGCGAGACCATCATCTGTCCCATCTCCGCAAAGACCGGTATGGGTCTTGATAACCTGCTGGAAATGGTCCTGCTCACCGCAGAGGTCCAGGAGCTGAAGGCCAACCCCGACCGCCGCGCCAAGGGTACTGTTATCGAAGCCCGTCTGGATAAGACCCGTGGTCCTATCGCAACCTTGCTGGTGCAGAACGGTACACTGAACCAGGGCGATATTATCATTGCCGGCACTGCCGTGGGCCGTGTCCGTGTGATGACCAACGATAAGGGCCGTACCGTCAAGACCGCAGGTCCTTCCATTCCTGTGGAGATCACCGGCCTTGCCGAAGTGCCCGCACCCGGCGACGAGTTCAATGCCGTTACCGACGAGCGTATGGCAAGAGAGTTAGTGGAGCAGCGTAAGCAGGCTGCCAAGGATGCCGCTGCCAACGCTATGCAGAAGGTCACTTTGGATAACCTGTTTGCCAAGATGCAGGAAGGCGAAATGAAGGAACTGCCCCTGATCGTCAAGGCTGACGTGCAGGGCTCTGCCGAAGCCATCAAGGCCTCCCTGGAGAAGCTCTCCAACGAGGAAGTCCGTGTCCGCGTGATCCACACCGGCGTGGGCGCGATCAACGAGTCTGACGTGCTGCTGGCTACCACCGCCGGCGCGATCATCGTTGGCTTTAATGTCCGGCCCGATGCCGGCGCCCAGGCCAGCGCCCAGCGTACTGCTGTGGATATGCGGTTCTACCGTGTTATCTATGATGCTATCGACGAGATCGAGGCTGCTATGAAGGGTATGCTGGCACCTCAGTATGAGGAAGTTGTCATCGGCCATGCGGAAGTGCGCCTGACCTATAAGGTTTCTGCCGTGGGTACGGTTGCCGGCTGTATGGTGAAAGACGGCAAGGTCACCCGGGATGCCCAGGTTCGCGTATTGCGCGACAATGTGGTCATCCACGAGGGCGAGGTTGGCTCTCTGCAGCGGTTCAAGGACCAGGCGAAGGAAGTCACTGCCGGCTTTGAGTGCGGCATGAGCATCCTCAAGTTCAACGACATTAAGGAAGGCGACATTTTCGAATGCTTCGCCATGGAAGAAATCAAACGGTAAAAAGAGTGCCGCACCGCAGATGCGGTGCGGCACTCTTTTTCCAATGCAAAATGCAAAATGCATAATGCATAATGAAGGAGTTTTTTACTATGGCATCTAACAGAATAGGACGCATTAACGAGGAAATTCAGAAGGAACTGTCTAACCTCATTCGCAATTTGAAAGACCCCCGGGTCCAGGATACCATGATCTCCATCACCCATGTGGAGACTACCCCCGACCTGCGCTGGGCCAAGGTGTATGTGAGCTTTTTGCAGGAAGATCGGGCGAAGGATGCCCTCAAGGGTCTGAAATCCGCCGGCGGCTACCTGCGCCGGGAGCTGGGCCGTGCGCTGAATCTGCGCTACACCCCGGAACTGAACTGGGCGCTGGACGACTCCATCACCTACGGCGCAAAAATGATGAAGCTAATCAACTCTTTAGAGGTAAAGAAAGATGAAGAAGCTGACGAGAACTGAGACAGCGGCATTTTTGGCGGCCAATGACGGCTTTGCCATTTTGACCCACCGCCGTCCCGACGGGGATACCTTAGGCAGCGCCGCTCTGCTGTGCAGAGGTCTGCGGCAGCTGGGCAAGGTAGCCTATATCCTGGAAAATCCGGAGATCACCCCCAAGTATGCTCCCCTGCATAAGGGGCTGACGATGCAGTCTGTCCAGGAGGGAGATGTGCTGATCGCTGTGGACACCGCGTCCAAGGGAATGCTCCCCGAGGCCTTTGCCCATTTGGAAGATTCTATTGCTCTGCGGATCGACCATCACGGCACTGCCGAATCCTTTACGGATTGGGAGCTGGTGGAGCCGGAGGCTGCTGCCTGCGGTGAGATCGTGTACGCTGTCTTGCAGGAGCTGAGCGCGCAGTTGGACGAGCCTATGGCGGATGTGCTGTACACCGCTGTTTCCACGGATACCGGCTGCTTCCGCTATGCTAACACCACCCCCAACACCTTCCGGGTGGCGGCAGACTGCGCGGCCGTGAGCAAGAATCTGTTTGCTATGAATCAGATGTACTTTGATACCAATTCTTTAGGCCGTCTGCGCCTGCAAGGCTATATGGTAGAAAATGCCATTTTCCTGCAGGGGGGCAAGGCTGTGATCTGCGCCCTGCCGAAAGTTGTTGAGGAAGAGCTGGGCCTTAGTGAGGACGATATGGAGAATATCTCCGGCTTCCCCCGTTCTATTGAAGGGGTGAAGGTGGCGGCTACCATCCGGGAGGACGCACCCGGCAGGGTGAAGATCTCCGTCCGGGCAGTGCCCGGCTGCGATGCAGCGGCGATCTGTGCCAAGTTTGGCGGCGGCGGCCATAAAGGCGCTGCCGGCGCAAGTATGACCTGCACTTTGGATGAAGCGGTAGCGGCCTTGAAGAAAGCTATCCCGGAATTGAATTAAAAATTAAAAATTGAAAGTTGAAAATTGTGGTATTTCCTTGCGGAAATGATTGAAATGGTCGCGTAGGCGACACCTTAATTTTCAATTTTCAATTACAAGGAATTACTATGGACGGAATTATCATTATCGATAAACCCCAGGACTGGACCAGCCAGGACGTGACCGCCAAGCTGCGAGGGGTGTTTCAGACCCGGCGCATCGGTCACGGCGGTACGCTGGATCCTATGGCCACAGGTGTTCTGCCTGTGTTCGTGGGCAGAGCCACCCGGGGCGTGGAGTTCTTTGAACATGCGGACAAGACCTATGAGGCGGTGCTGCGTTTGGGAATCATCACCGACACGGAGGATATCTCCGGCGAAGTGCTGGAAGAAAAGGCGGTTTGTGTCACGGAAGAAGATGTTTTGGCGGTTTTGCCCCAATTTCGGGGTGAAATTCAGCAAATTCCCCCCATGTACTCCGCTATCAAAATAAACGGCCAAAAGCTCTGCAACTTAGCCCGCAAGGGGAAAGAAGTGGAGCGGCCAGCCCGGACCATTACCATTCATACTTTGGAATTCTTAGGTATGGAGGATAAAAAAGTCCGCCTGCGCATCCATTGCTCCAAGGGTACGTATATTCGTACTTTGTGCAAGGATATTGGCGCGGCGCTGGGCTGCGGCGGCTGTATGGAAAGCCTGCGACGGGTGAGTGCCGGCAGCTATACCATCGAGGAGGCCATTCCACTTTCCCAGGTGGTGGCAAGCGAAAATCCCGGTGCGCTTTTGCGGGGTGTGGACACCCTGTTCACCCAGTACCCGGCTGTGACTTTAACGGAAAAGCAATCGCTCCGTTGCCGTAACGGCAATTCCTTCTCCGTTACCCACCCAGACGGTACTTACCGGGCCTATGATGGCGCTGGCGCGTTTTTGATGCTTGCCAAGGTGGAAAACGGTACAATGTCTACAATTAAGAGCTTCTTCGAAGTTTAATTGAAAATTGAAAATGGAAAGTTGAAAATTATTGTATTTGCTTTGCAAATGATTTTATTTTTTCCACCGTTAGGCGACACATTCATTTTTAATTCTCAATTTTTAATTCTCAATTCTACAAGGAATTCACAAATGAATCAGAAGATTATATTTGCCCTGGGATTTTTTGACGGGGTGCATTTGGGTCATCAGGCGCTACTAAAAGCCTGCCGGGAGTTGGCAGAACAAAACCGTTGCCGCACCGGTGCTGTGACCTTCACCGCCCACCCGGACGCGTTGGTTTTGGGAAAAGCCCCGGTGCTGATCAACACGATTGGAAATCGTGTATGCCTGCTGAAGAAATTCGGCATGGACAGGGTGGTTGAGCTGCCCTTTGACAAGGAAATTATGACGACCCACTGGTCGGATTTTCTCACCCAGCTGGTACAGGCGGGGGCAGTGGGTTTTGTCTGCGGAGATGATTTCCGTTTCGGCGCAGGCGGCCTGGGCACAGCCAAAAAGCTTGCAGCTTTCTGCAAAAGCCGAAATATGCCCTGTACCATCGTTCCGGAACAGATCATGGACGGTGACAGAATTTCTTCTACC
This sequence comes from Oscillospiraceae bacterium, assembly GCA_017452505.1. Classification (GTDB taxonomy): domain Bacteria; phylum Bacillota; class Clostridia; order Oscillospirales; family Oscillospiraceae; genus Faecousia. Next base: position 34,728 of record JAFTMI010000024.1, read on the forward strand.
CGTATCCGTGGCCTTTTGGAAGCAGGAGATGTGGCAGCTGCCAACCGGCTTTTGGGCCACCCCCATTTTTTGTCCGGTATCGTGACCGAGGGCAAGCAGCTGGGCAGGAAGTTGGGGTTTTCCACTGCCAATCTGCCGCTGCCGGATGGGGTGCTGATCCCCAAATTCGGTGTGTACGCAACCAAGGTCGCAGTGGAGGGAAAAACCTATCCCGCTGTCACCAATATCGGCACCCGGCCCACGGTAAACGGACAGGGCGTGAACGCAGAATGTCACCTGCTGGATTTTACCGGAGACCTTTATGGCAAGGAAATTACTGTGGCTTTTTATGACTTCCTGCGCCCGGAGCAGAAGTTTGATTCATTGGATGAATTGAAAGCGCAGATCGCTGAAGATATCGCCAAAACTCACACCTTACTGAAATGATCCATGTAGGGGAGGGATATTATCCCTCCCGGATGTGGTGACAAAGAATCACCTTCGGTGATTGCGGGCGGGATGCTATCCCGCCCCTACGACAATATAAAATTTGCAAAAAGTTCAGAAATTATGAAAATTTTCCTTTACATTTGGAAAAACTTGTGATAAGATATTCGGGCTGACTATGTGCAGCACAATATTTCTATGCCCGCAGCTCAGTTTTGGGATCACACCGACCCTTTACTTGGCGCGAGGTAAATTCAAAAAAGGTGGAAAAAACAATGATTCTGAAGGAAAAGAAGACCCAGGTCATCCTGGAGAACGCAACCCACGAAGGCGATACCGGTAGCCCCGAAGTACAGGTCGCTATCCTGACTGCCCGTATCAACGAGCTGACCGATCACCTGCGTACCCACAAGCACGACAACCACTCCCGTCGTGGTCTGCTGATGATGGTTGGTAAGCGCCGCAAGATGCTGGACTATCTGGCAAAGAAGGATATCAACCGTTACCGTGCTCTGATTGCCAAGCTGGGTATCCGTAAGTAAGACAAAAGAAGGGCGACGGATACCGTCGCCCTTCTTTTACAGCGGATCTTTTTCGCCGGATTCGCCCGATAACCGCTTCGAAATACACAAAGTATGTCTTCAGCGGCTATCGAACGACCCGACGAAAAATCTTTCGCTGTAAGCAAATCCACAAACAATAAGCAATAGGGAGAATTTTAGCAGTTGAAAGAGCTGTTGAAGCATCGACAGTTGTTTCAAGTGCTAAACCTCCCGAACACACAATACTAAGGAGGTTATACTATGATTACCAAAAAGCAGTTTCCCAATCACAAGGTTTTCGAAATGGAAATCGGCGGCCGTCCCTTTACCGTTGAGACCGGTAAGGTGGCAGAGCTGGCCAACGCAGAGTGCATCTGCCGCTACGGTGATACCGTGGTGCTGACTACCTGCACCTGCAACCCCATCCCCAAGTCCGGCATTGACTACTTCCCTCTGACCATCGAGTTTGAAGAGAGAATGTACTCCGTAGGCCGCATCCCCGGCTCTTTCAACCGTCGTGAGGGCAAGCCCTCCGATCGCGGCATTCTGAACAGCCGTATCATCGACCGTCCTATGCGTCCTCTCTTTGACGAGGAGCTGCGTAACGATACCGTCGTTACCTGCACCGTGTTCGCTAACGACCACGACAACCCCGTTGAGATCGTAGCATCCCTGGGCGCATCCATCGCCATCGCTTCTTCCGATGTACCCTGGAACGGACCTGTTGCCACCACCAACGTTGCCCACGTAGGCGACAAGTATATAGTAAACCCCTCTGCTGACGAGCGTGAGGCTTGCGACTGCTTCGTGTGCATCGCATCCACCTTCGAGAAGGTGGTCATTATCGAGACCGAGGCCAACGAGGCTCCGGAGCCCATCGTGCTGGAGTGTATCCGCATTGCCCAC
>JAFTMI010000025.1 GCA_017452505.1 Oscillospiraceae bacterium
ACACCGCTGCCCCGCAAAATGGGCGTGCTGCTGAAAAAGCTGGGCGTTCCCGTTGTCACGGTGATCACGCAGGGCGCTTTTGCCCGGGATCCGCTGTATAATGGTTTGCAGCTGCGCAAGGTCAAGGTCAGCGCTGATGTGACATGCCTGTTCACTGCTGAGGAGCTAAAGACCAAAACTGTAGCGGAGCTGGATGCTGCCCTGGACGAAGCCTTTGGCTTTGACAATTTCAAGTGGCAGCAGGAAAATAAGGTAGTTATCGATGTGCCTTTCCGTGCCGATGGCTTGAACCGTATTCTGTTCCGCTGCCCCCATTGCGGCAGCGAGGGGCAGACCGAGGGCAAGGGCATTTACTGGACTTGCCACGCTTGCGGCAAGCAGTACGAGCTGACGGAGCTGGGCTATCTCAAAGCGATCGACGGCGATACGAAATTTGACCATATCCCCGTTTGGTATGACTGGGAGCGGCAGCAGGTCCGCAAGGAGCTGGAGGAAGGCACCTACCGCCTGGAGCGCAATGTAAAGATCGGTGTGATGGTGGACTTCAAGGCGATTTACATGGTTGGTGACGGTAAGCTGGTGCACGATACGGAAGGCTTCCATTTGACCGGATGCGACGGCAAGCTGGACTATTACCAGGGACCGCTGGCAAACTATGGACTGTATGCCGACTACTTGTGGTATGAGATCGGCGATGTGATCTGCATCGGTAACCGGGACGTGCTGTACTATTGCTTCCCCGATGGGGGCGATTGTGTTGCCAAGACCCGTATGGCTACGGAAGAACTCTATAAAATGAAAAAGCGCCGCAAGCGCAGCGACAGTTAAGTGCATACGAAAAATCGTAGGGAACGGCCTGTGTGCCGTTCCCTTTTTTGCCGATCCCCCTTGTAGGGGCGAACTGCGTTCGCCCGCCAAAGCCTCCCCTTACACAAGGGAGGCTTTACCCGGCAAAAATTGTCAATTGTCACTTGTCCATTGGCAATTTCCACTTGGCGCCCCGCCCTACAGGTTTATTTTCGCTTCAACTTCCCCAGCAGTTCCAAAATGACGCGGCAATGCTCCCATTCCTGCTGGGCAAGGCGGGTAAATACCTGCCCGTACTCCCGGCTGGCGGCGTGCTGCTCGTAGGCGGCAAGGCACTGCATTTCCCGCCCATAACAGCGGCGCAATACCACTTCGGTGGGCTCCTGCGGCGGTGGCGGCGTGGCGTGGGTCACCTGCTCGCCGGTGAGCAGTGTGTAAATACCCTTGAGACAGGCGGCGTGGGATTGCTCCTCCTCAAAAAGGCGGCGCAGTAATTGTGACTCCCGGCCCTGGAATCTGCGCGACAACTGCAGGTATGTAACCGCGTCGGTCCATTCTCCTGCGATCAGGGCGGGCAGGTGCCCGGCGTTATCCAGAGGGGTGGCGCTTTCGTGTACCCGCTGCCACACTCGGGCGGCTTTTTCTTTGTTGTAGGTTTCCATAACATCCTTCCTTTCCGGTGATTTTTCTTGCTATTACAGTATAGTATTGCCGAGCGGGAAAAAATGTCGCCCCTTGGCAGGAAAAAAACACTTTCCTTTTTCATACATTTGTGCTATTATAAATTTGATGATCGATGTTAGGAGGGATAGCGATGCCCCGCAGCAGCAACAAGGCAGAGTTGATTTTGAGTTATGTAAACCAATATATCCAAGAAAACGGCTATTCCCCCTCTGTGCGGGAGATCGGCGAGGCAGTGGGTCTCAGCTCCACAGCCTCCGTCAGCTATCAGCTGCGCCAGCTGAAGCAAAAGGGTTTGCTGCAGGACTCCGGTGCCAAGGGCAGAAAGCGCGCCATCGTCACATCTGTGCGCCCCGGGCAGATCCCGGTGATCGGTCTGGTGACCGCTGGCGTGCCGATCCTTGCGGTGGAAAACCGGGAGGGCACTGTGGCGTGGGACGGTGATCCCAATTGTTTCGCCCTGCGTGTGCGTGGGGAAAGTATGATCGGTGCCGGTATTCTGGACGGTGATCTGGTCATTGTGCGCCCCCAGCCCACGGCAGAGGATGGGCAGATCGTTGTGGCCCGCATTGGCGATGAAGCCACGGTCAAGCGGTTGAGCCGCCGGGACGGTCAGGTGTGGCTTTTGCCGGAGAATCCCGCGTTCGAGCCCATCGACGGCAGTGAGGCAGAGCTGGTGGGCATCGTCAAAGCACTGCAGCGCCTGTACTAAAATACGCAGAATCGTCTGGTTTTTTAGGAAACCGGACGATTTTTTCTTGGTCAAGGGAGCAAAACGGGAAAAAATAGAAGTTTTTGCTTAAAATGTTTGCAATTTGGAAAAGATTGTGCTATACTATGTGCGCACAAAATTTAGAATCACAAAAAATAAAATTTGAGCGGCGCGATGCCGCTCCATTTATGGAAAGGGGTAATACCAAATGTCTCATAAGTATGTTTACCTGTTTACCGAAGGCAATGGCTCCATGCGTGAGCTGCTGGGCGGTAAGGGTGCCAACCTGGCAGAGATGACCAATATCGGTCTGCCTGTTCCCCAGGGCTTCACCATTTCTACCGAAGCCTGCACTAAGTATTACGAAGATGGCCGCAAGATCAACGATGAGATCCAGGCTCAGATCATGGAATACGTTGACAAGCTGGAAGGTGTTACCGGCAAGAAGTTCGGCGACAAGGAGAATCCTCTGCTGGTCTCCGTCCGTTCCGGTGCCCGTGCCTCCATGCCCGG
>JAFTMI010000026.1 GCA_017452505.1 Oscillospiraceae bacterium
AAGGCCCGTAAGGAGCCCCTGCGTGTTATCCTGAACGGCCTGGGCAAGGACGCTGCTCAGATCATCTCCCGTATCAACGGCTTCACCTATGTGAAGACCCAGTTCGATTACTACACCGGCGAGCTGAAGATCGTGGAGCGCATTCCTTACTCCAAGGGCGAGCGCGCTGCTGTTAACTGCTACGGCTGTGACGATGTCCGTGAGGGTGTTGCTGTTATGCGTTACGAGGGTGTTGACGTTTCCATCACCGGTAACTCCACCAACCCCACCCGCTTCCAGCATCCCGTTGCCGGCACCTACAAGAAGGAATGCATGGAGACTGGCCGCAAGTACTTCTCCGTGGCTTCCGGCGGCGGCACCGGCCGTACTCTGCACCCCGATAACATGGCTGCAGGCCCCGCTTCCTACGGTATGACCGATACTATGGGTCGTATGCATGGCGACGCTCAGTTCGCTGGCTCCTCCTCCGTCCCTGCCCACGTTGAGATGATGGGCTTCCTGGGCGCAGGTAACAACCCCATGGTTGGTATGACCGTTTCCGTGGCTGTTGCCGTGGAAGAGGCTCTGAAGTAAATTATTAGACTAAATCTAACAACCTCCAAGTTATATGCTTGGAGGTTGCGTGTTTTTATATATTACATCAAGAAATGATAGTGCGATATATAATTGACAAATATAACTAAATGTGATATAATGTGCGCAAGTTAATAAAGGAGGTCAATTATGAAGGAAGATTTGCTATCGACGGAACAAGAACGTGTTAATGCAATTCTTGGAGATGTTTTCAGAAGAAGACGTAAGGAACTCGGACTGCGTCAGACCGATGTTGCAGAGAAACTCGGTGTTTCGCAACCTCACTATTTAATGTGGGAAAAAGGTACTAGAAACATCGACTTTTACTATGCCTGGTTGATATGCAGGATTCTTGATATTCCTCTCAGAAAGATTGAAATTGAACTGCTCCCCGACAAGGAAGTGGAAGAAATTTGTGAGAGACGGCAAGAGTTGGTAGGGCAGTTTGTTCGCAAACTACTTGACACCATTGACGAATGCTGAGAAACTTGTTTTAACCGTGCAAAGGAGTACATAATGAAAGAAGTATTATATACCATTCCTGTCAATGAGGGATTTGAGGCGGATGACGAATGCCCCTTCTGCTTTATGGAGCGGGCAGAGGAGGAGCGGGCTTTGCGCTATGTGGCAGGCCCTGCCGCAACCTATATGGAACCCACTGTCCGGGCGGCTACCGGCCGTGTGGGCTTCTGCACCCACCATATGAAGTCCCTCTATGATTTTGGCAACAGCTTGGGCGCAGCATTGCTCCTCCAAACCCACTATACCTCCGTGCTGGACGAGCTGAAAAAGAAAGCGAAAAACCCGGAAATACCTGCAAAAAAGAGCCTGTTTGCCAAGAAGGCTGCCCCTGCGGATACCCCTTATTGGGAAGTCCTGCAATCCCGTGAGCATAGCTGCTACATCTGCGATAAGATCGAGTACAATATGTCCCGGTGCTACCATACCTTCTTTGAACTGCTCCGTGAGGACGAATTCCGGGCAAAGGTGAAAAACTGTAAGGGCTTTTGTGTCCGCCATTTTGCCCGGATGCTGAAGGAGGCGGAACGCTACCTGCCGGAAAGCCAAAAGGATTGGTTCTATCCCACGGTCTATAAGCTGATGGTAGAGAATATGGAGCGGGTGCAGGAGGATTTGGAGTGGTTCATTGCTAAGTTTGATTACCGCAATGCCTCCGAACCCTGGAAAAACTCCCAGGATGCACTGCCCCGTACCATGCAAAAGCTCCAGGGCCTGCACCCTAGCGACCCTCCCTTTAAGAACAAATAATTGACAGTCTACAAGGACCGCTCCAATCGGAGCGGTCCTTGTAACATTGTTGCAACCAATTGTTGCTTGGGTTCCCGTCGTAAAAAAGACCACCCTCGAAAGGGTGGTCTTGAAATATCGTAGCAACCAATTATCTCTTGGAGAACTGGGGTGCGCGACGGGCGGCCTTCAAGCCGTACTTCTTTCTTTCCTTCATTCTGGGGTCGCGGGTCATGAAACCGGCAGCCTTCAGAGCGGGACGCAGCTCGGGGTTCAGAGTAACCAGAGCGCGGGAGATGCCGTGACGGATAGCGCCAGCCTGGCCGGAAACGCCGCCGCCTGCGACGGTAACAACAACGTCAACCTTGCCAACCAGGTCAGCGGTGACCAGGGGCTGGCGGACAACCAGCTTCAGGGTGTCCAGGCCAAAGTAATCGTCGATATCGCGGCCATTGATGATGATGGAACCGGTGCCGTTCTCGTAAACGCGAACACGGGCAACGGAGGACTTACGACGGCCAGTGCCGTAGTTATACTTCTTCTTGCTCTCGTACATAATCAGTTACCTCCATTAGTCCAGGGTCCAAGCTTCAGGCTTCTGAGCAGCGTGGGGATGCTCAGCACCCTTGCACAGATGCAGACGGCCCATGCAGTTACGGCCCAGAGTGTTCTTGGGCAGCATGCCCTTAACAGCCAGCTCCATAGCGTAGTCGGAGCGGTTATCCATCATAACACGAGCCTTGGTTTCCTTCAGACCGCCGATCCAGCCGGATACGCGGTAGTAGGTCTTCTGATCCAGCTTCTTGCCGGTCAGGATAGCCTTGTCGGTGTTGATAACGATGACGTAGTCGCCGCAGTCAACGTTGGGGGTGAAATCGGTCTTGTGCTTGCCGCGGAGCAGGTTGGCGACGGTCACAGCGGTACGGCCCAGGGGCTTGCCGGCTGCATCGACCACATACCACTTGCGCTCAACGGTTTCCAGTTTAGCCAAAGTAGTAGACATTACGTTTTCCTCCAATAGGTTAATTTATTTTGACAAAATCAGTAATTTGCAGTACAATACCTGCAAAACGCTTGATTATTAAACCACATCGTTTTGGAAATGTCAACCGCTTTTTTGAAAAAAATTACGCAGCATAGTAAAAACTTTAAAAATCACTAAAATGCTCTTGAAAACTCTCAAATGCTAACTTCCTATTTTTTTAAATTTTCGGAGGAAACCCAACAATGCAGAAGTTGATCGGCTTAGTCCGCCGCTGTGTGGAAGATTATAAAATGATAGCCCCCGGGGATAAGATCGGTGTGGGCGTGTCCGGCGGCAAGGATTCTTTGGCGCTGTTGGTGTTCTTGGCAGAACTGCGGAAGTATAACCATAACCCCTTTGAGATCGAGGCTATTACTGTCGATATGGGCCTGGGAATGGATTATACCGGCATTGAAAATCTTTGCAAGGAGTTGGACGTACCGTTCCATCTGATCAAAACAGAGATCGGCCCAATCATTTTCGACCATCGCAAAGAGAAGAATCCTTGCTCTATGTGCTCTAAAATGCGCCGGGGCGCGCTGAACCAGGCTATCTTGGATAACGGTATGAACAAGCTGGCTCTTGGCCACCACTATGACGATGCTGTGGAGACCTTTGTGATGAGCCTGATCTATGAGGGCCGTATCAGCTGCTTCCAGCCTGTTACCGACTTGGACAGAACCGGCATCATTCAAATCCGTCCAATGCTTTACATCCATGAAAAAACCATTGACAGCTTTGTGACCCGCCGGGAGCTGCCGGTACTGGAGAACCGCTGCCCTGTGGATAAGCATACCAAACGGGAGGAAATTAAAAAGCTGGTCTATGACTTGACGGCTACCTACCCGGATTTCAAGGAACGGGTCTTTGGCGCAATGCAGCGCTTGCCGCTTCCGGAATGGGGCCCCCAAGGCCGCTACAAACGCCCAACGGACCAAGAATAAAGCCTTCCCCTGGGGGAAGGTGCCCCAGTGCGCACACTGGGGCGGATGAGAGAAAAATTTAATTTTGGTTGTCATTGCGAACCAGTGCGCACACTGGTGTGGCAATCTCCCGGTACAACCTTTTATCTTCCACGTCATTGCGAGGAGCGCAGCGACGTGGCAATCTCAATAAAAACGGCGTGCCACCCGGCACGCCGTTTTTGCGGTTATTTCATTTTTTTCTTGAGTACAAAATACATACCAGCACCGCCGCCGGCGAGAGATACAACAACGATCGCGATAATCGCACCGGTGCTAAGACCGCCATCCTTGCCGGACTCAACAGGCTGAGTAGCTACGGTGGAGACTTCCGTTGCAGCCGCAGCGGTAGACTCTGTGGAAGGCGCGACAGTTACTTCCGTGCTTGGTGCAACAGAGGTTTCAGTTGCGGGTGCTGCAGTTGCAATTGTGGTAAGTGTAGTTGCCTTGGTAGTAGGTGCGGTAGTAGGCTTAACCGTTGGCTTTTTTGTCGCCTTTGTGGTAGGTGCCACAGTAGGTTTAGAGGTAGGCTTTTCTGTAGGCTTCGTAGTAGCTGCGGTAGTTGCCTGAGTAGGTGAGGGGAAATCGGTTCCCGTATATTCCAAAATCATTTCCGCGTTTCGGAGCGGTGCGTTTCCGTCTGCGATATTCATCATACTCAGTTGTGTCTGCGTACCGCCGTAATACACCTGCTTCAGATTGCTGCACCCGTTAAATGCGTTTTCTCCGATGGATTCCACACTTTTGGGGATAATGATTTTTGTCAAACCGCTACAACTACTAAAGGCATAGCTTGAGATGTTTGTTACAGAATTGTCTAATACTACCTCTCTGATTTCATTACCATTGGCATCCAAAATCTGCAGAGAACTACAGTTGGGAACAAGGTTTTCTAAGCCTGAAACTTTTGCCAAGGTGCTTGGGGCTGCTTTGACAACAATGGAAGGCTTTGGACAATTATCCAATATTGCTTTACCAATGCTGGTGATGCCATTTCCAATGGTGATGGTGGTTAGGCCCTTGCAGTCAGAGAACGCAGAATTGCCAATGGTGGTGACACTGTTTGGGATAGTGATGCTGGTCAGGCTAGTGCAGTAGCGGAATGCAGAATTGCCAATGCTGGTAACGCTGTTCGGGATAGTGATGCTGGTTAGGCCCCTACAGCTGCTGAACGCAGAATTGCCAATGCTGGTAACGCTGTTTGGAATAGTGATACTAGTCAAGCCACTGCAGCCGCTGAACGCAGAATTGCCAATGCTGGTAACGCTGTTTGGAATAGTGATACTAGTCAAGCCACTGCAGCTGCTGAACGCAGAATTGCCAATGCTGGTAACGCTGTTCGGGATAGTGATACTAGTCAAGCCACTGCAGCTGCTGAACGCAGAATTGCCAATGCTGGTAACACTGTTCGGGATAGTGATACTGGTCAGACCGGTGCAACACTCGAACACATAATTGCCAATGCTGGTAACGCCGTTTGGAATGGTGATGTTGGTCAGACCCCAGCAGTTATAGAACGCAGAATTGCCAATGCTGGTAACGCCGTTTGGAATGGTGATGTTGGTCAGACCCCAGCAGTTGTAGAACGCAGAATCGTCAATGCTGGTGACGCTGTCCGGAATGGTGATGCTGGTCAGGCTCTCGCAGCAAAAGAACGCTTCCATCCTAATGCTGGTGACCGGCAAGCTGTTATAGGTTGATGGGATTGTCAGATTTCCGCTGGCGTTATTGTTGCAATAGATCACTCTGTAACTATTGCCATCATCGTTTAGCCCGAAAGTCAAATCGCTCACGCTTGCTGCCTGCGCTTTGTTGGGTGCGATACAACACACCACGATCAGCGCAAATAAGAATGTCAGAATACCTTTTGTTTTCATTTTTTCTGATCTCCTGTTCTTTGTTTTTTGGTATCTAAATACAGTATAGTCATCCGAGTGACTATAGTCAAGATAAAAGATACACCCTAAGATAGAAATATCTATAAAGGGGGGATAAAAATGATTACCTATACGCCGTTTTGGAATACACTGCGGGCATCGGAGGAATCTACCTATACCTTGATTACAAAGCACCGCATTTCCAGCGCGACCATCGATAAGCTGCGGAAAAACAAGCCCATCACAACAACCACTCTCAATGACCTTTGCAGAATCCTGAATTGTAGCGTGCAGGAGATTATAGAATATATCCCCAGTGAAACAGACCAACCCTTATAAACCCGCCGAATCGTTCGGCGGGTATTTTGTATGAAAAAATTTCCACAGGGCATACTGCTATTACCAAAGGAGGCGGTATAGTTGGTAAAAGGAATCTCCCGGCAGGTGATCGTGGTACATTCTCCAGATCAAAAGCTGTTCGATCAAGCTATCTTTATATTAAAGGATGAAGCGGTGGGGAAAGAGGGCGTTACTGACGAAATGCTCTTAAAGGCAGCCAACAAGCTGCTCACCAGCGCATCTCCGGACAGGAAGATACCCCTCACTTCCTACGGCGCGGTATGGGCCTGTGCCGGCGCATTGGTGACAGGCCTTGCCTGGTTCTTAACGGTGATGTTCTAACTTGCAAATTACCTCAATTTATGCTATAATCTCTCAAGTTATTTGTCATTGCAAATGACAATGAATGGGAGGTGACCGCATTGGTATTCGGCAATTTGGAAGTGAATAATCCCATTTTCTTAGGCCCTATGGCCGGTGTGACAGATTGGGCATTCCGTACTATTTGCGCGGAGCTGGGTGCCAATGTGACCGTTACCGAGATGGTCTCTTCCCGGGCTCTTGTATATAAGGATAAGAAAAGCGCAGCCCTGCTAAAGAAAAATGCCGGTAGCCTCTGTGGCGCGCAGATATTTGGCAATGACCCGGCCATTATGGCTGAGGGCGCAAGGCTTGCTTTGGAAATCTCCGGCTGTGATTTTATCGATATCAATATGGGCTGCCCTATGCCCAAGATCGCGGGTCACGGTGACGGCTGCGGCCTGATGCGTACTCCGGAACTGGCGGGGGAAATCGTAAAGGCAGTTGTAAAAGCGGTGGATGTACCGGTCACGGTCAAATGCCGCCTGGGCTGGGATAAAGGTAATATCAATGTGCTGGACTTTACCAAGCGAATGGAAGACAGCGGCGCAGCCCTCTTAACTGTCCACGGCAGAACCCGCAGTATGCTTTATTCCGGTGTGGCGGATTGGGATATGATCACCAAGGTCAAAGACCAGCTTTCCGTTCCTGTGATTGCCAACGGCGATATCGTAGACGGACAGACAGCTGTCCGCTGCTTGAAACGCACTGGTGCAGACGGTGTGATGATCGGTCGTGCTACCTTCGGTAACCCTTGGGTTTTTGCCGATACGGCAAAGGCATTAAAAGGGGAGGAGGGCTACGAAAGACCGGCGCTTGCCCGCCGGGTGGATGTGGCTGTGCGGCAGTTTGAACTGGCGCTTCAGGATAAGGGCGAGCACATTGCCTGTTTGGAGGCCCGCAAGCACTTTGCCTGGTATCTGCGTGGCGTGGCTTATGCCAATTATTATAAGGAACAAATTTCCTCCATACAAAAAATGGAAGATATCTACCGGATCGCGGAAGGTATCCGCCGGGATTTGCAATAATTGTCTTGTATGAATATTCCGCCGTTTCACAAGCTACCAAAGAGGTGATTTTGTGAAACGGTGGATTCTTTTTGCACTGATTTTGGCGATGCTCCCGTGGTGTTCGGCAAAAGCCGAGCCAATCAAATGGGTAGACTTTCAAGTACCCTATGAATCTCTGCAATATGCTATGGATGTGGATATCGAAACCAAGGAGCAGGAAAAGCATATCAGTTGGATCGATGCTCTTTCACTGGCGGCTTGCCGCACAGGCGGCAGATGTGGCCTTGCCTCGGTGAAAAAGGCAGTCAGTGATCTGAAAGGCGACAAATCCCCCCAGGAGCTTTTGGGTGACACTTATAAATACTATTCCTATTATCACGAGGCCTATTCTGCGGTGCTTGGCGGCTTGTTGGGCAGCTACTGCGTGGAAATAAACGGGCAGTGGAAACCGGCCTATGGCTTAAAAGCCTTTAGCCCTATTGCCGCCGGGTATGGCTATAACCATTGCTCCGACTTCGGCAATAGCCGCAGCTTTGGCTTTGCCCGTAAACATTTGGGGAATGACCTGATGGGCGGGTTGGGAACGCCTATCGTGGCGGTGGAAGGCGGCGTTGTGGAGGCTATGGGCTGGAATCGCTACGGCGGTTGGCGGATCGGTATTCGCTCTTTTGATTCTAAGCGCTACCATTACTATGCTCACCTGCAAAAGGATAAGCCCTTTGCCGAAGATATGTATGTGGGCAAAATCGTCCAGCCTGGAGATGTGATCGGCTTTATGGGCCGCACCGGTTATTCCGACAAGGAAAATGTCAACAATATTGAAACAGTCCATCTCCATTACGGCATGCAGCTTGTGTTTGATGAGAGCCAAAAAGAATGCAATTCTGAGATTTGGGTTGATGTGTATCCTATTGTCCGTTTACTCAGCCAGCATCGCAGCAGCGTGGAGAAAAAAGACGGTGTTTGGCAGCGTAAATACGCCTTTGTGGATTTGGACACGGGAACCCTGTTTGAGGGTACCTAAATTTGTGTAGTTTTTTGCAGAAAATTTTGTCAACAGTATTTGACAAACACCCACTTCCTGTGTTATACTCTTTGAGATAAGAAATATGGGAAGGAGAACGGAATGATGAGCGCACAGATGAAGCTGAAAATGGTCGGTTTCTGTGATGGCGGTATTGTTTCTTCTTTTGCCCCTTTGTTGGATCGGCTGTCTGTTGATGACGTATCTGAATATGCTGTATTTCCCGGCTTTTGTGATGTGCATGTGCATTTCCGTGAGCCGGGATTTTCTTATAAAGAGACCATTGAAACAGGCTCAAAGGCATCCGCACGGGGCGGTTATACTGCTGTTTGCACTATGCCGAATTTGAATCCGGTACCGGATAGTGCCCGGAATTTAGGTTTACAATTAAAGTTGATCGAGGAACAGGCTGTGATCCATGTCTATCCCTACGGCGCCATTACCGTAGGCGAAAAGGGCGAGGAGATGGCTGACTTGGAGGGAATGGCCCCTGACTGCATTGCCTTCTCTGATGACGGCAGAGGTGTGCAGAGCGACGATATGATGCGCCAGGCAATGCTCCGTGCCAAGGCTTTGGGAAAAATGATCGTTGCCCATTGCGAGGTGAACAGCCTCCTGAAGGGCGGCTATATTCACGATGGCAAATACGCCCGGGAACACGGGCATAAGGGTATTTGCAGCGCCAGTGAATATGAGCAGATCGCAAGAGACCTGCGCCTGGTGGAAGAGACGGGCTGCGCCTACCATGTTTGCCACATCTCCACCAAGGAGAGCGTGGAACTGATCCGGCAGGCCAAGGCCAGAGGCGTGAATGTCACCTGCGAGACCGGCCCTCATTATCTGACAATGGACGACAGCGACCTGCAGGAGGACGGCCGATTCAAAATGAATCCGCCCCTGCGTGATAAAGCCGATAGGGAAGCCCTGGTTGCAGGCATTGTAGATGGCACTATCGATATGATCGCCACAGACCATGCCCCCCACAGCGCAGAAGAGAAGAGTAAGGGCCTTGCTGGAAGCGCCTTTGGCGTTGTAGGCATTGAAACTGCCTTTCCGGTGCTGTATACCCACCTGGTAAAGCCGGGTATCATTACCTTGGAAAAGCTAATTGACCTTATGAGCAATAACCCCCGGAAGCGCTTTGGCCTTCCTGCTGGTGGCGACTTTACGGTGTGGAATTTAAGTAAGGAATTTACGGTAGACCCGGAAGCCTTCCTGTCCAAGGGCAAGGCAACCCCCTTTACCGGCTGGAAGTTAAACGGTGAATGTTTGCTGACCGTCTGCGACGGCAAGGCAGTGTATAAAATGGAGGAGTAAAATTATGGCGAAAAGAAAAGACTTAAAAAAGATTCTGATTATCGGCTCCGGCCCTATCGTTATCGGCCAGGCCGCTGAGTTTGACTATGCCGGCACTCAGGCATGCCTTGCGTTGAAGGAAGAGGGCTATGAGGTTGTTCTGTGCAACTCCAACCCCGCAACCATTATGACAGATACTACCATTGCCGATAAGGTCTATATGGAGCCTTTGACCTTGGAGTATGTTGCTAAGATCATCCGCTATGAGCGTCCCGATGCCATTTTGCCCGGTATTGGCGGTCAGACGGGCCTAAATCTGGTTATGCAGCTGGAGAAGAAGGGTATCTTAAAGGAGTGCCGCGTGGAGCTGCTGGGTACTTCCAGCGCATCCATTGAGCGGGCTGAGGACCGGGAGATGTTCAAGGAACTGTGCCAGTCCATCGGTGAGCCTGTCATTCCCTCTGAGATCACTTACTCCATCGAAGAAGCCAAGGAAGCTGCCAAGCGGATCGGATATCCTGTTGTTCTGCGTCCTGCCTTTACGCTGGGCGGCACCGGCGGCGGCTTTGCCTATAATGAAGAAGAGCTGATCGAGATCGGTCTGAATGCCTTTAAGCTGTCTCCTGTTCACCAGGTGCTGATCGAAAAGTCCGTCAAGGGCTATAAGGAAATCGAGTTTGAGGTTATGCGTGACGGTGAGGACAATGCCATCACCATCTGCGGTATGGAAAATATCGACCCCGTTGGCGTCCATACCGGTGACAGCTTGGTTGTCGCTCCTATCATGACCCTGAATGACCACGATCTGAAGATGCTCAACGATTCTGCTATCAAGCTGATCAAGGAGCTGAAGATCGCCGGCGGCTGTAATGTGCAGTTTGCGCTGAATCCTCATTCTTCTGAGTATTACCTCATCGAGGTCAACCCCCGTGTTTCCCGGTCTTCCGCGTTGGCATCCAAGGCGTCCGGCTATCCTATCGCCCGGGTGACCGCCAAGATCGCAGTGGGTATGACCCTGGATGAAATTAAGATTGCCAATACTAACGCATCCTTTGAGCCCAAGCTTGACTATGTAATTGCCAAGTTGCCCCGGTTCCCCTTCGATAAGTTTACCTCTGCCACCAACATTCTGGGCACTCAGATGAAAGCCACCGGTGAGGTTATGGGCATCGGCGCAAACTTAGAGGAGGCACTGCTGAAGGGTATCCGCTCTCTGGAGATCGGTGCAAACCACCTATACCTGTCCAAGTTTGACAATATGAGTGTGGAGGAGCTGCTGGAGTATATCAAGGAGTTCCGTTCCGATAATATTTTCGCTATCGCAGAGCTGCTGTACCACGGTGTATCTGTGGAGAAAATCCACGAGATCACCCAGATCACGCCCTACTTCCTGGAGGCTATTCGCAACATCATTGATATGGAAGAGATCCTGCGGGTGAAGGTCAATGATTTTGAAACCTTGAAGAAGGCCAAGCTGATGGGCTTCAGCGATAAGTATATTGCCAGATTGTGGAAGTGCGCGGAGATGGATGTGTATAACCAGCGCAAGGCAAACAATCTGTTCCCGGTGTTCAAGATGGTGGATACCTGCCACACCGGCGCATATATTCCTTATTTCTACTCCACCTATGCAGGACAGAATGACTCCCGTCTGACCGAAAAGAAGAAGATCATCGTGCTGGGCGCAGGCCCCATCCGTATCGGCCAGGGCGTGGAATTTGACTACTCCACCGTGCACACGGTTATGACCATCCGGGAAGCCGGCTACGAGGCTATTATTATCAACAATAACCCTGAAACTGTGTCCACCGACTATACCACTGCGGACAAGCTGTACTTTGAGCCGTTGACACCCGAGGATGTGATGAACATCATCGAGTTTGAAAAGCCTATCGGCGTTGTGGCATCTTTGGGCGGTCAGACCGCTATCAACCTGGCCCAGCCCCTGACTGATCGTGGTGTGAAGATCATCGGCACTGATTGCGCAGCCATCGACAAGGCTGAAGACAGAAATGAATTTGAAAACCTGCTTAATGAGCTGAATATTCCCCGGGCCAAGGGCCAGGCTGTTACCAAGATCGAAGACGGTATTGCCGCTGCTGCGGAGATCGGCTATCCCGTGCTGGTGCGTCCTTCTTTCGTGCTGGGAGGTCGGGCTATGCAGATCGTTGCCAACGAGGAGCAGCTGCGCCACTACCTGCGTACCGCCGTTGAGATCGACGAGGACAAGCCCGTTTTGGTCGATAAGTATATCGAAGGCCGTGAGGTGGAGATCGATGCCATCTGCGACGGTCGGGATGTGTTCGTTCCAGGCATTATGGAGCTGGTTGAGCGTACCGGCGTCCACTCCGGTGACTCTATCTCTGTTTACCCCACCTTCTCCATCTCTGACAAGGTCAAGGGTATTATCCTGCAGTATGCCAAGAAGCTGGGCCTGGGTATCGGCATCGTGGGCCTGTTCAATATCCAGTTCATCGTGGATAAGGACGATAATGTGTTTATTATCGAAGTCAACCCCCGTTCTTCCCGTACCGTACCCTTCCTCAGTAAGGCTACCGGCTATTCTTTGGCCGATATCGCTACCGAGGTCATCCTGGGCAAGAGTTTGAAGGAACAGGGCATCTTCGATATTTACCCCACCGAGAAGGACCGCTGGTATGCTAAGGCACCTGTGTTCTCTTTCAATAAGATCCGCGGCCTGGATGCTTACCTGTCTCCCGAAATGAAGTCCACCGGTGAAGCCATCGGCTACGACAGTACCATGAACCGCGCTTTGTACAAGGCACTCCAGGCCTCCGGTATGCACCTGCAGAACTACGGTACTGTTTTGGCTACCATCGCCGATAAGGACAAGGAGGAGGCGCTGCCTCTGATCCGCCGTTTCTACCAGCTGGGCTTCAATATCGAAGCCACAGAGGGTACTGCCAACTTCCTGAAGGCCAACGGCATCCGCACCCATAAGCTGGGCAAGATCGGTGATGGCAGCGACGAGATCCCCAATGCTCTGCGCCAGGGCCATATCGCTTATGTGATCAACACCAAGGATCCCGGTAGTGAGGGCAATGACGGCACCCAAATCCGCCAGATCGCAACGGAGTACAATGTGTCCCTGTTCACCGCACTGGATACTGTAAAGGTCCTGCTGGATGTTTTGGAGGAAACCACTCTGACCATTTCCACCATCGACGCGTAAGGAGAGGTTATGAAGCAGGGAATCTTTGAAATAATGGAAAACACCGCTCTGACAGAATCCGTCTTTAAGATGGTTCTGCGTGGCGATGTGTCCGATATTACCGCACCCGGCCAGTTCGTAAATATCCAGCTGGACGGACTGTTCCTGCGGCGGCCCATATCCGTATGTGATTTGGGAGAAAACACCCTTACCATCATTTATAAGGCTGTGGGTAAGGGTACGGAGCAGATGTCCCGGATGCAGCGTGGCGAAAAGCTGGATGTGCTTACCGGCTTGGGCAATGGCTATGACTTAACCGTAGCAGGGAAAAGACCTGTCCTGCTGGGCGGCGGTGTAGGTGTGCCCCCTATGTATTTGCTTGCAAAGCAATTGCTGGCCCAAGGCAAGAAAGTGACTGTCATTTTGGGCTTTAACACCGAGAGCGAGATCTTCTATGAGAAGGAGTTTATGGCTTTGGGGGCTGATGTGATCGTCACCACCGTGGACGGATCCCGTGGCATCAAGGGCTTTGTCACCGATGCCCTCAAAATGCTGGACTATACCTACTTTTACACCTGCGGCCCGGAGCCTATGCTGAAGGCTGTGTATAAGGCATCGACCACCTCCGGTCAGATGAGCTTTGAAAAGCGAATGGGCTGCGGCTTCGGCGCTTGTATGGGCTGCTCCTGCAAGACCCTCACCGGCTATAAGCGCATCTGCAAGGAAGGCCCTGTTATGCGGAAGGAGGAGATCTTATGGGAAGACTGAGTGTTGAACTTTGCGGCATCACCCTGGATAATCCTGTGATCCCCGCATCCGGTACTTTCGGCTATGGCTATGAGTATGCAAATCTCTACGATATTAATTGCCTGGGTACATTCTCTTTCAAGGGAACAACCAAAGAACCCCGTTTCGGTAACCCCACACCCCGCATTGCGGAGTGCTATGCCGGTATGATCAATGCTGTTGGTTTGCAGAACCCCGGCGTGGAGAAGGTGGTTGCAGAGGAACTGCCCAAGCTGAAAAAGTGTTTTCATAAGCCTGTTATGGCCAATATCAGCGGTTTCGGCGTGGAGGAGTATGCCTACACCTGTGAAAAGCTGGATAAGGAAGAGCAGGTGGGCTGGCTGGAAGTAAATGTTTCCTGCCCTAATGTCCACGGCGGCGGTATGAGCTTCGGCACTGACCCCAAAGCTGCCGCGGAAGTCACCGCTGCTGTGAAAAAGGTCACTACCAAGCCTGTGATCGTCAAGCTCAGCCCCAATGTGACGGACATCGTATCCATCGCAAAGGCTTGTGAGGATGCAGGCGCAGACGGCATCAGCCTGATTAACACAATGCTGGGTATGCGTATCGATCTGCGTACCCGCAAGCCTGTGATCGCCAACAAAATGGGCGGTTTCTCCGGCTCTGCCATCTTCCCGGTGGCTGTCCGGATGGTCTACCAGGTGGCAAATGCCGTGAAGATCCCCGTAGTGGGTATGGGCGGTGTCAGCAGCGCAGAAGATGTGATCGAGATGATGCTGGCCGGCGCTACCGCTGTGGAAGTGGGTGCTGCCAATTTGGTAAATCCCTATGTTTGCAAGCAGATCATTGAAGATTTGCCTGCCGTAATGGACAAGTACAAAATTAACACATTAAGTGAAATTATAGGAGGCGTAAAATAATGGGTAAGGATGTCATTATCGCCTGTGATTTTTCCAGCGCAGAGCAGACCTTTGCGTTCCTGGATAAGTTCACCGGCCGCAAGCCCTTTGTAAAGATCGGCATGGAGCTTTACTATGCAGAAGGCCCTGCTATCGTCAAGGAGATCAAGGCCCGTGGCCATAAGATATTCCTGGATCTGAAGCTGCACGATATTCCCAACACCGTCAAGAAGGCTATGTCCGTTTTACGGAATTTGGATGTGGATATCACCAACCTCCACGCTGCTGGCACTAAGAATATGATGCGTGCTGCTTTGGAGGGCCTGACCCGTGAGGATGGAACCCGGCCTCTGCTGATCGCAGTCACTCAGCTTACTTCTACTGACCAGGAGAGTATGGAAAAGGACCTGCTTATCGAAAAGCCCATTGACCAGGTGGTTATGCACTATGCAAAGTGTGCTGAGGAAGCCGGCCTGGACGGTATCGTCTGCTCTCCGTTGGAGGCAGGTAAGGTCCACGACCTGTGCGGTAAGAACTTCCTGACCATTACCCCCGGCGTCCGTTTTGCCGACGGGGATGTGGGCGATCAGAAGCGGGTTATGACCCCTGCCCAGGCTAAGGAGATTGGCTCTGACTACATCGTGGTGGGTCGTCCCATCACCGCTGCTGCAGACCCTGTTGCAGCCTACGAGCGCTGTGTCGCTGAGTTTTGTGATTAAATAACGGTGTCATTGCGAACCAGTGCGCACACTGGTGTGGCAATCTCCGAAAGGAAAAAACATACAAGGAGAATTAAAATGGAAGCCTACAAAAGAGAATTTATCGAATTTTTGCAGGAAGCAGGCGTTTTGAAATTCGGTGATTTTACTGCCAAATCCGGCCGTAAGATTCCTTATTTCGTCAATGCCGGTATGATCAAGACCGGCGATCAGATCACCAAGATGGGTGAGTTCTACGCCAAGGCATACTTTGACAAGCTGGGCAAGAAGCAGGCTGTTCTGTACGGCCCTGCCTACAAGGGTATTTCTCTGTCCATCTCTGCGGCTGTTGCCCTGTCCCGCAACGGGCTGAATGTACCCTTCTTCTTCAACCGTAAGGAAGTGAAGGATCACGGCGAAGGCGGTACTTTTGTTGGTTATGTGCCCCAGGCAGGGGAGGAGATCGTCATCATTGAGGATGTGATCACCGCCGGAACTGCTATTCGTGAGTCTATGGAAATTTTAAAGCATTTGGATGGCACCAAGGTCATCGCCACCTTCATTATGGTAGACCGCAAGGAAAAGGGGCAGACAGAGAAGGGCGCAATGCAGGAGATCGAAGAGCAGTTTGGCTTCCCGGTATATTCCGTTGTGGATGTGTATGATATCATCGAGTATCTGGAAGAAGACCCTGCAAATGAAGAAAATGTCACCCGAATTAAAAACTACCTGGCTGTGAATGGAGCGAAATAATGAGAAGTTTGATTGATATTGTGGATTTTTCCGTTGAGGAGATCCAGGAACTGTTGGAAACTGCTTGTGACATCAGCGAAAACCCTGCCAAATACGCAGAACGCTGCCACGGCAAGAAATTGGCAACCCTGTTCTTTGAGCCTTCTACCCGTACCCGGCTGAGCTTTGAGGCCGCTATGTATGAGCTGGGTGGCAATGTGCTGGGATTCAGCGAGGCCAGTTCTTCTTCTGCAAGCAAGGGCGAGAGTATGGCGGATACCGCCAAAATGCTCTCCTGCTATGCAGATATTATGGCTATTCGTCACCCCAAGGAGGGCGCTCCTTATGTGGCGGCAAAGAATGCCTCTATTCCTGTTATCAATGCCGGTGACGGTGGCCATTGCCATCCCACCCAGACTCTGGCAGACCTGCTGACCATCTACCGGGAAAACGGTAGATTGGATAACTTAGTCATTGGTTGCTGCGGCGACTTAAAGTACGGCAGAACCGTCCATTCTCTGCTGTCTGCTTTCAGCCGCTATAAGAATATCAAGGTGATCCTGATTTCTCCGGAAGAACTCCGTCTTCCCAAATATGTGAAGTACGAAGTGTTGGAGAAATACGGCATGGAATATGTGGAAACTACCTCTTTGGAGGAGGCTATGCCGGAGCTTGATGTGCTGTACATGACCCGTATCCAGCGGGAGCGCTTTGACAGCATTGACGAATATGAGCGGCTAAAGGACAGCTATATCCTCACCCCCGAGAAGATGGCTGCCGGCAAGCCCACTATGCGTGTCCTCCATCCGCTGCCCCGTGTGAATGAGATCAGCGTGAAGGTGGATGCCGACCCCCGGGCTGCGTACTTCCGCCAGGCGCTAAACGCCAAATATATGCGTATGGCGCTGATCCTCAAGCTGCTGAAAGAGGCGCAGGAGGGTAAGCAGATGGAAGAAATCAAGACCTGCGAGGATGACCGCCTGGTCTGCACCAATCCCCGTTGCATTTCCTCCATCGAGCAGGAATTGCCTCATAAATTCAAGCTGGTGGACGAGGCCCGCGGCATCTATCGCTGCATCTACTGCGAAGCGAAAAAAACACTGGAATAATTTTGCAAAAAACACGGTATTTATCCCGGGAAAATACGAGGTTTTTTCTTGACACGAAATGCCTGCCGTGATAAAATTAACGGGTAATATGTCATTCTTTGCGACTGACGGAAAACGTGGAGCACCACGGAGGAACAAAGAATGTAATTAAGCCGACCGTCTGGGCGCATTTGACTCATATTGTGGGTTAAGTGCGCCCTATTTGCGTGGTTAGGAGGTAATTATGAAAAAAGTAGGTATTATTATGGGCAGCGACAGCGATCTGCCTATCGTGCAGAAGGCTGTGGATATGCTGAAAAGCTTGGAAATTCCCTATGAGGTCCACATCTATTCTGCCCACAGAACTCCCATTGAGGCCCGGGATTTTGCAGTCAATGCAAGAGCCAACGGTTTTGGTGCCCTTATTTGCGCCGCCGGCATGGCAGCCCACCTGGCCGGCGCGATTGCCGCCAACACCACTTTGCCCGTTGTCGGCATCCCTTGTAAAGGCGGCATGATGGACGGTCTGGATGCGCTGCTTTCCACCGTGCAGATGCCCACCGGTATCCCCGTTGCTACCGTAGCCATCAACGGCGCAGCCAACGCGGCTCTGCTGTGCGCCCAGATCATCGCTGTTGAGGATCAGGAGCTGGCTAAAAAGTTGGATGCCAAGCGTGTTTCCGATGCGGCTAAGGTTCTGCAGAAGGATGCAGACATTGCTACCAATTTGTAAGTTAACAAAATCACCAAATAAAAGGAGATCGAAAATTATGGAAAAGAAGCTCATTTACACCGGCAAAACCAAGAATGTTTATGCCCTGCCCAACGGCAACTGCCTGCTGAAGTTCAAGGACGACTGCACTGGCAAGGACGGCGTGTTTGATCCCGGCGAGAACTCCGTCGGCCTGACCATTGAGGGCGTGGGCGATGTGAACCTGCGTATGTCCATCTACTACTTTGAGAAGATCAATGCCGCAGGCATTAAGACCCACTATGTAAATGCCAATCTGGAAGATACCACTATGGAGGTTCTGCCTGCTAAGGTGTTTGGCAAGGGCCTGGAAGTTATCTGCCGCAGAAAGGCTGTGGGCTCCTTCTTCCGCCGCTACAATGAGTACTGCACTGAGGGCCAGGATCTGCCTTACTATGTTGAGACCACCTTTAAGAACGATGCTTTGGGCGATCCCCTGGTAACCAAGGATGGCCTGGTCGATCTGGGTGTTATGACTTCTGAGCAGTACGATTCTCTGAAGGAACAGACCCAGGCTATCACCAAGATCGTTGCTGATGACCTGGCCGAAAAGGGCCTGGATCTGTATGACATCAAGTTTGAGTTCGGTTACGCGCCCGACGGCAAGGTTATGCTGATCGACGAAGTGGCTTCCGGCAATATGCGCGTATACAAGGACGGCGAGTATATCGATCCTATGACACTGAATAAGCTGTTCTTTGCTTAATTTTCTATTTTCTGTTCAAAGGAGCATCCTATGGGAGGATTTTTTGGAGTTGCATCCAAGTGCGATTGTATGATGGATGTGTTTTTCGGCGTGGACTACCATTCGCATTTGGGAACCCGCCGTGGCGGTATGGCGGCCTGGGATCCGGAGATCGGATTGCAGCGTAAGATTCACAGCATTGAGAATTCCCCCTTCCGCACAAAGTTCGAGAATATTTTTGATGAAATGCAGGGTACTTCTGTCATCGGCTGTATCAGCGATTCTGACCCCCAGCCTATGCTGATCCGCTCCCACCTGGGAACCTATGCCATCACCACGGTGGGTATTGTGAACAATTCTGCTGAGCTGATTGAGCAAATCATGGCAGACCACGGCGGTTATTTTGATGCAATGACCGGCGGCAGAGTGAACTCTACGGAGCTGGTGGCAGCGCTCATCAATCGGAAAAAAGATTTTGTGGAGGGCATTCAGTATGCCCAGTCCGTCATTGACGGCACCGCAAACATTTTGATCCTGACCGACAAGGGCAGCTTGATCGCCGCCCGTGACCGCCTGGGCAGAATCCCCGTGCAGATTGGTAAAGACGATTGCGGCTATTGCGCATCCTTTGAGGAGTTTGCTTTTACCAAGCTGGGCTATGAAAAGGTCTGTGAGTTAGGCCCCGGTGAGATCGTGGAACTGACTTCCGATGGAATGACCCAGCTGGCAGCTCCCGGAGATAAGATGCGGATATGTGCCTTCCTGTGGAGCTACTACGGTTATCCCACCTCCACCTATGAGGGAATCAATGTGGAGGCAATGCGCTACCGCAACGGCGCTGCAGTTGCTGAACGTGATATGGAAAAAGGCCGCAGTATGGAGATCGACTATGTAGGCGGTATGCCCGACTCCGGTACGCCCCACGCCATCGGTTACGCAAACCGTACCGGCAAGGCCTTCGCCAGAGCGTTTATTAAATACACCCCCACCTGGTCCCGGTCCTTTACGCCTGCCAAGCAGTCCGACCGGAAAAAGGTTGCCAAGATGAAGCAGATCCCTGTGCACGATTTGATCAAGGGCAAGAATTTGCTGTTTGTGGATGACTCCATTGTTCGCGGCACCCAGTTGCAGGAAACTGTTGAGTTTTTGTATGAAAACGGCGCCAAGTCCGTGCATATGCGTTCTGCCTGCCCTCCCGTTATGTATGGCTGTAAGTATCTGAATTTCTCCCGTTCCACCAGTGATATGGATCTGATCTCCCGGCGGGTGATCGTGGAACTGGAAGGGGAGGAGGGCCTGAAGCATATCGACGAATATGCCGATGGCAATACCGAACGGGGCAAGGCAATGCGTAAGGCCATTTGCGAAAAGTTCAAGTTTGACTCTTTGGGCTTCCAGACAGTTGACGGTGTGGTAAAGGCCATTGGCCTGGATCCCTGCAAGCTTTGTACCTACTGCTGGAACGGTAAAGAATAAAGAAGGAGAAAAACTATGGAAAAGAGTTATTCTGCCAGCTATGCGGCAGCCGGTGTGGATATTACCGCCGGCTACAAGGCTGTGGAGCTGATGAAGAAGCATATTAAGCGCACCAAGAACGAAGGCTGCCTGGATGATGTGGGTGGTTTTGGCGGTTGCTTTGGTCTGCCTGTTGCCGGTATGGAGGAGCCCGTCCTGGTCTCCGGTACTGACGGCTGTGGTACCAAAGTGAAGCTGGCTATGCTGATGGACAAGCACGATACCATCGGTATTGATGCGGTTGCTATGTGTGTCAATGATATTATCTGCTGCGGCGCAAAGCCCCTGTTCTTCCTGGACTACATTGCCTGCGGCAAGAACTATCCCGAAAAGATCGCCACCATCGTGGGCGGTGTTGCTGAGGGCTGTGTCCAGTCCGGTGCTGCGCTGATTGGTGGTGAGACCGCTGAGCACCCCGGCTTGATGCCCAATGATGAATACGATCTGGCCGGTTTTGCTGTGGGCATCGTGGATAAGAAGAAGATCATCGACAACACCCGTATGGCGGAGGGTGATGTGGTCATCGCTTTGGCCTCTACCGGTATCCATTCCAATGGTTTCTCCCTGTGCCGTAAGGTGTTTGATATTGATAACAATCCTCCCGAGCTGTACACCGCCCGGGAAGAACTGGGTGGCAAGACAGTGGCAGAAGCCCTGCTGACTCCCACCAAGATCTATGTGAAGAGTGTTTTGGCTTTGCTGGAAAAAGTGGATGTGAAGGGTATTTCCCACATTACCGGCGGCGGTTTCTATGAGAACATTCCCCGTTCCATTCCCGACGGCCTGTGCGCAGAGATCGATAAGGCTGCGGTTAAGATCCTGCCCATCTTCGACTTGATCGCAAAGACCGGCAATATCCCCGAGCGGGATATGTTCAACACCTACAATATGGGTGTGGGTATGAGTATTGTCGTTCCTGCCGCTGAGGCAGAAACTGCATTGGAAGTCTTGAAGGCAAACGGCGAGGATGCCTATGTGATCGGTAAGATCATTAAGGGCGAGGAAAAGGTGATCCTTAAATGAAAAGAATCGCAGTTTTGGTATCCGGTGGCGGAACCAATCTCCAGGCATTGATCGATGCCCAAAAGAGTGGTATTATCCGCTCCGGTGAAATCAGCCTGGTGATTGCCAATAATGCAGATGCCTATGCCTTGACCCGGGCGGCGAATGCCGGCATTGCCAGTGAAGTGGTGCTGAAAAAGCAGCTGGGCAGCCAGGCAGCCTTTGAGGAAAAAATCAAGGAACTGCTGACGGCATACGCCATCGATGTGATCGTGCTGGCGGGCTTTATGTCCATCTTGAGCGAATCCTTTACATCCTGCTATCCCAAACGGATTTTGAATGTGCATCCGTCCTTGATCCCTTCCTTCTGTGGAGAGGGGTTCTATGGCCTGCGTGTCCACCAGGCTGCTTTGGACTATGGCGTTAAGGTCACCGGCGCAACGGTTCATTTTGTCAATGAAATTCCCGATGGGGGAGAGATCATCCTCCAAAAGGCTGTGGAGATTCAACCCGGAGATACTCCGGAGATCCTGCAAAAACGGGTGATGGAGCAGGCGGAATGGAAGATCCTGCCTGCCGCTGTGGAGCAGGTTTGCAGCGCAATGTAAGAAAGGAAGAAAAGAAAATGAATGTTTACGAAATTGGTTCTCTGAAGGAGAAGCTTTCTACCAATACCTATCCCGGCCGTGGCATCGTGCTGGGCGTTACCCCCGACGGTGAAAATGCTGTTGCCGCTTATTTCATTATGGGCCGCAGCGTGAACTCCCGTAACCGTGTGTTTGCTTTGGAGCCCGACGGTATCCGCACGGAAGCCCATGACCCCAGCTTGATGAAAGATCCCCACCTGATCATCTATCATCCTGTTCGGGAAGCCGGCTGTGGCTTGATCGTCACCAATGGCGACCAAACCGACACCATTTGGGAGTACCTGGCAAAGGGCGAGAGCTGGGAAGCTGCCCTGCGTACCCGCTGCTTTGAAGATGACGGTCCCAACTGGACGCCCCGTATCTCCGGCCTTTTGGCAGGTGACGGCAGCTACAAGATGTCTATTTTGAAGGCTGCTGACCCCGAGGGCAATGCCTGCGCCCGGTTCTTCTGGGAGTATCCCGCAACTGCAGGTCTGGGCCACTTCCTGCATACCTACGTGTGCGACGGCAACCCTGTGATCCCCACCTTCCAGGGTGAGCCCGAGCGTGTGGCTATGGACAACGATAAGGAAGCTTTTGCCGATATGCTGTGGGAGAACCTGAACCCCGATAATAAGATTTCTTTGTTCGTTCGCTATACCAATCTGAAAACCGGCGAGAAAAAACAAAAGATTTTTAATAAGCATCAGTAAGGAGATAAGAAAATGAAAGAATTTGAACTGAAATACGGTTGTAACCCCAATCAGAAGCCTGCTAAGATCTATATGCACGACGGTTCCGAGCTGCCTATCGAAATTCTCAATGGCCGCCCCGGCTTTATCAACTTCCTGGATGCTTTCAATTCCTGGCAGCTGGTGAAGGAGCTGAAGGAAGCTACCGGTATGTGCGCTGTTACCTCCTTTAAGCATGTTTCTCCTACCTCCGCCGCTGTCGGTAAGAAGCTGCCCATGGAGCTGAAGAAGGCTTGCTTCGTGGAAGATATCGAGGGCTTGGACGAGAATCCGCTGGCTTGCGCTTATGCTCGTGCCCGTGGCGCTGACCGTCTGTGCTCCTTCGGTGACTGGGTGGCTCTGTCAGATGTGTGTGATGCGCTGACTGCAAAGCTGATTGCCCGTGAGGTTTCCGACGGCGTGATCGCCCCCGGCTATACCGATGAGGCTTTGGAGATTCTGAAGACCAAGCGTAACGGCAGCTACAATGTGGTTGCTATTGACCCCAACTTTGTCCCTGCTGAGCAGGAGACCAAGCAGGTTTATGGCATCACCTTCCAGCAGGGCCGCAACAATTTCAAAATCGGCGAGCACCTGCTTGAGAATATGGTTACTGCTAATAAGGTTCTGCCCGAGGATGCTAAGACCGACCTGATCATCTCTCTGATTACCTTGAAGTACACCCAGTCTAACTCCGTCTGTTTTGCTTATGACGGACAGGCTATCGGTGTTGGCGCCGGTCAGCAGTCCCGTGTTCACTGCGTACGACTTGCCGGCGGCAAGGCTGACACATGGTTCCTGCGTCAGCATCCCAAGACCCTGGCACTGCCTTTCCGTGAGGACCTGGGCCGTCCCGGCCGTGACAATGTAATCGACGGCTATATCAACGGCAACGAAGAGGATGTCTGCGCTGAGGGCATTTGGCAGAATTACTTCACCACCCGTCCCGAGCCTCTGACCGAGGAAGAGAAGCGGGCATTCCTGGACTCCCGTACCGGCGTTGCCCTGGGCTCTGATGCATTCTTCCCGTTCCCTGACAGCATCAAGCGGGCAAAGGCTTCCGGTGTTTCCTATGTTGCTGAGCCCGGCGGCTCTATCCGTGACGATTTGGTGATCGCTGAGTGTGATAAGAACGGTATGGCAATGGCCTTTACCGGTATGCGTTTGTTCCACCACTAAGAATTATTACAGGAGGTTCCCTTTATGAGAATCCTGGTTGTAGGTGGTGGCGGCAGAGAACACGCCATCATCAAGAAACTGAAAGAAAATCCCTCTGTTACGGAGATTTTTGCCCTGCCCGGCAATGGTGGCATCGCCAAGGATGCTACCTGCGTGGACATCGGCGCTAAGGATATCGATAAGATCACTGAGTTTGCCGCAGCCAACGCAGTTGACTATGCTGTGGTTGCGCCCGATGACCCGCTGGTGTTGGGCTGTGTGGATGCCCTGGAGGCAAAGGGCATTCCGTGCTTTGGCCCCCGTGCCAATGCAGCAATCATTGAGGGCAGTAAGGTCTTCTCCAAAAATCTGATGAAGAAGTACGGCATTCCTACCGCCGCTTACGAAGTATTTACAGATATGGATGCAGCCCTTACATATTTGGAAACTGCCCCCATTCCCACCGTCATCAAGGCTGACGGCCTTGCGCTTGGCAAAGGTGTTATCATTGCCATGACCCGGGAAGAGGCCAAGGATGCCGTTCGTTCTATGATGGCCGATAAGGTCTTCGGCAAGAGCGGTGACCAAATCGTCATCGAAGAGTTCCTCACCGGCCCGGAGGTTTCCGTTTTGTCCTTTACCGACGGCAAGACCGTGGTGCCTATGATTTCTTCTATGGATCACAAGCGGGCAGGGGATAATGATACAGGCCTTAACACCGGCGGTATGGGTA
This sequence comes from Oscillospiraceae bacterium, assembly GCA_017452505.1. Classification (GTDB taxonomy): domain Bacteria; phylum Bacillota; class Clostridia; order Oscillospirales; family Oscillospiraceae; genus Faecousia. The sequence continues at coordinate 24,251 of JAFTMI010000026.1, forward strand.
CGGTTGCTCCCAACCCCTATTACACCGATGAAATTGCTTCCGGGTGTATGGAAAAGATTTTCCTGCCCACTATCGCAGCCATGAATGCCGAGGGCCGCACTTTTAAGGGTTGCCTGTATTTTGGCTTGATGCTTACCCCCAACGGCCCCAAGGTTATCGAGTATAACTGCCGCTTTGGCGATCCCGAGACCCAGGTGGTCCTGCCGCTGCTGGAAAGCGACCTTCTCACTGTTATGCAGGCAACAACCAACGGCACTTTGGCAGAAACGGAAGTGAAGTTTGCAGATAAGAACGCTTGCTGCGTGATTATGGCTTCCAAAGGCTATCCCACTGCCTACGAAAAGGGTTTTGAAATGACCATTCCCGAAGCAGTTTGGAATAATGTCTATGTGGCCGGCGCTTCTTTGAAAGAGGGTAAGCTGTTGACGGGTGGCGGCCGTGTCCTGGGCGCTACCGCAATTGCAGATTCTTTGGAAAAGGCTATCGAAGGTGCTTATGAAATGGTCAAGACCATTCACTTTGACAATGCCTATTACCGAAACGATATTGGCGCTAAGGCGCTGAAAGCCGGGAGGAATTAAGATTGGTTTACAGAGTATATGTAGAAAAGAAACCGGAGCTTGCCAATGAGGCAAAGGCTCTTCTGAATGATGCCCGGAATCTGTTGGGTATCACTGCCCTGGAGAATGTCCGTCTGCTCAACTGCTACGATGCAGAGAATATCTCCAAGGAACTGTTTGATTCCGCTATCGATACTGTGTTTTCTGAGCCCCAGTTGGACATTGCTACTGCAGATTATGATTTGAACGGCGCAAAGGTCTTTGCTGTGGAGTACCTGCCCGGTCAGTATGACCAGCGGGCTGACTCTGCTGCCCAGTGTATTCAGATCATTTCCCAGCAGGAGCGTCCTTTGATCCACACCATGAAGGTCTACGGCCTGTATGGCGACCTGTCCGATGAGCAGGTAGATGCCATCAAGAAGTATGTTATCAACCCTGTGGAATCCCGGGAAGCTGTGATCGAAAAGCCCGAGACCTTGGCTGTGGAGTATGCCATTCCCCAGTCCGTTGCTACCGTAGAAGGCTTTATTACCCTGGACGAGAAGGGTCTTGCTGAATTGCTGGACAAGCTGGGTCTTGCTATGGATTTGGACGATCTTAAATTCCTGCAGAACTACTTCCGCAACGAGGAAAAGCGGGATCCCACCATCACCGAGATCCGCGTGGTTGACACCTACTGGTCCGACCACTGCCGGCACACCACATTCTCTACCATCATCGATGATGTGAAGATCTCTGATCCCACTGTGGCAGCTGCCTATCAGCGGTATTTGGATGCCCGTGTTGAGGTCTATGGAGAAGAGAAGGCTGCCAAGCGTCCTCAAACACTGATGGACATTGCTACCATCGGTGCAAAGACCCTTAAGAAACGCGGCCTGCTGCCGGAGCTTGACGAGAGCGAGGAGATCAATGCCTGCTCCATCCATGTCAATGCCAAGGTCAACGGTGAGGACCAGGACTGGCTGCTGATGTTCAAGAACGAGACCCACAACCACCCCACAGAGATCGAGCCCTTCGGTGGCGCGGCTACCTGTATCGGCGGTTGTATCCGTGACCCGCTGTCCGGCCGTGCCTATGTCCACCAGGCAATGCGTGTGACCGGCGGCGCCGATCCCCGCAGAGCAATCAAGGACACCATTCCCGGTAAGCTGCCTCAGCGCAAGATTTGCCAGACAGCTGCTGCCGGCTATTCTTCCTACGGCAACCAGATCGGCCTGGCTACCGGTCACGTGGCAGAAATCTACCACGATGGCTATGCCGCCAAGCGTTTGGAGTGCGGCGCTGTTGTGGCTGCTGCACCTGCTGTCAATGTCCGCCGTGAGCGTCCCGCTCCCGGTGATGTGATCGTCCTGTTGGGTGGTCGTACCGGCCGTGACGGCATCGGCGGTGCTACCGGCTCTTCCAAGAGCCACAATATGAAGTCCCTGACAACCATGGCTTCCGAGGTCCAGAAGGGTAATGCCCCCGAGGAGCGGAAGATTCAGCGTCTGTTCCGAGACGGCGAAGTGACCCGTCTTATCAAGCGTTGTAACGACTTTGGTGCAGGCGGTGTGTCCGTTGCCATCGGTGAGTTGGCTGCCGGCCTGCAAATTGACCTGGATGCTGTTCGCAAGAAGTACGACGGCCTGGACGGTACTGAGATCGCTATTTCCGAGTCCCAGGAGCGTATGGCTGTTGTTGTAGAAGCAAAGGATGCCGATGCATTCATCGCTGCTGCCCAGAAGGAAAACCTGGAAGCCTACCGTGTGGCTGTTGTCACTGAGGAAGAGAGAATGGTGATGGTTTGGAAGGGTCAGACCATTGCAAACCTGTCCCGTGCTTTCCTGGATACCAACGGCGCAAGCAAGCACACCACCGTGGATGTGACAGAGAAAGACCTGTCCGAACTGAGCAAGGCACTGTATGGAGATCTGCGGGAGATGGCTGCCGATTTGAAGACTGCCAGCCGCAGAGGTTTGGTAGAGCGCTTTGACGGCAGTATCGGCGCAGGTTCTGTGCTGATGCCCTTCGGCGGCAAGACCCAGACCACGCCCGCTCAGGCAATGGCTGCTGTGCTGCCTGTCCTGCCCGGCCAGGAAACCTCTCAGGCCAGTGTAATGGCTTGGGGGCTGGACCCGGATATGATGTCCGTGGATCCCTACACCGGCGCGTATGCTGCTGTGTATTCCTCTGTTGCCAAGCTGGTTGCAGCCGGCGCAGATTATAAGAAGACCTACCTGACTCTCCAGGAGTTCTTTGAAAAACTGAGAACCGAGCCTCAGCGTTGGGGCAAGCCCTTTGCAGCCCTCCTGGGCGCATTTGATGCCCAGCTGGAGCTGGAAGCTGCTGCCATCGGCGGTAAGGACTCTATGTCCGGTTCTTTCCTGGAAATGGATGTACCTCCCACGCTCATTTCCTTTGCCATTGCGCCTGTTGACAGAGAGCAGGTTCTGACTCCTGAATTTAAGGAAGCCGGCAATCCTGTCTATCTGTTTGGTACTGCTGACGAAACCCCCGAGGCACAGAAAAAGGCTTGGGAATACTTCTATGACCTGCATATGGCAGGTAAGGTCAAGGCTGCATGGGCTGTGGAGAATGGCCTTGGCGAGGCTGTGATGAAGATGTCCTTCGGTAACCGCATCGGCTTTAAGTCCTGCGGTAATGTAGGCGACAGCTGGCACGCAAACGGCCTGTACGGCTTTATCGTTGCGGAGCTTGCTGAGGACGTTGACCTGCCCGGCGTACTGAAGATGGGCGAGACAACTGCAGATGCTACCATTACCCTGGATGGCGATAGCGCTGCCATTGAGGAGTTGCTGGCAATCAATGAAGGTGTTTTGGAGAATGTGTATTCTACCAAGGTCGCCGAGAAGGAAACGGAACTGCCCACCTTTAATCATGATGGCATTTGCACCAAGGCCCCTGCAATCAAGTGCGCCAAGCCCAAGGTTCTGATTCCTGTGTTCCCCGGTACCAACTGCGAGTTTGATTCGGCAAGAGCTGTGATGACCGCAGGTGCTGAGGCTGAGATCGTGGTTATCCGCAACCTGACCGCTGACGACGTGGCCCGGAGTGTAGAGTCCGTCTCCAAGAAGATCGCTGACAGCCAGATGATCTTCATTCCCGGTGGCTTCTCCGGTGGTGACGAGCCCGACGGTTCTGCAAAGTTTATTACCGCGTTCTTCCGCAACCCTGCGGTAAAAGAGCAGGTGACGAAGCTGCTGGACGACCGTGACGGTCTGATGTGCGGTATCTGTAACGGCTTCCAGGCACTGATCAAGCTTGGTCTTGTGCCCTATGGCAAGATCATCGACACCGATGAGAATTGCCCCACCTTGACCTTCAATACCATTGCCCGCCACCAGTCCAAGATCGTCCGTACCCGCATCGCCTCCAACCGGTCTCCTTGGCTGCAGCTGATGAATGTGGGAGACATCGTGAATGTTCCCATTTCCCACGGTGAAGGTCGCTTCTATGCAAGCGAAGAACTGGCACTGGAGCTGGCTAAGAACGGTCAGATCGCAACCCAATATGTGGATCTTGATGGCAACCCCACTATGGACACTGCTTTTAACCCCAACGGCTCTCTGTTCGCTATTGAGGGTATTACCTCTCCCGATGGCAGAGTCCTGGGTAAGATGGGCCACAGCGAGCGTATCGCCCCGGGCCTCTACAAGAACGTCCCCGGCAATTACGATATCCGTATGTTCGAGGCCGCTGTCAAGTATTTCAAGGGCTAATAAAAAACCCGGAAGACGCAAATCTTCCGGGTTTTTAGTCTTGTCTATGTGTTCGAAAAATGCTATAATATAAACGAGGTGATGCAAAATGTTTTTGCGGAAAAGTTTAGAGAACCCTTGGGAAGGCAAAATGGAGCCTTTCAAAATTATAGGCAATGTATATTTTGTGGGCACATTCCAGGCTTCCTGTCATTTGATCGATACCGGCGACGGACTAATTTTAATTGACCCCGGCTATAGTAACACGTTGTATCTTGTGATTCGCTCCATATACAAGTTGGGCTTCAAACCCGAGGATATCAAGTATATCGTCAATACCCACTGGCATGGTGACCATACAGAGGCAACAGCTGCTTTGGTGGACCTGAGCGGTGCAAAGACCTTAATTGGCCGTTATGATGAGGAAAGAACGAAGAGATATTTTGTTCCCGATATTTTGCTTAAGGATGGCGATACGCTGGAATTGGGCAATACCAAAATGACCTTTATGGAAACACCCGGCCATACAAAAGGTACTGTTTCTTTCTTCTTTGATACGGTAGAGAATGGTAGAACCTACCGTGTTGGTATGTTCGGCGGCGCAGGTGCCAATACTATGGTTCGTGGCAAATTCGACTACGAGGGATGTAGAGAGGGCTACCGTGCATCTTTGCACAGATTGCAAAAGGAAAAGGTGGATGTGTTCATCGGCAATCATACTTGGAACAATGATACCTTTGAAAAGGGGAAACTGTTGCTGGAAACCGGAGAGAATACATTTGTTGACCCGGAGCTGTGGCATAAATTCTTAACTTTCTGTGAAGAAAGATTGGATAGGGTAATTGCAAGCGATCTCTAAACTAAAAACCCGGAAGACCTTGGCCTTCCGGGTTTTTGATTATTGCTCCAGCAGAGCTTTTGCTTTTCTTGCCACCACGATCTCTTCGTTGGTGTCTACCACATAAATGCGAACCTTGCTGCCGGCAGCAGAAATATCATCACCGCCATTGGCATTTGCATTCTTGTCAGCATCCAGCTCCACACCCAGGAACTCTAAGTTCTCCAGGCTGAGAGCACGCACGCGGTCGCTCTTTCTGCCGATGCCACCACCGAACACGATGGCATCCACACCGCCCATTGCGGCCGCATACGCACCGATATACTTCTTAATGCCGTATGCATATGCCTTGATGGCGTTCTGGCAGTCTTCGTTGCCGTTATCCGCGGCTTCCTGGATATCACGGAGGTCATTGGAAACGCCGCCGGACAGGCCGTACAGGCCGCTCTTGGTCTGCAGCATAGTTTTAACCTCGTCCAGGGTCATTCCGCATTCTTCTACCAAATGGAAGATGATATAGGGGTCCATATCACCGGCTCGGTTGTTTTGCAGCACGCCGCATTGCAGGCCCATACCCATTGTGGTGTCGATGCTCACACCATCCTTCACAGCGCACAGGCTGCCGCTGCCGCCCAAATGGCAGCATACCAGTTTCAGATCCTCACGCCCCATCTCTTTAGCGGCAAAGGTGGAAAGATACTCTAAAGATGCACCGTGGAAACCGTAGCGCCGAATAGCGTGCTCTTTGCTTAATTCCAGGGGGATGGGGTAGAGGTAGGCTTCCGGGGGCATATTGGCGTGGAAAGCAGTCTCAAAAGAACCGATCATGGGTGTGTCCGGCATCAGATTCTTAAACTGCCGGATGGCAGCGATATAGGGCGGGTTGTGAGCAGGTGCCACGGAATTAAAATCCGCCATCGCCCGCAGAACATCCTCGGTCAGATACTGTACGCCGGTTACGCCCTTAGCGTGAACCACCTTAAATCCTACACAGGAAATGTCCAGCAAAGATTCCAAACAACCGCAAAGAATCTGCTCCAGCATTGCGCAGATAGCTTCCCGATGGGTGGGGAACACCGCCTCCTGGTGAACGGCATCACCGGTGAGATTATTCTTGTGATAGAAAAGGCTTTTGGCTGCGCCAACACGCTCCGCACCACCGGCGCAGAGAACTTTTTCGCCTGCGTCCATATCAAACAGCTGATACTTAAGAGACGTGCTGCCGACATTGCAAATTAAGATTTTCATATAGTACTCCTTTGGGGTAATGTATTTTGCATTTTCATTTTTTTAGATAGAGCAACGTGAACCATTATACACAACACTAAGAATGTGATGATCCAGCTGATAGGATAGGAGATGTACAGGCTTTGGATAGTGTGGAACTTCTCAAAAATTGTATAAACCCAAAGTATCCGCAATCCACAAGCGCCCATGAGAGTTATGAACATGGGCGTGAGGGAATAGCCAAGACCTCGCATAGCGGCTGTGCTGCAGTCCATAAGGCCCAGCAGGAAATAGGGCAGGCCCATATAAGTCAGGCGCAAAATGCCATAGCTGATAGCTTCTGCAGAATCGGTGATGAACAGAGAAAGAAAGGACTCACCGAAAATAAAGAAAGTCAAGCTGATAGCCATGACTGTCGGGGTCACACAACCCAAACAGGTGTAGTAGATTCTTTTCACCCGCTTAAAATTGTGAGCTCCGGCATTTTGTCCCACATAGTTTGTGGTCGTAGTAGAGAAGCCGCTGGCGACAGCGTGGTTCATAGCTTCCAAACTGGCTGCAGCACCGTGACCGGAGATCAGCGCTTCCGAGTTGAAGGAATTAATGGCAGATGTAATAATAATGTTGGATAATGCAAACAGAGAGTTTTGAATACCGGCCGGCATACCATTGCGGATGATCGCAAGCAGCTGTTTTCCGTAAATCCGCATTTTCTTGGGAATGAACCGGCAGGAATCCGTTCTGCGCATCAGCGCAATCACAGCGAGGATGGCAGACAGGGCCTGAGAGATAGCAGTAGCCAAAGCCACGCCACCCACATTCATATTTAATACAGTCACAAAGAAAACATTCAATACTACATTAACTACACCGGCAATGGACAGGAAGTAGAGGGGGAGCTTTGTCTCACCGGCAGCCCGTAATATAGATGCGCTGAAATTGTACACCATATTAAAGATCATACCTGCAAAGTATATCCGAACATACAAAGTGGAGAGGGGCAGAACAGTAGCGGGTGTTCCCATCCAGGTAAGAATCGTGGGCGCAAAGAAAATACCGACCACAGAAAGGATTCCACCACAGATGGCGGCGGTGGGTAGTGCGGTGTGTACGGTACGATGCACCACTTCGTCCTTGTGTCCACCCAAGGCGCGTGCTACGCACACGCCAGTACCCACGGAAAAGCCGATAAAGAAGTTTACGAATAAGGTCGTTAGTGTTGAGGTGGCGCTGATAGCGGCAATGGAAAGGCTGCCGCAGTACTGTCCCACCACAATTTTGTCTGCCGTGTTATACAGAATCTGCAAAAGGTTTGTCAGAATGATCGGAAAGGCAAAACGGAGAATTCCGCCAAGCAGCGGACCTTCCAACATATCAATTCTCTTTTTCATAGCTTGATAACTTCCTTTACATATAGTGTTTTATCCTCTACAGTAAAACGAATGTCAAAACCGGCAAAGGAAAGGCCATAAAGCCTTTCAGAGTCAGCCTGATAAGAAGGCCGGGGGTCGTGGGAGAGGACCTCCACGGCGGCAGCCCGTTTATCCGCAGGCAGCCGTTCCAAAAGACCGGGCGGAAAATCCACTATAAGTAAGTAATCATCAGCATTTGTGGTGAAGCCACCCAGCGCCTCCGGGTGGGCATCACAGTAGGGAATGTAGGGCTTAATATCCAAAATGGGCGTGCCGTCCATCAAGTCGGCACCGGCCACATGGATCACAGTGCCGTTATCCGGCGTTTGTTCCAGTCCGATAATCTTCACACAGGAAAGCCCGATGGAATTGGGCCGGAATGGAGAACGGGTGGCAAACACACCCATCCGGGTATTGCCCCCTAACCGAGGCGGACGGACCGTAGGCGTCCACTCCTTTCGAACTGCCTGGGAAAATTGCCAAATGATCCACAGGTGGGAGAATTCCTCCAAGCCCCGCAGTGCATCGGCATTCCGGTACAGGGGCTCAAAGACGATGGTGGAGCGGAGATTCTCGGCTAGCCCGCTTTGACGGGGAATGCCGAATTTGGTGGGAAAGTCACTGCGCATTTTGGCAATGGGATGCATAGAAATCTTCATATCAGCACCGAACCTTTCTGAGGAAGAAAGAAATCACAAAGATTCCTGCAAGTACCAAAGAAATGGCTGCGCCGGCAGATGCGCCCACATAGTAGGAAATGATCAATCCGCCCACACCGGCGACCAAGGCAAAAAGAACGGAAAACAGATGATATTGCCGCAGATTTTTCGCCACATTTCTGGCTGAAGCTGCAGGCAGGATCAGCAGGGAATTGAGGATCAGAAGACCTACCCAGGAGATCGCCAAAGTTACAACCACCGCAATGACCGCAGTAAACAGTCCTTGGGAAAGAGCAGGGGAGAAGCCCCGGGACGAGGCTAATTCCGGATGAATGGCAGACAGGGTCAGCCGGTTGGAAAATATGACCCAAAAGATACCTACAGCCACAAAAGCCAAGGCCAGCGCGCCGATCTCACCGGGCGTAACAGAAAGAATATCACCAATCAAGTATTTGTTGAATTTTGTGAAGCTGCTGCCATTTAAGGTGGCAATGAAAATGCCCAAGGCTACAGCGGTGCTGGAAAAAACACCGATCAGCGTGTCAGCGGTCTGATTGCTCTTGCTGCGCACATAGGAAAATAGGACAGCAAAGACCAGCGCAAAGATCACAGCGATCCACACAGGCGCGCTGACACCGCAAATGCAGCCGATGGCGATTCCGGTAAAGGCGGAATGGCCCAAGGCATCAGAGAAGAAACTCATCCGTCCGGTGACGATCATGGTAGAGGTAAGACCGAAGAGAAAGGCCATTAAGATAGTTGCCAGCAGCGCATTGCACATAAAGTCCCAGCGGAGCATTTCAGTGGGCAAAAGCCTGCAAAGGGAGTACCATATTTCCATTATAGGTTACCTCCTTTGCGGTGGAATACCCGCCGGAAATCCTCGGAATCCAGTACTTCTCCGGGCGTTCCCTGACAGATGAGCTTCTTGTTCAGCAGAATAACCTGATCAGCATATCGACTAAGCATAGAAAAGTCGTGGGTGATCATCAGAATGGACAGATCGTATGTCTTGCGGATCTCGTCCAGCATATCCATGAGAGTTTCCATACCCTCTACATCCACACCGGACAGCGGTTCGTCGAGGATCAAAATATTAGGCAGCGGCTCCAAAGCCAGCGCCAGTAAAACCCGTTGCAATTCGCCGCCGGAGAGGGTGCCTACCCGCTTGTCAATAAGATTTTCACTGTGTACCCGTTCCAGGCAGACAGAAATCTTCTCCAGCAAGGTCTTGGATTGTCCTAAAAAGGCAGGCCGCTTGCTCATACAGCAGGCAAACAGGTCGGCTACCGTCACCGAATCTCCCGGATCAAAGGCCGGACTTTGGGGCACATAACCGATCTTGGGCTTTCTGTTGCGGCTGCCGGGTACGGAAAAGGAGATAATTCCCTCGTATGCCTGTTGCCCCAAAATGGTTTTCAGCAGAGTGCTTTTACCGGCGCCGTTGGGGCCAATGAGGGCGATCATCTCACCACAGTGGACGTGAAGATTGATGTTTTCCAATATGGTGTCAGCACCGATCTTCACAGTCAGATCCTGCACCCGCAGACAGCAGGAATGGCCGCAGGCACCGCCGTGTGTTCCTATGTTCATCCCAACGCCTCCTTTACAGTGCGGATGTTGTGGTACATCGCATCAAAATAACTGTCACCGGCCATCGCCATATCCAGTTCGTAAACCGTACTCCCGGTTTCCGCGGAAATTACCTTTGCGGCGGCAGTGCTGCCGTTACACTCAGTAAAAATGGCAGGTAGGTCGTTGACCTTGACCAAATCGATGATCTCGATCAATTCCTTGGCAGAAGCCTCGCTGCCGGATTCTTCCTCCACTGCCTTCAGAATATGCAGATCAAAGCTCTCGGCAAAATAAGAGAATCCGTCGTGGAATGTGATCAGATTCCGGTTTTTAAGATTTGAAAGTTCCGTTTCTCCGTATGCCTGCAAGGCATCCAATTTGTCAATCAAAGCGCTTAAATTGCTTTCGAATCTATCTTTGTGAGCAGGGTATAGCTTGGATAATTCCTCGCAAATAGTCCGGCACATCTGCTTGGCCTTTTCCGGGGAGAGCCAAATGTGGGGATCACCTTCGTGGTCATGTCCTTCGTGGTGATGAGCGCAGATCAATTCCACATCTTCAGATGCATCAATCACCTGGTCAGCTGCTTTTAGAACATCGCCTAAGAAGTCTTCCAATCCGCCACCGTTTAGGATCACTACATCCGCAGCCTCCACAGCCTGCATTTGGGTTACCTGCAGGGTGTAATCATGCAGGCAGGATACTTCCTCTGTGATGAGCCGGGAAACAGAGATGCCTGTTCCTTGGCAAAGAGTACTTGTGAATTCATAAACAGGCAGTGTGCTTGCCACGATCTGTGGATCATTATTCCTGCCGCAGCCGCACAAAAGCAGGGAAAGCACTATGAGAAATAAGCAGAGTTTTTTCATAATCAATAACCAGCTTGTGTAATTTATATTTCTAATGTATATCATACCATACAATGTCAAGAAAAAGAGACTGCAAATAGCAGTCTCTTGACAAAAAAGGATATATTTTTTAAGGACGGTCTGCCAACCAGGCATCCACCTTGGTTTTTGCGATCCGCAGAATATCCTCGCCGGGGTAGGGAGAAGCAATGCCGCCGCAGACATACACAAAATAAAGACCGTCCGGGGTCTGGTACAATTGCTCCTCATAGCCGGTGGGGTCACCCCAAAATCCGTAGGTAAACCGCTTGAGCATAGTGGCAGTTTCGGTGTTGTATTCCTTTTTGCCGATGACCTTTTTCATTGGAAAATCTCCTTTCGTAGGTTTTTATCTCTATTATAAGCAATATTTTTGCAAAGTAAAGGGAGTTTGGTCGGATAAGTAGCTTTTGTCAGAAAAATGTGTTATGATTGTATCGAGGTGAGATTATGCGGGATTTTCCTATATTTACAACTCAAAATGGCGCAGCCAGTTTGGTTTTACGGGAGATTCCCTACCGGGGCGAGGCCTACATTACTTTGCAGGATACCCAAAACCCAGAGCTGCTGCTTGGTGAATGTATAGACTTTTGCAAAATGGCCGGCGCGGAGAAGATATATGCCACCGGCCATTGTTGGTTGGAAAGATACCCGGTCTATACCTCGGTGGTAAAAATGCAGCGCCCCCGTGAGGGTTTGGAAGAAAGTAACGCAGCCTTGTTCCCGGTCACGGAAAAGACAGTTGAGCAGTGGCGCAGCCTGTATAATAAAAGAATGCAGAATGTCCCCAATGCTTCAACAATGACCCGTGATGAAAGCAAGCAGTTGCTTGCCAAGGGTGGCGGCTATTTTGTTCATAAAGATGGAGAACTGCTGGGCATTGGTATTGCCCGGGAGGACAAAATAGAAGCCATCGCTTCGACAAAGCCGGGAGCAGGGAAGACGGTGCTTTTGAGCCTGTGCAGTGTCCTGTTTTCAGAAAATGTGGTTCTGGAGGTTGCCTCCAATAATGAACCAGCTATCCGCCTGTATGAAAGCATGGGTTTTCTGAAAACCGAATTGCTCCGTACATGGTACGATGTTTCAAAATAATTTATAGGTGACAAGAAAAAATACTTGACAAAGTCTGATCTTTGTTGTATCATAACCCAGGTGTAAAGGAAAACTGATTGACAGGAGGCCACCCATGGACGCAGTTGAGATGCTTTTGCTGTTTGATTATTACGGCGATATGCTCACAGAGCGCCAGCGGATGTGCTTAGACCTGCGATACAATCAAGACCTTTCTCTGGCAGAGATTGCTGAGGAATTGGGCGTCAGCCGCCAGGGCGTTCACGATAATATCACCCGCGCAGAAGCCCATCTTGCCAAGATGGAGGAAAGAACCGGGTGTGTCCGCCGCAATTTGCAGAGCCGCCAGGCAATGCAGGCGATCTTGTCGGCAGCCAAGGAATTGGCGCAATACCCCGACCCCGTTGTCCGGGATGCGATTGCAAAAATCACCCAAGCGGCAAGTTCCATTGAGGAGTAAACTATGGCATTTGAAGGATTGACCGAAAAAATCTCTGCGGCCTTCAAAAAGCTCAGAGGCAAGGGCCGTCTGAAAGAATCCGATGTAAAAGAGGCAATGCGTGAGATCCGCATGGCTCTTTTGGAAGCGGATGTAAGCTATAAGGTCGTTAAGGATTTTGTAAAGTCCGTTACCGAGCGGTGCGTGGGCAGCGATGTGTTGGAAGCCCTCAGTCCTGCTCAGATGATCGTAAAGATCGTCAATGAAGAGCTGACCAATCTGATGGGCAGCGAAACAAAGCATATTACCATCAACCCGGCAGGACCCACAGTGGTTATGCTGGTTGGTTTACAGGGCGCAGGTAAGACAACCAACGGCTCCAAGCTTGCCGGTCTTATGAAACGGCAGAATAAGAACCCCCTGCTGGTCGCCTGTGATATTTACCGGCCTGCCGCGATTCAGCAGCTGAAGGTCTGTGGTGAAAAGCTGGGTATCCCTGTGTTTGAAAAGGGTCAGACCGACCCTGTGCAGATCGCTAAGGATGCAGTTCTTTATGCCCGTCAGCACGGCCACGATATGGTGTTCCTGGATACCGCAGGCCGTCTGCATGTGGACGAGACCCTGATGGAGGAACTGAAGAACATCAAAGCCGCTGTCAAGCCCGACGAGATTATGTTGGTGCTGGACGCAATGACCGGCCAGGATGCGGTGAATGCTGCCCAGAGCTTTAACGAATGGTTGGATATCGACTCCGTGATGCTCTCCAAGCTGGATGGCGATGCCAGAGGCGGCGCGGCACTGTCCGTGCGGGCCATCACCGGCAAGCCCATCAAGTTCGCCGGTATGGGCGAAAAGCTCGAAGACATTGAGCCCTTCCATCCGGACCGTATGGCTTCCCGGATCTTGGGTATGGGCGATGTGCTGTCCCTCATTGAAAAAGCTGAGCAGGCGTTTGATGAAAAGAAGGCCGCTGAGTTAGAGGAGAGACTGAAAACCAATAAGTTCACACTTCAGGACTTCTATGACCAAATGGTCCAGCTGAAGTCTATGGGTTCTATGCAGGATCTTTTGGCCCATATGCCCGGCGGTGCCGGTCTGAAGAATGTACAGCTGGACGAAAAGGCCATGGGTCGCACCGAAGCGATCATCCTGTCCATGACCCCTAAGGAGCGGGAAAACCCCGGCATTATCGGTGCCAGCCGTAAAAAGCGCATTGCAAACGGCGCCGGTGTTAAAGTGGAGGATGTGAACAGACTGCTGAAATCCTTCGACCAGATGCGGGCGATGATCAAGCAATTCTCCGGCCCGGGAATGGGCAAGAAAATGAAGCGTATGGGTAAATTCGGCGGTTTCGGTGGATTCCCCGGTTTCTAAAGTGGTTCGCTCTAAGCAAAAAACGCTTTGCGATATAGATTATTCAGAAAAATTATGGAGGTGAAAACCAATGGTTAAAATCAGACTGAGAAGAATGGGCGCAAAGAAGGCTCCTTTCTACCGTGTCGTTGTTGCGGATGCTCGCTCTCCCCGTGACGGTCGTTGCATCGAAGAGATCGGCACCTACAACCCCCTGACCAACCCCGCTACTATCAATGTGGACGCTGAGAAGGTTCAGGCTTGGATCAAGAACGGCGCACAGCCCACTGATACCGTACGTGGCCTGCTGAAGAAGGCCGGTATCCTGTAATTACCCGAAGGAGTATTCCAATGAAAGAGCTTTTGCTGTATATGGCAAAGAATCTGGTGGACGAGCCTGAGGCAGTTACAGTAACGGAAGTTTCTGATGAGGAAGGCAAGGTCCTGGAGCTCCGTGTCGCCCCCGGCGATATGGGTAAGGTCATCGGCCGCCAGGGTCGGATTGCTAAGGAGATCCGTACCATTGTGAAAACCGTTGCCCAGCGCACCGGCGAAAAAGTCACGGTGGAAATCGTGGATTAATGGCTTATGCGTGACGCTTGGCGCCACGCATTTCCATTTTTTTGGAGGAACTATGAAGCAGATTTATATCGATGCAGGCGAGATCGTCACTACCCACGGTGTTCGTGGTGAGGTGAAGGTGCTGCCCTGGCTGGACTCAGCCGATATGCTTTGTGAATTTGAACGTTGCCGCATTGACGGAAAAGAATATATTATGGAAAATTGCCGCGTGCAGAAAACCTGCAACCTGGTAAAGCTCCAGGGAATTGACACGATGGAAGCTGCCCAGGCAATGCGGGGTAAAACCGTACAGCTGTACCGGGAAGATATCGATGATGACGTAATCTTCGGTGTGGAGCTTTTGGGTGTAGAGGTATACTGCGACGGCGAAATTATCGGTAAGATCACAGAAGTGCTGGATTATCCCGGCAACTCTGTGTATGTGATCGGTGACGATAAGGTGAAAAACCGCTATATGATCCCTGCGGTGAAGGAATTTGTCCTGTCCACCGATCTTGATAAAAATGAAATGCAGGTGCGCCTGATCGAGGGGATGGGAACCGATGAGAATTGATATTCTGACCCTGTTCCCGGACACTCTGCTGGATGTGCTGTCTGACAGCATTTTGGGCCGTGCCCAGGAGCGAGGAATTATTACCATTGATGCGCACCAGATCCGGGAGTACACTGCCAATAAGCAGATGCAGGTGGATGACTATCCCTATGGCGGCGGTCGCGGCGCGGTGATGCAGGCGGATCCGTTGTATCGTTGCTGGGAAGCCGTCTGCGACAAAGCAGGTGGCCCGGTGCATACCATTTACCTGTCGCCCTGTGGCAAGACATTCAAGCAGGCTGATGCCATCCGTCTGAGCAAAATGGAGAACATCATTTTTGTCTGCGGTCACTACGAGGGTATCGATCAGCGCTTTATTGACGAATGTGTTGACGAGGAATTGTCCCTGGGTGATTTTGTGCTGACCGGCGGTGAGATCGCCGCAATGGCTATGACCGATGCCATCTGCCGTATGGTGCCCGGTGTGCTGGCAGACCCGGAGTGCTTTGAAGATGAGAGCCACTTTAACGGTCTTTTGGAATATCCCCAGTACAGCCGCCCTGCGGTCTGGCACGGCCGGGAAGTGCCGGAGATATTGCTGTCCGGCAATCACCAAAAAGTGGCGCAGTGGCGCCGTAAGCAGGCTCTGCGCCGCACGAGAGAGCGCAGACCCGATATGTATGAAAAGCTTGATTTAACCAGCAAGCAGGATAAAAAGCTTCTGCAGGAAATGGAAGCGGAAGATAACGAAAGCAAGTAAAAACCGCCGCAGCTTATCGCTGCGGCGGTATTGTTTAACCCTTGTGATCGTAGACTACGATAACGCCCATAGTCGTTAAGGCGCTTACCTGGGAATTTTTGGTTACGCCTGTCCGGGCAACATTTACCTGAATCAGTCTGGGACAGGTTTTAAGGATTTCCACATTGGAGATTGCCTTGTTGTCATCCATATAGACATTGTTCAGATAACTAAGTCCCTTCAACGGTTCCAGGGTTTGAATCAGATTGTTGGAACCTTCGATGTTGATCAAAGCGCAGCTGCCCCCCCAGTTGGGCAAAGCTGTCACTTGATTGTGGGAGAAGTTAAAATTGGTCAGCTTTTTCAATGCAGACAATGCAGATATGTCCGAAATTTTGTTGTGTGAAATGTTAAGCACTTCCAACTCTGTATTGTCAGCTAAGAGGGAAACGTCAGAAATCTTGTTGTTGGAAGCGTTCAAATCAACCAAATGAGAAAGCTCAGCAACACCGGTAAGCTCTGTCAGATTGTTGTTTGCAACATTCAGCTTTTCCAAACCGGCTACAGTAGAGAGGGGAGTTAAAGAAGTTAGTTCGTTGTGGGACACATTCAAGTTGATCAGCTTTTTTAGACCGGACAGCGCCAACAAGTCCTTCAACGCGTTGGTGGTCAAGTCCAGCTCTTCGAGATTTTGCAGTTTGGACAGGGGCGCAATATCCCGCAGAGAATTGTTGCTTAGGTTCAAATAAGTTAAGCCTGTAGCCTGTTCCAGTCCAACCGCAGTGGAAAGACTGCATTTTTTCAGTGTCAACCGTTTTAGGGATTTTAGTTGCGCTAAGTAGGGAAGCTCTTCAGCTTGGACAGCAGTGTTGGTAATAATAACTTCTTCCAAGTTGGGAAGCTGAGAGATATGACTTAACTGACCGGTGGGAGCAGCATCCATTGTAAGGGTCTTCAGGAAGACCAGGTGCTGCAGATCGTCCAGCTTTTTGACACCGGCAGGAACCGTGAGTTCCTGGATTTTCCACAGATCGCTGGTAAATAGCGTTTTTTCCTTATCGACACTCAAAAGTTCCCGGAAAGTAGTTTCCATAACGGGATCCACAAACTCTACTTCCTTTACAACGCCGCCAACAGTAAAGGCGAAAATGGAAACAGGACTTGCTAAGCCGTTCTCACCAACAGCAATGGCATAGATCTTGTTTTCACCATCTTTTAGGGTGATGCCTTGCTTGTTGTAAAGATCTGTTTCGGTTGAGGGGAATTCGCCGTTGGCATTTACGTACATAGCCTTAGCCTTGGCGCTGAGGTCGATGGTGATGTACTGGGTGTAATGGGATCCGTCTGCAATGGGGTCGGGGGTACAGGTAGGCGCGGCAGGCCGCATTTGTTCCAGTTGTGCTTTGATATCCTTGTTGGCAACATTGTCAATCATACGGACGGCGTCTAAAAGCTTGTTTTGCTCAACAAAGAGCTTGGACAGGGCCATATAAAGATCAATGCCGCCACCGTCAGCAATTGCAGAGGTAAGGGTATACTCTGCTTTTGTATAATTTCCGGAGATTTTGTATTGATTGGAAAGTTCAATGGCGACAGTATCATTGTTTCCTGCCTGCTCAAAGGCACGGTTATAAAACCAGGCAGAGGCGGAAAGATTGCCGGTGTCTTCAAAAAAACGGGCAGCCTTTACAAGAATATCCCGCGTAAACACACGGTCATAGACAAAAAGATACCAGATAGTGCAAAAGAGAATAGCAACAACCAGTACAAGCGGTATTATAATTCGAAAAGCCTTTTTCATAATCTGCTCCATTTCGACAATTTAACAGGATAATTATACTTCCAATGGCCTAATGTGTCAAGTGGAACAAATTTCAAAACCTGCCAGAATTCGTCAGCATTTTGAGGCCTTCAGCGGTACAATACCCGGGGGTGATAGGATGAATCAAAGCGGCAAAGCGTGGCTTATGGCCATGGTGATGGGGATATTACTCCCCGGACTGCTCTTTTCGGTAAGTGAGAAATTCATATCCCGTGAGGGGAGAAAACCGATACTTGAAGGAACCGCTGTGGCAACGGAACCGGTGCAGCAGCAGGATGCAGAGGTTCTTGTGTTAATGCCCAATGGACAGGCAGAAATGGATATGCAGACCTATTTGACCGGCGTGCTGTTGGCGGAGATGCCGGTGGATTTTTCGGAGGAGGCGCTGAAGGCCCAGGCAGTGGTATCCAGAACCTATGCCCTTAGGCGCAATAGCTTAGGAAACAAACATCCACAGGGCGCTGTATGTACGGAGTCTTCCTGCTGTCAGGCTTACAGAGCGATTGAGGATTTTCTGTCCAAAGGCGGTACAGAGGAAATGCTCAAAAAGGTATCCCAAGCGGTAGAACTTACGGAGAATCAAGTATTAACCTATAATGGCGCCTTGATAGAAGCTACCTATTTTTCCTGTTCCGGAGGCCGAACAGAGGATGCTTTGGCGGTGTGGGGAACAGATATTCCCTACTTGCAGGCGGTTGACAGCCCTGGAGAAGAAAGCGCAGCCCATTTTGTGGATACAGCAGAGTTTACAACTGCAGAGTTTGCATCTTTGCTTGGAATATCTCCCAAAGGGTCGGCCACCACTTGGTTGGGCAGTGCAACCTATACTGACGGCGGCGGTGTTGACACGATGATAATTGGCGGCAAAACCTTTTCCGGTACGGAGATCCGTCAGAAATTAGGCCTTCGTTCCACTGTGTTTTCCATGTATGCCACAGAGGATAAAATTTACATTTCTACCAGAGGGTTCGGCCACCGTGTGGGGATGAGTCAATACGGTGCAGAAGCAATGGCCGTCCGGGGCAGTGACTATCAAAAAATTCTATACCATTACTACCCCGGAACCCAGCTGACCGCCTACACCCGGAATTGACAAAGGGGGGATTCTTTAGTAAAATGAAGAAAACACAGAAAGGGGGAGAATCCCTTGCCTATTCAAATTCCCAATGACCTGCCCGCTGCGGGTGTTCTGCAGCAGGAAAATATATTTGTTATGCCCCAGGATCGGGCAATGACCCAGGATATCAGACCCTTAGAGATCGTTCTGCTGAACCTAATGCCCACCAAGATCGTCACTGAGACCCAGCTCAGCCGCCTTTTGGGTAATACCCCCTTGCAGGTGCGCCTGGAGCTGATGCATATGAAGACCCACACTTCCAAGAACACAGCGCAAGAGCATCTTCTAAACTTCTATAAGACCTTCGATGAACTGAAGCACCGGAAGTTTGATGGTATGGTTATCACAGGTGCGCCGGTAGAGAATATGCCCTTTGAGGATGTGGATTATTGGCAGGAGCTGTGTGAGATCATGCAGTGGTCTACCACCAATGTCCACAGCACCTTCCATATTTGCTGGGGCGCACAGGCCGGCCTTTACTACCACTATGGCATTCCGAAATATCCGCTCGATGGTAAAATGTTTGGTGTCTTTGAACATACCAAGGACTATCCTCGCTCCATTCTTTTGCGGGGCTTCGATGATGTTTTCTATGCGCCCCATTCCCGGCATACAACTGTTCGCCGTGAGGATGTGGAAAAGATCCCGGAGCTGAAGATCCTGGCTTCTTCGGAGGAGGCGGGTATCTATGCGATCATGAGCAAGGGCGGACGGCAGATTTTTGTCACCGGTCATTCCGAGTATGACCCGGATACCCTGGAAAAGGAGTATCTGCGGGATAAAAACCAGGGCTTGCCAATTGCCGTGCCTAAGAATTATTATCCCGGCGACGATGATACCAAGCGTCCGATTGTTCGGTGGAGAGGACATGGCAACCTGCTGTTCTCAAATTGGCTGAATTATTTCGTATATCAGACTACACCTTACGATATTATGAGTATCGGTAAAGAAAACTAAGTTTGGAGGGATTGCCTTGAAGCTGAAAATTAACGGATATGAGATTGCGCCCCAGCCGGGGCAGACCCTGCTGGAACTGGTGAAATACCTGGGCCTTGACAAAGAAGCGCTTTCCCATAGACCCATTGCGGCAAAGATCGCCGGCGAGGTGTTCAACCTCAACTATGTGCCTGTGCGTATAACGGAACTGTGTTCGGAGCGGCCCTCCATCCGCCGTGCAATGGCGGCATCAAACGGTGAGATTCAGCTGCTTTCCTATAGTGACCCCAGCGGTAAGGATGTGTACCGCCGCACGGTACAGTTTGTGCTGTTTTTGGCCCTACAGAATACATATCCTCACATCGAAGCGAAAATGGGTAGTACCGTAGGCCCAGCGCTTATGATCCATCTGTCTTCTGTGGAAGACTTTGACTTAAACAAGTTGAAAGCAGAGATCAAGCGCCTTGTAGAGTTGGATATTCCCTTGATTCGCCGGCGTGTTACCACCCAGACGGCTATTGAACGCTTTGAAGCGGCCGGTAAAGCCGATAAAGCAAGGCTTTTGGAGTACCGCACGGCAGAATACTTTGATGAGTATGCCTATGGGGATTTTTCTGACTATTACTATGGCGAGTTAGCACCTTCCACCGGCTATATGCAGGTGTGGGATGTGCTGAGCGCAGAGGGTGGTTTCCTGTTCCTGTATCCTGACGATAAGAACCCCAGCCAGGTTGCGCCCTATGTGGATATGCCTCATTTCCGGGCGGTTACCAATGAGGGCGCCCGTTGGTGTGCGCTGATGGAATGTGAGACAGTTTCTGACCTAAATGACCTGGTAAATACCGGAAAGATCCGGGAGCTGATCCGTGTCAACGAAGCCCTTCACGAAAAGGGTTATTCCCAGATCGCGGATATGGTTTGTCAGCGAGGCGCTAAGGCTGTGATGTTGGCAGGCCCCAGCTCTTCCGGTAAGACCACCTCGGCCAACCGTTTGGCCACACAGCTCCGTGTCCACGGCAAAAAGCCCATTTTGATGAGCCTGGATGATTATTATGTGGACCGAGATACGATCCAGCCCGGCCCGGACGGACAGATCGATTTTGAACATATCGATACCATCGATACAGACCTGTTCCGTGTCCACCTGCGGCAGCTATTGGCCGGTGAAGAGGTGGAGCTGCCTGTGTTCAATTTTCTTACCGGAAAACGGGAATGGAATGGACATAAGATGCGCCTGTCCCAGGACACTGTGATCATTGTGGAAGGCCTTCACGCGCTCAATCCTGTTCTGTTGCCGGCGGATTTGGACAAAACGCTGGTGTTTAAGCTCTATGTGAGCGCGTTGCTTCCCCTTAACTTAGACGACCATAACCGCATTCCTTCCAGCTACCTGCGTTTGCTGCGGCGTACGGTTCGGGATTATGAGAACCGAGGTTCTTCTGTGGAAAAGACCCTTTCCATGTGGGATTCCGTCCGCAGGGGAGAGGAGCGGTGGATATTCCCGTATCAGGAGAATGCCGATGTGATCTTCAACAGTTCCACCCTTTATGAACTGGCTGTGCTGAAGAATCATATTTACCCGCTGCTCAATGCGGTACAGCCGGAGCAGAGCTGTTATGAGCAGGTCCGCGCAATGGTTAAGATCCTTAATTATGTTCAGCCGGCCCAGGTGGAGGATGAAATTCCGCCTACCAGCCTGGTTCGTGAATTCATTGGCGGCAATAGCTTTTACCGAAAATAGGGCAAAAAACCGATGGCTGATAACCAGTCATCGGTTTTTTAAATACTGTTTTATTTTTCCGAATATCTGCAATCATTTTTCTGTATTTGCCAGAATATGCGCTGTTTCATATAATAAAGTGACGAAAATAATAGTATGGGAGCGCTGAAAATGAAGGCACTTGTGAAGAAATACCCGCAAAAGGGACTGTGGTTTGAGGAAGTTCCCGAACCGCAAATCGGCCCGAATGATGTGAAGATCAAAATCCATAAGACAGCTATCTGTGGCACGGATCTGCATATCTACAACTGGGACGAATGGTCTCAAAAGACCATTGAAACACCCCGCGTTATCGGTCACGAATATGTGGGCGAGATCGTAGAATTGGGCGCCAATGTGAAGGGGTGGCAGATCGGACAAATGGTTTCCGGCGAGGGCCATATCGTCTGCGGCAGATGCCGTAACTGTTTGGCAGGTAACGGCCACCTGTGTAAAGAAACGGTAGGTGTGGGCGTGAACCGGGACGGTGCATTTGCCCAGTTTCTGGTGATTCCTCAGGAGAATGTCCGGCCTTGTGAACCCGGTGTTCCTTTGGAAATGTATGCTATTTTTGACCCCTTTGGCAATGCTGTGCATACTGCGCTGTCCTTTGATCTGACCGGTGAGGACGTTCTGATCACAGGTGCAGGACCTATCGGTATTATGGCCGCTGCGGTGTGTAAGCACGTGGGCGCCCGTCGGGTGGTGATCACGGATATTAACGATACCCGGTTGGAACTGGCAAAGAAATTGGGGATTCAGCATACTGTGAATACCGCTAAGGAAGACCTTTCTGTGATTATGGAAGCACTTAATATCCGGGAGGGTTTTGATGTTGGCCTTGAGATGTCCGGCAGTGAGATCGCTATGAATACCATGATCGACCATATGATCCACGGCGGACGCATCGCGCTTTTGGGACTGCTGAAAAGCGATGCCAAGATCGATTGGTCTAAGGTTATTTTCAATGGCTTGACCATTAAGGGTATCTATGGTCGACAGATGCACGAAACCTGGTATAAAATGTCCGCAATGCTCCAAAGCGGATTGGACATCTCTCCCATTATCACCCACAGAATGGATGTGCGGGATTATGAGGAGGGCTTCGCAGCTATGAACAGCGGCAGAAGCGGCAAGGTAATTTTGGATTGGACGAAACTCTAAGGAGGATACTATGAAAACAGCACTGAAGTATTTTGACGATCTGTGTGAGACCATTGAAAGAGATGGCCTTACCAAGAACGAGAAGATCATTGTATCTCCCCAGGGAGCAAGAGTGGCCCTGCAGGACGGTCGGGAAGTGATCAACATGTGCGCCAACAACTATTTGGGCCTGGCCAGTGATCCCCGGATCATTGCTGCTGCCAAGGAAAGCTACGATACCTATGGCTACGGCCTTTCCTCTGTTCGCTTTATCTGCGGCACACAGAAGCTACACAAGGACTTAGAAGAGAAACTCAGCAAATTTCTGGGAACGGAGGATACTATTTTGTATTCTTCCTGCTTTGACGCCAATGGCGGTCTGTTTGAGACGTTGCTCACGCCGGAGGATGCTGTTATCAGTGACGAGCTGAATCATGCCAGCATTATTGACGGTGTGCGTCTGTGCAAGGCACAGCGCTTCCGCTACAAGAACAACGATATGGCCGACCTGCGGGCCAAGCTGGAGGAGGCCAAGGACTGCCGTATCAAGCTGATCGCCACCGATGGCGTGTTCTCGATGGATGGCATTGTAGCGGATCTCAAGAGCATCTGCGACCTGGCTGATGAGTATGATGCTTTGGTAATGGTTGATGATAGCCACGCTACCGGCTTTATGGGTGCTACAGGCCGTGGTACGCCGGAGCATTGCGGTGTGGCAGACCGGGTGGATATTATCACGGGTACTTTTGGTAAGGCTTTGGGCGGCGCCTCCGGCGGTTTTACTTCCGGTCGCAAGGAGATCATTCGGCTTTTGCGTCAGCGCTCCCGTCCGTACCTGTTCTCCAATACTTTGGCACCTGCTGTGGCAGCGGGTACGCTGAAAGTGCTTGAAATTTTGGAAAATGACTTATCCATGCGGGAAAAGCTCTTTGAAAATACCCGTCTTTTTGCTGAGAAAATCAAGGAGATTGGCCTGGATGTGATGGACCGGGGCGCACCTATTATTCCTGTTATGCTGTATGATGAGCATAAGGCTGTGGAAATGGCAAAGCGGATGATGGAAAAGGGTGTATACGTGGTAGCGTTCTCTTATCCTGTTGTGCCCAAGGGCAAAGCCCGTATCCGCACCCAGCTTTCTGCTGCGTTGAGCCGCGAGGATATTGCATACATCGTGGATTGTTTCCGCCAGGTCAAAGAGGAAATGGGTCTGTAAATAAGAAAAGCGAGGGAGAAATCCCTCGCTTTTGATTTATTTTTGCTGTGTTACAGAATTTTCTTTTTCCACCGGTTTATATTTGTTGGGACTGGGGAAATTGAGTACTAAGGACATAAACAAACAGAAGGCAATAGCACCGGCACCTACAGTCATCCACAAGCTCCGCTGCCGCAGAAGTTCTTTGGAATTGTATAAGACCCAAAGAATATAACCAGACAGAGCAAAGCACACCAGTGTCAAAATAACCTTCAGCCAAATAATGCCCAACCCGGCAAAAATCATATACAGAATAAAAGCGACAGCATCAGCGCAGAGTGCAATGGTCATAAATTGTTCGAAAACTTTATATTTATTCGGTTTCATAGCCATTTCAATCACCTCGTATTGTAAGTTTATCATAATTTGTCGAAATTTGCAAGAATAATGTTATTTTTTAACAAAAGCTTGCAGGATGAGGGAAAGTTTGCTATAATGGAAACAATATTATGTGATAGTATGCGCAAGGAGCGACTATGGTAGAACCAAAATACCACTTAGAGGGCATTGTCCGCACGAAAAGTGAACTGATGGAGGACTTTGAGGGTCCTTTGAATGTTATCTTTTTGCTGCTGAGTAAAAATAAAATAGAGATTCAGGACGTGTCCATCGCGACCATTTTGGAGCAGTACCTGGCATACCTGGAAGAAATGAAGCGGCTGGACATTGAGCTGGCCAGCGAGTTTATCACCATGGCGTCTCACTTGATGCTCATTAAGACAAAAATGCTTTTGTCTGCAGCGGAGGCTATGGAAGCGGAAACGGAACTGGACATTCTCCGTCAGTCCCTCATCGAGCGCCAGCGCCATGAAGCAATGGATCAGATCCGTATTGCCATTTCTGCCTTGGAGCCTATGAACGATTTGGGCAGATGCCTGTTTACCAAAGCCCCGGAGCCTTTGCGTCGTGACGATACCTACCGCTATGAGCATGATCCTTCTGATATGCTCCTGGCGTTGGATGAAATTGCCGAACGGAATCAGCGCCGCCTGCCGCCTCCTACCATGAACTTTAAGGGCATTGTGGGCAAAGAGCCCTATCCCGTGGGCAAAAAGGCCAAGGAGCTTGTTCGCAATTTGGTTCTTCGTGGCGTTGAAAAGCTGAAGAATCTTTTTAAGGGCAGCCGCAGCCGTTCGGAGATCGTAGCAACATTCCTGGCGGTCTTAGATTTGTGCAAGACAAATTCTGTGACCCTTGAGGACGATAATTCCGGTGAGAATCCCACCGTGCGCCTGATAAATGATGATATTACCATTGAAGGAGATGACGGAAATGGAACAAATTGAATTACAGCGGGCCATTGAAGCCATCTTGTTTGCAGCAGGAGAACGGGTGGAGATCGCTCAGCTTGTGGGTGTTTTAGAAGCCGATAAAAAGGATATTATTGAGGCAACCAACGCTTTGGCTGATGAGCTTGCTTTTAACCGTCGGGGTATCCGTATCCTGCGGCTGGAGGACGGTTATCAAATGGTGTCCTCTGCTGAGATGGCAGATTACATTACAAGCGCCCTGGAAACCCGCAAACCGCCCCGTCTGTCCTCTTCCCAGTTGGAAACCTTGACGATCATTGCATATTACCAGCCTGCAACCAAAGCTATGGTGGAGCAGCTCAGAGGCGTGGACAGCAGCTATTCTGTTGGCGCATTGCTGAATAAGAAACTCATTGAGGAAGCCGGTCGGCTGAATGTACCGGGAAGACCCATTCAGTACCGTACAACTCCCAACTTCCTGCGTACTTTTGGCCTCAGCTCCCTGGAAGAATTGCCGCCCATTGAAAAGGTGAGCCTGGGCGAACCCATTATTCCCGAGGAGAAGCCCGATCCCAATCAGATCACCCTGGAGGGGGTCTGAGTATGGGCTGGCTCATTGCCTTAGCGGTGCTTGTGGGCATAGCGCTTTTGCCCATTGGTGTTCGCGGTGTGTACCGGGAGTCAACTGCCGGTGTTTGGGTGCTGATCGGACCGTTAAAATTCCGACTGTACCCAGCAAAACCGAAAACCAAGAAAACATCCTCTCAGCCTAAAAAAGGTGGCAATAAAAACGCCAAAAAGGGAGGAAGTCTTAGCGATTTCTATCCCATTGTGCGAACGGTCCTGGATTTTTTGGAACAGCTTCGCCGGAAAGTGCGGGTAAAGGATTTAGAATTAAAAGTGATCCTGGCGGGGGATGACCCCTGTAACCTGGCTGTCAATTACGGGCGAGCCTGGGCGGCTGTAGGTAGCTTGATGCCACAGCTGGATCGGTTTTTATCCATTCGCAAGAAGAACATAGAAGTTGAATGTGATTTCGTTGCAGAAACCACTAAAGTATATGCAAAGGTGGATGCAACATTATCGTTGGCGCGGGCGTTTAGCCTTGGAGCTCGCCACGGTATTAAAATCATAAAGGATATTTTGAAACTGAAAAAATTACGAAAAGGCGGTGCCGAATTATGAGTAAAAATCTTCCCAATATGCTGGAAAGCACCATCTCTAAGATCCGTGAGATGCTGGATGCCAATTCTGTGGTGGGTCAGCCCATTGTGGTGGATGGCGTAACCATTATCCCCATTTCCAATATCAGTGTCGGTCTTGGCGGTGGCGGCTCCGATTATGTGTCAAAGCACCCTAACAACCAGGAAAACCCCTTTGGTGGCGGTGTTGGCGCCGGCGCAAAGGTCACGCCTGTTGCCTTTTTAATCATCAAGGACGGCGCAACCCGGATGGTTCCTGTGCCTGTTCCCGCCAATACGACGGTTGACCGTGTTGTGGAAATGGTACCCGATACGCTGGATAAAATTGCCAGCTTTATTGAATCCAAAACCGAGAAAAAAGCAGAATAATTGCAACCAACCCGGGGACACTATCCCCGGGTGATTCAAATGAAACGACTACTTGCCGGGACGGCAGCTGCGATCTTAGCTGCTGCCCTGGTTTTTCCTTGTGAGGCGGTTTCGGCAGAAAGCGCAATTTTGCTGGACGCACAAACCGGACGGGTGCTTTTTGAGAAGCAGGCCGATAAGCAGAGCCTGATCGCCAGCACCACAAAGATCATGACGGCTTTGGTGGTCTGTGAGCAGACCAATGTTCTTGACCGGGTTCGTATTCCCCAGGAAGCGGTGGGGATCGAGGGGTCATCTATGTACCTGAAAGCCGGGGAGATCATGACTGTGCAGGAGCTTTTGTATGGGCTTATGCTCCACAGCGGCAATGATGCGGCTGTGGCGCTTGCTATCTACTGCGGCGGTACGGTTGAAGGGTTCGCGGAGCTGATGAACGACAAAGCCCATCGGCTGGGAATGGACGATACCCACTTTGTCAACCCTAACGGCTTAGATGCTCCCGGTCATTATTCCACAGCCCGGGATATGGCAAAACTGGCTGCTTACGCAATGGAAAATCCTATTTTTGCCAAAACGGTTTCCACCAAGTCCGTAAAGGCTGCGGGTCGCACCCTCACAAACCACAATAAACTCCTGTGGAGTTTGGAGGGTGCAGAGGGGGTAAAAACCGGCTTTACAAAGGCAGCCGGCAGAATCCTTGTGTCCAGCTGCAGCCGACAGGGCCGCAGATTGATTGCGGTAACTATGAACGACCGCAACGATTGGCAAGACCATAAGCAGCTGATGGATGGGGGATTTGCGGATTTTTCTGTCCGACAGTTGGTAACAGCCGGAGAATGCTTAGGAACTGTGCAAGTTATCTCCGGTGAAAGGGAAACAGTGCAGCTGCTGGCTGCAGAGGACTTTTCTTATGCGCTGACAGCGGAAGAGCAACCGGAATTGGTGCTGTCAAAGCCCGGATTTGTCTATGCTCCCGTGGTGAGCGGACAGGACGCTGGCTTTGCCTATTTATGTCTGAATGGAAAATCCTTTGGGAAAATCCCTCTCATTTATGGGGAAACCGTGGAAATAGAAGAAATTAAGAAACCCTCCCTGTGGGAAAAGCTTTTGAAAGGAGGCAAACAATGACTCAGAGATTACAGAAAATCATTGCATCCCGGGGCGTGACATCCCGCCGCAAGGCAGAGGAAATGATCACTGCCGGCCGTGTGACCTGCAATGGCAGGGTTTGCCTGCTGGGCGAAAGCGCTGACCCGGATATAGATATTATCTTGCTGGACGGGAAGCCGCTCCCGTCCGGCGGTGAATACACGTACATTATGCTCCATAAGCCCAGAGGCTTTGTTACCACCCTGTCCGATGAGAAAGGCCGCAGAAATGTGGCGGAATTGGTGAAGGATTGCGGTCAGCGGGTCTACCCGGTGGGCCGCCTGGATATGGACTCTGAAGGCCTGTTGCTGCTTACCAATGACGGTGACTTTGCCAACCGCCTTATGCACCCTAAACATCTTGTGGACAAGACCTACCTTGTAACAGTGGAGGGGTATTCTGAAACCGGCCTGGAGCAGTTGGGTCAGCCCATCACGATAGACGGCTACACCATAGCCAAGCCCTCTGTAAAACTGATCACTGCGGACGAAAAGGGAAGAGCCCAGTTGGAAGTTGTGATCCACGAAGGCAGAAACCGCCAGGTCCGCCGTATGTGCGCTGCTGCCGGTATGCAGGTGATCCGCCTGGTGCGTATCGCTGAGGGAGACTTGCAGCTGGGTGAGCTGCCTTTGGGCAAGTGGCGAGAACTGACGGACAGGGAAGTGCAGATGCTGAAAAGATGAATTTGCAATTTTTCTTACGGCATCTTGCAAAATGTGAAGGAATGTGCTACAATGTGACCAATTTCTGTGTTATCGGAGGCTATTATGAACGAAGATATTATTTCTCTGATGCAAGAGAAAATGCCGACATTCTCAAAAGGGCAAAAGAGAATTGCCGCTTACATAACTGAATACTATGATAAAGCTGCCTTTATGACCGCCAGCAAGCTGGGAAGCATTGTGGGAATTTCCGAATCTACGGTGGTTCGTTTCGCTGTGGAATTGGGCTACAACGGTTACCCCAGTATGCAAAAGGCTATGCAGGAGATGGTGCTCAACCGTCTGACTTCTGCGCAACGATTGGAGATCGCCAATGACCGTATGGGCAGCCAGGATGTGGTGACAAGCGTTCTCCAAGCTGATGCAGATAAGCTGCACCAAACTGCGGAAACCATCAACCGGGAGGATTTTGCGGCTGTGGTGGATGCTATTCTGCGTGCAAAGCATATCTATTTGTTGGGTGTGCGTTCTGCTGCCGCCTTAGCAAATTTTGCCGGTTATTACCTAAATTATATGTTTCCCAATGTCCGGGTGATCACAACCTCCGGCGGCGGTGAGATGTTTGAGCAGCTTGTGAATGTAGAGGCAGGAGATGTAGTGCTGGCATTCAGCTTTCCCCGCTATTCTACAGCTACGATTAAGGGTGCTCGATATTGCCAAAGTGTGGGTGCTAAGGTGGTTGCCATCACCAATAGCTATGCATCGCCTCTTGCCCAGTGCGGAGATTTTGTGCTGGTCGCCAAGAGCGATATGGTTTCCTTTGCGGACTCTTTGGTAGCGCCTCTTAGCGTGGTAAATGCGCTGCTGGTTGCTTTAAGCACCAAGCGTGAGCCGATCTTAGAAAAGAATTTTGATACCTTAGAGCGGGTTTGGGAAGAATACCATATCTATGAAAAGCAGGTGAAGCTGCCGTGAGCTATGATGTGATCGTCATTGGCGGTGGCCCTGCCGGTATGTTTTCTGCTATAACAGCGGCGGAAAGAGGCCTGCGGGTATTGCTTTTAGAAGCCAATGACCGCCTGGGCAAAAAGCTGCTGATCACCGGTAAGGGTCGGTGTAATGTGACCAACGATTGCACGTCCCAGGAGGTTCTCCAGAATATACCCAGAAACGGACGCTTTCTGTATAGCGCAATGGAAAACTGCCCCCCTTCTTCTGTGATGGCCTTCTTTGAAGACCACGGTTGCGCCCTAAAGACAGAACGAGGAAACAGAGTTTTCCCGGTGAGTGATAAGTCAGTATCTATACTGGAATGCCTGCGGAATGTGATGCACAGGCTGCAGGTGAAGATTCAAACCGCTCGCGCCCAGGAAATCCTTACCGATAACGGCATTGTTACCGGTGTGAAGACCTCTGCAGGTGTCTTTACAGCCCCGGCTGTGATTTTGGCAACAGGCGGTGTGTCCTATCCCACGACGGGCTCCACAGGTGACGGTTATGCCATGGCAAAAGCCTTGGGACATACGGTAATCGAGCCTGAGGGCTCTTTGGTGCCCTTGGAAACGGCGGGAAACACTTGTCAGCGAATGCAGGGCCTTTCTTTGCGCAATGTGGCTGTGAAGCTGTTGGATGGTAAGGGTAAGACCTTGTATAAGGACTTTGGCGAATTGCTCTTTACCCATTTCGGTGTGTCCGGCCCTACAGCACTCAGCGCCAGTGCCCATCTGAAGGGGGAGGGCTGTCGGCTTGTTATTGACCTGAAGCCTGCTTTGGATGAAAATAAGCTCAATGATCGGATACTCCGGGATCTGGAAGTTTATAAAAACCGCACGATGGAAAATGCATTAACAGACCTGCTTCCTCGTTCTATGATCCCCGTGGTGCTGGATATACTGTCAGTGCCGGCTACCTTGGAGGCAAATTCCTTTACCAAGCAGCAACGCCGAGCTTTGGTGGAACTGTTAAAGGGATTTCCTGTTGATATTGTAGGGAAGCGCCCGGTTGCAGAGGCAATCATTACCTCCGGCGGCATCAAGGTTTCGGAGATCAATCCCAAGACGATGGAATCCAAACTGATTCCCGGCCTGTATTTTGCCGGTGAGATCCTTGATTGCGATGCTTATACTGGCGGATTCAATCTGCAAATCGCCTGGGCAACTGCATTTGCAGCAGGTAGCAGCCTAAAAAACTGTGATTGACAAACAACCCTGTATGTAATAAAATATACCAGTATAAAGTAAGACCTTTATGGAGGAGATAGACTATGTACGAAAAGCTTGTTTCTTATGCTTCCAAGCAATTGGAACTGAACCCCGAGGAGATCACCCGTGAGAGCACCTTTGAGAGCCTGGGTATCGACTCTTTGGATGTTGTTGAAATGATCATGGACTTAGAATCCGAGCTGGGCGTTGAGCTGGAAATGGAAGATCAAAAGATCTCCACCTTCGGTGAGCTGGCTGAGTTTATTGAGTCCAAGCTGAACTAAGTAATCGAATACCCTTGTTATGGCGACCGGCTTATAACAAGGTCGCACTAATCGGGGAGTTAGCGGTGCCCTGTACCTGCAATCCGCTATAGCAGGGGTGAATCCCCGCACCCGGGCCTGTCCCGGTACTGTCCGGGCCTTGTAAGCGGTGTTGATGGAGCGGTCTCGCGCAACAGAATCCCGTGAACCATGTCAGGTGGGGAACCAAGCAGCATTAAGCGGATCTTTCCGTGTGCCGCGGGGTTGCCGTTTCTGAGCTGGCTGCAAGGTTTTCGGGTATTGAGCAGGTTCAAATGCGGGTGTGCGATCTTGTTATGAGCCGGTCTTTTTGAGAGGAATGTGTAAGTATGTACCAGGCGTTGTATCGAAAATATAGACCTCAGACCTTTGATGATGTGGTGGGTCAGCTTGCGGTGACGCAAACACTGAAGACCCAGCTGCAGAGTGGTCGTCTGAGCCATGCCTACCTGTTCACCGGCTCTCGGGGAACGGGCAAAACCAGCAGCGCCAAAATTTTAGCAAAGGCGGTTAACTGTGAAAATCCCCAGGACGGCAATCCCTGTAATTGCTGCCCGTCCTGCCGTGCCATTGACTCCGGCAGCTGTATGGATGTGCTGGAAATCGATGCCGCCTCCAATAACGGCGTGGATAATGTCCGTGATTTGCGGGATGATGCGGTATATACCCCCTCTCAGGTGAAAATGCGTGTGTACATCATCGATGAGGTGCATATGCTTTCCATTTCGGCATTTAATGCTTTGCTGAAAATCATCGAAGAACCCCCGGAGCATTTGTTATTCATACTGGCTACTACGGAACTGCATAAAGTTCCTGCCACCATTCTTTCCCGCTGCCAGCGGTTTTCTTTCCGGCGTATCAGCCAGGAGGATATTGCAGCACGGCTGCAGTATGTTGCTTACCAGGAGAATATTGAACTGGACGATTCTGCTGCCCGGGTGTTGGCCCGCTTGGCTGACGGCGGTATGCGTGACGGTTTGAGCCTTCTTGACCAGTGCGCGTCGGCCACCACCGGTGACCTTACGGCAGAGAAGGTCTATGCCTGCCTTGGTATTGCCGGTATTCAGGATTGCGGCAAGCTGATGGCCTGCATTGCAGATAAAAATGCCGGTGAGGCGCTGACACTGCTGAACCGCTATTATGCTGAGGGCAAGGATATGGGTGCGCTGCTTGACGAGCTTGCTTGTCTGACCCGTGATTTTATGGTAATGCAGACTGCTCCCCGGGAAGCTATCAGTATGCTCTCCGGTGTGGCCTCTGACGACGAGGTGCGTAGCCTTGCAGGGCGGTTTACTTCCGCTGAACTGACCCGGATGCTGGAGTTGATCCAGAAGACCGCTGCAGGATTTATCCGAAGCGCCAGCCGCCGTTTGGATGCGGAGCTTTGTATTGTAAGCCTGTGCCAGCCGGAGCTGCAAATGGATGCGCAAAGCTTAAATGTGCGTATCTCCCGCCTGGAAGAGCAAATCAAAACCGGTAATATCACAGTAAATGCAATACCTGCGCAGATGAGCCCAAAACCGAGAGAGCAAAAGGAAGAAGTACCCAAACCCCAGCCTGTGGCAGCGGATGTTGCAGTGGCTGAAGGCGAGGAATTGGAGATCAATGTGTGGTCTGAGCTTTGTGCCCAGCTGCGCAGTGAACTTTCCCCTCCGGAGGTTGGTTTCTTCCCGGCTTCTCTCAACGGCCCTGTGAAGGGCATTTTGCGGGGGGATACCTTGGTGCTAATGTGCACCAATTCCTTTGCCAAGGCAGTTGTGGACAAGCGTGAGGTGCTGGAGTTGGCAGCCCGTAAGGCAACAGCTATGTTTGGCAGACCCATTCGGGTGATTGCTGCAGATAAAGAAACGGCTAATGTGAGAAACGATCAGATGGAGCAGCTCCTGCAGTTTGGCAGAGACCACTCAGACATAATCAATATCAAGAAGGATTAAGGAGAATTTACAATGGCAAAAGGTGGATTCCGGGGTATGCCCGGTGGCGGCGGTATGAACCAGGCCGCTATGATCAAGCAGGCACAGAAAATGCAGCAGGAGATGCTGCGTATGCAGGAAGAAATGGAGAACAAGACCTTTACCGCAGCTGCCGGCGGCGGTATGGTAAAGGCGACAGTGAATGGTAAGCACGAGGTCGTGGCGTTGGAAATCAATCCTGAGGCTGTGGATCCTGATGATGTGGAGATGTTGCAGGATATGGTCATTGCCGCTGTAAACGAGGCAATGCGCGCCGCAGACGAGGATTCTGCCAATAATATGTCCAGAATTACCGGCGGTCTGAACTTAGGCGGCCTGTTCTAAGGAGGGGCTATGCAGTATTTTCCTGCAGCGCTACAGGATTTGGCAGACCAGTTTGCAAGACTTCCCGGTATTGGTGGCAAAACCGCCCAGCGGCTTGCATTCTATGTGTTGGGACTTCCTCAGGAGGAAGCCCAAAGCTTTGCCGATGCCATTCTGGAGGCCAAGCGTACAGTCCATACCTGTCCTGTGTGCCAAAACTTAACTGACCGGGAGGTTTGCCCTATTTGTGACGATCCTGCCCGTAACAGAGGGCTCATCTGCGTGGTGGCTGAGCCTAAGGATGTGATCGCAATGGAGCGTAGCCGTGAATTTAACGGTGTGTATCACGTGCTCCACGGCGTGATCTCCCCGCTGAACCATATCACCCAGGACGATATCCGGGTAAAGGAACTGCTGCAGCGTGTGGCAGCTGGCGGCGTGTCGGAAGTGATCATGGCAACCAATCCGGATACAGAGGGAGAAGCTACAGCAATGTACATCTCCCGGCTTCTGCGGCCTATGGAGATCAAAGTGACCCGCCTTGCCTACGGTGTGCCTGTGGGCAGTCAATTGGAATATGCCGACGAAGTGACCCTTTCCCGGGCTTTGGAAGGCAGACAAGAAATTTAATTACAAAAAAGATGGCTCAATTCTGAGCCATCTTTTTTCTGTATGCAGTTGGAGTCATTCCATAATGCTTCTGAAATGCACGATTAAAGGTTCTTATTGTGGAAAAACCGGATAGATTTGCAATTTCTGTAATTGTGTAATTCTGATTTTTCATCGTGTCAGTTGCTTCGCTAAGGCGCAGAGAATTGATGTAATCACTGAAACTCATTGAAATGCGATCACTGAAAATATGAGAAACACAGCTGGGGCTGAGTTGAAGCTGTGAAGCTACAGATTCTACTGTTAGATCCTCTTTATAATGCGCTGTGCAGTATTCCAGAATTTTCAATACATTATCTCTATGAAAACCGGATTTTTCAACAGGGAAGTAGGGAAGTAGTTTTCCAAATAATGCGGTCAAGTAAGCGGCAATTACCTCACTGTATCCATCTTCCTGGTAGTCTTGTAGTGCAGTTTTTAAAAGAAAGGATAATCGTATATTGTCTTGTAAGCAATACGCAGCGCATTGGGGTGCCCCGGTTCTAAATATCTGCTGGTATCGTAAAAGATCTGACGGTTTCAAGATCAAAACATAATAGTTACCAAGTGCAAAGTCGGTATAACGATGCACCTGGTTAGGAAAAACCAGAAACCATGTGCCGTCGGTCAGCGTGTACGGTTTACCGTCACACCATGCCGTGCCGTTTCCTTTTTCCACAAAGACCAGTTCGATGTCATCGTGAATATGTGCAGGAAAGTCAATACTGTTTCTTTGCCGAAAGTAAAATTGGGATTTTATCTCGCGAAAGATATGCTCCATCATATCACCACACTTGCAGAAAATGTCCATAAATGCATATTTAGTTTCTTGAATTGTAGCACAAATTGTCCTATAATGCAAGTATAACTTAAAAGGAGGGAATGCGTATGCATATTAAACGATGGGATGGAAAGCCGGAAAGATGGGCCAGATACAAATATAATCTTACCACCAATATAGGTGAGAACGGAAAGCGTCTTACCGGCTGCGAAGAGCATGTTGCTCTTTCCAAAGCTGTTGCCGAGGAGGGTATGGTGCTGCTGGAAAATAATGGTCTCCTTCCGCTAAAAGAGGGGACAAAAGTCGCTCTTTTTGGTGTTGGCTCGTTGGATTTTGTAAAAGGCGGCGGTGGCAGCGGACGGGTATTTCCTGCCTATACCCGTAATGTTTATGAGGGATTTGCGGCAAAAGCACCACGGTTCAGCATTTATGAACCCCTGTCTCAGTATTATTACGATTATGCTATGAACCAATGTGAGGCAGACCCTCGCATCCATAATTATTTTGCCCTTGTCCAGGAGACTGAAGTTCCCGAAACGCTGGTTTGCGACGCGGCTAAGAACGCGGATGTGGCTGTGATCGTGATCCACCGCTACTCCGGCGAATCCAGCGACCGCAAAGCAGAAAAGGGCGATTTCTACTTAACGGATGTGGAACAGAAATTAGTGGACGATGTGACTGCCGCTTTTGCACACAGTGTAGTCGTATTGAATGTTGGCGCTATTGTGGATACCGAATGGATTCGCAATAATCCTAAGATTGACGCTGCTCTTCTGGCCTGGCAGCCGGGCATGGAAGGCGGTTTGGTGGTTGCGGATATTCTCTGCGGCGATGTAAACCCATCCGGCAAACTGGTGGACACCTTCGCAAAATCCTTCAGTGACTATCCCTCCGCAGATACCTTCCATGCCAGCGATGATTATGTGGCATATTATGAGGATATCTATGTTGGCTACCGGTATTTTGAAACCATTCCGGGTGCCAAGGAAAGGGTGAATTATCCTTTCGGTTACGGCCTGTCCTATACCCAATTTGACAAGAGTAGGCCCGTTGCGGCTTTGAAGGATGACAAGATCGAAGTTACTGTCTCTGTTACCAATGCGGGTAATCTTCCGGGTAAAGAGGTCATCCAGGTTTACTTCTCCGCGCCTCAGGGCCGTTTGGGCAAGAGTGCTATCAGCTTGATTGGTTTCCAAAAAACAAAGCTGCTTGCTCCCGGCGAAAAGGAAGATATTACGATTACCTTCCCGGTGTCCGATATGGCAAGCTTTGACGATTTGGGTAAATGTCAAATGTCTGCCTATGTGCTGGAGCAGGGTAATTATCAATTCTTTGCGGGTACAAGCTGTCGTGAACTCCAAAAGTGTGACTATGAATACACTGTGACTGAGGAATTTGTTGTCACCAAACAACTGAAGCAGCTTTGTGCCCCCAATATGTTGGAAAAGCGAATGCTCTCCGATGGCAGTTTTGAGGAACTCCCTGCATTCCCCATTGTTCATTATCCTGCGCAGCCCATTGAGAGTTCAGCTGTAAAAGCTCCTGAAAAGCTGCAACCCCTGTCTGCTGTTGCGGAAGGCAAACTCTCCTTGGATGAATTTGTGGCACAGATGACCGACGAGGAGCTGATCCAAATGGTCAGCGGCATTCCCGATCGGGGCCTGGCCAATACCAATGGTTGGGGCGGTATTGACCGTCTGGGAATTCCGGCTGTAATGACAGCGGATGGCCCTGCCGGTTTCCGTATAAATCCTGCAGTTGGCATTCCTACAACAGCCTGGCCTTGTGCAACCCTGGTTGCCAGCACCTGGAATCCGGAATTAAGCTATGAAATGGGTGTTGCCGGTGGTATGGAATGTAAGGAAAACGGCATCGCCACCTGGCTCACGCCGGCAATGAATATCCACCGCAACCCACTGTGTGGCAGAAACTTCGAGTATTACAGCGAAGACCCCTTGATTGCCGGTAAATTTGCCGCCGCTAAGGTACGGGGCATTCAGAGTACGCACACAGCCGCCTCTGTGAAGCATTTTGTGGCGAACAACAAAGAAACTAACCGCTATTACAGTGACAGCCGTATGTCCGAGCGTGCGTTGCGGGAGATATACCTGCGGGGCTTTGAAATTTGTGTGAAGGAGTCCCAGCCTTGGACAATAATGACTTCTTATAATGTTCTCAACGGACGGCGCGTCTGCGAATGCTTTGAGCTGTTAGACGGTATTCTCCGCGGTGAATGGGGATATAGCAATATGGTCATTACTGACTGGCATGGCCCCTGTAACCAGGAGCACAATATTATCGCCGGTAATGATGTGCGTATGCCTACCGGCTACCCGGATGTCCTGCGGGAAGCACTGAAACACAGAAGAATTCGAAGAGAGCATTTGGAAATTTGCGTGAAGCGTATTTTAGAAATGATCTTGAAATTAGATTGAGAAAAGCCCTGCCATTGGCAGGGCTTTTCAGTTAGTTAAACTTGGGCATCCAATCGCCGTGGGCCTCGATCAGTTCGTCCACCATCTTCTTGATGGAGTCAATATCCAATTCGCTGCCGGTGTGTGGGTCAAGCATAGCGGCCTGGTAGATATGATCCTTTTTGTGAGTCTTGGCTGCTTCGATGGTCAGCAGCTGCACATTGATATTGGTCATATTCATGGCTGCGCACTGCACAGGTAACTTACCAACATAGCAGGGGGTCACGCCGTTGCCGTTTACCAAACAGGGGACTTCCACGCAGGCATCGGCAGGCAGATTGGTGATGAGGTGGTTGGTGTTTAACACATTGCCGCCGATCTCATAGGGCGTGTTGGTGACGATGGACTCCATGATATGGGACGCATACTCCAGAGAGCGGCTGTGTTCCTTGATACCGGAAGAAAGAATTTCCTGATACTCATTCTTCCAGGCGTTGATTTGGTTGATACAGCGCCGGGGATACTCGTCCAGGGGGATGTTGTACCGCTCAATCAGCTCCGGGTACTTGGATTTGATGTAGAAGGGATTGTATTCTGCGTTGTGTTCGCTGGATTCGGTGCAGTAGTAGCCGAAATGCTTGATATAATCCAGCCGTACTTTATTTTTGCAGTCCGGATCATGCAGCTTACCCTCAATGAGGGTTTTGATCTCGGGATAGAGGTCATTACCGAATTTGTCCTTGATCTCCAGCAACCAGGCCATATGGTTGATGCCGGCGATCAAAGTCTTGCAACCCTCTAACTTTTCCTCCAAGCCAACAGTTTCCAGTAAGCTCTTGGCACAGACCTGTACACTGTGACACAGACCGACTGTTTTTACGCCGGTGTAGTGCTGCATATAGCTGGAAAGCATAGCCATGGGATTGGTGTAATTGAGCAGAAGGGCGTTGGGGCAAACTTCTTCCATATCCCGGGCGAAATCTTCCATTACGGGAATGGTGCGAAGAGCGCGCATAATGCCGCCAATGCCCAGGGTATCGGCGATAGTCTGCTGCAGACCGTATTTCTTGGGGATTTCAAAATCGATGATAGTGCAGGGATCATAGCCGCCAACCTGAATAGCATTTATAACAAAATCGGCATCCTTTAAGGCAGCTTTTCGCTGTTCAACACCTGCAAAACAGGTGATTTTGCCGTAACCGCCTTTTTCTTTCTTCATGGCTTCCAAAATGACACGGCTTTGCTCCGTTCTTTGAGGATCAATGTCATAAAGAGCAAATTCGCTGTCTCGCAGAGCCTCACTGCACATACAGTCGCCAATTACGTTTCGGGCAAATACGGTGCTGCCAGCACCTAAAAATGTTATTTTCACAAATTGCACTTCCTTTATGAAAAATTTTGTTGTATACTGATATTATACAGAATTTGTTGGCTATGAAAATTGCTGAGTGTTTTGAAAACTTAGCATATTGTTAGCTGTGAGGTGCGCTATGAATTTGTCTGAAATTATCATTGATGAGCATTATGAGGGCTTGAACCCTATGCAGTTGGGGCATGAGCGGTGCGAGCCGGGGCATAGCTACGGTCCTGCTGTCCGTACTCATTGGCTGCTGCACTATGTGGTTAGCGGGTGCGGATATTTCACAAAAGAGGGAAAGACCCATTTGGTTTCACCCGGGGAAACCTTTGTGATTGCACCCTATGAGGAAACCTATTATGAAGCAGATATGGAAAATCCCTGGCATTATATTTGGATCGGCTTTACCGGTGTGCTTCCCTGTGAGCTGAATATACCCGTGCTGCATAAACCGGAGCTGGGGGATATATTCACTGATGCACTGGGGTGCAAAGGTATGAACCGGGGCAAAAGTGCTTTCTTGGCAGGTAAGCTGTGGCAGATATTTGCCTGCCTGTTGGAAGAGAACCCGGCAGAGCAGGACTACATCAGCCAGGCCATTCACTGTATGAAATTAGAGTATGCTGATGGGATCACCGTTGCAGAGATTGCCAAACGGTTGAGTTTAAACCGCAGCTATTTTTCGGTTTTGTTTAAGGAACGGACCGGACAGACACCCCAGGATTACCTCACGGCCCTGCGAATGGAAAAGGCAATTGAACTGATGACCCAACACGGAAAATCTCCCTCCATTGCTGCTGCATCCACCGGCTATAGCGATATCTACAATTTCTCCCGTATGTTTAAGCGCTATACAGGACTTTCTCCAAGGGTATATATACAGCAAAAGAGCAGGCATTAAGCCTGCTCTTTGTGTTACAGATTCAACTTGAGATCGCCGTCCTTGATCCAGTTCAGCTTTCGCATGAGCTCACATACGATCAAGCTGATAATGGCAGGGAGGATAAAGCAAATCAGTACCATTCCAACCCAGTCCATAGCGGTGATAGCAGCCTTTGCGCCGCTGGCTACATCGTTTACCCAGCCGGTATAAACACCGATCTGACCGACCAAACCGCAGGTACCCATACCGGAGGAGACCGGCGCGCCGTTCATTTGCAGTTTAAACAGGCAGGTAGCCAAAGGACCGGTAATAGCGGATGCAACTACAGGGGGGATCCAGCAGCGGGGATTTTTTACTAAATTAGGCATTTGCAGCATACTGGTGCCGATGCCTTGGGCAACAAGCCCACCCCAGCGGTTTTCCTTAAAGCTCATCACAGCAAAGCCAATCATATGGGCGCAGCAACCGGCAACAGCAGCGCCACCGGCAAGACCGGTAAGTCCAAAAGCAGCACAGATAGCTGCAGAGCTGATGGGCAATGTCAGCGCAATGCCGATGATAACAGAAACCAAAATACCCATGAAGAAGGGTTGCAGATCTGTTGCCCACATTACTGCCGTACCAACAGACTTGGCGGCGGTGCCGATGGGCTCTGCAATCAGGCAGGAAAGACCGATACCCACTAAAATGGAAACGATCGGTGTGACCAAAATGTCGATCTTGGTTTCCTTGGAAACCAGCTTGCCGCATTCGGTGGCGGCAATGGCAACGAAGTAAACAGCCAAAGGACCGCCTGCGCCGCCGATAGCGTTGGCGGCAAAGCCAACAGGAATCAGCGAAAACAGAACCAAGCCGGGAGCATTCAACGCAAGGCCAATAGCCACCGCAATGCCGGGGCCAACCATAGCGGAAGCAAGACCGCCAACAGTATAGGCAATCTCGTTATCACCGCTTTTTAGGGTTACGATCACCTTATTTAGAAATGCAACTCCGAACTGCTGTCCGATGGTATTTAAAATCGTACCCACCAACAGTGTGCAGAACAAGCCCTGAGCCATTGCGCCCAAAGCATCAATACCATAGCGCTTTGCAGAGAAGATAATATTTTTCCTCTGTAAAAAAGCATTCACTTTTCCCATTTTGCTACCTTCTTTCCTTAAAGCTTGGCGTAGGTCTTGTCCAGGAAACGCTGTGAGGTAACAATAGCCCGCTTATGGGTGCCTTCACCGATTTTACCTGCCTCATCGTAGGCGGTAACGGAGAAGGTAATGATATTCCCTTCAACAGCTGTGACCTCAGCTTCGGCCCGCACATCCATGCCCACGGGCGTTGCCGCCAAATGGGAAATGTTCAGCTCGATACCCACAGTGGTCTTATCTTCGCTGACTGCATCGGCAATAGCCTCGCAGGCTGCGCCTTCCATCAGTGCCACCATACAGGGTGTCGCATACACCAGCAGAGAGCCGGAACCTACTTCCAAAGCAGTATCTTCCCGCTCCACAGAAGTGGATGCAGTACCAGTCATTCCAACAGTAATTTCCATAAAATTACCTCCGTTCTTTTTCTCTTAATATAGTGCAAAAAGACACCCTTGTCAATATAAGTGTATTGATTTTTCTTGTGTTTTCAACTATAATAAATACAATAATACTTTAACGAGGTGTAATTATGGCTATACAGGATAAGTTAAACCTTACAATGCTTTGCGATTTTTATGAGCTGACCATGGGAAACGGATATTTTGAAAAGGGCTACAAGGACAGGATCTGCTATTTTGATGTGTTCTTCCGCCAATGTCCGGACCACGGCGGTTTTGCCATTGCGGCCGGCTTGGAGCAGATCATTGACTACATTCAGAATCTGCATTTCTCCCCGGAGGATATCGAGTATCTGCGTGGCAGAAAGCTATTCAGCGAGGAATTTTTGGAATATCTCTCCAATTTCCGCTTCACAGGTGATATTTGGGCAGTACCGGAGGGAACTCCCATTTTTCCCAAAGAACCAATTATGACTATTCGCGCACCGGCTATCGAGGCGCAGCTGATGGAAACCTTCATCCTGCTGTCCATTAACCATCAAAGTTTGATTGCCACCAAGGCCAACCGCGTGGTTCGGGCAGCACAGGGGCGTACGGTTCTGGAATTTGGTTCCCGTCGGGCCCAGGGTGCAGATGCAGCTATCTTGGGCGCCAGAGCGGCATATATCGGCGGTTGTAACGGAACGGCCTGTACCATTTCCGATCAGCTCTTCGGCGTCTATGCCGGTGGCACAATGGCCCATGCCTGGGTACAGATGTTTGATACAGAATATGAAGCATTCAAGGCCTATTGTGAGATGTATCCCAACAATGCAACATTGCTGGTGGACACGTACAACACCCTGAAATCCGGTGTACCCAATGCCATTAAGGCTTTCAATGAAGTGCTGAAACCCATGGGTATTACCAAGTGTGGCATTCGCCTGGATTCCGGTGATATGGCATATTTGAGCCGCAAGGCAAGAAAAATGCTGGACGAGGCCGGCTGGACAGAGTGTCAGATCTCGGTATCTAATTCCTTGGACGAGTACATTATCCAGGATCTGCTTCGCCAGGGTGCGCAGATCGATATGTTTGGCGTGGGCGAGCGGTTGATCACAGCAAAATCTGAGCCTGTTTTTGGCGGTGTGTACAAGCTTACCGCTGTGGAGGAGGATGACGGCACAGTTACCCCCAAGATCAAGATCTCCGAAAATACCGGTAAGATCACCAATCCCCACTATAAGAAGCTTTATCGTTTCTATGGCAATGATACCGGTAAGGCCATTGCAGACTACCTGTGTGTCTACAATGAAACAGTGGATGACAGCAAGGATATGGAGATTTTTGATCCGGAGGCCACCTGGAAGACCAAGACGGTCTATGACTTTACCGCTAAGGAGCTGCAGGTGCCCATTTTCAAGAATGGCCAGTTGGTATATAAATGTCCCAGTATCGCGGATGTCCGGAAATACTGCTTAGAGCAGGTGGATACTCTGTGGGATGAAGTCAAGCGTTTCGACAATCCCCATACCTATTATGTGGACCTGTCCCAAAAGCTGTGGGATATCAAATATTCCCTGCTGAAGCAACAGGGAAAGAAATAGACTATGGAAAAGCAATGGCTCGTGTATATCCTGCAGTGTGGTGACGGAACTTTGTATACCGGTATAACCGATGATTTGCCCCACCGGCTGGAAATGCACAGGGCAGGCAAGGGTGCAAAATACACCCGTGGCCGTGCTCCTTTGACTCTGGTTTATCGGGAGAATGTACCATCTTATTCTGATGCCTTGAAACGGGAATACCGGATCAAGCAGCTGCCTCGTACAGAGAAACTCAAATTGATTGAAAGCTATAAGAAAACGGCTACCGAATGATCGGTAGCCGTTTCGCTTTGTATCAGAGTTCTTCACTTACTGCTAACAAGAGGATGCCGATGATTACAACAGCAATAAAGGCATAGGTTTTCCAGGACAGCTTTTCTTTCAGGAAGATCCGGGAAAGCAACAGGGAAACAACACAAACAGAGGAAATGATCGGTGCAGCGATTGCGCCGTTGCCACTCAAGGCATATACATATGTAAACTGACCGGCGGTTTCAAATACTGCAGCGAGGATCTTGTCCTTGTGCTGGGGAATGGGACCGAACTTAACTTTCTTAGCCTTCATAAAGATGAACAGACCCAATGCAAACAGGGCGAAAGTCAGCTCGTAGCTGGTGTTAGCAACATCTTCGATGGTGTCTTCTGTTACACCGATAAGCGGAGTGCTGGCAAAGTCGTCCAGATAGAAGATATCAACAAAGGAGCCGAAAGCATCGAGCAAGGCATAAACAAAGGGCATGCAGAATGCAATGATAGCCAGTTTCTTTCCCAGGTTCTTCTTTCTTTGCGTGTCACCCTTGTTTTCCAAAAAACCAACGCCTAAAACGCCAATGACGATAACGAGAATGGCAATAACAGAAAGGGGAGAAAGGGACTCTTTCAGAAAAATAACGCAGAGCAAACTACAGATGGCGCCGGAGGTGTTCTCAATGGGGTCAGAAATGGACTCCTCTAAGAACCGCATTCCGAAATAGGAAAAGGCCATGGATACGATATACAGCAAAGATACCGGCAGGTAAACAAGCAAATTTATGGGATTGTAGGCAATATCCTTTGTCAGCAGGGTAAAGACGGCGTGGGCACCCATTACAGCACCAACGCAGACACAGATTTTTAAGTGGGAGTACTTTTCGTTAGGCAGAGCACCTTTTTTGTAAAACAGTTCTGCCGCACCCCATAAAAGCGCGGTTGCAATGGAAAAGAACAACCAAGACATAAAATTACCTCTTTCTATAAATATTTACAGTGTCACCAGACCGGCATCAACCATTTTCTGCAGGCTCATTAAAATACCCAATTTTGCGTGGCACCAGGTCAAACCGCCCTGGAAGTAAACTGCATAGGGAGGACGGATAGGACCGTCAGCCGAAAGCTCAATGGAAGAGCCCTGCACAAAAGCACCGGCTGCCATGATCACTTTGTCGTTATAGCCGGGCATATCCCAGGGGAGCGGGGTTGCAAAGGAATCCACCGGCGCAGCGGCTTGGATGCCCTTGCAGAAGGCGATCATACCTTCTTCGCTGCCCAGTTCCACTGCCTGGATAATGTCGTGGCGGCTCTCTGTGGCGTTAGGAACGCACTTAAAGCCCAAGGGCTCGTAGAGATTTGCTGCAAAGATTGCGCCCTTCTCAGCGCCTGCAACAACCGTAGGTGCCATAAAGAAGCCTTGATACAGAGCAGGCATCAAACCCAAATTCGCGCCAACCTCCTGGCCCAGGCCGGGAGCGGAAAGCCGATAAGCGCAGCGCTCAACGCAGCTTTGTGTGCCGCAGATATAACCGCCAATGGGAGCAAGACCGCCACCGGGGTTCTTGATCAGACTACCCACGACCATATCCGCGCCCACGTCGGAAGGCTCGATGGCTTCTACAAACTCGCCGTAGCAGTTATCCACCATACAGATGAT
This sequence comes from Oscillospiraceae bacterium, assembly GCA_017452505.1. Taxonomy (GTDB): domain Bacteria; phylum Bacillota; class Clostridia; order Oscillospirales; family Oscillospiraceae; genus Faecousia. Next base: position 68,375 of record JAFTMI010000026.1, read on the forward strand.
GTCAGGCTTAATTGCTTTTACATAAGCGATCAACTCGCCTATCTGCTTTACAGAGAAGCTGGGGCGGGTGGCGTAACCCTTGGAACGCTGAATGGTTACCAGCTTGGTTTTGTCGTTAATGGCCTTTTTGATGTTATCGTAATCAAAAGTGCCGTCTTCCAGCAAATCCACCTGCCGATAGGAAACGCCGTACTCCTTCAAAGAGCAGGGGCTTTCCCGAATGCCGATAACCTCTTGCAAAGTATCATAAGGCAGACCGACAGGGGAGAGCAGTTCGTCACCGGGCAGCAGATTTGCTGACAGCGCAACGGTCAGCGCATGGGTGCCGCAGGTGATCTGAGGCCGAACCAAAGCAGCTTCCGTGTGGAATACATCCGCATAAACCTTCTCTAAATTATCCCGGCCTACATCGTCATATCCGTAACCGGTGGTGGCCGCAAAGCAAGCAGCTGATACACGGTTTTTCTGCATGGCGGCAATGACCTTCGCCTGATTGTGCTCTGCAATCTTATCAATTTCAGCGAAACGTTCTTTTAAGTTTTCTAAAGTCTTTTCGCCATAGGCGTAAACACCGGAGCTGATGCCCATGGTGTTGTATAATTCCAGTAATTCTTTCATTTCTTTTCCCTCTTTGTATTGCTGTCAAATATTTCGTCTGCAAGATCCCGGAGAAGTTCAGGACGGGATACGATCAATCCTTTGTTCTCTTCACCGAGGATCAGCAAGGTATCGCCCGGCTGAATGTTGAACAGCTCTCTGGCCTCTTTGGGGATCACGATTTGGCCCCGATCACCCACTTTGGCTGTGCCGAAGACCCGTCGGGAATTGCCTTTGCCCAAGACATGTTTGCCTCCTGCCATTGGCTTTCTCCTTTCCTACTTTTCATACTTTTCACACAAGAGTAAGTATAATAAAATCCGCTCCGGTTGTCAAGCCCGGAGCGGTTAAAAATAGTGTTAATCGTTTCTTCTTCGACCACCGAAAAGCAAAATCAAACGAAGAAGCTGCGCAGCGGCAACTGCTACAGCGGCAACATAGGTCATAGCCGCAGCCGTGAGGGTTTTTCTTGCGCCTTTCTGCTCTTGGGGAGTCAAAATACCCCGGTTAGCAATGGCTTGCATAGCCCGGCGGCTGGCGTTGAATTCTACAGGCAGGGTCACAAGCTGGAATACAAGACTCAAAGAGAAACAGGCAATTCCTGCGTAAACCAAGGTATAGGAATAGCTGCCGCCTATACCAAAGAGCACACCCAAAAGGATCAAAGGCATGGCAAGCCTTGAGCCAATATTGGTAGCAGGAATGATCGCGGCGCGAACCTTCATGGGGAAGTATTCCGTTGCATACTGTACAGCATGACCGGCCTCGTGGCAGGCAACACCGATGGCGGCGGTGGAGGTGCTGTCATACACATTATCAGACAGGCGGATCACATTTGTCTTAGGGTCAAAGTGGTCAGTCAGCTTGCCGGCTACCCGCTCCACCCGCACATTGGTAATGCCGTGGGATTCCAGCACACAAATTGCCGCATCCCGGCCGGTAATTCCCCGGCTAGAAAGTTGCTTGGAATAGCGCTTAAATGTGGAGTTTACACTGGAGCTTGCCCAAAGGGATAAGAGGAAGCAGGGCAGGACAATATAAAGATAAGTCCAGTCAAAACCGTAAAAATAAGGCATAGATATACCTCCCAATTAAAGTCGTTATTTTCTATATAGTATATCCCTTTTTCTGAAAAAGCAAGTGGAAAAGCCAAGCTCACAATAACTTTACATTTTGGTAATATCTGTGTATAATATTATGAAAGTAAAGGAGGTTGCCGATGGAACTTTTGTATTTCTTTGAGAAGATCCGCATTCCGGGTTTGAACGAATTTATGCTGGCTATCACCACCTTGGGCGAGGAAACTGCGTTCCTGGTAATTGCGTTGATCCTGTTTTGGTGTATCGATAAGTATGTGGGCTATTATACACTTTCTGTTGGATTTATCGGTACGATCGCCAATCAGTTTCTAAAGCTGTGGTTTCGGATCCCCCGGCCATGGGTGTTGGATGAGAATTTTACCATTTTGGAGCAGGCCAGGGAAGGCGCCGGCGGCTATAGCTTTCCCAGTGGACATACCCAAAGCGCGGTTGGTACATTTGGCAGCATTGCAGCTACTGTAAAGAATAAGAAGATTTGCATTGCCGCCATCTTGATCGCAGCGTTGGTTGCGATTTCCAGAATGTACATCGGTGTCCATACGCCCTTAGATGTGGGCGTGTCTGTGATTTTGGCAGTTGCCTTGGTTTTTGCAGTTCGTCCGTTGGTTTTTAAGCATCGCAGAATCGGTATGCCCGTCCTTTTGGCGGCTATGATCTTGTTGGCTGTGGGCTATCTTTGTTTCGTAGAGTTTTATCAATTCCCTGCGGAGGTCTTTGCAACTGACAATTATCACCACGGCCTGGAAAATGCGTACACCCTATTGGGTGCGCTTGCCGGCCTGGTCATCGTGTATATTGTGGACGAAAAGTGGCTACATTTCTCTGTGAAGGCTGTATGGTGGGCGCAGATCCTCAAGGTCGTAATTGGCTTAGGGCTTGTGCTTGCGGTAAAAGCCGGCATGAAGGGTATGCTGAATGGAATTTTTGGCGAATTGTTGGGCCGTTCTGTCCGGTATGGACTGATTGTAATTGTTGCCGGTATTCTGTGGCCTCTTAGTTTCCGCTTTTTTGCAAAGCTTGGTAAGAAGGAGTAGTTTTCTATGCGGTTTGTCTTTTATGTTCTGCTGGCTGTATTGGTGCTGCTGATTGTCAGTGGTGGCTATACCTTTTGGGCTGCCTGCGTTCGCAGAAAAGAACTGCCCTGGCTGGTGGAGGAAGAACTGCAAAAGACATCCTATGGAAAGTACTGTAAATACATTCGCCATTCGGTTGCTTATCTCAATGACCACAACGCACAGGAAGTTTCTATTACCAGTTCTGATGGTTTGAAATTGAGCGGTACATGGTTAGAAACGGAGAATCCCAAGGGTACGATCATCCTTGCCCATGGCTACCGCAGCTGCAAGCTGGTGGAATTCAGTATGGTCTTAGACTTCTACCGGGATTACGGTTTGAATATCCTTTTACCCGATCAACGCGCACACGGCAAAAGTGAAGGCCGACTCATTACCTTCGGTGTGAAGGAATGCAAGGATATGAAAAGGTGGATCCGTTGGGTCAACAAAAGCCAAGGCAATCGACCTGTTATACTCAGCGGCCTGTCTATGGGCGCATCGACTATGCTGTTTCTGGCAGATGAAAAACTACCGGCCAATGTGAAAGGCATTATTGCCGATTGCGGTTTTACCTCGCCCTGGGAGATTATTTCCTGTGTGTTCCGTAAAGTGACCCATCTGCCGGCGACCCCCAGCCTGTGGGTAGCGGAGCTGTTTGCCAGGATTTTTGGCGGCTTTAGCCTACGGCAGAAGAATACCAAAGAAGTGCTGAAAAACAGCAGACTGCCTGTTTTAATGATTCACGGTATGGAAGATGGCTTTGTTCCCTGTGAAATGACCCAGCAGGGCTATGATACCTGCACCGGAGAGAAGGAAATCTTCTTAGTAGAAGGTGCCGATCACGGCCTAAGTTTTTTGAAGGATACCGAGCGCTATAAAGAAAGAGTTAGGGCGTTTTTGGACAGAAACCTGGAGGAATCTCAATGAATTACGCAGAGATAAAAAATTGCGATATTGCCAACGGACCGGGTGTGCGGGTGAGCCTGTTTGTTTCCGGGTGTACCCACCGGTGTAAGGGCTGTTTTAATGAAATTGCCTGGGATTTTGGGTACGGAAAACCCTTCACCCAAGAAACGGTGGATATGCTCCTGAAGATGCTGGAACCGGACCATATCAAAGGTATCACCCTTTTGGGCGGCGAACCCTTTGAACCCCAAAATCAGCCGGCGGTTGTGGACTTTTTGCGGCAAATGAAAACAAAATACCCCGATAAAACCGTTTGGGCTTTTTCAGGATATTTATTCGACAAAGATATGCTTTCCGGCAGACTTGGCGAGCTTACAAAAGAATTTCTAAGCTATGTTGACGTGCTGGTGGACGGCCCGTTTGTGGAAGCAAAAAAGAATCTGAGCCTTCGGTTCCGGGGCTCCTCAAACCAAAGAATCATCGATGTGCCTGCATCCTTACAGACGGGAGAAATTGTCCTGTGGGAGGATTGGCAGGGCCACGGAAAGGGAATGAAATAATGGATGCAATTCGTGTAAAAAAAATAAAAGCAAATGCAATTCTGCCTACATATGGCTCTGCAGATGCAGCGGGTGCAGACCTGTATGCCTGCCTGGATGAGAAGATTTTGATTCAGCCCGGTGAGTCTGTCTTTGTGCCGACCGGTTTGGCGATGGAGATTCCTAAGGGCTATGCGGGACTCATCTATGCCCGCAGCGGTTTGGCCTGTAAGCGTGGCTTAGCGCCTGCCAATAAAGTTGGTGTCATTGACAGTGATTACCGTGGGGAATTTATCGTGGTTTTGCACAACCACGGAGCAATTGCGCAGGAAATTGCCCATGGCGAGCGGATCGCTCAGCTGGTCATCACACCGGTATTTACACCGGGTTTTGCAGAGGCGGAAGAACTGACAGATACCACGCGTTCCGCCGGTGGCTTTGGCTCAACAGGTAAATAATTTGTGCAGGTTGCTTATAATAGAATTGAGACAACTCTCTGATTTTATACGAATTAAACAAAAGTAGAATTTGGGGGTTGACAATGAAAAATGCCGGTGTTATCATTGGCACAAATTGAATCGCTTGAGATAGAGGCGCGGGATTCATCAGTACCCACCACAAGGCCAGGTAGCCGTGGCAGGGGAAAGGGGATACCGCCGAAGCTCGAATTACGTGCCTGTGTATTTCCTGCTGGGCCGTCAGAGAATATCTGCCGGACTGTCACATTAACTTTTGTGGAGCGCTATCGATTACAGTGAGTATTTTCGTACCTTTTCCGGATGGGTATTGGTATTTTCTGTTTGGATCGCTTGACGAGAGCGATCCAATTTTTATTTGGGCAAAGCCCGGAAATACCAAACCAAAATGGAAAGGAAAATTGTTATGAGAAGAATTGTGAATTTGAGTGTCCTGCTGTTGCTTGTGTGCGCAATGTTGTTTGCCGCTTGTGATGCAAAGCGGAATGCGGGTAAGATCAATGCAGATGATTACCTGTCCGGTGTTCCTAAGGTCGAGAATCTGACCGAAATGGATACAAGCAAGATCATTGGCCTTGAAGACGGTGTTCTGACTGTTGGTATGGAATGCGCCTACGCGCCTTACAACTGGACACAGACCGATGACAGCTACGGTGCTGTTCCTATCTCCAATGTGGCCGGTTCCTATGCCAATGGCTACGATGTAATGATCGCAAAGCGTATTTGCGAAACCTATGGTTGGGAGTTGGAGATCGTTTCCTCTGCGTGGGATTCTTTGACACCCGCGGTCCAGTCCAAGACCATGGATGCCAACATTGCCGGTCAGTCTATGACCGCAGACCGTATGGATGAGGTCAATATGGCTGGCCCTTACTACTATGCCACCATCGTATGCCTGACCACCAAGGATAGCCCCTATGCTGCAGCTAAGTCCATTGCTGACCTGGCCGGTGGCAAGTGTACTTCTCAGAGCGGCACTATCTGGTATGAATCCTGCTTGCCGCAGATCAAGAATGCTGAGCTGATTGCGCCTGCAGAAACTGCAAATGCAATGATCATGCAGCTGCAGACCCGTACGGTTGACTTCGTCTGCACAGATCTGCCTACAGCCAAGGGTGCAGTTGCAAAGGATGATAACCTGGTTATTCTTGATTTCTCCGGCACTACAGGTGATTTCCAGTTTGCCAATGAACAGGAGCGTGCTGAGAATGTAAATATCGGCATCTCTGTACTGAAGGGCAATGAGGAATTGACCAACGCCGTCAACCGGGCACTGTCTATCCTGGATGAAGAAGACTTCAACGCGCTGATGGACTATGCCATTGCTATTCAGCCGGAGCTGTAAGATGGATATGCTTTTAAAATTGGTCCAGGATATGGGCCGGCTATGGAGCAAATACGGCGGAATGTATATGCGGGGCGTTGGCAGCACACTGGTGCTTGCTTTGATTGCCACTTTGCTTGGCTGTGTCATCGGCTTTGTTTGCGGTGTGTTGAATACCATTCCCTATACATCCCGTGATCCGCTGCCTAAGCGGTTTGTCTTGAGGGCAATTCGCGTGCTGGTGCGAGCATATGTGGAGGTGTTCCGGGGGACGCCTATGGTGCTGCAAGCGGTATTTATTTACTACGGACTGCCTTATTTTACCCACAACGCTTTGCGCTTTGAAAGTGTCTGGACAGCGGCAATTCTAATCGTTTCCATCAATACCGGTGCCTATATGGCAGAATCTGTCCGAGGTGGCATTATTTCCATTGACCCCGGCCAAACCGAAGGCGCTAAGGCCATTGGTATGACCCATCTGCAGACGATGCTTAGGGTGATCCTGCCCCAGGCTTTGCGCAACATCATGCCGCAGATCGGCAATAATTTCATCATCAATGTGAAGGACACTTCTGTGATGTTCATTATCAGCTTTACAGAGCTGTTTGCTGCCCACCGGTACATTGTTGGCGTAAATAATATGTATTTTCCCTCGGCAGCCATTGAGATGGTTGCGTACCTGACAATGACCTTGGCGGCATCAATACTGCTGCGTTGGGTAGAGCGGTGGCTGGATGGCCCGGATAACTACCAAATGGTGCAGGAGGATCCATTGGTGATGACAGCTGGAACCTACAGCCATCCCAAGCGGGGCAGCAATTATGATGAGCAGAGTAAAGAGTTTCGGGATCGTGTCAAACAGAGCTTGAAATTCGGAAGAAACAGGGGAGGGCGATAATATGAGTGAGATGCTTTTGGATATTCGCCACCTGTCCAAGTCTTTTGGCTCCCATGAAGTGTTGCGGGATATCGATTTTACTGTTGCAAAAGGTGAGGTTATTTCGGTTATCGGCGCATCCGGTTCAGGAAAATCCACACTTTTGCGGTGTATTAACCTGCTGGAAACCCCAAATTCCGGAGAAATTTTGTACCGCGGTCAGAATGTGCTGGGTGGAAGCATGAAGCCCCATACATACCGCGCCCATGTCGGTATGGTGTTCCAATCCTTTAACCTGTTCCACAATATGACCGTGTTGGAAAACTGTATTGTCGGTCAGCAGCAAGTGCTGAAAAGATCAAAGGAGGAAGCCCGGGAGGTGGCGATGGACTACCTTGAGAAGGTAGGAATGACGCCTTATATTCATGCAAAACCCCGGCAACTTTCCGGTGGTCAGAAGCAGCGGGTAGCCATTGCCAGAGCCCTGGCAATGAATCCGGAGGTACTGCTGTTTGATGAACCAACCTCAGCCTTGGATCCGGAAATGGTGGGTGAGGTGCTGAGCGTAATGCAGGATCTTGCCCGGGAGGGTATGACCATGTTGGTGGTTACCCATGAGATGGCCTTTGCCCGGGATGTGAGCAGCCGTGTAGTATATATGAATGAAGGTGTCATTTGCGAACAGGGTACACCGGCAGAAATTTTTGGTAATCCGCAAAGAAAAGAAACCCAGGACTTTCTTTCTCGTTTTAGAAATGTGTAAGAAAAAGGAACCACCGGGAAAACCGGTGGTTCCTAATTTTTAATAGAACAGCAGATCAGAGTAGGTGGGATACGGCCAGTAGCTCTTGTCAGTAAGGCTTTCCAATATGTCAGCCTGCTCACGGAGGTTTTGCATATCTGTTACAATGGTATCGTGGTAGTAATTCACGATATCCTCCTTGCCTTCCGGAATGTGCTCCAGATCCTCACGGAGCTTCTCACAGCACAGGTACAGCTTATCCGTAGTATCGGAAAGCTTTCTTGCAATGGAATCTTCGGCCTTGCAGGGAATACGCAATTCCTTCTTGGTGAGGATTCCTTGGCACAGGTCCTTGGCATAACGGACCGCAGCCGGCAATATCTGATGGAGTGTCATATCCAGGCAGGTCTTTGCTTCAATGTTAATGATTTTGCGATAAGCGTCCAGATAGATCTCGTATCTTGCCCGGAATTCATCTTCTGTATAAATGCCATGGCTGGTGACTAGATCGATGTTCTTCTGGCTAATGTAAGTGGGTAGGCACTGGGCGGTGGAGGGATAGTTACTCAGACCACGGCGGGCTGCCTCTTCTTTCCATTCCTCGCTGTATCCGTTGCCGCCGAAGATGATCCGCTGATGCTCTGTAAAGGTGCGGCAGACCAGCTTTTGCAGGGCGGAGTCGAAGTCGTCAGCTTGCTCCAGCTCATCGGCAAATTTACCCAATTCCTCAGCCATAATGGTGTTCAGAGCAATGTTAGGGCCTGCAATGGACAGGGAAGAGCCCAGCATACGGAACTCGAACTTATTACCGGTGAAAGCCAAGGGAGAGGTGCGGTTCCGGTCGGTGGTGTCTTTGGGAATAGAGGGTAGAACGTCCACACCGATTCGCATAACACTCTTCTCGGGATCGGTATAGTTGGTGCCGTTGATGATGGAGTTTACAACAGCATTCAGCTCGTCACCCAGGAAGATGGAAATGATAGCGGGGGGAGCTTCGTGAGAACCCAAACGGTGATCGTTACCGGCGGACGCTACCGTGCAGCGCAGGAAGTCCTGGTACTCGTCAATGCCCTTGATAAAGGCCGCCAGGAACACCAGGAAGCGGGCGTTTTGCCGGGGGGTCTTACCGGGGCTAAACAGGTTGTGACCGGTGTCGGTGGCTAAAGACCAGTTGTTGTGCTTACCGGAGCCATTCACACCAGCAAAAGGCTTTTCGTGCAACAAGCACACTAAATTATGTTTGGCAGCGCACTTTTTCATCACCATCATGATCAGCTGGTTGGCATCGCAGGCGCTGTTTGCATCGGTGTAAATGGGCGCGATCTCGTGCTGACAGGGAGCGGTTTCGTTGTGCTTGGTCTTGGACAGAATGCCCAGCCGCCAAAGCTGCTCATCCAGGTCGCGCATAAACTTGGAAACCCGAGTGCGGATGGTGCCGAAATAATGGTCATCCAATTCCTGCCCCTTGGGGGGCAGCGCGCCAAAGAGGGTTCGACCGGTCAGTCGCAGGTCTTCTCTTTGGGCATACATATCCTTAGGCAACAGGAAATACTCCTGCTCAGCACCTACGCAGGTCACTATACGCTTGGTCTCGGTGTCACCAAAAAGCCGCATAATGCGCATAGCTTCTCTGGAAACTTCGTCAATGGAGCGGAGCAGCGGGGTCTTCATATCCAACGCCGCGCCGGTAAAAGAGAAGAAGCAGGTGGGAATGTACAGACTGCCGTCTTTCACAAAAGCGAAGGCAGTGGGATCCCATGCCGTATAGCCTCTTGCCTCAAAGGTAGCCCGCAGACCGCCGGAGGGGAAAGAGGAGGCATCCGGTTCACCGCGAACCAAAGATTTGCCGTTAAATTCCATTATTATCCGACCGTCATCAGTGGGCGCGATAAAAGAATCGTGCTTTTCGGCGGTGATGCCGGTCATAGGCTGGAACCAGTGGGTGTAGTGGGTTGCGCCCTTTTCAATGGCCCAATCCTTCATTGCCTCGGCAATCTCGTTGGCAACAGACAGCTCCAGAGGGGTGCTGTTTTGGATGCATTGCTTCCAGGCATTATATATATCCGGGTGAAGGCGTTGCTTCATCACGGCCTCATTAAAAACGTCGCTGGCAAAAATCTCAGGAACATTCAGATTGTGACTCATTTTTGGCGCATCCTTTCAAATTGATACTTACAATAAATTTTATTCTAAATTCTGTAAAATTGCAAGGGATAAATGTGTATAAATTTAAAGCTGAACAGTAAATTCCCTTGTTCAATGAATACAAATTGGGGAAAATGAAATTTTCTTTCTCACAGCTTGCAATTTTGGCGAAAAAGGTGTATAGTATTCTCTATATAAATAGTTGTAAAAGGAGAGATAATTATGTCGTACATAACCATGACAAAGGACGAGTTGCAGAAGGAATATGCGCTGCAAACAGAGCGTTTTGATGCTTGCAAGGCGCAGAACTTGAAGCTGAATATGGCCCGGGGTAAGCCCGGTGCTGATCAGTTGGACTTGATCAGTGATATGCTGGGTTGTTTTGTTGACCCCAAAGAGTGCTTTACTGACGGTATTGACGCCAGAAACTACGGTGAATTGGCAGGCCTGCCTGTTGCCCGTGCTTATTGGGCAGATGTGCTGGGCTGTAAGGCTTCCCAGACCTTCCTGGGTGGTTCTTCCAGCTTGACCTTGATGCATGATGTGATCGCAAAGGCTTTTTCTCACGGCCTGCTCCACAGCGAGCGTCCCTGGTGCAAAGAGGAAGTTGTAAAGTTCCTTTGTCCCAGCCCCGGCTATGACCGTCATTTCCGTATTACCGAGTTCTTTGGCGCAGAGCTGATCACTGTACCTATGACTGCTACCGGCCCTGATATGGATGTGGTGGAGGATTTGGTAAAAGATCCCCAGGTCAAGGGCATTTGGTGTGTGCCCAAGTATTCCAATCCTGATGGCATCATTTACTCCGATGAAACCATCCGCCGCTTTGCAAACTTGAAGCCCGCCGCTCCCGACTTTACCATTATGTGGGATAACGCTTACTGCGTCCACGAGTTTGACGGTGAGTTTGTGCCTTTTGCAGATATCATCTCTCTGTGCGAAGAGGCTGGTAACCCGGATATGGTCTTTGAGTTTGCATCGACCTCCAAAATCACTTTCCCCGGCGCCGGTATTTCCGTAATGGCATCTTCCGAAGCCAATATTGCTTATTTCACCAAGATGTTTGGTGTGCAGATGATCTCTCACGATAAGATCAACCAGCTGCGCCATGTGAAATATTTGAAGGATAAGGCCCATACCCTGGAAATTATGAAGAAGCACGCATCCGTTTTGGGTCCGAAGTTCCGCGCTGTGGCTGAAATCCTGGATAAGGAGATCACGCCCTGCGGCTTTGCCAACTGGAATACTCCCAAGGGCGGCTACTTTGTAAGTCTGAATACTATGGAAGGCACTGCTACCCGCGCTTTGACCCTGTGCGCGGAGGCCGGTGTGGTTATGACCCCTGCGGGCGCAACCTTCCCATATGGCAAAGAGCCTGCTGACAGCAATATCCGTATTGCGCCCAGCCTGCCTCCTGTTGCAGAACTGGAGAAGGCAATGGAAGTGTTCTGCATCTGCTTGAAGATTGCAGCTTTGGAAAAACTGCTGAAGTAAGGAGTTCCCTATGGAAACTGCTAAGAAGCTGTATTACAGCAAACGTGGCGAAGTTCTGGTTAAAAACTTGAATAAACGCCATTTTGACGCTGTGTACTGCGATACAAAAGAGGATGCCCTAAAGCAAGCCATTGCCTGGATCCCAGAAGGATCTACCGTTGGTTGGGGCGGTGCTACCTCTGCCCAGCAAATCGGTTTGATGGCAGCACTGAATGCAGGTAACTATCAGACGCTTGATCGTGATCAATGTGAAACCGCCCAGGAGCGTGAGAAGATCGCAAGGGATTGCCTTTCTGCGGATGTATTTATCACCGGAGCTAATGCACTCAGTATGGATGGCCAAATGGTGAATATTGACGGTAACGGCAACAGAGTTGCAGCCATCATCTATGGTCCTGGTTCTGTGGTAGTGATTGCCGGTTTGAACAAGGTAACTGACGATCTTGAAAGCGCAATCACCCGGGCAAGAACTGTGGCAGCGCCTATCAATCAGCAGCGCTTTGGATTAAACAATCCCTGTACCGTTACTGGCACTTGCGCTGATTGTAAGTCCGAAACCTGTATTTGCAACCATATTGTCGTTACCCGCCATTGTCGCCCTGCTGGTCGGATCAAGTTTATCCTGGTGGGTGAGGAGCTGGGATTCTAAACTACTTGACTTTAGGTGCATAATCCCGTATCATTTTAGTGAAAGATTTAGCCTTGGAGGAGCCAATTATGATAACGCCCAACGGCTTGTTTGCGGATGTCCCTGCCGAGCAGTGGAACGACTGGACCTGGCAGGCAAAGAACCGCATTACCACATTGCAAGACCTGAAAAAATATATTACACTTACCCCGGAGGAGGAGCAAGGTATCGAAAAATGCCTTGCGACCTTCCGTATGGCAGTGACCCCATATTATCTGTCCCTTATGGATTTGAATGATCCTGAGGATCCTATCCGTAAGCAAGCGATTCCTTCTGCGGATGAACTGTACTTTGCGCCGGAAGAGTCTGCGGATTCCCTCCACGAAGATACGGACTCTCCTGTTAAGGGTTTGACCCACCGCTATCCGGACAGAGTACTGTTTCTGCTCACTGACCGCTGCGCATCCTATTGCCGCCATTGTACCCGGCGCCGTTTGGTGGGTCAGACGGATAATTCTATGCCCAAGGAACAGATCGACGCCTGCATCGAGTATATCCGCAACCATCCCGAGGTTCGTGATGTTCTGCTTTCCGGCGGCGATGTGTTTATGCAGAGCGATGAGATGTTGGAGTATGTGATTTCTTCTCTGCGGGAGATCCCCCATGTAGAGATCATCCGACTGGGTACTCGCGTCCCGGTGGTGATGCCCCAACGTATTACCCAGGACCTCTGTGATATGCTGAAGAAGTATCATCCCATTTGGGTCAATGTCCACTTCAATCACCCCAATGAGATCACCCCTGAGTCGGCTGCAGCCTGCGCAAAGCTTGCCGATGCAGGCATTCCTTTGGGTAATCAAAGTGTCCTTTTGGCCGGTGTGAACGACTGTGTCCATGTGATGCGGAAGCTGGTCAACGATTTGGTAAAGATCCGTGTGCGTCCTTATTACATCTATGTTTGCGACCTGAGCCTGGGCCTGTCCCACTTCCGTACCCCTGTCAGCAAGGGTATTGAGATCATCGAGGGCCTCCGTGGCCACACCAGCGGGTACTGCATTCCCACCTTCGTGGTGGATGCCCCAGGCGGTGGCGGTAAAGTGCCTGTAATGCCGAACTATGTTCTCAGCCAAACACCCCGTAAGGTGATCCTTCGGAACTTTGAGGGCGTGATCACGACCTTCACCGAGCCGGAGCACTACGAATCCAAGTGTAATTGCCCCGTATGCAGAGGAGAAAAAGAGAATATCCTCACCGGTGTAGCAGCGTTAGAACAGGGTAAAGCCCTAAGCTTTGAGCCTGCTGACCTGCCTCGCAAGAAGCGTTTCCAAAAGTAATAAATAGTAAGAGCCACCCACAGGGTGGCTCTTTTTGTTATTTTTTCGGTTTTTCGTTTATGAATTTTAAGGTGGCATCAAAGGAGGCTTTGGCAACAGGGTAGCAGCCCTCTGCGGAAATCTCCACACCCTTAGTCCGCATAATACCCTTTAAGATATATTCGCCAAACCAGGGATTTTTCACAAATAACGGGCCTAAGCAGTTGGTATAAATCAGGTTTTTATACCTTGCGCCCTCAGCCCCGGTGTTATTATTGCCCATGCCATAAACCGTTGTGCCCAGAGGTTGCTTGGCATCCACATCAGCCATTTGAATCTGAGAGCCGGCAAGTTCCATGTCGGTATCATTTAGTCTGAAGTGCAGGTCATCGCCCCACACATACTTCCGCTCCGTGGCATCCATATCCAAATAGCCCAAGCCGTTAATAACGCTGTCGTCTTCCCGGGTGATGGTTTTGCCGAACATCAAACCGGTTGTTCCCAATACCAACACATAGCCGTCCTTTTCCAGATATTCACCAAAGGCACTTGCTTGCAGAGCAGGGATCAAATGCCGGAACATTGCAATTTCACCGGGCAGGAAGATTAGCAGATCCAATTCTTCAAAGGGAATAGGATCGTCAAAATCCTCAATGCGCTTGACTTGGATTTCTATGCCAAGCTGCTTGCCGATGGCCACAAGAGCCTGCACACTGCCTCGTTCGCCGTGGAGATTTAACAGGTTGGGGTACATCCAGCCAACAGTGATTTTATCCATTGGATGCGCCTCCTTCCTTGAAATAGGCCTTGATTTCCGGTGCGTGATAGGTGTTGGTTAAAATATAAACCACCTTGGCATCAATCTCATCCAGGACCTTAAATATGGTTGCCGGATCATTGGTGTCAAAGATCCGTACCCGGGATTCGTCAGCGCCTGCCAAAATCATACGGCTGGCAATATCGTTGGCGACAGTTTGAGAAAATGCCACAAAGTCGGTTGCGTTGCTTTCTACAATTGGGGTGAAATCACAATCGAAGAAGTAAAAACTGCCGCCATAATGGGGATAAAAGTCCGTAATTCGGTACATACCTACAAAAACAGCTTTTTCCCGCTTGTCAGCTGCAATGATATCCAACTGAGATTGAAGAGCTTCCGGGTTTTCCTGCTTACCCCGCAGATAATAAATTTCCTTACCCTTAAAGTAAATCACATCCCGGTGGTTGGCACGGTTGTTAAAGCTCGCAAAGCCTTTTTGGATTTCTGCATCTGTGAGGCCGATATTACGGCAGATGGCAATGCACATTGCGAAATTGTAAATGTAGAAAGGATTGTTGTAAGGTACTGTCCAAACAGAATCGCTGCAAACAAAGGTGTTTTTCTCAAAATCAATCCCGGAAATGATAACATCCGCTTCCTTATGGCTGGCATAATCGCACTTGACACAGTGGAAAGGACCAATATTGGCAAGATTGTATTTGTCGTAAACAATGGGATGACCGCATTTGGGGCAGGGAAGTGTGACATTATAGAAATCGTCCCGGGTATAGGTCTTATCATTATCTGCCACGCTAAAATACACAGATTTACCAGCCTGCTCTTCTAAACTGCGGCTGCGGGGCTCTTCATTATTCAGATACAAGGTCATATCCTTGGTGATTGCACCACGGAATTTCCGCAGAATGAAATCCGGGTCGCCGTTGCGCTGCACCTGGTCTTTTTGCAGATTGGTAAGGCCTAAATTCCGACCGGGCAGAACCTTGTGGATGGCAGGGAAGCTCCGCTCATCAATCTCTAAAACCAGGAATTCCTTGTTAAGTGCACCGCCCAAGGTGGAATTCTTAATGAGCGTAGTGGCCACACCGCCCATCATATTGGCGCCCTCTGTGTTGCAGGCAACGCCTTTGCCGGCGGACAGAAGGGTGTGATTCAACAGATTGGTGGTTGTGGATTTCCCGTTGGTGCCGGAAATGAAATACACCTTATCATAATCAATCTTCTTAAAACGGGCAACAAAGTCGGGCATAAGTCGAATGGCAATTTTGCCGGAATAGTTACTGCCTCGTTTCTTATCTACCAGATTCACCGCGAAGGCGATGAATTTGCAGATCCATAAGGTAAGCAAAAAACGCATTCCTTTGACCTCCAAAGTATGTTTTTGTTAGTATAGCATATTCTGTAAAAATTTGCTACTGAAAAATAAGTGGCTTATACATAAAGCCACTTATTTCTTATCACCGTTTGCAGGATTGTCAATGACCTTGCCTTTTTCGGTAAATCGTGAGCCATGACAGGGACAATCCCAGGAATGCTCGAATTTGTTGTACGTCAAAGCGCATCCGAGATGAGGGCACCTGGGAGTAGTAGGTGTGATTAGACCAAGGGTGGTTTCAAGCAGATTGATGCCCAGTTGCGGATGAAAAATGTGTCTGTTTGGCGTAAACACCTTGGCAAACTTGTTATCTTTTTCCAAAACCAAATCTTTCAAAATCCTTGCTGCAACCATCGCGTTGGTCATGCCCCATTTGTTGAAACCGGTAGCCACATAGAGATTGGGTGTGCCGCTTGCGTATTGCCCAATATAGGGAATGCCGTCCAAGCTCATACAATCCTGCGTTGCCCACCGGCCAACTTCTTCTGCACCGGGATAAAATTTCCTGCTGAATTCCGTCAGTTCACGCCAGTTGCCGCCATTTTTCCCGGTTCTGTGACTGCCACCACCCAAAAGCAAAAGATCCCCGCTTGTGCGGAAGGACAACCCCTTCAGTGAAGCATCCACATACATGCCTTTTACATCGGGTGCATTTTTAAGCGCCAGCACATAAGAACGATGCTGATATAGCTTCAAAAAGTATGCGCCGTGTTTGTTGAGAAAAGGGAAGTGGGTGGCGACTATGATCTTTTCAGCCCGTATTTTGCCTCTGTTTGTGATGACCTCCCCAGGGCGGACCTTCAATGCTCGGGTGTTTTCAAATATTTGTAGATCCTTGGAGATAGCGTTTAAGAATTTAAGAGGATGAAACTGTGCTTGCTTAGGGACACGTACCGCGCTCTGGATCCGAAAAGGCAGATTGATATTTTCTGCAAAAATAGCCGGGCTGCCGATTCTCCGCAGAGCATTTGCTTCTTGTTCGATTTCGATTTGGCTGTTAAGTGAATACACAAAGGCATCTTTTTCCTCAAAATCACAATCGATTTTTGAAGCAAGTTGCCTGTAAATTGAGAGGGCTTGATCCTGTGCCTGAAAATAGAGCCGCGCAATATCGGTGCCGTATTTGCAGATGAGCTTGTGATAGATGAGTCCGTGTTGGACTGTAATTTTTGCAGTTGTGTTGTGGGTAATACCCTGACATATTCTGCCGGCATCAATTACTGCACAGGAAACACCTGCTTTTTGCAAAAAATGTCCGCATAAAAGCCCGGTAATTCCACCGCCGATCACCAGTACATCTGTCTGTATATCACCGGTCAGCGGGTCAAATCGGGGCATTTTTGCAGTTTTATCCCATAATGATTCCATTTAACCACCTCGTTTGACCTTAGTGTGTGTTGTTTCCGGGCGGTTAAACAAAAAACAGGACGATTTCATCGTCCTGTTTTTTTGTTAGATTAGTTCTTTTTCAGTCGAACGCGATTTTTGCCGGGTAGCTTCAGCATAGGCACAAAGCGGTCAAGACCGGTAAAGGTCAGGATAAGCAGAGAGCCTACAATGATAAAGCTTAAGTAGTTGTGGCCGATAATGTCCATGGGGGTGAAGGTGGCCAGAGGGAATACGGCAGATGCAATACCTGCGAAGAACACAGGGAAGCAGTGCCAGGGGATCATCTGAGAGCCGTAAATGCCCATACCGGAGGTAAAGGTCGCCAAGCGAACACGGAGGGTGTAGGCGGCTTCTTCGTCGTCGCATTCTACATTCTTTTCTACAATATCACGAATAATGGGAGACATAGTTGCTACCTGTGCAGCTTCGTCAGAAAGGGCAGCGTTGCCGGCTAAGCACAGAATACCGCACCAGCCCATCAGCTGCTGTACATTCTTAGATATCTTGACTACCAGTTTTGCCAAGGGATCAAATGCATTCATGCTGTTCATAATGCCACCGAATGCAGAGACCCAAGTCATCATCACAATGACCCAGCTGCCGGCATCGGCGAAACCGGTAAGTAAAAGCTTATTGAGCCAGGTGGAGAAATCGGTGGTACCGGCAAACAGACCGCAGATGAGAGAAGACACCATACCTGCTGCCAGGCAGATCATCGTATGGAACTTCATAAAGGAAAGACCGATCACCACGATCAGAGGAATAACCATAAAGTAGGGGACACCGGCTTCCACTTGATCCAGCAGAGCCAGCGCAGAGGGCCGTTCGGTGGCCAAAGCTTCTCTTGCCGCTTCGGGGATCTGAGAAATTGCGGCAGCTACGTCACCCTGTGTGCTGGGCAGATCATAGACAAAAATGCCAACCAAGGTTACAACGCCAAGAGCCAAAGCAAGAGAGCCGAATGCCCAAATTAACTGGTGCTTCAGTCTGTCGATGATCTTAACGTCCTGCATACCGCAGGACAGTACGGTCACATCGGAGATCATACCGATGTTATCGCCAAAGCAGGAGCCGCCGGCAATAGAGCAGAGAGTCAGCAGATTGTTGCCGCCAACCAAATGGTTCAGCCAAAGGAAAATAGGGGCGCAGGCAGCGAATGTACCCCAGGAAGAACCTGTTGCGGTGGAGAGCAGACAGCAAACGATCAGGGTAACAGGCGCAATGGTCTGTGCGGTAACGCCGACCTCAAGAGCCAGGTTAATAAGGGCAGCACCGACACCGGTGGCCATAAAACACTCGGCAACGCCGTAAGCAAACATCAAGATAAAGAAAATCAAAACGATGCGCTTGACGGACTTCAGACACTGTTCAAAAGCGCACTCAAAGTCCACTTTGTACAGGATCATATAAACTGCAATTGCGCTAAAGGTGGCAATCGGTGCGGCCAACAGCAGATCCAGCTTAAATATGATAACTGCAGCAGCAAAGACCAGCAAAGGCACGAACTTAAAAGCAGCAATCCGGCCGTTTTCCTTTCTTTGCACCGTTTCCTCCTTAGGTGCGTTGACAGACTCCTCCATAGTAACCTCCGAAAATATTGATAAAATTGATATTATAAATAGATAAAATGTTATAATATCTCTAATTCCGGCGGGATTATAACATATTGGTTTGGGAATTGCAAGAAGAATTGCTGAAAAATTTGCAAAAAATATAAAGAAAAAAGCTCTCCCTTTTGGGATAGCTTTTTGGTGCGAGAGATGGGACTCATTGCATTTCTATCCTTCGGGTAGAAATCAAGGTAGACACCAGTGTTTGCACTGGTGGCAGCAATATGCCACCGGCATATTGCAATTTAGTTCTTAGAGTCCCACCTAAAAAAAGATTGAAGCAATCCTTATTAGGATTGCTTCAATCTTGGTGCGAGAGATGGGACTCGAACCCACACGGCGTAACCACACGCACCTCAAACGTGCTTGTCTACCATTCCAACACTCTCGCAGATGTTACCAAAGAATTATAACCTGTTCCGGCTGTTTTGTCAATACATTTTTCCCCAATGCCCAGTTGTTTTTGCGGACAAAATATGCTATACTCCTTTTGGATATTTCCGAAAGGAGTAAGTCCTATGACACGATTTTTTGTAACTCCGGAGCAGCTACAGGGAGATTTTCTTGTGCTGACCGGTGAAAATGCAGCTCACGCCAAGGTGCTGCGGCTGAGAGCGGGGGAACAGGTGCTGATTTGTGACGGGATCGGCAATGAATGTCTTTGCACCATCAGCGATGTGAGCCCCAATCAAATAAGCCTTGTGGTTAATAATCGCCAGGAGTCTTCAGCTGAGCCAAAGGTAAGGGCCAGTGTTTATATGGCCTTTTCCAAGGGTGATAAGTTAGAGCATGTGATCCAAAAAGCTACTGAGCTGGGCGCTTATGAGATCGTGGCATTCCCCAGCAGCCGTTGTGTGTCCCGTCCTGATGAGAAAAGCCTTGCCAAGAAAATGGAGCGGTGGCAGAAGATCGCTGCCTCTGCGGCGGAACAATCGGGCAGGGGATGTATCCCAAAGGTGCTGACAGTAGACAGCTATAAGGCAGCTTTGAATCGAGCTGCGGAAGCCGACAAGGCGATCCTTTTCTATGAGAATGAACGGGCAACCACTTTGAAAATGGCTTTGGAGATGGAACCGTTTACATCCATAAGCCTGCTCACAGGCCCGGAGGGCGGCTTAGAGCCTAAGGAAGTGGAAATGGCAAAAGATGCCGGGCTGCATATCTGCACCCTGGGCAACCGTATTCTGCGCTGTGAGACGGCCCCTTTGTGCGCCCTGTCCGCCGTTATGTACGCAACAGGAGAGTTTTAACAATAAAGCACCGGAGTTTCCTCCGGTGCTTTTACTTATGGTATTTGCTGCCTGCTTGAATGGCTTCTGCTCTGTAGAGTTGTTCCAGGACCATTACCCTTGCTAAATGATGTGGGAAGGTCATAGGACTCATTGAAAGCTTAAAGTCAGCCATTTCCTTGAGCCTTGGTGCCATACCAAAGGAAGAACCGATCAGAAAACAGGCGCAGCTTTTGCCCGACAGCTTCACATCTTTCATCTTTTCAGCCAGTGCTTCGGAGGACAGCAGTTTACCTTCCGGTGTGAGCGTGCAAAACCAGGCACCTTTTGGAATTTTAGCTAAGATAGTATCCGCCTCTTTTTCCAATGCGGCATGAATCTCCGCTTGAGAAGGGTTTTCCGGCAGGCGTACTTCCGGCAGCTCGATCAGATTGAACTGGCAGTAGCCCTTCATGCGCTTTTCGTATTCAGCGGCAGCGGATAAGTAGAATTTTTCTTTCAGCTTGCCCATTGCGATCAGAGTGATATCAAACATTTCACCACTTCCTTTTCTTGAGTATAGCACAAATATCAGAAAATGGCTACGGTTTCTTCTTTTGAAGCTGGTATTTTTTACGGGTTGCCTGGCCGCCTCGGATATGCCGCTCGGCCTTGTTTAAGTTCAACACCTGTCGTACCTGTTGATAGAGTGTTTTGTTGTATTGTGGGAGTCTTTGGGAAAGGTCTTTATGTACCGTGGATTTGGAAATGCCGAAGTGTTTGGCTGCACTGCGAACGGTGGCGCCGGTTTCTATGATATACACGGCCAACGCGCAGGCTCTATCCTCAATGGTATCTGTCATATCATTCCCTCCCTGCATATGTCTGCCGAGAACAGATTATGATTGGGGGAGGGGAAATATGACTTGACATATTATAGCGCATTTCGTAAAATATGAGTATTCATAGTGGGAGTGTATAAAATGCGTTATTTTAACAACGATTATAATGAAGTTTGCCATCCGGCGATCCTTAACGCATTGGCGGAGAATTCCGGTGTTCAGATGCCAGGCTACAGTTCCGATACCTATTGCAGCGAAGCGGCAGAGCTGATCCGCAAAAAATGCGATGCGCCGAATGCAGCTGTGCATTTTTTGGTAGGCGGAACGCAGACTAATTTGACAGTGATTGCTGCCTCCCTGCGCCCTCACCAGGGCGTGATCGCAGCGGAATCCGGTCACATCAATGTCCACGAAACCGGCGCCATTGAGGCAACCGGCCATAAGGTCATTATTCTGCCCTCTAAGGATGGAAAGGTCGATCCTGCTCTGGCGGAAAAGATCATAGAAAGCCAAAGCCTTTCTATGGATGCCGAGCATATCGTTCAGCCTAAGATGATCTACATTTCTAACCCCACCGAGTACGGTACACTGTATTCCTTGGAAGAACTGAATGCGTTGTCCGCCCTGTGCAAAGAAAAGGGACTTTTCCTGTTTGTGGATGGTGCCCGTATGGGCTATGGTTTGGCAGCAAAGGGGAATGATATTACCCTGGCAGATTATGCGAAATACTGCGATGCCTTCTACATTGGTGGCACTAAGGTAGGCGCTATGTTTGGTGAGGCAGTGGTGATTCCCAATCCCGCCATTGCAGAGGACTTCCGCTATTTGATGAAACAGCGGGGTGGCATGCTGGCCAAGGGCTGGCTGCTGGGTCTGCAGTTCAAAACATTGTTTGAAAACGACCTGTATTTTGCGATTTCTGCCCATGCAGATAAGATGGCTGACAAGATCCGCAAAACCTTGACCGATTTAGGTTATGCGCTCTATTTGCCCGGAACAACTAACCAAGTGTTTGTAACCCTTCCGGACAAACTATTAAAGGAACTTGGTAAAGAATTTACCTTCGCAACCTGGGAAAAGGCGGATGAAGAGAATACTACCGTGCGCTTTTGTACCAGTTGGGCAACCACCGATGAAAATGTGGATGCTCTTTGCGCTGCGCTAAAGAATTTATCCGAATGATACTTGCGTATAGTTATTCAGAAAGGGGAGATAAGAATGCTGGAAGTGAATAAAAAGCTGCTTTCGCGGATTTTCTGGAGTATTTGCGGCTTCATTGTTCTGTACTGGTTACTGCATGATGCTGAGCGCGTAAGGTCTTTGAAAACGACACTTTCCGAGGTGTTCTCGCCGTTTATCCTGGGCGGTGTTTTGGCTTTCATTTTGAATGTGCCAATGCGTTTCATTGAAAACACACCGTTTAAAAAGATTAAAAAGCCGGTCTTGCGGCGGGCGCTTTCAGTCGTGTTGACCTTTGTATTTCTCATGTTGGTAGTGACACTGGTGGTTTGGCTGTTGGTTCCGCAGCTGATCAATACGCTCAATGCCTTGATTCCTGCGCTTATTGATTTTGCAACACGGGTGGAAACCGCCTTGCGGAATTTGCTGAAAGAAAATCCTGCGGTACTGGAATGGCTCAATGCCAATACGGATTTTGAAACGGTGAATTGGAGCTCTCTGATTAAGGAGGCGCTGTCCGGCTTCGGCAATCTGGCAACATCTGTTTTGGGAAGCGCTGTGAACGCTATCAGCGGATTATTCTCCGGTGCGTTTAAAGCGGTGATTGGGCTTGTGTTCTGCATTTATTGCCTGTTCCAAAAGGAAACCCTGGCCCGGCAAGGCAGAAAGCTTCTTTATGCATATTGCAAGGAAAGCTTTGCTGATAATGTGGTTCGTGTGGCCCGGCTGACTAACAGTACATTCTCCAATTTCCTGTCTGGACAGTGTATTGAGGTGTGTATTTTAGGCTCGCTGTTTGCTATTTGTATGGCGATTTTCCGCATGCCCTTTATTCCGCTGATCAGTGTGGTGATCGCAGTTACGGCATTTATCCCTATCGTGGGTGCTTGGACCGGCTGCATTCTCGGCGCATTTCTGATTTTTGTGCAGGACCCTATGCTGGCTGTTTGGTTTGTGGTTATGTTCCTTGTTATACAGCAGGTCGAGAATAATATGATCTATCCCCGGGTAGTGGGTACATCTGTAGGCCTGTCCGGAATGTGGGTTCTGGTAGCTGTTTCTGTCGGTGGCAAGCTGATGGGTGTTGCCGGCATGTTCCTGATGATCCCGATTGCTTCTGTTTTGTACACCTTATGTAAAGAAGCGGTAAATCACAAGCTGAAAAATTCTGCTGTTGATGCCCAAAAGCTGGAGCCCCAACCGCCGGAGCTGAAATCACCAATGAAGGTAAATCGGGAAAAACGCAAACTGCGCAAGCTGTTGAAATTAAAAAAAGATAAATAAAACACAAAGGCGATGGATTAGTCCATCGCCTTTATGCTTGCGTAAATTCATAGTTTTCAAATTTCAACCGGTCGCCCACATCGACCCCAAAGGGCAGAAGCGCAATGGCAACCTCGGAAACAACGCCGGTTTCATCATATTTGACAAAGGCGTAGTCCCCACGAATATCGATTACTGTACAGAGCATAATTACCTCCTGTTGTAAAGGCCCACCCTCAGAAGAGGGTGGGCCCAATGTTTATAGGATCAATCCTTGTACATCTCAACCAGCTTCAGCAGGTGCTCGTAACGCTCCTTAGCAGCAGCCTCGTTCTTAGCGAACAGGTCGGTTGCACGCTCGGGGAACTCACGGGTCAGACGGCTGTAGCGAGCCTCGTTCATCAGGAACTCCTGGTAACCATCCTTGGGAGCCTTGCTGTCCAGAGTGAACTTGCCGGTCTCCTTGGAGGGATCAAAGCGGAACAGATTCCAGTAACCGCAATCAACAGCCTTCTTCATCTCAGACTGGCAGTTCATCATACCACCCTTGATGGAGTGCATCTCACAGGGAGCATAGCCGATGATCAGAGAAGGACCGTTGTAGGCCTCAGCCTCACAGATAGCCTTGATGGTCTGAGCCTGGTTAGCGCCCATAGCGATCTGAGCAACGTAAACATAGCCGTAGCTCATTGCGATCTCAGCCAGGGACTTCTTCTTGGTTTCCTTGCCGGAAGCTGCGAACTGAGCAACCTGGCCGATGTTGGAAGCCTTGGAAGCCTGACCGCCAGTGTTGGAGTAAACCTCGGTATCGAAGACGAAGATGTTAACGTCCTTGTTGGAAGCCAAAACGTGGTCAACACCGCCGAAGCCAATGTCGTATGCCCAGCCGTCGCCACCGAAGATCCAAACGGACTTCTTGGACAGGTATTCCTTCTTAGCCAGGATGTCAGCGACGGTGTCGCAGCAAACCTTAGCTTCCAGGTTAGCAATCAGAGCCTTGGTAGCAGCCTTGTTGGCTTCGCCATCGTTGAAGGTATCCAGGTAAGCCTGGCAAGCAGCCTTACGCTCCTCGGAAGCAGTGTCTTCCATAACCTTGCGGACCTTGTTAGCCAGGGACTCACGGATGACAGCCTGTGCGGTGTACATACCCAGACCGTGCTCGGCATTGTCCTCAAACAGGGAGTTAGCCCATGCAGGACCGTGGCCGTCAGCATTCACAGTGTAGGGAGCTGTAGCAGCGGGGCCACCCCAGATGGAGGAACAACCGGTAGCATTGGAAATGTACATACGGTCGCCGAACAGCTGGGTTACCAGACGAGCGTAGGAAGTTTCAGCACAACCAGCGCAGGAGCCGGAGAACTCAAGCAGAGGCTTGCGGAACTGGCTGCCCTTGACAGTGTTGTCTTCCATTTCGGGCTTCTGAGCGACCTTGGAAACCATGTAGTTGAAGACTTCCTGTTCACCCAGCTCTTGCTCCTGAGGAACCATGGTGATAGCGCCGGTGGGACATACGCCAACACAGACACCGCAGCCCATGCAGTCCAGGGGAGAAACAGCCATGGCGTACTTGTAAACGCCCTTGCCCTTGCCGGCCTTCACGTCCATCAGACGGGTGCCTGCAGGTGCGGCAGCAGCCTCGGCCTCAGTCAGTGCATAGGGACGGATGGTAGCGTGGGGACATACATAAGCACAGTTGTTACACTGGATACACTTGGTTTCATCCCAGTGAGGAACAGTAACAGCAACGCCGCGCTTCTCGTAAGCGGAAACACCCAGGGGGAACTGGCCGTCTTCCAAGTCAGCAAAAGCGGATACAGGCAGGCTGTAGCCGTCCATCTTGCCGATAGGCTTGAGGATCTTCTTAGCAACAGCAACGGTAGCAGCGGGGCCTTCCAGGACCTCGTCAGCAGCCTTAGCCTCAGCCTTAGCCCAGGCAGCGGGAACATCGATCTTCACGAATGCGGTAGCACCGGCATCGATAGCGTCCCAGTTTTTCTCAACAACATCACGGCCCTTCTTCAGGTAGGAAGCCTCAGCAGCGGCCTTCATGTAGCCGATAGCCTCCTCGCTGGGCATAACCTTAGCCAGTGCGAAGAAAGCGGACTGCAGAATGGTGTTGGTGCGCTTGCCCATGCCAACCTTGATAGCCAGGTCGATGGCGTTGATGGTGTACAGCTGAATGTTGTTTTCAGCAATGTAGCGCTTGGAAGCAGCATCCAGATGATGCTCCAGCTCCTCCAGGTTCCACTGGCAGTTGATCAGGAATACACCGCCGGGCATGACGTCCTGGACGATCTTGAAGCCCTTGGTGATGTAGGAGGGGTTGTGGCAGGCAACGA
>JAFTMI010000027.1 GCA_017452505.1 Oscillospiraceae bacterium
AGCCTCGGTGGGAGCCGTAGTAGGTGCGGTAGTAGGTGCAGTGGTAGCTGCGGTGGTAGGTGCAGTGGTAGGTGCAGAAGTGGGAGCGGTGGTAGGTATGGTAGCAGGCGGGTTCACAGGGTTCACAACCTCGTTGGAGGTGTAGGGATTGCCGGCTACGATTGCCGTTGCTTCGTTCTCCACAACTGTGCCTTCTGCATTCTCGCTTACCACTACCTTGAAGGAAACGGTCATGCTGCCCCAGGCGGGAACATCATTCAGATTCCAGGTGAGCTTGCCTTCATTGTAGATGCCGCCATTATCAGCTGCCACAAAGGTCACATACCGGGAGAGGGTGTCGGTGATCTGGACATCCACAGCATTATCGGTAGCATTGGTGTAGGTCAGGGTGTAGACCAGTTCGTCGCCCTTATTGACCTTCTGACCGTCGATGCTGACAGTGGTGTCGGCAGGAGCGAACACATCCTTCACCAGGGGATCCTTCACAGTGTGATTGACCACTTCGTTGGTGTGGTAGGTGTTCACGCCGTCCCGGACCACAGCGGTGTTGGGGACAATACCCTGGGTTTCGTTCACCTTTACCTGGAAGGTCACGGTGACGCTTTCGCCCTTGGCCACATGCAGAATCCAGTTCAGGTGCGTACCTGCATAGGTACCGCCGTGGGAAGCAGAGCCGTCCACATAGGTGGTGTGATTGGGAATGACATCCACGATGTCGGCTACCACATTCTCACCGGTGTAGTTATGGTAGGTGATAAAGTAGGTGAGGATATCGCCTGCATTAACCTTCTGACCGTCGATGGTTTGGGTGGTGTTGCCGGGGGTGTAAACTTCCTTCCGGGTGACCTCATCAAAGTGTGCGTTGGTGAATTTCACATCGGCAGTGGCCTCTGCAGCGGGGGCGGTGGCAACGCCGGTGGTCACATTGGTGATGACTGCCTTCAGCTGGCCGTCGCCGATGTCGCTGACGGTCACAATGAACTTGTGCTGGCTGCGGTCATATACCACATTCTCTGCAGGATCTGCAGTGTCTTCCACGATCACGAAGTAATATGTGCCGGTGGTGTTGAAGATACCCTCGAAGGAGAATGCACCACTGTGTACCTGCTTGGTGTCCAACAGCTTAGCCGGGTCAATGGCGAAGGTGTTGTCAGTTGCGTAGAGCTT
The DNA here is from genome assembly GCA_017452505.1 of Oscillospiraceae bacterium. GTDB lineage: Bacteria > Bacillota > Clostridia > Oscillospirales > Oscillospiraceae > Faecousia. The sequence continues at coordinate 1,168 of JAFTMI010000027.1, forward strand.
GAAGGTGAACAGGGTGCCTGCGGGGATCTTGCTGTCGGCATCCACAAGTTCCTTAGTGCCGTTAAAGGTGACCTTGGCATCTGCCGCTATGTAGGTGTTCTCGAACTTGATAGCGGTGTTCTCGACATTGGCAGCAGCGCTGAGAACGCCGAGGGTGTCGGTGACAGTCACTTTGACCTCTACGGGGTTCTGAACACCGTTGTAGGTAACGCCGGGCACATTGCCTGCGACTTCCTTGATGGTGTAGGTGTATTCGCCGGCCTTGTCATAGGAAATCGCTGTGAAGGCAAAGCTGCCGTCAGCCTTGTTCTTGACAGTTTCCAGAAGGGTGTTGCCCTCGTACAGCTCGAAGGAGAACTCGCCTTCCTTGGGTGCACGGCCATGGAGGACCTTGTGGCCGCCCAGGGCATACTCAGTGGGAGTGGGCTTATAGATGTTTTGGAAGGTGACGACCTTGCTCACAGCATCCTCGAAGTAGTAGTTGGCATTTAACTTGCCGGTAGTGCTGTCGTTGGTGACTTCGATTACCAGGTCATAGATGGTGGGGTCGTAGTACATACCGTTCAGAACCTTCTTGCCGGTAGCAGCATCGTCAGTTGCGCCGGCGGGGATCACCTCGAAGATGTCGAGGGCAATTTTGCTTGCTTGGGCAAAGTGGATCTTGCCCTGATAGAGGGCTTCCGCATCCGGGTCAACGTAGGAGAAGGATACATTGCCTTTTGCATCGTTCTTGCCCACCATAACGGGGGTGGTGATGCCATCCAGGCAGATATGGAAGGTGAAGGCATCCTTTTCCAGGGCCTTGCCGGTCAGCTCCTTCTTGACGATGCCGTTCAAATCCAGGATGACATCCTCGGGATCGTAGGTGTTGGAGAACCAAAGCATACCTGCATTGCCGTCCACAACGACGGGAGAAGCCAGCTCTTTAGTTGCCGCTTCGTTGTAAGCAGCGATGGTCATGGTAGCGGTGAGCTTGCCTGCCACATCCTCTACATTCACAGTTACGAAATACTGGGCCTGGGAGTATCTCCAACCGGGATTGTTGGTATTTTCTTCATAAACGATGTAGTAGTGGTAGCCCATCTGCTCTCTGGTGTAAACACCACTGATGCGGGCATTGCCGGCTGCATCGGAGTAAATGGTATTCAGAGGGGTCTCGGGGGCGTTGGGATCCAGCGGAGTTCCGTTGGCGTTCACCGCGATGGAGCGGAACTTGAAGCCGGCTGCGGAAACGGTGTTGTCGCCGGACATATTGAAGATCACCTTCCGGATGTCCATGCTGATAGGAGCGGTGTCGTAGGTGTTGGTGAACTGGGTGACGTAATCCAGCGCGCTGTCGCCTACGGTGTTTGTGATCTCGGCATTGTTGCTGCCGATGACCCTAGCTTCCAGCTGGCCACCGTTGTCGGTAACCACCACATCAAAGGTGTAGATCGTGCGGTCATAGGAAACATTGGTCACATCGCCCTTCTTCTCGATGACGCTGTAGGAATAGGTGCCCCCTTCGGCAAAGGTCTCGTTATTCAGCACGTTTTCGATGATCACAGACTTATCGCCGTATTCCTGGGCTGCGTAGTCGATCTGGGTCTGCGCAATGGGATTGGCAACGTCGTGCTTGTAAACTTCAAAGAAGAAGGAGCCGCCGTTCAAGAGGGAAGCTACGCTTGCATCAGCGAAAGTCTTGTTGACCACAACATCCAAATCTATAGTGGTTTCTGTGGGGGTGTAGTGATTCAGAACAACTGCGGTGGCGCTGCCGGTGGAAGGAATGACCACCTGGTTGTCAGCATCGGCAGTTTCGCCGGAGTGGTTGCGGGTGCGGTAGGTCACTGCGAAGTTGCTGCCGGGATCTGCCTCAGTAATGGTGACGGGCGTGCCTGCCGGCAGGTCAAGGATCTCGACGGTCTGTCTTGCCTTGAGCAGGAAAGGTATCTTGCCGGCGCTATCCACGGTCACTTCATAAGGATCGATATAGGCGCTGTTCTTCACGGTGAATTTCTTGCCGATAAGGGCAGAGCCTACACGGACAGTGATATCAAATTTCTTGTCCAACACACTGGCGGGGACATTGTGGTCGCTGGTGATCTCTTTTGTGATGAAGAGGTTGCCGTACTTGTTGGGGGCGTTGGTGACAGTTGCGGGCGCAAACTGTGCAGCGCCGTTTTGCAGCACATCACTCAGCAGAGGAACGCGGACAGTGGCGGTCTTGCTCTCGATGTAGTAATCGCCCTTTACATTCTCGCCGATGGTGCATTCCGTGCCGCCGGGGATGCCGCTGATGTAGACGGTTTCTCCTGCCTTGACATTCACGGTCAGCACATTGCCGGTGTAGGTAGCGGTTACTTCGTTGCCCTGGGCGTCCAGCACCACGGGGTCGGCGACCACACCGGCAGGAACGGTAACGGTCAGCTCATAGAGATCGTCGGGATTGCCGATGGCCTCGGTGACAGCCTTGGTCAGAGCAATACCGGTGTCGATATTCAGCGTGATACGGCCGTTGTTGCCCAGCCATACGACCACGTCGTTGCCGTGGTGCGCGGAGGCATTTTCGTGGGTATACACGGGGGCATAGCGGTCAATGGCGGTGTCGGTGAGATTGTTGCCCTTGGCAACGGTCATATTGTGCAGACGGCTGGTACGCAGAGAGCCAATGCCCAAAACTGCGTAAAGCTCTGCATCGGGGTTCGCCTGCTTATAGGCGGCGATGGTGCTTTCTACCTGATTTTCAGGGATGGCCTTGGCATCATTTAAGTATGTACGGGTGTTGTTATCAAAGAAGGCAACGGATTCCTTCAGATGGCGCCAATCGGCATATCTCAGGTAGGTGACTTCCTCGGCTGCGTTGGCGGCATCGGTAGTGCTGGGGGTGGGGTGGTAGTAGGTTACGTAGGTGTAGACGATATCGGAGGGTTGTGCGTTTTTGTACTGCTCATAGGTCATCCAGGTCAGTTCGTATTTGGATTCATCCCAAACGATGCCGTATTCTTCGTTGGGGGTGATGGTGACATTCTGACCGGTCTTTTTGTCAGTGATCTTGGTGAAGATACCCTGGTTTGTCTGATGGTAGTAGTATCTGTTGGCTGCGGAGGGCTGGAAGCCTACGTGGGCGTCGCCGAAGTAGACATCGCCGCCGGCATCAGCAGGATTCATCACACCGTAGCGGTTGCTGTAGAAGGAAACGGTGCCGTTCTGGTCGTCGATGTGGGAGTAGCCCTGGATCTTGGAAACATCAACCTCGCCGTTGGGCAGCAGGATGTCGGAAGCCACACCCACGGTGTAGTACACCCGCAAAGGCGCCTGCTTCAGCTCGGTGATGGTGGCGGCGGTATCTTCGCCGATGGTTTCGGACTCTACCTTCTCCATAATAATGGGAAGGATCTCCTGATTGATCCTGATTTCCAGCTTCTGGACACCGTCTTCCACGGTCACGGAGATGGTGATATCCTCAGCGGTATTCCAGCTTTCGTTGGTGGTGGGGTTGCTGCCGGTGCCGGCATCTACAGTGTAGGTGCCGTTGGCGTTCTTCACCACGCCGTAGGAGGAGCCAAACAGGGTGATGGCCTGGATCTCCTTGATCTCCATATGCTGACCGATGTAATCCACATAGATCAGAGGGGTATCGTCCACGCCTGTGCCGCCGGCAGTGGTGGTGGAGCTGGAGATGGGGTTGAAAGCGCCGGAAACCAGTTCCTCATAGATCTGCTGGAACACATCCTGCAGGCTGGCGCTTGCCACGGGATAGAAGCTATCCACATAGTTGATGTTGCTCTGAATATCTGCCAAAGTAACACCGGTATACTTGTGGTCGAAGGTGAACTTGTAGTTGCCGTAATAGTTTTCTGTTCTTTCCACGCTGCCGTTGACTTTATCCTGCAGGTTCAGCCACTGCTGATAAAGCCGGTAGGCGGTGGTGACGGAGGAGTTGCTGTTGCTGCTGTTGAAGCCATCTCTGGCAGCGCCGGGGTTGATGACAGCGTTAGCAGCGGCATCGCCATCGATATCAACGCCCACGCCGTAGATCATAGGTGCTTTGCCGTAGACATCTGCTACCTTTGCCTTTTTGTAGGCTGCAGTCAGCAGCGTTGCCATAAGGACACTGGGAGCGGTAGAGCCGGTAAAGATAGACACGGGGGTCTGGCTGTCGATGTTGTAGAAGGTGTTCTGGGCTGCGGTATTTGCTGCGCCGTCGGTCAGCACGATGGCAACGGGAGTACGGCCCTGGGTGTTCTGTGCCTTTTCCAGCATGCCCAAGCCCATATTCACACCGGCCTGCACATTGGTGCCTCTGTTGTAACCGGAGGTGTTGTTGTAAAGCAGGGTGCCGTTCTTATCGAAGGCCTGGATCGTGCCGCCCTTGTCCCGGCTGTTGTACTCGTCGAAGGCGTATTTGTTGTTCAGGACTTTCAGCTGGATGCCGTTATTGTATGTGCCGAAGGGAAGGACCTGCATGGAATTGCTGTTGTAAGCAACGATGCCGATGCGCACATCCTGCATAGACAACAGGTCTGTCAGCAGGCTGTTGGAGGCCTCAATCAGCTTTTCCAGGCGGGTGGTATTGCCGCTGATGATATCATCCATAGAGGTGGAGTCATCCAGCACCAGGACCACATCCATGGGAGCGGAGGAGGTGACGGTCTCTTTGGAGGTCATGGTAGAGCCCAAAGCGGAGAAAATGACCTGGAAGGCCTCGTTGTCTGCCAGGGTGACCTGGAAGGAGGAGCCTGCCTCACCTCTGGTGTTGAGGAGGGCGGTGTCGCCGTTCTTATAAACGGACTTGTCGACCCACACACGGCCGGCATAGCGGTTGCCGTCGGCATCGGTGCCCATCATGGATTCAAAGGTGTGGGCTGTGCCGGGGTCCACAACGGTTTCTGTTACAGTGGATTGGGCTACAGGGTCTGCCGCAGCAACCAGCGGAACATAGCTGGCGATCAGCGCTAAGCAAACCAGCAGGCTGGTAAGTCTTTTGGTAAGGGATGTCTTCTTCATCTTATATATCCTCCTTGGATGATTTGGGTAGTTGGTGTCGTTATTCACTCTGCATTTCCCCCGTATCTATTTTATTGTGGGGGCAGGAGCAGATTCCAAGCAATTCCTCGCAGTGTTGGTAGTAAGCACATTCTTCGCAAGTGCTGTTTGCGTCGCGTTTTCCTGTAAAGTGGGAACAGGGCGTTTGGATCGCTGTTATAAAAGGGATCCCCGCATCGGTATACTGGGGAAACTTGACGAAGTCCGGGTAAATTTCCATGGGCTCTGCGAACTTGTTATGTCTGTCGCATTCCTCATAAAATCCGTACCGTATTTCGAAGGTCTTGCCGTGTGTCTGAATGATCTTAAATAGATCTCCTTCTTTCGGCGGGATATTCGGTTGTAACTGTGTAAACATCTCGGTCCTCCTTAAAAAGAGAATCTGCCATACTGTTATCGGCTTGACAACAGTATAGCAGATCGATGCTTTCTTGGGTATTACCTTGCGGGTCAAAAAAAGTGCAAAGATTTTCCAATCCCGTATAACTTTTGGGACGGGGTTTGGATATGGTGGCATAACTTTTTGAAGGCCGTTTGGATATATATTCGTAGGGGAGGGATAGCATCCCTCCCGGATGCGACGAAAAAGGATCACCTTGCGGGAGGCATACTATGCCTCCCCTACAAAAATTACAAGATGGCGGCAAAGTCATCCCGGTCCAGACCGCTCTTTAGCTTGATGGTACGGATGGCCTGCTTCACACCGGAGATGGACATATGGAGTCTTGCGCCGATTTCTGCGTCGGAAAGCTTAAATGCGGCAAGGCGGGCAACCTCCCGCTGCTGCTTGGACAGCGTGGCAATGACCTGACGGCCGGTGATCTGGCTGTTCAGCTTGGACCAGTTTTCCACATAGCCCTTGAACAGGCGACTTACCTCCGCCCAGGCCTCTTCATCCACAGCTTTCAGCCGCTGCTCCAGCAGGTCACCCAAGGTGCGGCAGTATTCAGCCAAGATGCCGTAGAATTTGTCCGGCAGCGCCAGGGCAAGGGCCCGGTCAATATGGCGGATGGCCTGGGAGTCATTCTTGGTAAAATGGTATGCAACTGCGCAGGTCAGCCGCAGACAAATCTCCGCAATTACCGTGTTATCCGCCATTGCCTGGGAGATCATAGGCTCGATGGTGGCAGGCAGCAGACCCATCAGCGCAAGGCCGGAAATGCCTTCCAGTTCGGCGGTTTTGGAGGCAACGCCATGGCCGGCGGCATACAAATATTTGGCATAATACACCTTGGCCGCAGGCAAGGAATCCTTGTGCAGCAGCTCAAAACAACCGATCTTAAACCAATCGGGAAAATCCTTCACATGATAAAGCATACTGTCAACGGCGCAGATCGTCAGGGTGATGATCTCACGCTCACGGTCATCCTTGGCGTTGGCCTCGGAGATGTGGATCTTAGCCTTGCGCCACATTTGCAGGTCGCCCCGCCAGATGGCGCACTGGGCCAGCAGCATACCGCCGGAAATCACCGCATAAAAGCCGGAATGCTTTTGCAGCAGATAGTTTGCGCTGTCATAGACCTTGTCGATCTGACCCCGGGCATAAGCAATTTCCGCAGCAAACAGGGTCTGAGCTTCGTAGTTATTGCTCAGCGCAGCGATGGCTTTTTCTGCGCAGCCGGGGGTGTGATACAGATTTGTCATACGCAGGACAGGGGTTTTCCGTGGCATGGGCATATCCGTTGTGATTTTCTCGATCCGGGCAGCCTTGGTTCTGCCGTCGGCAGGCTTGGGGGTACCCTTGGGAATCATCCAGGCTCTGCCGAAACGAGTTGCGCCGTCGATTTTTCCCTGGGCGCAGAGGGTCTGCAGCCGTCTGGGAGAGATGCCCCATTGGGCGGCAACCTCATCAATTTTCAAATAATCCATAATCATAACCCTCTATATTGTTCGCTTACGCGATGTTTATATTGTTCGCAATTCCGCTGTTTATAGTCTCATTATACATCGTTTTTGCGAACAATGCAATAGGAAATTTGAAAAAAACCGGCAGCAAAGGCTGCCGGCATCATTATTTATTAGCCCAATACTCCTCAAAGCAGATTCCCTTGTCGGTGATTTCCTGGGCAAGGGCGGGGTCGTCGATGTAGCGGAAGTGCCAGGGCTCATAGCTGATTTTGGTGATGGGTTCCTTGACAGCGGGGTAACGAAGAATAAAGCCGTACTTGGGCATCTTCTTGTGGACGACCTGGTACATATCTTCGTAGGAAAATAGGTCGGCATTGATGTGGGAAACCTTTCCGTCCAGCATAAAGCCCACATCCAGGGCAAAACCGGTGTGATGCTCGGAGCAGCCGGGAATGGCCACATACTTCCGGGTGTATTCCTCGCCCTTGGTCTCCATGGTCCGGGCCCAGGTCCGTTCCTGCCGGGCAACATCTCTGTAAACGGACAAAAGCTCGATCTGCAGGCCGTCATTTTCCATCAGATCCTCCCGCAAAGCCAGAAATGCCTTATAGGCCTTTTCTTCCACCTGATAGGCTTCGCCCACGGCGTTTTCCACCTTCAGCAAGGTGATGGTGTCTTCAAAACCCTCCGGCAGCCGGTGGGTGTGGTTCAGCAAAATCAAATAATCAGGCATTTTTACCCTCCTTAATAAGACAGACGATGGATTCTACATGGGAACATCTTGGGAAAAGATCCGCCGCTTGGGCGTTCTTTAATACATAGCCCCGCTCTTTGAGGAGGGCCACATCCCGGCCCAGTGTGGCCGGGTCGCAGGAAACATACACGATCCGCCGGGGGGACATTCTATGGAGGGCCTCGATGGTGTCGGCATTCAAGCCTTTCCGGGGCGGGTCTACCACCACCACATCCGGACGGATGCCCTGATTTTCCAGTTCCAAAGCAGCCTTGCCTGCATCACCGCAGAAAAAGGAGGCGTTTTCGATGCCGTTGCGCTTGGCGTTCTCCCGGGCATCTTCCACCGCCTGCTCCACCACTTCCACGCCGATAACCTTGCCGGCGGCCTTGGCCATAGCTAAGGTAATGGTGCCCACGCCGCAGTAAAGATCCAGCACCAAGTCATCTTTGGTGATCTCGGCTTGGGCGATGGCGGCTTCGTACAGTCTTTGGGCTTGCTGATGGTTCACTTGATAGAAAGACCGGGCGGACAGCCGGAATTTTAAGCCGCAAAGGGTGTCCTCAATATAGCCCGGGCCGTAGAGGGTGATAAATTCCTCCCCCAACACTGTGTTGCCGGCTTTGGTATTCACAGACAGCACCAGGCAGGTAAAGCCGGGCACGGCCTGCAATCTTTGAATCAAATCTTCAATATGGGGCAGTTTCCGTCCGTTGACCACCAAGCAGACCAAAATCTGCTCGCTGACTGCACCCCGGCGCACATAAATATGCCGCAGGAGCCCCTTGCCGGTGGTTTCGTCATAGGCGGTAATGCGATAGTGGTTTACATAATCTACAACGATCCTCTTCACCCGGTCAGTTTCCGGGGGTAGGATCAAGCAATTTTCGTTTTCAATGACCTGGTGAGTACCGGCCTTAAAAAAGCCTGCAAACACCCTGTTTTTGTGGGAGGAAACGGGATATTGGGCCTTGTTCCGGTAGCCGTAGCAGGTGGGGGCAGCCAAAATGGGCACTTCCGCCAAGCTCTCGCCGCCGATGCGGTTTAGGCATTGGCGTACCCGCTCGGCTTTCAGCCGGGTCTCTTCTTCGTAGTCCATATGCCAGAAGTCACAGCCGCCGCAAAGCTTGGCAACGGGGCACTCCCGGTTTACACGGTGAGGGGATTTCTCCAAAATCTCCACGATCTTGCCGGCGGCCCAGGTCTTGCCCACTTTTTCAATGCGCACCCGGTACTTCTCACCGGCGATGGCGTTGGGCAGGAACACGGCGCAGCCCTCGATCCGGGCAACACCCTGACCCTCGGCAGTATAGTCGGTGACGACCGCCTCGTAAATTTGGTTCTTTTCAAGCATTTGATGATCTCCTGCTTTACAAAAGCTGTTCCATACCCACTTTCTGGGGCTTCAGACCTAATTTTTCATAAAATGCCATAGCGCTGGGGTTGCAAGACCAGACATTTAAGGTGATGCTGGCGCAGTCCCGGCTCTTGGCATAGCGGCAAACCGCCTCGTAGAGAGTTTTGCCGATGTGCTTTCCGCGGCAGTTTTCGTGAACGCACAGATCGTCAATATAGCAGGTGGTGTGGTCACAAATAACACTGTCCCGGTAATAGGTCTTCATTTGGCAGAAGCAGTAGCCCAGCACATTGCCATCTTCCACAGCCACAAAAATGGGGGTCTCAGCCTTGTCCAGCATGGAAAGCACCTGGGAAGGACCGTATTTTTGAGCATCAGCCCGGAAAATATCCGGCCGGCCGTTGTGATGCACCCGGCCTACCTGCCGCAGCAGTTCCAAAATGCCCGGCACATCTTCGGGGGTTGCAAAACGAATATCCATAAACGACTCCTTTGTGTAATGTAACAGGGAGCGTGGTGACGCTCCCTGGTGTTCTTATTGGCGGCGGCTGCCGTCAGCGGTGAAAAACTTTGCGCACAAAATGGCAATGCCCAGCCGGACAGCACCGATCAGACCCAGCTGCCACAGCAGGCACACCATGGCAGAGCGCGCCACCTGATAGGTGTCCTTGCCGATAAAGGTCAGGTCTACAATAATGGCGATGACCAGCAGGATAAGGCCTAAAGCACTAAAGGCAATGCCGGCAATTCTCTGAGAAAAACGCCAGGCTTCCACACTGCCCATACCGAAATATGTACGGAAGCCGAATTTATAATTGGCCTCCGGCGGTGCCATAAACCGGTACATAAAGCCCAGGATCAGCAGGGAAAGCGGGCCTGCCAGCAAAAGGATAGACAGCAAAAAACGAATGAGGCCCAACATGGTGTTTAAGTTAGGCACTAAGGCCGCAAAATCCATATCAAAAAGGCCGGTGATCAAATCCATGGGGTTTCTCCTTATTTCTCTTCCAGGAACTGCTCGATCTCGTGGACAAAGCTGCGCACATCCACAAACCGACGGTATACAGAGGCAAAGCGGATATAAGCCACCTCATCCAAAGTCTTGATCCGCTCCATCACCATTTGGCCAATGGTGTCGGTGCTGACCTCCCGTTCCAAAGTGTTCTGAATGGTCTGCTCGATCTCGGTAGCAATTCGGTCCAGATCCTTCACATCCACCTTCCGCTTGTCAAAAGCCCGGACCATAGCGTTAAGAATCTTATTCCGGTCGAAGGCTTGGCGGGTGCCATCCCGCTTCACAACGATGATGGGCAGGCTTTCCACTACTTCATAGGTGGTGAAACGGCGCTGGCAGTTCAGACATTCCCGGCGGCGGCGAATGCTCTGGCCGTCCTCGGAATGACGGGAGTCTACAACTTTACTTTCCTGGTCTCCGCAAAATGGACATTTCATAGGAAACGCACCTCTTTTTCTGTATTTACCGAAAGGTATACATAATATCGAGTATATTATACCAGCAGAATTCGCCTCTGTCCAGCATTTTTTTACCCTTGCCAAATTGGCCTTTTCGGGGTAAAATATGGGAAAGACAAAACGAAAGGGAAAATCGTTGTGAAGAAAAAAACTGTTGTTTATGTAGTGTGGGCAGTATGGTATGTGATCTGCCTGCTCTTGTGCCTGGGCGAAGAACCTGCCGGTATGGCAAAAATACCCTTTGTGGTGGTAGGTCTTGCGGCCTATGCGCCGCCCTTTTATCTGCTGTATCTGTCCAAAAAGGATGCAAAGACGGTTAAAATCGTGCAAATCATCAGCGTAGCATCTTTGATCGCTTTTATAGTACTGTTTGTGCTGGGCGTTCTGTCTGTCAACTGGAGCGCTGCGGCAGGCCGGATCGTGGATATCCTGTTCAAAATTTTCTGTGCGCCCGTTGTGTGCGGCCAGTTTTGGGTCGTGGGTCTGTTTTTGTGGGCCAGTCTTCTGCGGGCTTGTGTCCTGCTGCTTAAAAAGCTGAACCGCCCCGATCAAAAGTAATTACCAAGTAATATTTGCCCTGGCGGGCTTCTGCCAGGGCATTTTCTAAGCCTTTCTGAATGGCTTTTTCCTGCCCGGCTAATTCGTGGGGGATATTGATGTCAAAAACCAAATTGGTGTGGCCCGCGCCCTTGACCATGCGGAAATCGTGGAGGGAAAGCCGCTCGTCCTGCTGCTTCAAGAGATTGCAGATGCATTCCCGGGTCTCGTCCACCACCGGGTCGCCTACCACCACCGGGTCATAGTGAATGCTCAGGTGCACACCCAGGTCGGCAAGGCACTTGCGTTCTAAGTTGTCGATCAGTTCGTGGCACCAAAGGGCATCCAGTGTTTGATCCATCTCCACATGGAGGCTGCCGAACCGCTGACCGGGGCCGTAATCGTGGACCATCAGATCGTGGTAGCCCAGCACAGCCTCTTCCTGCTTGACCAGTGCTGCGATTTGCTTTTGCAGCTCCGGGCTGGCAGACTCACCCAGCAACGGAGAAATGGTGTCCTTGGCCAAAGTCCATCCGCTGTATAGAATAAATGCGGCCACACCAAGGCCCATATAGCCGTCAATGTGCCAGTGGGTAAAATGCTCTACCAAAGCGGCAAGGAGCACCGCACCAGTGGAAATGCAATCGTTCCGGCTGTCGGCAGCGGTTGCCAAAATGGCGGTGGAATCTATGTACTTGCCCAGACGGGTGTTAAACAGGGACAGCCACAGCTTTATGCCGATGGAAAGCGCCAGCACTAACACCAACGGAATGGAAAAAGCCACAGCCGTGGGGTGGAGAATTTTGTTTACAGAGGTTTTTCCCAATTCAAAGCCAATGAGAATGATCATCACCGCAACCGCCAGGCCGGACAGGTATTCAAACCGGGCGTGGCCGTAGGGGTGATCCTCGTCGGCGGGCTTTTCTGCCAACTTAAAGCCGATAAAGGTGACAAGGCTGCTGCTGGCATCGGACAGGTTATTCATAGCGTCGGCGGTGATGGACACCGAGCCGGATAACGTACCGATGAGGAATTTTGCGCCAAAGAGCGCTAAATTGCAAATAATACCCACAATGCCGCTGAGCCGTCCGGCGGCGGACCGCACCTTGGGCTCACTGGGGGCAAGGCCCTTGGGAAGACCTGCTTTCATCAAAATTTTTACCATAATTACCTCCAGGCAAAACTTGTAGTATTTGGATTTGTATTTTGTAGGGGAGGGATGTCATCCCTCCCGTTACCTTGCCAACATTGGAACCATTGCGGGAGGCATACTATGCCTCCCCTACAGGGAAATTGCCGTTTTTCGAAATTCTACCGCCGGTAGAGTGAGAAATTCTACCGCCGGGAGGCATGAAAATACCCCATTCCAGCCCCGGGGGCTGTTCAAAAATAGGATTTTTGCGTAAAATATGTACCATAAATATTATACGCGGCCAGGCGCTTCCTGTCCAGCGTTTTTGAAGGAGTTTTTATGAACTATCAAATCATTACCGATTCCTGCTGCGATTTGCCGGAGCAGATGTATGACCAGTTAGATGTAACAGTTGTGAATTTGAGCCTTACCATCAAGGGTCAGACCATCAACAACTACACCGAGTCCCAACTGAAGGAGATCTATGCGGATCTGCGCGCCGGTGAGCATGCCACCACCGCCGCTGCCAACCCCCAGGATTGGGAGGATGCTATTGCCCCTGTTTTGGAGCAGGGAGAGGATGCTTTGGTGCTGGCTTTCTCCTCCGGTCTTTCCACTACTTATCAGTCTGCGGTGATCGCCGCTGAGGAGCTGATGGACCGCTTCCCCGGCAGAACCGTCAAGGTGGTGGATACCCTGTGCGCATCCATGGGCCAGGGCCTTCTGCTGTACTATGCCTGCAAGAAGCGGGATGCGGGTATGTCTTTAGAGGAAGTATTCGCCTGGTGCGAAGAAAAGAAATACAATCTTTGCCACTGGTTCACTGTGGACGATCTGTTCTTCTTAAAGCGGGGTGGCCGTGTCAGCGCAGCTACCGCCATCGCCGGTACGATGCTGCAGATCAAGCCCGTCCTCCATGTGGATAACGAGGGTCATTTGATCAATGTAGCCAAGGCCCGGGGCCGTAAGGCTTCCATTCAGGCTCTGGCTAAGAAAATGGTTGACACCCAGATCCCCGGAGAGAATGATATTGCCTTTATTTCCCACGGCGATTGCTTGGAGGATGCAGAGGCACTGGCAGAGATGATAAAGAGCCAGTGCGGCGTGAAGGAAGTTGTGATCCACTACATCGGCGGCGTTATCGGTTCTCATTCCGGACCCGGCACTGTGGCGCTGTTCTTCCTGGGCAACGAAAGATAAGAAAAAAGGAGCGGTTTGGGGCACCATCCGTAAGGAAGGTGCCCCAATGATATCCGTTCCTGTTCGGAACGGGTGATATACCTACGGTATGATATCGCACTTTGTGCGATGATATATGCCTTCGGCATATAAAAGGAACGGAGATTATATCATATTTTCACGAAGTGGAAATATATCATACGGCTTTTGCCGTATATCATATCTCGTCAGAGATATATCATTTTTACCTACCCCCAAATTAGATTCTCTTTTTTGGCAAGTTTTTGCTTTTTAAAGTACGTAACCCACTCTGACACTTTCGAAAACTGAAAGTGTCATTTTTTGATTAGCATAGAAAAACGGAGACTACTTCTTTACAAAGTGTCTCCGTTACCGCTCTTTTTTATGCATAATGAAAGCGGTGCAGCCGGAGCTGCACCGCTTATGTTTTTAGTCGTCGTTCTTAGCTTCGTCGATGATCTTCTGCTGGTTGGCCTTGGGCACTTCCTCGTAACGGACAAACTCCAGTGTGAAGGTGCCGCGGGCCTGGGTCATAGCCCGCAGGTCAATGGCGTAGTTGCTCATTTCAGCCATGGGAACTTCAGCTTCCACCACGGTGTTGCCGTCGGCATCGGGGTTCATACCCAGAGGACGGCCGCGGCGCTTGCTCAGGTCACCCATCACATCGCCCACGTAGGACTCGGGAACGGTAACGGCCAAAGCACCAACAGGCTCCAGCAGAGTGGGAGCGGCGTTGGGCATAGCTTCCTTGAAGGCCAGGATAGCGGCCAGCTTACATGCCATTTCGTTGGAGTCAACAGGGTGGTAAGAGCCATCGTACAGAACAGCCTTCAGACCAACCATGGGATAGCCGGCCAGGGGTCCCTTGAGAACGGCTTCCTGCACGCCCTTTTCAACAGCGGGGTTGAAGTTCTTGGGCACAGCGCCGCCCACAACTTCCACATCGAAGATCAGCTCGTCCTGCTCCTCCTGGGGAGAGAACCGGATCCAAACATCACCGAACTGACCGGAACCGCCGGTCTGCTTCTTGTGACGGCCATGGGCCTCGACGGTCTTCTTGATCTTCTCGCGGAAAGCGACCTTGGCGGGGCTCAGCTCAGCATCCACACCAAAGCGGCTCTTCAGTTTGGAAACCAGCACGTCCAGATGCTGATCGCCGGCGCCGGAGATGACCAGCTGATGGGTCTCAGCGTTGTTGACCAAGGTGAAGGAGGGATCTTCCTCGTTCAGACGGGCAAGGCCGGCAGCGACCTTTTCTTCCTGGCCCTTGGTCTTGGGAGCGATGGCCTGGGAGTAGCAGGGAGCTGCGTAGGGGATCTGCTTCAGGCTGACCACCTTACGGGGATCGCAAAGGGTATCGCCGGTCTTGACCTTATCCATCTTGCCGATGGCGCCGATGTCACCGCAGGCCAGAGCCTTGATCTCGGTGGCCTTCTTGCCGCACATGGTGTACAGACGGCCCAGCTTCTCGGTCTCGCCGGTACGGGCATTGACCAGAGCGGTATCGGAGGTGATCTCACCAGACAGGACCTTCACGAAGGAGTACTTGCCGTACTGATCGGAAACGGTCTTGAAAACAAAGGCAGAGGGAACGCCGCCGGGAGAAACCACGAACTCCTCGGTAGTGCCGTCGGCCAAGGTTGCCTTGTGGTAGTTACCCTCGATGGGGTTGGGGAACAGGTCGATGATGTGATCCATCAGCATGAGGCTGCCCAGGCAGTTGACACCGGAGCCGCAGAGCACGGGGAAGATGGTCCGGTCCAGAACACCCTGGTGGATGCCCTTGATCATTTCAGCGTAAGTAAAGTCTTCGCCACCGAAGAACTTGTCCATGAATTCTTCGCTGGTCTCAGCGACAGCTTCCTTCAAAGCATCGTTGAAGTCGGTGATGACTTCTTCCTTGCCCTCGGGAACGTCGATCTCAACGCGCTTTAAGTTCTGCATCTCGTAAGCGCGCTTGTTCAGCACATCGATGATACCGGTTACCTTGCGGTTGCCGTCCCAGATGGGAACGACCAGAGGTGCGATCTTGTTGCCGTACTTCTCACGCAGAGCGTCAAAAGTAGCGTTGTAGTCGGAGTTGTCCTCATCTACCTTGGAGATGTAGACGATGCAGGGCATATTCCGGTCCTGGCAGTACTTCCAAGCCTTTTCAAAGCCAACGGTGATACCGTCCTTGGCGGACAGAACCAAAATGGCTGCATCGGCGGCGCGGAGGGCTTCCATCACAGCGCCGGAGAAGTCGAAACCACCGGGGGTGTCCAGCAGGTTCAGCTTGGTATTCTTATAAACGAGAGGCACCAAAGAGGTGGAAATGGAAATATTACGCTTGATCTCCTCGGGATCGTAGTCACAAACGGTGTTGCCGTCAGCGTTTTTGCCCATACGGACAATAGAACCGGTCATATAGAGCAGGCTCTCAGCCAGGGCGGATTTACCGCTGCCGCTGTGTCCCAGCAAGCAGACGTTGCGAATAGCATTTGCAGTGTACATATATGTTCATTCTCCTTTCGTGGACCGCGGTGCACAGCACCGCAATAAGGACATTATACACGAACAGCGCTGTGATTTCAATGGTTTTTTTGTGATTTTTGTGAAAAAATCCCAGCCGGGGGCAAAATGTTTGGAAATCGGTGTGTTTTTCGCACAAACACATTTGTCTTTTGCTAAAAAGTTTTACTTTTAGGGTCACCTCCGGGAAGATACTACCGCTCTCCTGTGATGAACAATCTATTCGTAGGGGAGGCATACTATGCCTCCCACAAGAACTTCTGATATTTCCGCATTAGCGGGAGGGATGGTATCCCTCCCCTACAACCTTTTTGGGCACAAGTTGACAAGTTTTTCCTTGTGAATTTTTTTGAAAATTTTTATGATGGGGTAGCGATTACAATAATATTATGGTATAATGCTTATAACTATACCATTTGGAGAGAGATTATGCTGGAACTTTTAGCCCCTGCCGGGTCCATGGAGGCCCTGCGCGCGGCAGTGCAAAACGGAGCCAATGCGGTGTATTTGGGCTGCGGGCAGTTCAATGCCCGGCAAAGCGCCAAGAATTTTACCCCCCAGGCTCTGACCGAGGCCGTTAAATATTGCCACATTCGCGGTGTAGCTGTTCATCTGACCCTGAACACCCTGGTGTCCGACAAGGAGACCCAGGAAGCTACGGCGCTGATCCGTTATGCCGCAAACACCGGCGTGGATGCCTTTATCGTGCAGGATTTAGGACTCGTCCAGCTGTGCCGGCAGATCGCCCCCCATATCCCCATCCACGGCTCTACCCAAATGACCGTCCATTCTCTGCCCGGCGTGCAATTCTGCGCTGGCTTGGGTATGTCCCGGGTGGTGCTGAGCCGGGAGCTGAGCCGGGAGGAGATCCGCTATATTTGCGAGAATTCCCCCATTGAGATCGAAGTATTCGGCCACGGCGCTTTGTGTATGAGCTATTCCGGACAGTGCTACCTGTCCGCAGCCATTGGCGGCCGTTCCGGCAACCGGGGTCGTTGCGCCCAGCCCTGCCGGCAAAGCTACGGCTACAGCCGCTGGGAAAACAAATACCCCCTCAGTCTGAAAGACAACTGCACCGTGCAGTATGTGAAGGACTTGGAGGAGATGGGTGTTGCTTCTTTGAAGCTGGAGGGCCGTATGAAGCGGCCGGAGTATGTGGCCGCTGTGACCCAGGTGTACCGCCAGGCCATCGATACAGGCCATGTGACAAAGCAGATGGCAGACCAGCTTACTACCGCCTTCAACCGCCAGGGCTTTACGGATTATTATTCCGGCAAGAACGGGCCCCATATGTTTGGTATCCGTGACGACAGCAAGACCGACGAGCGTTGGTGCAAGGAGATGCGCAAGACCTATGAGGCTGCGGAAAATCCCCTGGTAAAAGTGGTTTTTGATGTGGTTATCAAGCACGGCGAAACTACCTTGACTGTTGCAGATGAGTCCGGCAACAAATGTACCTTGAACGGCCCTGTGGCAGAGCCTGCCCGGGGTATGGGCCTGGGCCATGATGACCTGGCTCTGCGGCTGAGCAAGACCGGCGGCACGCCCTATGCCTGCGTGAATGTGAGAACGGATATTGCGCCGGGGCTGATGCTGTCCGCCGCTGCCATCAACGGTATGCGCCGGGATGCGCTGAATCTGCTCACTGCCAAGCGGGCCCGCCAGGAAAGCGAGCCTTTGGGCCGCCCCGCAAGGGTCGTTACCCACAAAGGACCTACCGCGCCCCCGGAATACACCGCCCAGGTGACCACCCGGGAGCAGATCACACCGAAATTGCTGAATTTCGGTCTGAGCGTGCTGTATGTGCCCCTGCATATTTTGACCGCCGACCCGGAATTTTGCCAGGGCCTTGCCCAAAAGGTGAATGTTTGCGCGGTGCTGCCCCGGATCGTCCACGATGGGGAGCTCAGTAAGCTGCGCCAGGATCTGCTGGATGTGCGGCGGATGGGTGTCCGGGAGGCGCTCATCGGCAATGTGGGCCTGTTGCTGCCTGTACGGGAGTGCGGACTGCGCGCCCGTGGCGATTTTGGTCTGAACCTGTATAGCTCCGCCGCGGTGAATTTTGCCAAGGATATGCAGCTGCGTTCTGCCTGCCTGAGCTTTGAAATGACTCTGCCCCAAATCCGGGATGTAAGCAAGGGTGTTCCCTGTGAGATCTTGATTTACGGCCGTCTGCCGCTGATGGTGACGGAGAACTGTCTGCTAAGGAACAAGACCGGCCAGTGTACCTGCCATACAGGGCCTGCCAAGCTGGTGGACAAGACCGGTGCGGAGTTCCCCATTGTGAAAGATGGAAACAGCTGCCGCAGCGTTCTGCTCAACGGCAAGAAGCTGTTTTGGCTGGATCGGCAGGATGATTTGGCCCGGCTGGGCCTGTGGGCTACCCGTCTGTCCTTTACCACGGAAAACCCCCGTGAGGTGGACAGAGTGCTCTCTGCCTGCTCCGGTGGCGCAGCCTTTGACCCCGGTGCCTGCACCAGAGGTCTGTACCTGCGGGGCGTGGAGTAAAAAGGCTTCTCCTCGAGGAGAAGCTGTCAGCGTGCGAGGCACGAGCCGCTGACTGATGAGGTGTCCAAAGTCTGACATCACCTCATCCGCCCCCGTTGGGGGCACCTTCTCCTCAAGGAGAAGGCTTTGTCCTTTGCGAAAGGAGATCTTATGCAATTGATATTAGCGTCCCAATCGCCGCGGCGACAGGAATTATTGAAGCTGTTCCATATTCCCTTTGCTATCCGGGTAGCGGATATTGACGAAACAATGGACGAAAGCAAGCCGCCCTATGACGAGGTGGCCCGGGTTAGCAGCTTGAAGGCAATGGCCGTTTCCCGGGAAGAAAGCGATGTGGTCATTGCCGCCGACACTATCGTTGTGTGTGACGGAAAGGTTTTGGGCAAGCCCAGGGACGAGGCCGATGCCCGCAGAATGCTTAGCTTGCTTTCCGGCCGGGATCATCAGGTGATGACCGGTCTAACTGTCCTGCGGGGGGAGAAAATTCTCTCCTGCACCGAGGTGACGGATATTCATTTCCGAGATCTGACAGAAAAAGAGATTGAAAGCTATATCCGCACCGGCGAGCCCATGGATAAAGCAGGCGCTTACGGCATCCAGGGTGGCGCTGCCCTGTTTGCGGAAAAGCTTCGGGGAGATTATTTCAATGTGGTGGGGCTGCCGGTTTGCCGGCTGGGCAAGCTTCTGAAAGAAATCGCCCCGGAACTGGTGGATTAGAATAAAAGGCCCCCTTGCCCTAAAGGGGGCTGCTGAGCAAAGCGAAGCTGGGGGATATTTATGCTGCTTTGCAGCATATCGCCCTTTGGGCGATTATCCCTCCGTCTCGCCTTTGGCGAGCCACCTCCCTTTAGGCAAGGGAGGCTTGAAACAATTGGAGGAAACTTTATGAAACATTTATTTACGGTTCGTGTCCGTGCGGTATTGGTGGTAGCGGTGCTGATCGCCATTGTGCTGGCGGTTGCGGGCTCTTTGATTGGCCTGAGCTTTCCCCAGACGGTGGTGCAGGGCGTTTTGTCCCCCTTCCGGGCCGGCGCCAGCAAGCTGATGGACGGCGCGGAGCAGCTGTATGACTATATCTTCAAATACGAATCCCTCCAGGCGGAGAACGATGCCCTCAAAGAGCAGCTGGCCGCCATTGAGGACGAGGCCCGGGATGCCTATGCCACCAAGCAGGAAAATGAACGGCTGAAAGCGGCTTTGGGTCTGAAGGAAGCCCACGAGGACTATGAACTGGTGGATGCGTACATCATTTCCACCAGCTCCGGCGATTGGAGCAATACCTTTACCATCAACCGGGGTACCAATGTGGGCATTCAGAAGGATATGTGCGCCATCACCGCCTACGGCGAGATCGTGGGCCTGGTCAGCGAGGTGGGCGTAAACTACGCTGTGGTGAAGTCCGTGCTGGACTCCTCCTTGGAGATCAGCGCCACCATTGCCGCCTCCGGTCACAGCGGTATGGTCCAGGGCGGCTATGCCTCCGGTCTTGAGGGCCTGCTGCGTATGAATTACCTGCCCTCCAATTCCACCATCCGCAACCGGGACCAGGTAGTCACCACCGGTTCTACGGTCTATCCCCGGAATTTGGTGCTGGGCTATGTGGTGGATGCAGGCTTTGACGATACCGGTGTTGCCAAGTATGCGCTGTTGGAGCCGGCGGCGGATGTGCGCAGCCTGGAGCAGGTATTTATCGTGACACAGTATAATGTGGGGTAAGACTATGGCAAAAAAGTACGAATTTCGCCCGGATAAGCCGAAATTCTCCCTGCTGACCTATCTGATCCTATCGCCCAACCAGCGGCGCAAAGCCCTCAAATGGGGTCTTTATACCGCGTTTTTGGTGTTTTTGTCGGTTTTGCAGGATGTGGCGCTGAGCCGGGTACGGATTTTCGGAGCAACCACTGAACTGATCCCCTGCGCGATCTTCCTGATCTGCATTATGGAGGGCGTGGAGCAGGGCAGTGTCTTTGCGCTGATCTCCAGCCTTTTGTATCTGTTTTCCGGCACAGCCCCCGGTGTGTATTCTATGGTGGCAATCGTCTTCTGTGCCATAGGCGCCTGCGTTGTGCGGCAGGCTTATTTGCAGGAGCGGTTTTCTTCGGCAATGATCAGCACCAGCCTGGCAATGGTTTGCTATGTGCTGACAAATTTCATCTTCGGCTTGTTCCTGGGTCTGACTATTTGGAGCAGATTCCACGGCTTTATCATTACAGCCGTCCTGTCACTGCTGGCAGTACCGGCTTTTTACCCCATTTTCAAGGCCATTGGTAAAATTGGAGGCCAGTTATGGAAAGATTAACCAAAGTTCGCGCTATGATCCTGTCGGTTGTGCTGCTGCTGATCCTGGGCTTTTTCACCTTTAAGCTCTATGATCTGCAGATCATTGAAACCGGCGGCAGCACCGATAACCAGGCGACCTTTACCACCCTCACCCGCGTGAAAGCGGCCCGGGGTGATATCCTGGATAAAAACGGTAATTTGCTGGTGAGCAACCGGGCCAGTTATGACCTGATCATCAACCACTATGTGATCCTCACCGCTAACAACACCAACGAAAACCTCCTGCGGCTGGTAAAGCGCAGCCAGGAGGCCGGCATCGAATATACGGAGCATTTCCCCGTGTCCATCGAGCGTCCCTTCACCTATATCCGGGACAAGCAGACAGCCATTTGGCAGGACCATTTCCAGACCTTCCTCCATTATATGGAGATCGACTCGGATATCACCGCACCGCTGTTGGTAGAAAAGCTCCGGGACCGGTACGACATCCCCGCGGAATGGACCGACGATGAGGCCCGGCAGGTCATTGGCCTGCTGTATGAAATGACCCTGCGCAAATGCGTGGGCAGCCTTTCTACCTTTGTGTTTATTCCCGATGCCAACGACGAAGAGCTCTCCGCCATCGTGGAGCTGAATATTCCCGGTATGAAGGTCGAGGCCTCCACTGTCCGGGAGTACAATACCAAGTACGCAGCCCATATTTTGGGTTATGTGGGCGCTATGAACGCCGAGCAGTGGGAGTACTACAAGGATATCCCCGGCTACGAAATGGATGCCGAGGTGGGCCAGGACGGCCTGGAAAAGGTCTATGAGGAGTACCTCCACGGCATTGACGGCTGGCGGGAAGACGTGGTCACCACCGACGGCACTTTGGTTTCCTCCCGGTATCGCCAGGAGCCCAAAGCAGGTTCTAATGTAGAGGTTTCCATCGATCTGAATATCCAGATGGCAGGCGAGGACCAAATGGGTATCGTCATCGAGGATCTGCGCACCCCCGATAAGGACGGCAAGCTCAAAGACGGTCACGATGCCGAGGGCGGCGCATTTGTGGCGATGGATGTAAAGACCGGTCAGATCCTGGCCTGCGGCAGCTATCCCACCTATAACTTAGCCACCTTCTTTGACGATTATGAAACTTTGGCAAAGGACGAATATAAGCCCCTGTACAACCGGGCGCTTCTTGCCACCTATCCTCCCGGATCTACCTACAAAATGAGTATGGTCATTGCGGCTATGGAGTCCAAAGTCATCGATTCGAAGACGACGATTCGCGACCAGGGTAAATACGAGATCACCCCCACGTACCCTGTTTACTGTCTGCAGTGGACCAACTACGGCCAGACCCACGGAGACTGTAATGCTGCCAAGGCGCTGATGGTGTCTTGCAACTACTTCTTCTACGAGTTGGGCGAAAAGATGAGCATCAATGCGATAGATGCTACCGCCAAGGGCTTGGGCCTGGGCGAGCCCACCGGTGTGGAACTGCCGGAGTATCTGGGCTACCGCGCCAATAAGGAAACCAAGGCGGAATTACACTCCGGTGACGATGCCTACTGGTACACCGGTGACCAGGTGCTGGCAGCCATCGGTCAGTCCGAAAACCGCTTCACCCCCATTCAGCTTTGCTCCTATGCAACCGCCCTGGCCAACGAGGGCACTCGCTACAAGGCCACCTTTATGAGCCGTGTGGTGTCCGCTGACTACCGTCAGCTGCTGGACGAGAACAAGCCCAAGGTCCTCAGCACCATGGAGATGTCCGAGGAAACCGTCAGCACATACAAAGAGGGTATGTATATGGTTACCCAGACAGATGCCAACGGCTGGCTGGGTACTGCCTATTCAACTTTTAAGGATTATCCCATCAAGATCGCAGCCAAGACCGGTACGGCAGAAACCGGCATTTACGGCACGTCCGCCAACGGCGCGTTCGTGTGCTTCGCCCCTCTGGACGATCCCCAGATCGCCATTGCCATCTATGTGGAAAAGGGCGGCCACGGTTCTACCCTTGCCACCATCGCAAAGAGTATGCTGGATGCATACTTCGATGTGGACGTGGTGGGCGATGTGAACATTTACGAAAACCAAGTAAGCTGAAAAAAGCACCCCAAAAGGGGTGCTTTTTTAATGGACGAAACGCCTCCCTTGCCTAAAGGGAGGTGGCCGAGCGCCAGCGAGGTCGGAGGGATAATCGCCCAAAGGGCGATATGCTGCAAAGCAGCATATGTATCCCCCAGTCAAAAATCAGAGATTTTTGACAGCCCCCTTTAGGCAAGGGGGCCTTGGATGCTAAAAGAACAACAGGGAATACCAGGTGACGATGTTTTCGCCGTACTGAAATTCCAATCCGTTTTCCTCCAAGGTGGGGATCAGATTGATGCCGTGGCTTTCCACACAGGGGTGCATCCGATCCGGGTGGCGGCAGGGCTCGCCGTCCAGCCAGGCGCACCGGGCGCACTCCGCGCAGGCCTCGGTGGAGAGAATATAGGGCTCGATGCCCTGGGCACGGAAGAATCCGCGCACTTGATTGGTGATGCTTTCGTGTTCCGGACGGGTGGCAAGGGCTGCGTCAATATCGGCAATGTCAGCCACCTCAGTGATGGTGCCGATGAGCAGACAGTTCTCAAAACCCTTGCACTTGTTTTCGCAGGCAGCCACTTCGCCCACTGCCGGGGGACAGGCCCAGGTTTTGTTATACATGGGGCATTCGGCGGAGCAGATGTAGCGGATCCTTTCGGAAAATTCCAAACTTTTCGGATCAATAAAGCCGTAAAAGTACAGAGGAAGCTGAGAAAGTTCCGATTCCAAACGGGTCATATCCATCATTTCAGTTCCTCCAAAATCCGCGCACAGCCCTCGCAGATGTCCTCCCAGGTTTGAGAGAAATCGCCGGAGTACCAGGGGTCAGCCACATCCCGATCTAAGAAGGGCAGGAATCCTTCATAGCCCGGGAACATCTGCTTTAAGTACCGCAGATTCCGGCTGTCCATATAGTAAATGCGGTCGTAGATGTCAAGGTCAGCCTTGGTGATCTGCCGGGCGAATTTGCCGTCGCAGCCCAGTCCGTGACGGGCCAATTCCCGCCGGGCGGGGGGATAAACAGGATTGCCCAGCTCCTCCCGGCTGGCCGCCGCCGATGCGATTTGCACCCGGTCAGCAATGCCGGCTTTCGCCACCAAATCTTTCATTACAAACTCCGCCATAGGACTTCTGCAAATATTCCCATGGCAGACGAATAACACTTTTATCATTGCTAAGTTCCTCCTCGATAAACCACGATTTGCCTTGATATATAAGGCTTTTTCCCTATTCTGCCGTTTTGGCAGATCGTTTTCTAATGTTGCTTTTCGTGGCGTATTGTGGTCTGCAAAAGTAGTAAAATTGGTAGTAAATAGACACCGTTTACTACCGGCTTTACTACTTATAGCAGACAAACACATTTTTAAGCTTCCATCACCCGGTCGAACTCTGCTTTTGCATCATCAAATTTGACATGGGTGTATGTGTTCAGCGTGATGCTGATATCTGCATGTCCCATAATGTACTGCAAGGTTTTGGGGTTCATACCGCTCTTTGCCATGTTGGTGCAGAATGTGTGCCGACACACATGGGGTGTGATTTTGGGAAGCTGTATTCTGTAGATGCTATTATACTTGTTGCGGATATGCTTAAAGTAATGTTCCCAGTGAAGGCAGACCATTGGCATATCGTTTTTATCCAGGAACAGGAAACCGGTATGTCCGTCGATCATAGGCTCTTTGGCAGGCTTTTTCCGATTATTCATCACTCTGCGAAAGCTCGCCATAACCTCGTTGCTCATAGGGACGAACCGTTCGCCACTCTTGGTCTTGGTATCCTCGATGATATACTCCATTTCCCTGGTACGCTGCAGCTGATGGTCCACCCGGATCCGCCTGTTCTTAAAGTCAATATCAGAGAAGGTCAATCCGCAGAACTCAGACACACGAAGTCCGGTGTTGAACAGAATGTAGATGCCATCATAGTACTTGCTGTAATGCTCGTCCTTTTTGATGAAATCAAGGAACGCCCTTTCCTGGGCACGTGTAATGGCTTCCCTTGTGATGCTGTCATTGATGACAACCTCTGCCAGCTCAAATCCAAAGGGATTTTTGCGGATCAAATCGTCTTGCAGCGCCATCTCGAATGCAGGGCGAACCACACCACGAACAGAATGTATGGTGCTGTATCCCCGCCCATCTACCTTCTGCATCTTGATCAGCCAGCCTTTGGCATCGGACTGTTTTACCTTGTCGATCCACAGCTTGCCGAAATCTTCCTTTTTGAGGATGTTCCGAACGAAGTTGTAATTCGCCAAGGTGTTGTGGCGAACATTGACTTTCAAAGACAGGTACTTTTCTACTAGCTCCAACACTGTCAGCTCTCCGCCGTTGGGGACAAGCTTGTTGAACAGGTCTTGGTGTATCTGCCGTTCCTTTTCCCGCAGAGAGAGGTCCCTCGCTCTGCCGGGTGGTGTGCGATCATTTTTGTCCAATCGCCAACTGTAAACGAATTTGACATTGCCATTCAGGTCTTTGTACTTGTAAGCATATCTGCCGTCCTGGCGTTGGCTCTCTCCGACGTGTAAAATGCGGTTGCGGTTATCCCGCCGCTTTTCACTCATTGTGACTCTCCTTTCTTTTGTGGGAAGAAGAGAGCTCCGATATGATAAATGCATTATAACATACGGTGGCTCAGTTTACTATTACAAAATTCTAAATTACAGACGAAGAATCTAAAAATTCCTCGAAACGCTTCCTTTTTATCATAATTCGGTTTCCGCTGGTTAATAAAAAGTCGGCGTCCATATTCTCATCCACGATCTGTCGCAGCTTCTTTTCACCAATATGAAAATACTCAGCAGCTTCACGGAGTGTCAACATATATTTCTCCCAGTATGGGATATCCGTCATAAGCCAGCCCTCCTTACATGTTGGATTTTCTGACAGATGCCAGATAAATGTTGGTCACATCTGCCCTATCGTGGCCCAGCAGCCGGGATACAGTCAAGTGGGCATCTAATTCCGAAACGCCCTCAGCAATTAGCTGGCTGTATTTTTCTGCAGCGTAGGTGTGCCTAAGGCCGTGGAAGGTCAAAGGCCGGTCGGAGTCCAGGTCCTGCACATCCGCCCTATAGAGAAGAATAAATTGCTGCAGTTGGTTAATGGCTTTGTCGGTAGGAATACTGTCCGGCACCAACAGCTTGCTGCCGGGAGGTGTCGATCTAAGACACTTCTCCAACGCAGAGACGATCTGCTGATTGATCGGCACAGTACGGATCTTGCCACCCTTACCTTTGATGGTAATGGCACACTCCCGTATGGCTTGCCGGGCAATGGCTGTGTCAATGCGGAAACATTCGTGAATCCGCAAGCCGGCATACCGGGCTAAGTAGAAAGCGAGAATGTAATCCTCCCGATCCAAGGCTTTCCCCAATAATCGGTTGAATTCCGCAACACTCCAAGTACGGTCGGTGTCTCCGAAACGCCGCCGTTCCAGCTCTACGCCCAGTTCTGCATTGGACGGCAATTTATACTTGGGGTTACTGATCTTGTCGTGGAAAAAGCGGATTGCCGCCAAATCCGTTTTAATGGTGCTGGCAGACAGTTCCTTTTCCTGCATCCATAGCACATAGGCAACCAGATGCTTGCCGCTGAAGTTGGACAGCTTTTGCAGGCGGTATACCTCGGCAAGAAAGTGGCAAAACCGTTTCATTGCCATATAGTACCGTTCTTTCGTGCGGTAGCTGCCCTGCCGGTTGTGTCGCGCCAGTTTGTTTAACTGCGCCTCCAAGCTAAAATAGATATTATGTGTTTTCATACGAGCTCCTTTCCAATGGATATAGTTTCCCCAGTGGCAACTTCATCGGTTTCTACCCGGTTTCCATGGAAATCACAATGTGTGTAATCTCAAAAACCGTTGCGAGACAAAGACTTTCGTCGTGCGATAGCGTTTTCTTTTGTTTCTGTCTCTTTTGTGAAATTGTCTGGGTCAGTACGATGCCGCGTGGGAAGACAGCTTCCTGTCATTCATAGGTGATGACGGCGGCGGACACAAGCCGCTGAACTCGGCTGCAGCAATCACTGCATGTGTCCGGCGATTCCCTCGACAAGAATCAACGCGGGAGAACTCCTTGTTGCCGAGCCGGCATTGCAATTGCCGGAACAAGGGAGCCGGTTTGTGGCAAGCAAACCGAACAAACATAGCTCTGTACTTGCGTTACAGAGAGTGGGACTTTTCCTGCAGTCCGTAGTGCAGTTGTTTTTGTCCATTGGATGGGCGTATGGGATACCCATATTGATTTAGTTCTGTTCGTACAACAAAAAAAGACCGACTTTCCCTCTCCGAAGAGTTGAAAGCCGGTCAATTTTCCAATTGCCGTTTGGATTTGTTCATTGTCAGACCTAAAAAAGGTCGGAGTTACCCCAAAGAGTAAATCCGACCTAGTGCATCAAACCTTATTCCCCAGAGGGGAAATGTAATCAAACCTATTTCCATCTATGGGATACCACAAGCCGAGTAGGTTGTCAATACAAAAAATGAGAGCCATATCGAAAAATAAGGGGCACAGCCAACCCCTTAGCTGCACCCCTTGTAAAAAGGACATCTTTATTATACCAACAGGAAATAGTTTGTCAAATCTTAGCGGCCCTTTTTGCAAATTTATTTTTGTACGAATTCGTACAGGAATTGTGTATGTACTTACCGATCAAACTGACGACAATCGCTGGGTGTTTTAACCGTCCGACTATGTGGCGGTCTTTTGTAAACACACCGGGATACTTGCCACAAAAGCACAACAGCAAGAAAGGATTGTAATTTATGCTGATTATTCATCAATGGAAAAGACACTTTTTACCGACGATTTTATGTTATTGCACAATGTGGAACCAAAATCACGTAAGCACAATCTTCTTGCTTCTTTCTTGGCGTTTGTTTTATCAGGAGGATCAATCGACAGATCACAGATGATGGAGAACAACACTTCGTCATCCCATATAATTTTCGGCAACAATTACCTTATTGGATCATCAACACAGCACCAACATCCTGTTTATGTAATCTTTCTTTTAAAAATACATGTCTCAGTTTTTACAACAGCGAGCCACAAAGAAACAAACCCGATAATAGAAATAACTATCAAAAGGATGCCGACATAAAGAACACTTTCAATAGAATAACGGTGGACAGAAAGTACGCCTAATCCAAAGAATAATACAATGATGTTTGTGAGCAAGTTACACGCAAATAGCCGCTTGTTTTTCTTCTTCTCCTCATCAATGCTTTTTGTCTTAGATGTGCTAAAAATAGTTTTATCATTTAAAAGAGGAAAACACTTCTCTACTACATTTATCATAGCAACGGCTTGCAGACTATCCTTGAAGGTTTCTTCTCGAATAGGATCACAAGGAAAAATATCATTTTTGGCAATTCCCCAGTCACAAATACCTTTTATAACCGCGCAAGGAATATCGCAATTATTGGATACTTGGAAAAGTGCACTTCCTTCCATTTCTCCGCCTACAACAAAATCGTTCTTCGTGTATGCATTACACACCTTATCTTTTTCATCAAAAGAAGACATAACGGAACCGCCGGACAAAACACCGCCATATGTAACACCATCAAGGAATCCATTGGCATTAACAAACCGTACATCTAGCCAACTATCAATGCTCTTATCTTGCGATCTGTCCGGTTTTATAAATTCTTCATCTCGCTTATTTTCACTGTAAGGGAAAAGTTTTTTAGAGACTATCACATCACCAATATTTTGTGATTCAAAATCGATTCCAAATGCTACGCCAAGAGAAAGTATAACATTGGGCTTAAAATGCTTAAGCGCTTCATTAACGGTTGTGTTCATACCCAAATCTTTATATGATCCGGTTTGCGGTTGATGAATATGTGCGACCCAGTATGCTCCCCATTTAAAAATAAAATATGCATTAGTACCGCAAATTATCCTAATTATTTTTTTGTTTTGTCCGTTACTTGTGACGCGAGAATGCAGTACCGCTTTCTCAATCGGATTAGCCGTAATAACCATTACTTTACACCGAGTCAACATGCAGTTTAATTCTTTTTCATCTATCAACTCATACCATTTCTCAATAAAGCCACACGATATTGCATTTTTGTAGCAATTGTAAGCTTCTGATAGTTCTTTGCCATGCTCTTTTTCATAGTTTCGCATATGCGATATAAATTCATTTCTATATTGGTTATCTGGAGCGTTTTGCTCCATTCGTGTAGCAACACGATCAAGATAATCGTCCCATTTCTGAATGGTATATTTTCCATGCTTACGCAGCGGGATAGGAACTTCAGTTTTCATGATTGTCACATCCTTTTCTATATATTTGGTCTGTTGCACTAAATATAGGTTATTTCAACCTCAGAACCAATGCTTAAATCTTGATTATTCCTTCAACATCCTTTTTTATAAACGGTACGTCCCTTTTTCCAGAGTGTGCGCTTGGGAAACTATCCCATATGCAGAAACTGTGGGGAACTGCTTCGGGTAATTTTATAACATGCTCAACAAGCTTTTGAATTTCTGCGAAGTAATCCATCTGCTTTTCGGGATTTTGTCTCAGAAGCGCGCCTGTGTCGTTTTCCCAAACAATATGTGCTACCAATCTATTGTTGTCCTCGGGGTGGGTTTGAATCTCGCACAGTTTAACCTTTTCAGAGGAGAGAATTGCTCTTTCGATATCAAAATTGTAAATCTGTGTGCCGTCAATTACAGAGTAATCGCTCTTTCTCCCCAAAACAACAAGGCTGCCATCTTCGTTCATATAGCCTATATCACCAGTCTTACTCCAACGATCACCATTCTCATCAATGTGGAAAAACTCCGCTGTTGCTTCAGAGTTGTTGAAATACTCGATCATACCGATCTCAGTCTTAACCAAAATGTTTCCTCGTTCGCCATATTTCAATTCCTTAAAGTCATCATCGAAAATCCCAACCGTTGTGATGTCAGGAAGAGGGATACCTGATGCAGTGTTAGAGAATTTCTGTGATGTAATATCCGTTGTTACGGTTGCACCACACTCACATTCACCATAGCCGTTGAGTAACCGAGCTTTGGAGCCATGGTTTCTGAACACACCTTCAATATTTGCAATATCTTTTTCTGTTAGGGGTTCTCCACCTTCGACAGGATACTTTAGGAACGCCAAAGACTTGCCCTCGAGCAACTTCAAGCTTTTCTCAAAGGTAAAGCCTTGGTACATAGATGTGTTTGTTAAGATATATTCAGGCTTGAACTTGAGAACGTTTTTTACAAATGCAGTATGGTCAAACCTTGGATCAATACACACTTGAACACCGAAAGACAGTGGGAAGTTAATACCCAAACTTAGGCCGGTGGAATGCCATGGCGGAATGTTTTGATAAACCTTCTGTTTTCTTGATGTATCAAAACCGGAATTGCCATATGCATTGATCAGCTTTTGGAAGCTATCAACGGAAAGCACAATTCCTTTAGATGCACCGGTTGTGCCGCTTGAATAAACCATAGCCTGTGGTTTCTGTGGCGCATAGGGGTCAACAGCGGCGTCATTTCGGCAAGCACCATCTTTAATAAAGGTCTTCCAAGCGACCTCGTTTGTCTTGCCATCAATTATATATTTCGGAGATATAAATCTTAAAACCGAGGAATTCATCATCGGTAATACAACAATCTTTTTGTCAGCATCCCTGAACAGCAGCTCTTTGAACTTAGGTAAGAACTTATCAACCATGATGATAAGTTTGCTGCCACATTCATCGATTCTGGCCAAAAGTTCCTCAGGTGTGTAGAATGGCGAAATAACATTTGCCACCGCACCAATTTTACTGATAGCATAAAAAGTGTAAATAACTTCTGGCGTAGTAGTGGAACAAATTGTCACATAGTCGCCCTTTTTGACCCCATATGCTTCTAACGATTTTGCAACAATGTCAGTATTTCTTATGAGCTCACCAAAAGTGACTTTTGCACCAAAATATTCAAGCGCAATTTCATTAGGATAATCGGCATTGTTCTTAATCAAGCCTTGATATGGGGTGGAATTTAAGAATATGCTCCGCTTTTCAACACCCTCATAAAACCGATTCCATGGCTTGTCTATTGACGGATAGCCCGTCAGTTTCTTCTCTGTAGGCATTTTCATTTCTCCCGTAATAAAAAAGTGCGCAGACGAAGCTGCGCACCGAAAAATGCACCGCCTCTAACCGCCGCGACGCAAGTCTTCACATATCCCAAGGAATGCGAAATGAAGAGTGCATTTTTACCAAAGTAAAATACGCACTCCTTGGGAGTTTTATGTATTAACTTGCGTCGCATGACCATATTATCACAATTTTACATCTAAAGCAAGTTATTTAATGCCTACAGATAGAGAGATATCAATTTAGAATCAGCACCAGTCAAAACTGATGTACTATTGCAACACCATATTAAACCTATGACTCTTGAAGCTTTTTTACCAATTCTGCATATTCCGCTTTTATCTTAACTGGTATTTCATTTCGCTGTGATATCGCTTTACCAAGCTCGGTATAATACCAAATTACATCATCCTTGGTCGCTGAAAAACGCTGCCAAACTATTTCTCCCGACACGGATAGATCATAAACGATACTCCGTAAATTTGAGAGTTTATCTGCACTCAAGACCAGTGCTACATTTATACCTGTTGTCGCTATTTTGTTTATTGTTCGCAATTTGCGTTCCTTCCAGCTGGCTGTATGCGAATTGGAACACGACTCCACTATCATTGCAATTTTATCACCGAAAGCATTCTGTATGTCAGAATACGAAACATCTGTATCCTCTAATACATCATGCAAAACTCCCGCAATCAAAACTTCTTCAGATGTGTCTATTCCTGATAAGATTTGAGCAACTTCCATTGGATGAATAATATACGGCAACGATGTACCCTTCCTAAGTTGCCCAACATGCGCTGTTGCCGCAAAAATTACTGCTGTATGAAACATTTTGTCCTCCCTAAAAATAATCATTTATAGAGCATACAATCTTTGTGATAAAATCAATCATCAAGCTTGTTATTGTTAATCTAACATGCATTTTCCATGTAATTAGCAAAAATGTTTGCGTGTAATTAGCAAAAAATTGTAGACACGTAATATTTTTTATGTTATTATAATCGTAATTTTATCATTAATGCTATTCCATTATTTGCTATTTGAAAGAAGGTTTAATATGCCCGGTTCTGAAATAGATAAAAAAGCCGCAGCTAAAGAACGATTTCTTAAAAAATATGACAATATTAAATTAAGAAAGGATCTTGATTTAGTAGAAAAGAGAATACCGGATTTCTGGGAAAATGTAGAGGAGATTCGGAAACACTATGAAAAATCTATTTCAAGCTACAAAAGCACACTAAGTGATATTATTGACTCAATAAGCCATGCTGACATGGATAAGCCGGTTATCCACTCAATTCGGTACCGAATTAAGGATGCAGATAGTTTGATTGTAAAGATCATTCAAAAGAGTGCTAAGGTACCGGAATCACCGCAGGGTAATGCAGAGATAGAGAAGTATCGTAACCTCACAAAGGACAATTACTATAAAATTATTACTGATCTTATCGGAATAAGAATATTAATTCGCTATAGATATCAATGGAAGAGTGTTCACTCATTGGTATGGAAATTGTTCAAATCGGAAGAACACGAGTATATTGAGGATTGGATCACCGAATACCAAAATGACCGTGCAGTTAAATATATTGTCGAACAGCCAAAAGCTTATGTAAAGCAAATATCCGATCGAGCTGTATATGAAGAAATAGGCAAGAACATTTTTGACATCAGGGATTCTGACAATCATTATGCTAGTCTTCATTATATAATAAATGTAGGTGGCTGCTATTGCGAACTCCAAGTTCGAACTATTTTTGATGAAGCTTGGTGCGAATGCAACCATGATTTTGTCTATAAAGCACACATTAAGTCTCAACAGGCTAAGAACACATTAGAACGTTTGTCGGTAATTCTTTCTCAGCATACTACTGCGGCAGAAAGTATTGTGGCACTTATGTGTGATTTGGCAACTTCACCCCCCTCTCGCAAGAAGAGCACACCAATCGAGACAGTTAGCACGTCCGATGTAAAAAACCAAGAGAAAGTTTTTACATCCATACAAAAGCGGGCTACGCACTTGTCTCAGTCTGATATGCCAGACAATTATCTTATGTAGTAAGGGGTCTTTATATGGAAACGAATATTGCTTTGCAAAATGCACGGGCTTTTATAAAAATGGTTAAAACAGGAAAGTTGCCAAAAGAAATTCTTCCTAACAGTTCGCCGAATTATACTTATGATCGCGAAAAAAAGGATACTGCACATTATGTTCAGACGTTCTTGAATTCCTCAAGCTATGACTTTATAAAACGAAGCGAGGAGGTACGCTATAATGGCGAATAATAGCACATTTTCATATCAAGATGTTCTCGCAAACTTTGGAGAAGAAAAAGTTGCACAAAGATACACAAGTATCTTCACGCAAATGGATGGATTTATTCGAAGAAATAAGTATGAGGGTAAAGTGATTATATGCCCAAGTATTCTCAACCAGTTGGTGATAGATTATTTCACAGACATATACCGGCTCAAAGAATTTCATCATATAGATTTGACTAACTACATTAAAATTACCGCTTATATGTCATACTGGCTAGTTAGAAGAAAACCTTTGCAGGTCATCAAAGATGATATCGAAGATATTGATTTGGCGTTTTGCAATGAGAACTTTGTCCTAAGTTATATCATGCGTTTTTTGCAAGGTTCTGTTGTTAACGTACATGATGAAAATGGTGTATACCATGAATTTGTTTCAACACTGAGTTACGCTTTGAGATATCGAACACTTACGCCTCAAATGATTGAACTTATGTTGGAAGGATTTATGGGCGGTAAAGTTTTTCAGAAAACCAGTCTAGAATAATTAAATAAAGTCTGTTGTGCCCAGGGGTCCCCCTGGGCACTTTGTTTAATAACAATCATAAACACAATTCCGCATTAGATTAGTATTTAGCTAATGTGTATACAGATTAATGCTGCACTTCCGTCTATAGGTAACCGTCTTGGGGTTTACTTCTTATCTCTGCTTGAATTAAAATCGATTACGATAGGTTTGGACAGCGACTCAGCGCTTAGATATCCGCTAGGCAACCCACATATTTCTTCAATGTCTTTAGATGGCAATCTAAATAAGGAAGTGAACTCCTCTTTTGTATAGTCTCCACGATCAATTAACATTTGCGATGCAGTACGAAGAATAACAGCATTCTCACAAGGCCAAACATCGTCATACGGTTCATTCTTACGCCACCGTTTTGCAGATATCTGCTTCTGAATATATATCATTTGATTCTCAGAAAAAACTTCTAATTCGCGGCAACGATAAACCATTGCCTGAATGGAAACTTTCCATTTTTCTTTAAGTGGAAGAAAAGACATCAGCGACGTGGATCGAATGTCTAACAAAAATGAAACTCTAGGCAACAAAAAGCAGGAAGCAAATTGATTTGCTTCTCGCTCAATTCTATTAAGAGTATTCCTGTCCTCTAATTCGACTTGTGAAATATCTTGATGAAGAAGAAGGTGTCCTAGCTCATGTGCCATATTGAATCGTGTCCGAACAGCACACTCTTTTTGAAGGTCTAAAAAAATAAAAGGCCGTTTTCCAATAACCGCTGAACACGCATCTGTTTCAGAAAAGCCCGTCTTGACTGATGCTACAACAATGCCATGAGATTCCAACAATCTGGACATATTTGATATTGGAGCCGTACCGATCTTCCAGTACTTTCTTAAAAACATTGTAATTTCTTCAATATCGTCATATGAATACGATGCGCTTTGTAGGAATTTTTCTGGAAGTGTGGGCAGGTCTGCATCTGGGAAAAGAATTTCCTCGGCCAAGATTTTAGATAACTGTGCTGCCCATTGTATCTTTACAGTTAAGATGTCTTTTGCTCGTACAGCGTTGGTTTTTAGACTACGAAAAAAAACTGTACCTTGATTTTCCGGGGCAGAAAGCGGCTTGTGAAAAAAAGAAAGCGGCATATTCAAGCTGCGAGCAATTTCATTTATGACAATACTGCTAGGCTCAGCTATTCCAAGTTCATATTTTGAAATAGCTTGCCTCGTAACACCGACACAGGAAGCCAGGTCAATGGCAGTCATTCCTCTTGCTAATCGTGCTTCACGAATTCGCTCCGGGACTAACGGCTCAATTGGCTGGAACCTAAATTGCTTTGGCATAGTGTTTGCCTCCCATTTTTATTTTGCTTCTTCCTGTCTATCTCGAAGTGCATTTTTGAAATCCAGCACAATTTCGTCATTGACAGGCTCACTATCAACGATGGTCAATCCTCTAACGACACTATTCAAATCAACTTGCTGTGCCCAAGCTCCCATGTCAGGAGTCGGGATACCACAACAAACGAATGAGGGAAGTGCTGATCCGTAACCATGGGTCAAAATCCCATAAATATTTTTCTCAGCGCTGAACGCAGGCTCAAAACCCTCCATGGCAATTTGCCCATTCAGGCAATAATCATTACGAAAAATACAGTCGCGCGGCAAAGACCAAACATGTGGAGTCTGGCTTACGGTCAATACAAAGTTGCCCTGACGAAGTTCAAGATGTTTGTGGTTCATTCTTGAATTGGGAACAAAACAGCTCTCAAAAGGGAGCATGCCCTCCCGAGCACGACGATCCAGTTCATACTCAACAGCCCAATTCTTTAGATGGGGCAAAATCTGCCGACCTAAAACTCCCCCTAAAAAATCAAAGGTGTCCGCAGCTTCCTTCGCTAATGCATAGGCAGCAGTAAAGGCAGGGAGCAGAACCATTGCAACACTTGGAGTAATAATATCTTTTTCGATATCAACATTCTTGACCATAGGTGCCTCCTGTAACATCAAAGTGGTATGCACCTATATTACTAAAAAAAGCCCGTTTTGTCAACTATATAATCCAGAATAAGTTTTTGTGTTTCGTACGTCTGTGTCGTAATGTGCAAACACATTACGTGTTGATGATACTTGCGTGCATTATTCAACACCTCAAAATCGGCCGTTCTCAAAGTAAACAGCAAATCCGAACCCTTCACCAACAGGTATAAAGTTCGGATTTGTCTTGTTTGGTTAAAAGGTATTCATTGATGCATATCTTTATCTTCCGCTAAAGAATATAGTCAAAGAAGGTCGGCTGCTTCTTCACAGGTCAGATCCAGTTCTTCCCGCACACGGTGGTATCTATTCTTGTTCTCTTTTGTAGATGCCCTGCCCATCTGTAAATATACCTCTCATAATTTGAGGTTTTCATTATACGACTAAAAATGTTTACGCAAACTAAAAATACGATAGCCTATCCATTCGTATTTTTGCACTTTTTATTCCGTAGTTTTTTCCGTTTCTTGCCATATACGACAGCGAAGATATAGTATGATGTTAGCACCAACCATGGAAGCCAGAGTGCAATCCAGTTTTCCCGAACAAAGTTATCTAGTATTGGGATGCAAATACAAACTAAAAGGATTACAATACAGTTGATTATTACGGGGAGAAACTCTGTCAACATTGTTTTAAGAATGCGCTTGATTGCTACACTCAGTTCTTTTTTGTCGTTCTGCACTATGTTATCTTTCTCTGTATGATTACGAAACCTGAAATCAATGTAAAAGCTTAGAAAATACACGAAGATCGGCAGCGCTGGTAACCATCCTTCATAATATTGGGTGATTAATGCAAAAGCTAAAACAAAACCATATATTAAAGACTTAATGGATTTATTGATTGCATTTGACACCCAAAACCGATTGATAAAAAATGCAATAACTCTACAAAGTATTACCGAAGCAAGAAACAAGGCATCCGACAACTCTTCGGGGACATAAGTTTTCAAAGCATATGGCAATAAGACAACAAATGCATATATAGGATATGCTGCTAATCTAGCAGGAAACCTCTCCACTGCATCCTGCCGTTTTGAATTATTGTTTGTCCATTGTACCAAAGAGAAGAAGCAAAAAAACAGGCCGGTTGAACCTAAAAGGCACAGGATTGTAATAAGGTATCTGGGCATGTTTTTCTCCTTTCCCTGCTATCACATATCCAGACTGTCCGCATTTAGCAGGAAGTCATACACGCTGATGACCAAGATTCCATCATCGGTGTACCAGGGAGCGGGGGTGTCCTTGACCACGATGATTTTTTTGAAAGTATCATCGATGCGGAGCAGGGAGTTGGATTCCTGCTGCATTTTTGCTTCATCCGGAATGGCGAAAGCAGACTGGACATAGTAGCGCTTGGAGCCCTTGTTGCACACAAAGTCCACTTCCAACTGCTTACGAACCGCTTTTCCCTCACCGTCTTTTCCGGACACGCATACCAGACCAACATCCACATTGAAATCCCTTGCGATCAATTCATTGAACAGAATGTTTTCCATAGTGTGGTTTTCTTCAATCTGCCGGAAGTTGATCCTGGCATTACGCAGACCCACATCGCTGAAATAATACTTCTGAGGGGTGTCAATGTATTTTCTGCCCTTGATGTCATAGCGGGTCGCCCGACTGACAATGAAGGAGTCGCACAGATAATCCAGATAGCTCTTGACGGTGTTTACGCTGATCTTGATGTTCTTTTTAGTTTTGAAAGTATCTGCCAGCTTTTTGGGATTGGTCAGCGAGCCGATACCAGAGGAAAGGATATTGATCAATTCCTCAAATTCATCCTTGTTGCGAATTCTGTGGCGACCAACAATGTCATTAACATAGGTTTCGTCAAACAGTCGCTTCAGAAGCTCGATTTTCTGCTCCGGAGTGGACAGTAGCACTACAGGAGGCAAACCGCCATAGAGAACATACTCTTTCCAGCCGTCATACTTGTTGCCCTCATAAGCGGACATAAATTCTGCAAAGGACAAGGGGTTGATATGCAACTCGTCACCACGGCCCCGAAACTCAGTAATGATATCCTTGGACAGGAATTTTGCGTTGCTGCCGGTAACATACACATCCACATTGGAGATACGCATAAGCCCATTTAGTACGGATTCAAACTCTCCCAGCAGCTGTACTTCGTCAAGAAGGATATAGTACATCTGATCATCAGCAATCTGTTCCTTAATGTGGGGGTAAAGCACTTCCGGATCGCGGAACTTCTTGCTTTCAAAGGAATCAAAAGCAATTTCAATAATATGATCCCCTGCAACATTGCAGGAACGCAGGTGCTGCTTAAACAAGGTAAACAGCAAATAGGATTTTCCGCATCGTCGCATACCAGTAATGACCTTAATTAGTCCGTTATGCTTTTTGGCTATCAATTTGTTCAGGTAATAGTCACGCTTGATCTCCAACTCAATCACTCCTATTGAAAATAATTGCATCTTTCTTAATCTTTTTTCAATAGAATTATATCCCAAAATAAAGCGTTCGTCAACGGCTATTGAAAATTTTTGCATCTAAACACAGAAAAGTTCAACGCATATAGCAAACAAATTTGGGCACCGGGTTTTGTTTGATTCCAATATTGAGATTGTGTTTTTTATGGGTTCGTGATACAATTTGTTATAAGGATGTAATAAGGTAGGTGAAACAAATGGATAAGGAGCAGCAGCAAATTTCCATTGCTGATGTTTACCAAATGATGAAGCAAGGACAGTTACGGGTACCTGCGTATCAACGTGAATTCGTTTGGAGCGAAAGTCAGCAGGAACTGCTGATTGATAGCATTATGCAAGGGATATATGTCGGGCAGATGTTCATTGCAAAAGGTGAACAGTGTGATAGCTACGACATTATAGATGGCCAGCAAAGAATAAAGACTATCTGTAATTTTATTGATAATAATTTTCAGATTAACACGATTGTTTTTGACGAATCTCAACGAGAAGAATTTCTAAACAAAAAGCTGCATTTCTTTGTGCTTAATGATGTTATCAGCACAGAAAAGATAACCGAAGTCTTCCGCTTAATAAATACCGCAGGTGAGCCGCTTACTGCTCAAGAAATCCGTCGAATAAACGCAAAAGGAAACTTTGCCGAAACGGTAAAAGCAATAACAAACGCGGCTTATCCGCAAAAAACGAATGCTACCGATCCCTCTCCACACGGCTTTACAACAAATATATGGGAGAAGTTTGGGGTTCTTTCAAGCAAAGAACTAAAGCAAGGGGCAGACGAGGTTCTAATTTCCAGAATTCTCTTGGCGATCATCCAAGGTCACTGTCAACCGCATGATGAAGCTTTGTTGGATGAAGTATACAAAACAAATAGTGACCTGCACAAAGAAATTGAAGCCAAACTTGAAGATTTTCCGATTTCTGTTCTTATCTTACGGTTAGAAGAAACGCTTTCGCTGTTGGCGATGCCTATGGTAGATATAAACGGATTGTCAAAAGAATGCTTCTATATCAGCTTCTTATCGCTATACAATTTACTACTTGAAGGAGCTAAAATAACCAATTCCACATCCCTAAGTCTGGCATTTAGCGAGATCAATCAACTAGTACCCCCTGATACTATATCGGAAAAACAGTACTCCTGCCTAATGGACTATGCTAAATTCCAAATTACGCAGAAATGCATAGAGGAAAAAGCGGGCGACGCGATTGGTATAAATGAACTGGAAGCGGCTCTGTATCGCGCAAAAGTTGAAACTGCAGGATATGAGTTTAAGCAGGGCATATTGTTTTTGGATGAGCAACGCAATGAGAATGAACATCTAATGAATGCAATTCTAGAAACAATATGCGGAATGGCAAATTCTTGCCTATCTGGCTCTGCCTACTTGTTTATTGGCATAGCAGATAAGAAGCAAGATGCTCTGCGAATTGCAGAGCTTGACCATATCAAACCGGCATTTGTGGCGGATCACTACATTGTAGGAATTGAGAGAGAAGCCAAGGCCTTAAATATCTCCGTCGAAGGATATTGCAGACGGATCAAAAATGCAATTGATACACCCAAACTGTCCAAAGCATTAGCCTTGTCGGTTCTCCCCAATATAGACATCGTACGATATCGGGATCTTTCTGTTCTTCGGATAGAAGTTCCTCCGCAAAACGAAATCTCCTACTTTGATGGTAAGATTTATATTAGAAAACATAGCAATACAGAGGAAGTGACTTTGGCCTGTGACATCGTCGCAATAGCAAATCGCTTCTTTTACAAAAACAAGTAAATATAAGTAAAGAACGACTTGAACAGGCTGCAACCAATTAATCCAAAACAAAGGAGGAACTCTATGGAAGAGCACAATACGGTATATACAGAAGCATATACTTTTCTCTTTGATGCAGACAACGAAGCGTTCGACGGGTACTATGGAGCTCCTTGTGGTGAAATGCTTTTTAGTGCAGTTTTGTCATTGCAACAGCCGGTCTGTACTAGACTTTTCGCCGGAGATCTGGTGCTGGCACAACATTGCCAACAAATAACTGCAGTAAAGAAATCCTCCACACAAAATGGTTACACACTTCATATGGACAACGACCTATATGTCTCTATACTGACCGAGCTGGTTAGTTCCATTAAAGAGCGGGATAATTTTATCGTTGTTCCCAATATTGCAATGACACTGGGGAAACATAACATATTTTCAATTACGCTCGGTAACATTACCGATGTGGCTTGGCAAGATGTTTGTCAAAAACTGATGGGAGCAACGGGTTTTGTTGCCTCCTTCCAGCTTGATATGGGGAATCCACTCCATACGGATCTGTTCATCCATTCCCTCATTGCGCATGGCTTTTTGTATGGAAATGAACTGAATATATTACAACTGCCATTTGAAGACCAAGAAGAGCTGATTCCTTTGTGGATACAGGATCAGCCTGATATTCAAGTCCGTTTTATGGATTTGGACGATTTTGAAAAACGTTGCCCTCAAATGCCTACTGCAGAAGACCTATCCTCTGCAGGTTCCCGGTATGTGGAACTAATGGAGAAAAAAGGTGAGCCCAATCTGTATCAACGGTTAGCCTACGCCCTCCTTCATAATGACGATATTGCAGATTGTGATTTTACAATTTCAGGATCTTTTTCTTGGGAGCAGGTCAACATCCCGGAAAACAAGCTTACAAAATATGCACTTAATATGGAGCACGAAGGAAGCGGAAAAGGAAAGGCTAAACTATTCCAACAGCTCTTAAACATTACGAAGGATGATTGGCGTTATCTTGCTGCCCAGATTGAAAATGCCATAGAATATGGCACCTTACAAAACGTACGGCAAACGGAACACGGCGTGCAATTCCATATCGATATACCCATCAAAGGCTTAAACGATGTGTCCCGAATAGTGCGAACAGCATGGATTATACGGCAACCGCAGCAGTGTTCTTTGACCACAGCATACATATTGGATAAATCTCAGCAGACAGAAGCCGAGGGAGAACAGCCACTTATTGTGCAAGATACTAATCCGGAGTTGTTCTGTTCCTTGTTGTACGGTTATGCTAGTGGTGCCGGTGAGCGAGCAGCAAAAAATTGTGTTCCTACTCCAATGTACATCCATGGATACAACGAACCGATTATGGACGGAGCAGCAGGCTTTGCCTGGGTTGTTATCCACGACGCAAGGAAACAGTTCCCTCGTTGGTTGAAAAAACATCAGATTGGACATTTGAGGTATAATGGTGGCTGGGCCGTTCATGCGAAAGGATGTGGACAATCCTCTGCCCGGGCAAAGGCATATGCAAATGCTTTTGCAAAAGTCCTGCGTCAAAACGGCATTGATTGTACCGTAGAATCCCGGCTTGACTAAAGTTATAATCAATGAGATAGCAATATCCCTACCAATGCAATCTGCCATGTAAGTACCTATATTAATGTTCTTCTGCCGCGAAAACAGGTTTTGGACGAAATGGCAGACAAACAAAAACAAGACCCGGGAAAGGCGTTTTTTGCACCTTCCTCGGGTCTTGTGTTTTTGTGTCCTATATCATATCGGCTCTCTAAAAGTAGTAATTTGGTAGTAAATTCAGGGCAAAACTCAATTTATCGTGGTTTCTCTAAGCATATCTCAGCTGATTAGAGTGGTCCCGTGGCAGACAAAGAGAATTTTCACCATAAAATTTCCTCGCTTTTTCGTGTCATTGCGAAGGCGGCTTTGCCGCCTGTGGCAATCTCCAAGAATGCAAGTATTATACCACGCATCGCGGCATATTGCAACAAAGGCTTCCCCCCAAGGGGAAGGCTATTCCATCGGCAAGCATTACGCATTGAAAGCAGATGTCAAAATATTGATTTCTCTGTGCAGGCGGTGTATAATTTGCTTAGGCAACAAACTTGAATTTGTGGAGGGGATAAGCTATGTGGTTTGTACTCGCATTACTGTCTGCAGTTTTTGCAGCGCTTACCTCTATACTGGCAAAGGTCGGCATAGACGGTGTCAACTCAAATCTTGCAACAGCGATCCGAACCGTTGTTGTAGTTGTAATGGCTTGGGGCATGGTGTTCCTCACCAATGCACAGAATGGAATTGCGGAAATAAGCAAACGGAGTTGGCTGTTCCTCATTCTGTCGGGGTTGGCAACGGGCGCTTCCTGGTTGTGCTATTACAAGGCGTTGCAGTTAGGTGATGCATCCAAAGTGGTTCCCATTGACAAATTAAGTGTTGTAATTACATTGGTTTTGGCATTCGTTTTTTTACATGAGCAATTCACAACAAAATCGTTGATAGGTTGCATACTTATCGGAATTGGAACGATGGTAATGGTACTTTAATTTCTTGTTTGCAAAAGAAAGCAGCCGCTGGCCTGATGGTCGGCGGCTGCTTTTATTTTAGTTTTCTTCGGGGAAGGCGTACCGGGCCTTGTACTTGGCAAACTGCTCGGCAAAGGCGGCGGATTCGTGGAGCTCGCCGGCCTTCAGAGCGTTCAGATATTCGTGGGCCTCCAGCTTGCCCTCGGAGACCTGCAGCATTTCCACAGCCACATTGGAGCAGTGGTCGGCGGTCCGCTCGAAGGCGGTCAGCAGGTCCTCCAGCACAAAGCCGTATTCCACGGTGCAAAGGCCGTCCCGCAGACGGCGTACATGGCGGGATTTGACCTCACGGACCAGGGCATCAACAACCTGCTCCTGGGGCTCGATCTTTGAGGCCTGCTCCCGGTTGAGGTTTTTGTAAGCTTCTACCGTCCGGTCCACAGCATCTAACACAGCCTGCTCCAAAACCGCCAACTCACCCTTGGCCTGCTTGGAGAACTCCACCTTCTTTTCCTCGATCTCCAAAGCCGCCTTGGCCACGGACAGGGCGTGGTCGGCGATCCGCTCGATATCGGAAATGGAGTAAAGCAGGGTGTTGAGGATGCGGTTATCCTTCACGGACAGGCGCATATCAGAAAGCTTCACCATATAAGTGCCCAAGGCATCCTGATAGCGGTCGGTCTTGTCTTCTAAGGCGATGACATCTTCCATCACCGCGGGGCTGAACTTGGTACGCAGACCCATAGCCAGGCGCATAGCCTCGGCCGCATCGGCAGCCATCTCGCTGGCCACCTCATGGGCACGCTGGACAGCAACCGCAGGGGTTGCCAGCAAACGCTCGTCCAGCAGCTCCGTGGGCTGGGGGGTATGCTTTTGGGGAATGAACACATACGCCAGCTTCACCAGCAAACCGTTTGCAGGCATCAGCACGCAGGTAGCGGCAACATTGAAGAAGGTGTGGATCACGGCGATATCCCAGGCAGCGGCAGGACTGCTTAGGAAATTCCAGTCAATAAACAGACCCAAACCGTAGAACACCACAACAAAGAGGGCAACACCCACCACATTGAACAGCAGGTGGACCATAGCGGTGCGGCGGGCATTGCGGTTAGCGCCGATGGCGCCCATCATAGCGGTGATACAAGTACCGATATTCTGACCCAAAATAATGGGGATCGCCGCGCCGTAGGTAACAGCGCCGGTAACGCACAGACCCTGCAAAATACCGATGGACGCGGAGGAGGACTGGATCACAGCAGTGAGCAGCGCGCCAAACACAATGCCCAGCAGCGGATTGGAAAAGGAGATCATGAGCTTGGCAAACCAGGGCTCA
Source organism: Oscillospiraceae bacterium (assembly GCA_017452505.1). GTDB lineage: Bacteria > Bacillota > Clostridia > Oscillospirales > Oscillospiraceae > Faecousia. The sequence continues at coordinate 44,866 of JAFTMI010000027.1, forward strand.
TTCTTGAGAAATGCCATGGAGTCGCCCATAATGTCCATACCGGTCATCAGCGCCATAAAGCCAAGGCAAATGGTGCCGATGCCCTTTTTCTTCTCACTCTTGGAGAACATAAACAGGGCAATGCCGATGATAGCGACCAGGGGTGCCAGGGTAGAGGGCTTAAAGACCCGCACTAAGAAGCTGTCACCCTCCAGGCCGGAAAGGGACAAGATCCAGGCGGTGACGGTGGTACCGATGTTGGAGCCCATAATCACGCCCACGGCCTGCTTGAGGGTCATAATGCCGGAGTTAACGAAGCCGACCACCATGACGGTGGTTGCCGACGAGGACTGGATCACCGCGGTGACACCCATGCCCAGAAGGAAGCCCTTGAACACATTGGAGCTCATTTTGGCCAACACTGTCTGCAGCTTGCCGCCGGCCTGCCGCTCTAAGGACTTGCCCATAACATCCATGCCGAACAGGAACAGGGCAAGGCCACCCAAAAGGGTGATAATTTTGAAAATATAATCTGTCATATATTTCTCCTATTGGAAAATCTTCAAATTTCTTCATTTTACACTATAACACGGCTTTTTGCAAAAGTCAACCCCCGCCATACGAAAAGGATACCCCTCGTAGGGGAGGGATATCATCCCTCCCGCAAAATGCAGATTGTTTTTTACTGCAGAAAAAATATGATAGGTTGCGGGAGGCATACTATGCCTCCCCTACAAAAGATCATTTTCCGGTTCTCTACAATATAAAAAACCTCCCTTATCAAAGGGAGGCTTTTAGGGTTTCGTAAACATCATACCCAAAGAGGATATGGTCTTTGCTGTGGCAATCGGAGGAGAAAATGATTTCCTTGCCGGCGCTTACCCACCGGCTGATAATATCCCGGGTGGGGTAAGGCTCGGTGGTGTAACCACGGGACATAGCGCCGGTGTTCACCTCCAAGAGCGCCGGGGCATCCAGCAAAGCATCCAGCGCTTTCCGGGCCGCCGCTATATACCGGGGGTGGTCGGGGTCAAAGAGATCCCGCTCCCGGTTGAATTTGGTGATGAGATCAAAATGGCCGATGATATGGCACCGGGTTTTGTTATACACATCGGAAACCGCCTCGTAATAATCCTCCACGAAGCTGTAGAAATCCCCGCCATAATACTGTTCTACGATGGCGATTTGGGTTTCCTTGCTCTCGTCTACGGACAGGTACGCCCCATCCTTTTCCACATAGTGCACAGAGCCGATGACATAGTCATAGCCTGCAGTGGATTCCGGGGAGTGGTAATCCTGCTCGATGCCCAAATAAATCTTGATTTGCTCTGCGTACTTTTTCTGCAAGTCCCGGACAGCATTGATATAAGCCAAGGTGTTTTCCTTGGTCATACAATAGCTGCCGTCAAAGGGGGTATAAGAATGCCCGGAAAAGCCGATCTCCTTACAGCCCAGCCGCAGGGCTTCTTGCACCATTTCTTCCGGGGTATGCTTGCCGTCGCAGAAACAGGTGTGGGTGTGGTAGTTACAGGGGATCATTTGGTCATTTTCTCCTGCTTGACCTTGTGGTCAATGATGTGGCGGGAGGCAAGCTCTCTGTGGACGTCCTCTACGGTAATGCCCATCTGCACCATCAGCACCATTGCGTGATAGGCAAGGTCTGCCAGCTCATAGATGGTTTCCTTTTTATCGTCGGCCTTGCCGGCGATGATGACCTCGGTGCACTCCTCGCCCACCTTTTTGAGGATTTTGTCGATGCCCTTTTCAAAGAGATAGGTGGTGTAAGAACCCTCGGGGCGGTTTTCGTTTCTGCCAACAAGCATATCGTAAAGGCCCTGGAGGCTGAACTCCTGCAGCTCCTCACTTTCCCAAACCGGGGAAGTAAAGCAGGAATCGGTGCCCTTGTGACAGGCCGGGCCGTCCTTTTCCACAACCACCACCAAAGCATCCCCGTCGCAGTCGGCGGTGATGGAAACGATGTGCTGGTAGTTGCCGCTGGTCTCACCCTTCAGCCACAGCTCCTGCCGGGAGCGGCTCCAAAAGCAGGTCAGACCCTTTTCCATAGAAATTTCCAGGCTTTCCCGGTTCATATAGGCCACGGTCAGCACCTTTTTGGTGATGGAATCCACCACAACAGCGGGGATCAGGCCGTTTTCGTCAAATTTCAGATTATCAATGGAGAGCATATTATAACCTCACAATAATGTTATTCTTTTTCAGTTCCTGTTTTAGGTCGGGAATGGCGATCTGTCCGAAATGGAACACAGATGCAGCCAGCGCCGCATCGATGGTGGGAATGGCGCCAAACAGGTCGGTAAAATGCTGTACAGAACCAGCGCCGCCGGAGGCGATCACCGGCACATTCACTGCATCGCACACCGCTTGCAGCATCTCGATATCAAAGCCTTTTTTCACGCCGTCGGTGTCGATGGAGTTGACAACCACCTCACCTGCGCCTAATGAGACGCCCTTTTTGATCCAGGAGATGGCCTCCATACCGGTATCCTCTCTGCCACCCTTGGCAAAGACCTGGAACTGGCCGTCCACCCGTTTGATATCCGCCGACAGCACCACGCACTGGCTGCCGTATTTTTGGGCGGCATCGTAAATGAGCTGGGGATCGCGGATGGCACCGGAATTGACGCTGACCTTGTCCGCGCCGCATTTTAAGACACGGTCAAAGTCGTCCACGGTGTTGATGCCGCCGCCTACGGTCAGAGGAATGAAGATTTGGGATGCTACTTCCCGGAGCACGTCGGTAAACAGCTGCCGACCCTCGGCAGAGGCAGTGATATCATAGAACACCAGCTCGTCTGCGCCACAGTCGGAGTAGTGCTTTGCCAGTTCAATGGGGGAGGAAACATCGGAAAGGCCCTGGAAATTGGTACCTTTCACCACCCGGCCATTTTTGATGTCCAGGCAGGGGATGATGCGTTTTGTGATCATTTCGCCACCTCCAAAGCCTCTTTCAGGTCGATAGCGCCGGTGTAATAGGCCTTGCCGATGATCGCGCCGTAGATGTCCATTTTCCGCAGGGCAGCGATGTCTTCCATAGAGGAAACGCCGCCGGAGGCGGTGATATCCAGCTTGAATTTCTCAGAAAGCTGCCGGTATAGGGCAAGATTTGTGCCCTGCATAGCGCCATCCTTGGAGATGTCGGTGCAGATAATATGCTTTACGCCGATCTCCTGCATTTTGGCAAGGAAGTCTTCTAAGGTGACAGCGGATTTTTCCAGCCAGCCCTTGATGGCAATGTAGCCGTCCTTTACATCCGCGCCCACGGCAATTTTATCGCCGTATTTCTCAACAGCGGCGCGGAGGAATGCCTCGTCGTTAACAGCAGCCGTGCCCAAAATCACCCGGGAAACACCGGCGGATAAGTACTTTTCCACCGTTTCCATATTGCGGATGCCGCCGCCGATCTCCACAAAGAGGGAGGTTTCTTTGGCGACCTGCTCCACGATAGCAAGATTGGGGGTCGTGCCGTCCTTAGCGCCCTCCAAGTCCACCATATGAATATGGGTGCAGCCGCTCTTTTCAAAATCTTGAGCGATTTCAATGGGATTTTCGCTGTAAACGGTCATATTGGCGTAATCGCCCTTGTAAAGCCGCACGGCTTTCTTTTCATATAAATCGATTGCCGGAAACAAGATCATATGGCTTCCTCCTTTTCGCAGAAGGCCCGCAGAATGTTAAGACCTACCTCGCCGCTTTTTTCCGGGTGGAACTGGCAGCCCATCACATTGCCGCACTGCACAGCGGCGGTGACGAATTTACCGTACTCAGCGGTGGCCACCACACTTTCCGCACCGGGGTCTACATAGAAGGAATGGACGAAATACACGCAATCGCCCGCTTTGATGTACTTAAGAAGCTTGCTGTCTTTAGTAAAATGCAGGGCGTTCCAGCCAATATGGGGAATCTTCAATTCCGCGGGGATCGTGCCATCCATTGGGATCACACTGCCCTTCAGCAGACCAAGACCGGTATGCTCACCAAACTCATAGCTTTTTTCAAACAGCAGCTGCATACCCAGGCAAATGCCCATAATTTCCTTGCCGGCGGCAGCCTGCTCCAAAATCACCTTGTCAAGACCGGAATCCCGGAGCTTTTTTGCCGCATCGGCAAAAGCACCCACGCCGGGAAGGATGATCTTCTCAGCGCTGCGAATTTCGTCCGGATTGGATGTAACCTTGGCATCAGCGCCGATCCGCTCCAGGGAGCAGCACAGGGAAAAGAGATTTCCCACGCCGTAATCAACAACTGCAATCATTATAAGATTCCTTTCGTGGAGGGTACTTCATTGGCAAAAGCCTTGTCAATGGCAACGGCCTTGCGCAGCGTCCGGGCCACAGACTTGAAAGTGCCTTCAATGATGTGGTGGGAGTTGCCGCCGCAAAGCTGCCGCAGATGTAAGGTCAGGCCTGCGTTGTTGGCAAGGGCAATAAAGAACTCCAGCACCAGCTCTGTGTCAAAATCCCCCACCTTTTCCGTGGGGATCTCCAATGCATAGTAGCAGCCGCCCCGTCCGGAAATGTCCACCGCGGTGAGGATCAGGCTTTCATCCATCGCCAGGGTGGTGTCGCCATAGCGGATGATGCCCTTTTTGTCGCCCAGGGCTTCGGCAAAGGCCTTGCCTAAGCAGATGCCGATGTCTTCCACGGTGTGGTGGTAATCCACATAGGTATCACCCACGCAGGTGACCTCCAAGTCAAACCGGCCGTGCTTGGCAAAGAGGGTCAGCATATGGTCTAAAAAGCCGCAGCCGGTTGCTATCTTGGATGCGCCGGTGCCGTCTAAACTTAAGGACAGGGAGATATCGGTCTCCCCGGTTTTACGCTTGATTTGGGTGGTTCTCATAGTTATGCTCCCAGTATTTCTTTGATTTTTTCAATAAGGGTCTCCATCTGCTGCAAAGTGCCGATGGTGATGCGTACATAGGGGGAAATGCGTGCCTTGGTAAAGTGCCGCACCAGTACGCCCCGGGCTTTCAGCTCCTTATAAAGCTTTTCACCGTCGATTTTGTCAGACTTGGCAAAGACAAAGTTTGCCTTGGAATCAAGCACGGTAAAGCCCAGCTTTTGTAGCTCCGACACTGTCCATGCCCGGTTTGCCATAATGGTCTTGGCGTTTTGCAGATAGTAGTCATTTTCTTCCAATGCCGCAACGCCGGCAAACTCCGTCATCCGGTTTACATTGTAGGGGTTGGTGGAGTAGCGGATGGTGTTTAAGTCGGCGATCAGCTTTTCATTACCGATGGCAAAGCCCAACCGGGCGCCGGCCATAGACCGGGACTTGGAGAAGGTCTGCACCACCAGCAGATTTTCATAGTGCTCCACTAATTTTACAGCGCTCTCCCCGCCAAAATCCACATAGGCCTCGTCCACGATCACCACATTACCCGGATTGCTCTTTAGGATATCTTCAATATCCTGAAGCGGCAGGCACATACCGGTGGGGGCATTGGGGTTGGCAATGACCACGGTCTTATGGATGGCCATATAATCGGCAGGGTCGATGGAAAAGTCCTCTTTCAAGGGGATTTGGGTGTAGGGGATGTGATTCAGTTGGGCAAACACCGGATAAAAACCGTAGGTGATGTCCGGAAAAGCCAGGGGGGATTTTTCGTCGGCAAAGGCCATAAAGGCGAAGTTCAGCGCCTCGTCAGAGCCGTTGGACACCAACACCTGGGAGGGTTTTACCCCATAAACCTCCGCTAATCTTTTCCGCAGAGCGGTGCTTTCCGGGTCGGAATACAGCTGGAGTTTGGAACATTCCTTAGCCACGGCTTCCGCAACACCGGCAGAGGGCGGGAAGGGGGATTCATTGGTGTTCAGCTTCACATATTGCATATCTCTGGGCTGCTCACCGGGGGTGTAGGGCTCCAAAGCGGCAAATTTCTCTGTAAAAAACTTACTCATTTTTTGTCCTCGAATCGAATGGTTGCGCTCTTGGCGTGGGCATCCAGGCCCTCTTTGTGGGCAAAGAATGCGATCTTGTCCGCCACTTTCTCCAGAGCATTTTCTGTATAATAAGTAAACTGGGTCTTCTTCACAAAGTCATCCACGGACAACGGCGAAGAGAACCGGGCTGTGCCGCTGGTGGGCAGGGTGTGGTTAGGGCCTGCGAAATAGTCGCCCAAGGCCTCGGGGCAGTACTTGCCCATAAAGATAGAACCGGCGTGCTTGATCTTATCCAGGTAATCAAAGGGATTGTCCACGCAAAGCTCCAAATGCTCGGGAGCGATCTCGTTGGCGATCTCAATGGCCTGCATCAGATTGCCCTCCGCCACAATGATTTTACCACCCAAGTCAATAGATGCTCTTGCAATCTCGGAGCGGGGCAGCTGGGGGATCTGCTCTTCCAGTTCACGGCTTACTTCCTCAGCAAAGGCACGGCTGTCGGTGACCAGCACGGCGCTGGCCATCTTGTCATGCTCTGCCTGGCTCAGCAGGTCCGCTGCCACAAAACGGGGATTTGCCGTGGCATCTGCCACCACCAAGATCTCACTGGGGCCGGCGATCATATCGATGGACACCCGGCCGAAGACCTGCTTTTTGGCCTCTGCCACATAGGCATTGCCCGGGCCCACGATCTTGTCCACCTTGGGAATGCTCTCCGTGCCGTAGGCCAAGGCAGCAACAGCCTGTGCGCCGCCCACCTTGAAGATCCGGTCCACACCGGCGATCTTGGCAGCGGCCAAAATCACGGGATTCACCTTGCCGTCCTTGGCAGGGGGTGTGACCATTACAATCTCCTTACAGCCGGCGATCTTGGCGGGAATGGAATCCATCAGCACCGTGGAGGGATATGCGGCTGTGCCGCCGGGCACATACAGACCCACCTTTTCAATGGGGGTCACTTTCTGACCGATGACCACGCCGTCTTTTTCATTCAGAATAAAGCTGTTCCGCACCTGCTTTTCGTGATAGGCACGGATGTTGGCAGCTGCCTCCCGGAGGATGTCCAAAAACTCCGGCTCTACGGCGGCGAAAGCCTCGTCGATCTCGGCGGCGGTCACTTCCAAAGCGGTGAGATTCACCTTGTCGAATTTGGCAGCGTAGGCATAGAGGGCCTTGTCGCCTAAGCTTGCCACGGTGGAAATGATCTCCGTGACCACGCCTTCCACATTGGCGGCAATATTTTCCCGGGCAAAGATCTCCTTGTTGGGGACTTGCCCATAATTATAAATCTTAATCACAACTGTTCACCTGGTTTCTTACTTCACGCAGAAGCTCTTCGATCTGCGCGCCTTTGAATTGAAAACTTGCTTTGTTGGCGATCAGCCTTGCGCTGATGGGGAGAATGGTCTGCTTCACTTCCAGATTGTTTTCTTTCAGGGTTGTGCCGGTCTCCACAATATCCACGATCACATCGCTAAGACCCAAAATGGGAGCCAGCTCGATAGAGCCGTTGAGCTTGATAATGTCGATCTGCCGACCGATGCTATTATAGTAATTGGCGGCAATGTTGGTAAATTTGGTGGCGACCTTCAAGGTGCGGTTTTCGTTGTCGCGGAAGGAAGCCGGGGCAGCCACTGCCATACGGCATTTGCCCAAAGCCAAATCCAGCAGCTCGTAAACATCCGGCTCGTATTCCAGCAAAATGTCCTTGCCGGCCACGCCGATATCCGCCGCGCCCCGCTCCACATAGATGGCAACATCCGAGGGCTTGACCCAGAAGTAACGGACCTGCTTTTCGGTGTTTTCAAAAATCAGCTTGCGGTTGTTTTCCTTGATAGAGGGGCATTCAAAGCCGGCATTTTCAAACATAGCGTAAACTTTTTCGCCAAGGCGACCCTTGGGGAGTGCAATATTTAGCATAATGCGCCCTCCTTTGACAGTTTCATAAGCTTGCGGTAGCGCAGCTTGGGGGGTGTGGCTTTTTGGGCGCAGACAGTTTTGCCCACAGAGGTCAGTGCGGAAACCGCCTTGGCCACCGCCAGATAGTCAGTGCCTTCCTCATAAAGCAGCAGCACATCCACATCGTATTCCTCGTCCTCGTTGGGCAGCTGCTCCAACAGATCCAGATACACCGCAAAACCCACTGCGCCTGCCCGGCGGTCCAGCTTTTCCATCAGCTTGTCATACTGACCGCCTGCCAGCACACTTTCGCAGATGCCGCTCAGGAAACCCCGGAACACGATGCCGTTGTAGTAATTCATATTGTTCACCGCGGAAAAATCAAAGACGATCTTATCTCCCCAGGGCAGCTGATCCAAAAGGGCGGACAAAGTCTTCAGCTCCTGCAGCGCCTCTTGACCGCAGGTTAAGTTTTCAAGAGCTTTCAGCACCTTAGTGCGAGGGCCGTATGCCTCCAACAGCCGGATCAGCTGCCGATCCTCCACGCCGTACTGCCGGCACAGCCGGGACAGGTCGTGGGGGTTTTTGCTCTTCATACAGCCGATGACCTTTTGCCGGAAACTTTGGTCGGGAGAGATCTCCTCCAGTACCGCAGACAGCACGCCCAAATGGGAGATCTGCAGCACGAAATCCTCGGAGATCAGCGCCAGGCTCTGGGCGGCTAAGGAAACCGCCTCGAAAATATCGTACAGGTCGATATCGCCGATGCACTCTAAGCCTGCCTGCATAATTTCCTTGAACTGGTGGGTGTTCTCGGAGACCCGGTAGACGTTCTCATTATAATATACCTTTTGCTTGCAGCCGGGGGCGTCCTCACCGTTTTTGATGATGGACAGGGTCACATCGGGCTTCAGAGCCAAAAGTCTTCCGTTGGTGTCGTTAAAAGTGATAAACCTGTCACTGACTAAGAAATCCTTGTTTTGGATGTAGTATTCATAGGACTCGAACTTGCTCATTTTGTAGGGCAAATACCCATACTGCCGGTACAGCTTTCGCAGGGCAAATACGGCCTTTTCTTCGTTTTTCAGAATCTTGGTATCAAGCATTGTCCTTCTCCTTGTTCAGCCGGGAAATGACTTTCTTATAGCCTCCGGCGCCGTATTCATAGCTGCGGCTGACACGGCTGATGGTGGCGGTGCTGGCGCCGGTCTCCTTACAAATGGTGGTGTAGCTGATGCCCTGGCTGAGCAGTTTAGCCACCTCCAAGCGCTGGGAAATATCCTGGATCTCCTTAATGGTGCAGATGTCCTCCAAAAAAGCCAGGCATTCCTCTTTGGTCTTCAGGCACAGGAGGGCTTTACACAGATCCTCCGTACTCTCGTCATACCGATTTTGCATAGTTTTCTCCTTCGGGCACTTTACTGTGCTAATGTGATAAAACATATTATATAGCTTTTGTGCAGAATGTCAATAGGAAATTTCCTTGATTTTTCAAAAGTTTTTTGGTTTTTGGGCAGATTCTTTCAAAAAGTCTTGGGAATTTTTTACAGGGTGTGAGAAACCACAAAAAGGAAATGTCTTGCAAAGTACATTACGGGGCGGTATAATAACAAAAAAACGGAGGGAAGCCCTATGCGTCATATCAATCAGCGCAGATACTCTTACATTCCCTATCCCCAGCATACAGAGGAGCCGGACAATCCCCGGGGCAAGAAGGTCACCGTCCGCAACGGCGGGTGCGGCCTGTGCAGCGCCTGCATGGTGGTGGACCAGCTCACTACGGAAAAATTCTCTGTCCGGGAGGCCGCGGAGCTTTCTGTTGCGGTGGGCGGAAGCCACGGCAGCGGTACGGATATGGAAGTTTTCGGCCCGGTGGTTGCTGAGAAATTCAATCTGGATTTCGGGATGACCTCTGACATAAACGAAGCCATAGAGGCGATTCGTGACGGTGGCCGGGTCATTGCCCGGATGGCAAATTTAGAGCCCCACCACAAGGGCATTTTCACCAAGAAGGATCATTATATTACCGTGATTGCCGCCACGAAAGACGAGGTCTGTATTTTAGACCCCAGCTGGACCTCCAAGAAGTTTACAAAGTGGGAAAAAGAGGGTCTTGTCCGGCTGGATGGCACATTGGTTTACACCACCCCGGAAATTCTCCATAACGAGAGAAACACCTTTGTGCCTTCCTACTATATTTTCCGCCGCAAGAAAGGAAATAAAATATGAGAGAAACCAAAAAGGTCAGCGATTCGCTGACAGAGCAGCAATATCTCATTCGCCCCGGCCATATCAATCACTACGGCCGGCTTTTTGGCGGTCAGCTGATCTACTGGATCGATGAGCTGGCGGGCATCGTTGCCATTCGCCACTCCGGTGCCATCGTCACCACCGCCGCCATCGACAATCTCCAGTTCCAGGCCCCGGCCTATGAGGGAGATATGGTGGTTCTGCAAGGCATGGTGACCAATGTGGGCCGCAGCTCTATGGAGATCCGGGTGGATACATTTCGGGAAGCCCTGGACGGCAGCCGGGTGATGATCAACAGAGCCTATATCGATATGGTTGCCATTGACAGTGAGGGCCGCCCGGTAGAGGTTCCCGACCTGCTCCCGGAAACAGAAGAACAAAAACAAGAACAACAGGCGGCCATTAAGCGCAAAGCCCTTAGAAAACAGCGCCGCCAGGAGGGATTTTAAGGATGGAAAATAAGTATTTGCAGGAAGCCAAGTCCATAGCCCCTTGGATGGAAGAAGTTTTTAAGCACTTGCACCAGAATCCGGAGCTGAGCCATCGGGAATATGAAACCCAGAAGTTTATCTTGGCTGAGCTGGAGAAAATGGGCATCGAGGCTGTGCCTTGCGCCGACACCGGCGTGGTGGGCATCATCCGTGGCGGCAAGCCCGGCAAGACCGTGGGTTTCCGGGCAGATATGGATGCGCTGCCCGTGGAGGAAGCCACCGACCTGCCCTATAAATCCCAAAATCCCGGCGTGATGCACGCCTGTGGCCACGATTCCCATATGACCATCCTGCTTGGTATGGCCAAAATTATGAACGAGAAAAAAGAGGAGCTTGCCGGTAACATCAAGCTGTTCTTCCAGCCTGCTGAGGAAAAAGAGGGCGGCGCCAAGCGTATGATCGAGGCCGGCTGTATGGAGAATCCCAAAGTGGACGCGGTGTTCTTCAGCCATTGCAGTGCCACCGTGCCTGTGGGCAAAATCCATGTCCGCTCCGGTGCCACCAGCGCCGCCAGCGACAAATTCACCGTGACCTTCAAGGGCGTGGGCTGCCACGGCGCCTATCCCCACAGAGGTGTTGACCCGGTCGTGGCTGCCTGCCAGGTGGTAATTGCATTGCAGACCATTTCCAGCCGCCGTAACAATCCCGCGGACCCTGTGGTGGTGACGGTGGGCTCTATCCATGCAGGCTCTGCAGGCAATGTGATCCCCGCTACCTGTGAGATTTGCGGCACCATACGTACCCTCGATCCCAATACCCGCAAGCGGGTACATGAGGATCTCAAGCAGATCGTCACCGGTGTGGCCGGCGGTATGGGCGTGGAGACGGATATTTCCATCAAGTGGGGCTACAGCGCTACCATCTGCAATGACGAAATGGTTGCGTTGACCCGGGCGGCCGGCGAGAAGGTGCTGGGCGCAGAGAATGTACTGAAGCACCCGGAGACCTCCATGGGTGCAGAGGACTTTGCCTATTTCTGCGAAGCAGCCCCCGGCTGTAATTTCCGCTACGGTGTGAATAGCGAAAAGACAGGCAAGGCGACCATCCACAATCCTGCCTTTATGGTGGATCTGGATGCCCTGCCCATCGGCGCAGCGGTGTATGCTCAGATCGCAGATGACTTCTTAAACAGCAACTAAAAATCAAACGGTCATTGTTTCGACAATGGCCGTTTTTCTTTGCATATTTTTTGCGCCGGTGGCAAACACTACCTCCGAACACAAATACAGGAGGATTTTCAATGAAACGAATTCGTATCATCTGCCTAATTTTGGCCTGCGTTTGCCTGTTAGGTCTGACTGCCGCCGCTACGGAAGTGGACTGCGACAGCGTTTACTGCTTCACTGCCAAAGAATTTACCACGGAAGAAACACCTTTGTCCGGGGTTTGCATCACGGAGCTTCCCGATGCCGCCACCGGCACTGTGATGCTGGGCAACCGCGTCCTGCGGGCCGGGGATATTCTCACCGCCGGTCAGCTGGAGCAGCTCTCCTTCCACCCTCTGCGCACCGAAGAAGACGCCCAGGCAACCATCAGCTACCTGCCCATTTATGAAAACCGGGTGGAAAAGACCGCCACCATGACCATTGCCATCCGGGGCAAGGAGGATAAAGCCCCCGTAGCCCAGGATCTGTCCATGGAGACCTATAAGAACCTGCCCAACGATGGTGTGCTGAAAGCCAGCGATCCCGAGGGGGAACAGCTTACCTTTACTGTGGTTCGCGGTCCGAAGCGGGGCAGTGTGGAGGTAAAGGCCGACGGCACCTTCACCTACACCCCTAAGAAGAATAAGGTGGGCATCGACTCCTTCACCTACACCGCCGCCGATCCTGCCGGCAATGTATCCCGCACCGCAACTGTCACCATCCAGATTCTGAAGCCCTCCGACGGCCGGAAGTACACCGATACGGTTGGCCTTAACAGCCGCTTTGAGGCGGAATGGCTGCGAAACACCGGCCTGTTTGTGGGTGAGGAGGTGGGCGGCAATGCCTGTTTCTATCCCGATAAGACCGTCACCCGTGAGGAGTTTCTCACCATGGTGGTAAAGCTCTTGGAGATCCCCGCAGGCAATGCAGATAGTATTGAACTGCCTGCGAACACCCCCGCCTGGCTGAAGCCTTATATGGTGGCTGCCCAGCGCAGCGGTCTGATGGCCGGCTGGCAGGATACGGCGGATCTTTCCCAGCCCATCACCGGCGCAGAGGCTGCGGTGATGCTGCAAAATGTTCTGGATCTAACCGTAAGCGCCGATGTGGTGGAGCAGACTGCCGCCAATGACACGGAGATCCCCACCTGGGCATATGCCAGCCTGACTGTGATGGCGGAAAACGGCATTAAGCTGGATGCCAACGCACCGCTGACCCGTGAGGCTGCGGCGGAGGCGCTGTATCAAGTGAACCTCATTGCCCCCGATGCCCCCGGTATGGCGGTCATCCGCATGCAGAAATAATCCCTCGTTTTCATTGCGAGGGGAAGCGCAAGAAACCCACCGGCAATGCCAGTGGGTTTCTTGCGTTATTCGCCTGCCACGCGGGCTTCAATTCTTTGGAGGGCATACTTCATTTTGGCATAGGTTTCTGCTGTCACCTTGTCCAAATATCCGCTTTCATAGGCGGCCATGGTTTCTTTCAAACGCACCACCTTAAGGGGCTTATTCTCTTCACTTACGGTAAAGATGGGAGTGTAGGTGCAGTTTGTGATCCTGGCATCGCCGGATTTATGATCCTTGGTGATCTCCAAGTCCAGCACGATGGAATACTCCGAACCGGACCGGGAGGCATCGGAGAAGAAATCACCCAAAGAATAGGCCAGCACCTTGCCGGTTTCCGGGTTGAAGTCCACCTTCTGCACATAGTGGGAATGGGTGCCGAGAATGGCGTCCACATCATGGGACTGCAGCAGCTCCACAATGGCTTCCTGGCTGGGGCTGATGGTGTTGTTGAACTCACTGCCCCAGTGGAGCAGCGCCACCATAATATCCGGTTTTTCTTTCTTGGCGGCACCTATAATGGAAGAGATTTTCTCTGTATCCACCACCTGGTAGGCGCTGTCATAGTCCGTATACAGCACATTCACGCAGTTTTCACTGCCCACAGGCAGCGCCATGCCGTCCATGCCCTTGGTAAATGCCACAAAGGCAATGCGAATGCCTTGCACATTCTTGATGGTATAGCCCTTACCGGCCTTAAAATCCTTGTTGGTGGCATAAGCACCCACAGGCTCCATGCCTGCGGCGGTGATGCCGTTTAAGGAAGTGGCAAGTCCGGAAATGCCCTTGTTGATGGAGTAGGAATTGGCCATCTGCACCAGGTCAATGCCCATACTGCCCATAGCCTCGGCCAAGGCTTGGGGGGCAGAGCCACCTGCACCATAGGGCTCACCGCAGAGGTTGCCCTCAAAATTGATGGAGGCCACATCCGCCTTGGCCAGCAAATGGGCTACATCCAAAAAGGCTTCTGTATAGCCGGCTGCATCGCCGGCGCCCACGGTTTTATCGTTCACATTCAGGTCGCCTGCCGCCGCATAGTGGATCACGGTTTTGGAGGGCTTGGTTTCGGCTGTGGCAGCAGTAGTGGCCGGAGTTGTTCCCTGGGTAGGGACTGTGGTACTGACTGTGGGGTCAGCCGGAGCGGGGTCTTTGCCGGAAATGCTGAAAATCAGCACGCCGCAAACGATCAGCACGGTGGCTGCAATCAACAGCCGAATTGGCAATTTTGTGACTTTTTTCGGCGGTCTGCGCCGGGGTTTCTCCATGGGAACACCTCCTTTACTCAAATTATGTAGCTATTTTACACCATTTTTCTCCGTTGCACAAGTACCAAACCTTTACATAAGGGGAAAATTAAGATAAAATAAGAAAAAACCCGGTTCGTAGGGGAGGGATACCATCCCTCCCGAATATAATAACAAAGAAACTTGTTATGTAATTATTGGTGACTATATGAACAAAATCTTTACACCTCCCGTGGGTCGATTTGCCCCCACGCCCTCCGGGCGAATGCACCTGGGCAATGTGTTTGCGGCGCTGATCGCCTGGCTTTCCGTCAAGTCCCGGGGCGGCTACCTGATCCTGCGTATGGAGGACTTAGACACCCAGCGGACAAGCGCGGAATTTGCCGACCTTTTGCGGTCAGATCTGCGGTGGCTGGGTCTTGACTGGGACTTGGAAACCGACCCCCAAAGCCAGCGCTCGGCAATTTATGACCAATATTTTCAAAAATTGGAGCAAATGGGTCTGCTCTACCCCTGCTACTGCACCCGCAGCCAGCTGCATAGTGTAAATGCCCCCCATCTGTCCGACGGCACTTATGTGTATGCGGGCACTTGCCGAAATCTCACGGAAGCGCAAAAAGCCGCCTTTGGCAGAGCCCCTGCCTGGCGGGTAAAAGTTCCGGACAGAATATGGACCGTCGAGGACCTGGCCCAAGGCACTTATACGGAGAATTTGTTAAGCGATTGCGGCGACTTTGTGGTGCGCAGAGCCGATGGGGTGTATGTGTACCAGCTGGCGGTGACGGTGGACGATGGCGAAGCCGGGGTCACAGAGGTGGTCCGGGGTATGGATTTGCTCAGCTCCGCCCCCCGGCAGATGTATTTGCAGGAGCTTTTCGGCTTTCAGCACCCGGCATACGGCCATGTGCCCATGCTTTTAGCCCCGGACGGCCGGCGGCTCAGCAAGCGGGATAAGGATATGGACTTAGGCTTTTTGCAGGCACATACCACCCCGGAAGCCCTTTTGGGGCTACTCGGCTATGCTTGCGGTATTCTTAACAAGCAAGCCCCCATCTCCGCCAAGGAACTGTCCGCTGAATTCAGCTGGAACAAGCTAAAGCCCCAAGACATTTACCTGGATATTTCCTCTTTGCTGTAACCCTCTTGTAGGGGAGGCATAATATGCCTCCCGGATGTGCCGTCAAAGAACCATCTTCGATGGTTACGGGAGGGATGATATCCCTCCCCTACAACATTGCGGCTTGCTTTTTTAGAAAAATTTGGTAGAATAGAGTTATCATAATTTTGGAGGTACATATTATGAACAAACCCGTTCTTGTGGTACTGGCAGCCGGTATGGGCAGCCGTTACGGCGGTCTGAAGCAGATCGACCCCGTTGGTAGCCACGGCGAAGCAATTTTGGACTACTCCCTCTTTGATGCCCATGAAGCCGGTTTTGAAACCGCCGTTATCATCATCAAGGACATGATCAAAAAGGACTTTATGGACACTGTGGGCAAGCGCCTGGAAAAGTGCCCCATGGAGATCCGCTACGCATTCCAGGAGCTGGAGAAGATCCCTGCAGGCTGCGAGATCCCCGCAGAGCGCACCAAGCCCTGGGGCACCAGCCACGCAGTGCTCTGCGCCAAGGAAGAGATCGGCAACGCTCCCTTTGCAGTGGTCAATGCCGACGATTACTACGGCAAGCAGGCTTACAAGGAACTGTACAACTTCCTGTCCAAGATCCAAGACCCCGCTTCCTGCGACTACTGCATGGTGGGCTACCGGCTGGGCAATACCGTCACCGACCACGGCTCTGTAGCCCGCGGTGTCTGCGCCACCGATGAAAACAGCTACCTGACCGACATCGTAGAGCGCACCAAGATCGAAAAGTACGAAGGCGGCATCCACTTCACCGAAGATGACGGCGCTACCTGGACCGATGTGGACGCAGATACCCCTGTTTCCATGAATATGTGGGGTCTGACCCCCGGCTTTATTGCCGAGGTGGAGAAGGATTTCCCCCGTTTCTTCAAGGAAGAAGTCCCTGCTAACCCCGCAAAGTCTGAAATGTTCCTGCCCATGACCGTGGGTCAGCTTTTGCACGCAGGCAAGGCCACCGTCAAGGTGCTGCGCACTGCCGATAAGTGGTACGGCGTGACCTATGCTGCCGACAAGCCCCAGGTGGTAGCAGCACTGAAGGAACTGGCTGCCAAGGGCGCATACCCCGACGGACTTTGGAAATAATTTTTCGAACCTTTTTTCATAATCGGAATATCTTGGAATGAGCGGTCAATCACCGCGAATAAATTTCGGAGGTATCTGATTATGTGTAACAACGGTTTCTGCGGCGGTAATATTTGCTGGATCATCCTGATCATCCTGTTGCTGTGCAACTGCGGCGGCAACGGCCTGGTCGGCAACAACAACGGCTGCGGCTGTGGCTGCAACGATAACTGCGGCTGCTGCTAATTTAAATAAGCATAACCGTTGATTAGATCGTCTTCGGTTGTCAGCGGATTTTTTGACCCAGCTTCGCGGTTTGTAAAACTTGAAATACACAAAGTATGTCTTCGTTTTCCAAACCTTAATCTGTGCCAAAATCTCTCGCCGGCAACTCTCGCCGACTGAATCACCGGCTATGCAGAAAATCTTCTAAAGAAACATTTTGCCCGGGTGGAAAACCACCCGGGCAACATTTATTTTCCGGAAAATTGCTGTCCGTACCAAAACATCAAACGGCAAAGCTCCCTCTCCATATCCATATAGCAGCGAATGATACATTCCACATCCTCGTCCTCATCCACTACACCCAATCTGTCGCACAGACGGTCATAGGCATCCCGCATTTTTCCATACAACACCATACACTTAGCACCGTCAGCAAAGGCATTTTCCACCCCCGGCATTCGCCACGGTTCTAAAACGTGACAGGTCAAAGATTCATATACCTGTTCCCACAAATCTGTTTTTATAAAAACCCCACCTTTCTGATAGTGTTCGTATGTGAACACTATTCCTTTCTTGATTTTACGGCAATAATAGAGAAAAAGCAAGTAAAAAGAGGGGTGTTGGTATGATAAAATATGATCGACTTTGGGAAACTATGAAAGCCCGGGGAATTACGCAATACGATCTATACACCCACTACAATGTGAATCGCTCTCAAATCAACAGATTGCGTCAAAACAAAAATGTGGAAGTCAACACGATTGATAAGCTGTGCAATATTCTCCAATGCTCTGTTGAGGAAATTATGGAGCATTTCCACGATGATAATAAATTTTAATCAAATTGCCCGGGTGGAAAACCACCCGGGCAACATTTTACACAAATTACAATCTTCTACACAATGCTGCACCCCCGGACAATGCGCCCGGAGGGGTACATAGGGGAGGGGCGTTTCGCAAGCGGGAGTTGCGGCTCAGCCCCTCCCCTATGGCGCATTCTTTGGGTACTTTCTTGGCGCAACAAGAAAGTACCGCCACCGGCAGGTATTCCTAAAAAAGCCCCGCCTTTTGGTGGGGCTTTTTGCTTACTTGTCCTGCAAATACTTATCGATGGCAGCGGCGGCCTTCTTGCCGGCGCCCATTGCCAGGATAACGGTGGCAGCGCCGGTAACAGCATCGCCGCCGGCGAACACGCCGTCACGGGTGGTCATCTCGTCCTCATTGACGATGAGGCCGCCCTTGCGGTTGGTTTCCAGACCGGGGGTGGTAGACCGGATCAGCGGGTTGGGGCTGGTGCCCAAGCTCATAATCACAGTATCCACATCCAGCACGAACTCAGAACCGGGAACCTCGATGGGACGGCGGCGGCCGGAAGCATCGGGCTCACCCAACTCCATACGGATGCAGTTCATACCGCAGACGCGGCCATCCTCGTCGCCGATGATGGAAGTGGGGTTGCACAGGGTCTTAAACTCGATGCCCTCTTCCTTGGCGTGGTGCTGCTCTTCCAGACGGGCGGGCATCTCAGCCTCACCGCGGCGGTAAACAACATAAACATGTTCAGCGCCCAGACGCATCGCGCAGCGGGCAGCGTCCATTGCCACGTTACCGCCACCCACAACAGCAACTGCCTTGGACTTGATGACGGGAGTATCGTAATTCTCGTCGTAAGCCTTCATCAGATTGGTACGGGTCAGATACTCGTTGGCGGACATAACTCCCTTGAGGGATTCACCGGGAATGTTCATAAACATGGGCAGACCTGCGCCGGAGCCCACAAACACAGCCTTGAAGCCCATGTCGAACAGCTCGTCGATGGTGAGCACTCTGCCGATAACCATATTGGTCATCACTGTCACGCCCTGGGCCTCCAGCTTGCTGATTTCGTTGGCAACGATGGCCTTGGGCAGACGGAACTCGGGGATGCCGTAAACCAGCACGCCGCCGGCGGTATGGAGAGCCTCGAACATAGTGACCTCATAGCCCCGCTTGGCCAAATCGGAAGCAGCGGTCATACCGGCAGGGCCGGAACCCACAACGGCCACCTTCTTGCCGTTGGACTCGACCTTCTCGGGCATTGCGTTCACATTCTCCCGGTACCAGTCAGCAACGAAGCGCTCCAGGCGGCCGATAGCAACGGGCTCACCCTTGATGCCGCGAACACACTTGGCCTCGCACTGGGTCTCCTGGGGGCAAACACGGCCGGAAAGAGCGGGCAGCGCATTGGTGGAGGTGATGACCTCGTAAGCGGCCTTGAAGTCGCCTTCCTGGACCTTCTTAATAAACTCGGGGATACGCACGTTAACGGGGCAACCCTCTACGCAAGCGGGCTTCTTACAGCCTAAGCAGCGGTTTGCCTCTTCGATAGCCATTTCGGCGGTGTAGCCGATGGCAACTTCCTTAAAGTTCCGGGCACGAACCTTGGGGTCCTGCTCAGGCATAGGAGTTTTTGTCAGTGTCATATTAGCCATTTTTTCTTCCTCCTTACTTGATCAGGTCCTTGCCCATCTTTTCGATGCGGCAGGCATGCTTTTCGGTAACCTCAGCCTCACGGCCACGGTACAGGCTGTTACGGCTCATCAGCTCGGCAAAGTCAACCTTGTGACCGTCGAACTCGGGGCCGTCCACGCAGGCAAACTTCACTTCGCCACCCACGGTAACACGGCAGCCGCCGCACATACCGGTGCCGTCAACCATAATGGGGTTCAGGGACACGGAGGTGTGAACACCAAAAGGCTCGGTGGTCTTGCAGACGAACTTCATCATGGGAATGGGTCCGATGGCCAGCACTTCGTCGAAGTTTTCGCCAGATTCCAGCAGCTGCTGCAGCTTCACGGTAACAAAACCCTGCTCGCCGTAGGAGCCGTCGTCGGTCATCAGATACATATGATCGGCGCAGGCCTTGAACTCGTCCTCCAGAATGACGATGTCCTTGTTACGGAAGCCAACGATAACGGTAACTTCCGCGCCGGCTTCCTTGAAAGCCTTGGCAGAGGGCAGTGCGATGGCGCAGCCAACACCGCCGCCAACCACACAGACCTTCTTCTTGCCCTCCACGGGGGTGGGCTTGCCCAGAGGGCCAACGAAGTCACGAATGAAGTCGCCTTCGTTCAGCTGACCCAGGGCCTTGGTGGCAAAGCCGACCTTCTGGAAAATGATGGTAACCGTGCCCTTTTCCCGGTCATAACCGGCAACGGTCAGAGGAACACGCTCGCCCTGCTCATCAATACGGAAAATGATGAACTGGCCGGCCTTTGCCTTCTTTGCGATGAAGGGTGCCTCAATATCCATCAGCGTGACGGCTTCATTGAGCTCTTTCTTGCGTACAATTTTAAACATTTTTATTTTCCTTCCTTCTTTTGCGGAAATAATTAACTTAGAACAAGTCTTCCCCTTGAGGGTGTTGCAGAGCGCAGCGAATCCTGCAATACCAATGCTTGCCGGGGGCAAGCATACAATAATTTATAAGCTGTCACCGAAGGTGACTGATGAGGTGTAAAATCACACCACCTCATCAGTCGGCCTAAAAGGCCGCCACCTTCTCCTCAAGGAGAAGGCTATTTCGGCTGTATGCCTTCCAAAATAATGTCGATCTCCGGCTGATTCTCAGCCAAAGTATCCTTGGGGCAGTAGAACTGGAGGATCCAGAAATTTTCCTGCGCCTCATAGGTAGCCACTGTGTAACTGTAAACCGTATCGTCCACGTCCGCCTCGTAGGTGAATACATACCCTGCGCCGGAGGCTTTCGGGGTTGCGGTTTTCTTGTTGGCGCTGATGACCTGGTCGGTGTATGCCTGCAAGGTCATACCCTGCAGCCCAGATTTTGCCTCTGCCAGGCCCTTGAACACC
Source organism: Oscillospiraceae bacterium (assembly GCA_017452505.1). Classification (GTDB taxonomy): domain Bacteria; phylum Bacillota; class Clostridia; order Oscillospirales; family Oscillospiraceae; genus Faecousia. The sequence continues at coordinate 65,398 of JAFTMI010000027.1, forward strand.
AGGGAATGCCGGCCATAGAGGAAATCAGCGCCGTCGGTGTTTTCCACCCCCAATTCTTCCGCCGATAAGAAATCCGCCGGCAGGATCAGTGTCAGATCCTTATGGGTCTCGGCTCTTCCCACCGGGTCGGAACAACCGGTCAAAAGCAGCCCCACCAACAGGCAGGCAGCCAAAACCAGGCACAGATATCCTGCGCAGCCGCTCTTCTGCACTGCTTATTTCTCCTTCAGCAGGTCGCGGATCTCGGTGAGCAGAACCTCCTCAGCAGAGGGCGCAGGAGGTGCAGGCTCTTCAGCGGGAGCTTCCTCTTCCTTCTTCTTGCCAACCTCGGACAGCTTGTTCAAACCCTTGACCAGCATAAATACAACAAAAGCCAAAATGAAGAAGTTGATCACAGCGGAAATGAAGTTGCCCCAGTTCAGCGTGTTCAAAATGGGGTTGCCGGCCTCATCCAGAGGGGTTTCGCCCCACAGACGGGGCAGAGCGATCTTCAGCTCGGAGAAATCGATACCACCCAAGAAGATGGACACGATGGGCATAATGATGTCATCAGTCAGGCTCTTGGTGATGGTGGAGAACGCAGCGCCGATGATAGTACCAACAGCCAGCGCCATTGCATTGCCCTTGATGGCAAATGCCTTAAACTCTTCCCAGAAGTTTGCCAATTTTTTGTTCTTTTTCATGTTTCTCTTCCTTTCTTGGTTTACATAATTTCAATCTCTATTTGCTCGTAGGGGAGGCATACTATGCCTCCCGAAACTGTCGAAAGGCAATCTCCTGGCGGGAGGGATACTATCCCTCCCCTACAGAGGTTTACATAACTCTTACTTCTTCTCGATGACTTCCAAGCCGCCCAGGTACTTACGCAACACCTCGGGAACTACGATGGAACCGTCAGCGCGCTGATTCTGCTCCACCAGTGCGGGGAAGATACGGGAGGTTGCCAGGCCGGAGCCGTTGAGGGTGTGCACGAACTCGGGCTTGCCGGTGGACTCACGGCGGAAGCGGATGTTACCCCGGCGAGCCTGGTAATCCCGGGCATTGGACACGGAAGAAACTTCCTTGTAGCCGTCCATGGAGGGAATCAGGATCTCGATATCGTAGGTTCTTGCCATGGATGCGGAACAGTCGCCGGCAGCCAGCTTCACAGTACGGAAGTGGAAGCCCAGACCCTCCACCAGTTTTTCAGCCTTGGTGACCAGCTCATCGAAGGCTGCGTCGGAATCCTCGGGCTTGCAGAACTGGAACATCTCCACCTTGTTGAACTGGTGGCCACGAACCATACCACGCTCATCAGCACGATGGCTGCCTGCCTCACGGCGGAAGCAGGGGGTGTAGGCAAACAGCTTCTTGGGCAGGTCGCTCTCGGACAGGATCTCATCCCGGTAAAGCGATGCCAGTGCAGCCTCAGCGGTGGGCAGCATATAATGAATGCGGTCATCGGTGGGGTTGGCGATCTTGTAGACCTCGTCAGCAAACTTGGGGAACTGACCGGCAGTTTCGCCGCACATATACTCCAACATATGAGGAGGCAGGATAAAATCATAGCCATCGGCGGTGTGGGTGTCGATGAAGTAGTTCAGCAGCGCCCATTCCAGACGCGCGCCCATACCGGTGTACATCCAGTTGCCGGCACCGGCCAGCTTAACACCACGCTCATAGTCAATGAGACCCAGATCGGTGCAAAGATCCACATGGTGCTTGGGTTCAAAGTCAAAGCTGGGCTTTTCACCAATGTAGCGCAGGGGCTCGTTGGCCTCCTTGCCGCCGGGAACCAAGTCGGGGTCGGGCAGGTTGGGCAGGCTGAGCATAGCAACCTTGAATTCATCGGACAGAGTCTTCAGACTTGCCGCATCCTCTTCGATAGCCTTATCCAGCTCCACGGACTTTGCGGAATTGGCGGCGATCTGTGCTTCCAGGGCAGAGGTGTCCTCGCCCTTCTTCTCAGCGCCCTTCTTTTGGCCGAACAGCTTGCCGTTTTCCTTGGCCAGCTTGTTTTTCTCGGCGGTTTTGGTTTCGGTGGTGGTCTTCAGCGCCCGGATCTTCTCATCCAGCACCAAAATTTGGTCCACCACAGCATCGCAGTCCACTTCCTTAGCCTTGAGACCGGCCTTGACTGCATCGGGATTTTCCTTGATTCTTCTGATATCCAACATTTTCGTATCTCTCCTTCGTTTATACGTCAATTATATCCGTGGGTTCATCGGGCATTACAAGGGCGCAAACAATATACGCCAAAACGCCGCTGCCACCAAGGAGGCAAAAGGCCACAAGCCCCAACCGCACCAAGGTGACATCAATGGAAAAATATTTGGCAAAGCCTGTGCAAACGCCGCACAGCTGCTTACCTTTTTCGACCTTATGCAACTTCTTTTCCATTTTTCTTACCTCACTTTTTTATATTCATTAAGGTATCGATCAGCGTTTGCAGGTCGTCCTGGTCATAAAATTCCAGCTCAAAGCGGCCTTTGCGCTTGCCGTTTACGATCTTCACGCCGCGGCCCAGGACTTTTGACAGCTTTTTCTCGCATTCTGCCACATAATCCACTTCTAAGGTCACGGGCTTGGGCTTCGCGGGGGCTTTCTGCACATTGCTGCACAAAAGCTCCGTCTGCCGCACGGAAAGTCCCAAGGCGGCGACCTTTTGCGCCACTTCCTTTTGCTGTTTTTCTGACTTCAAGGCGGCAATTGCCCGGGCATGACCGGCAGAGATCCGACCGTCACGGACCATTTCCAGCACATCGTCGCACAGATTCAAAAGTCGCAGCATATTTGCCACCACAGGGCGGGATTTGCCCACTCTTGCGGCGGTTTCCTCCTGGGTAAGGCCGTATTCGTTCATAAGGGTCTGATAACCCAGGGCCTCTTCCACGGGATTTAAGTCCTGCCGCTGTAAATTCTCGATCAGCGCCAGTTCCATCACCTTTTTGTCGTCCGCCTGGATGATCACCGCAGGGATCTCCCTTAGTTCTGCCATCCGGGCAGCCCGCCACCGCCGTTCGCCGGCGATGATTTGATAATAGCCGTTGCCCATTTCCCGGACGGTCAGCGGCTGCATCACGCCGTGGATCGCTATGGAATCCGCCAGGGATTGCAGCTCTTCGGGATCAAAATCCCGCCGGGGCTGATGGGGGTTCGGCTCAACTTTATGCAAGGGCAGCAATTGATAGGGGCTCTTCTGGACGGATTCTTCTGCAAAATCGCCCATCAAAGCGCCTAAGCCCTTTCCCAAGCCTTTCGCCATATTTTCACTTCCTTGTTGAAATTCTATGGAGGTATTGTAGGGCGGGGGTTTACTCCCGCCGAAACATTTTCCTTTATGCGGCGGGACCAAGGCCCCGCCCTACATTATAATTTCTTGTTCATTTCCTCGGCCATGGCCTTATAGGCCTCTGCGCCCCGGCTGTACTTATCGTACACCGTCACCGGCAAGCCATGGCTGGGCGCCTCCGCAAGCCGGACATTCCGGGGGATCACCGTTGCGAAGACCTTTCCGGGGAAATGGCGGCGCACTTCCTGTGCCACCTGGTTGGAGAAATTGGTTCTGCCATCGAACATAGTCAGCGCCACACCAAAAATCTCCAAATTGGGGTTAATGCGCTTTTTCACCAAGCGCAGGGTATTCATTAGGTCAGTCAAGCCCTCCAATGCGTAATATTCGCATTGCACGGGCACCAAAATACCTTCCGCCGCTGCCAAGGCATTTAAGGTCAGCATTTCCAAAGACGGCGGGCAATCGATCAAAATCAAATCGTATTGATCCTTTACCGCATTCAAAGCCTCTTTCAGCTTTTGGGTGGGATTTTCCATGGAGATCAGCTCCACCGCCGCACCTGCCAGGTCTGCAGCCGAAGGCAGCACATCGCCATAGGGCGTGTGGATGATCGCCTCCTGCACGGGAGTTTCGTTCACCACCACATCATAGACGCTGGCCCGAAGCTTTCGTTTGTCCACGCCCAAGCCGGAGGTGCCATTGGCCTGGGGGTCAAAATCGCAGAGCAGGACTTTTTTGCCCAGCGCCTGCAGCGCAGCGGTCAGATTCACGCAGGTGGTGGTTTTGCCCACGCCGCCCTTTTGGTTGACCACCGCAATTATCTTAGCCATTGTTATGCCTCCTTCGTCAAATGTTTCACGTGAAACAATCAGGTGGTGGGCTCGGTATAGGTGTAGTTTTGGCCGGGTAGCTTAATCTCGGGAATCACTGTATCCCTGCCCAAAGATGCCGCCAGTGCCAGCAGCAACAAAATAATCACCGCCCACATCCAGCGGATCTGCTTTCGCAGATTAGCCGCCTGGCGTTGCTTGCGAGATCGGCTTTTACGGGTTTGCTTTTTGGAGGATTCCTCCGCTTTGCGGTTCGGCAGCTGGATATGCGCATCCGGCTTGACAGGGTACGCATCCATCCCTTCCAAGCAGTGGGCGCAGAAAGCCTGTCCGTCTTCCGTGTCTTTTCCGCACTTCATGCAAGACATATCTCCGCCTCCTGCTTCCTAAGGGATAGCAACACCACCCCAATTTATTACTCTATATTGTACAACACTTTTCTCCGTTCGTAAAGAGGAAAGGACAAAATATTTTTAATAAAAAATCAGCAAAATTTGCACGGAATTTACAATTTAGTCATATAATCCCTATTGACAATCAGCTGACCATATGATATTATCACAGTACCGCAACATACAGAAAGTTGGTGATCACAATGAACTGGACAATACCCGGCACGGTGCTGACCGTCCCCCAGGAAGACATTGCCCACATCCCCGAGCAATTTAAGGCGATGTTTCTGCCCGGCGGGATGGTACTGAGCCAGATTTCCGCCATTACCGGTCTGGAGAGCTATACCATTCAGAACTGGGTAAAGCGAGGCTTTCTCACCCCACCGGAAAACAAGCGGTATACCCTGCGGCAGCTTTGCCGCATCATCCACATCAATATGCTGAAATCCGTAATGCCCTTAGAGCGGATCTGCAGCCTGCTCAGCTTCGTGAACGGCCAGCTTGACAGCGAAGCCGACGATATGATCGACGACAGTGATCTGTACTTCATATTCGTAGGTTTGGCAGCCAAGGCAAAGGCGCTTTACCGGGCTGAGGACAGAGAAGCCCTTCTGGACAGCGCTTTGGCTGACTACCAAGAGCCTGTTCCCGGCGCAAAGCTGCGGGTCAAGGAAACCCTGCGCATTATGCTCACGGCCTGGCTTGCCGCCCGGATGATCCAGGAGTCAGAACGGATGCTGCAGCAGCTGCAAAACCCATAATCAAGAAAGGAAGATGTAAAAATGGAAGAAAACAACACCTATCGTTGGAGCCCCTCTGATAACATCAAAAAGAAGTTTGATTTCAAAAATTTCCCCAAGCTGGCGCTCATCGCCCTCATCGTGGTGGCGCTGATCATCACCGTTTCCACCTGCTTCTACACGGTGGATGAAAAGCAGGTCGCCGTTGTGACCACCTTTGGCCGGGTCACCGATACCACCGGTGCCGGTGTCCACTTCAAGCTGCCCTTCGGCATTCAGCGGGAGCGCAAGGTGGATGCCAATGTGTATCAGAAGATCGAGCTGGGCTATGAGACCACCCCCAACGGCGTGGAAACCGTCCTGGACGAGTGCAGTATGATCACCGGCGACTACAATATTGTAAATGTAGATTTCTTTATTGAGTATAAGATCTCCGACCCGGTGGCTTATCTGTATGCCTCCACCCAGCCGGAAGTGATCCTCAAAAATCTCATTCAGAGCCAGGTGCGCAATGTGGTCGGCTCCACCACCGTGGACGCTGTCCTTACCGACGGCAAGGAAAGCATTCAGATGCAGGTAAAGGAACTGGTCACCGAGATCTTAGCCGAGTACAACATCGGTCTGACCTTAGTGGATGTGAAGATCCAGGACGCAGAGCCTCCCACGAAGGATGTTATCGAAGCCTTCAAGGCGGTGGAAACCGCCAAACAGCAGGCTGAAACCGTCCTCAACGACGCAAAGGCCTATCAGAATGCCGAGCTGCCCAAGGCCCAGGCCGAGGCCGATAAGCTGCTGCAGAACGCAGAGTATCTGAAGCAAAAGCGTATCAACGAAGCTTTGGAGCAGGTGGCTATGTTCGAGGCTATGTACAAAGAATATGCCCAGAACCCCAACATCACCAAATCCCGTATGTACTATGAGGCTATTTCCCAGATCCTGCCCGGCGTGAAGCTGTATATCAACACCGGTGACGGAAATTCTGTGGATATGCTTTTGCCCCTGGAATCCATCGTAGGAGGTAACGCAAAATGAAAAAACGCACCATTATCATCGCCATCGCTGCGATTCTGCTGCTGATCGTCTTAGGCAACAGCGTGTATGTGGTACAGGCCAATCAGCATGCCTGCGTGGCAGAGTTTTCCAAGGTGGTCTCCACCACCAACACTCCCGGCCTGCACTTCAAGATCCCCTTTATTCACACTGTAAAATACTTCTCCAGCGCCACACAGTTCTATGACATCCCGCCCTCCGAGGTCATCACCTTAGATAAGCAGAATATGACCGCAGACTGCTATGTGCTGTGGAAGATCACCGATCCGCTGAAGTTCTATCAGACCCTGGGCAGCAATTCCGTTGCCGAGCAGCGCTTGGGCGACCAGACCTACACCGCTCTTAAGAACGCAATGGGCACTTTGGCCCAGGCGGACATCATTAATATGGAAGACGGCGGCAAGCGTAATGAAATTTACGATTCCATCGCCACCACCGTCAACGAAAAGGCAAAAACCTACGGCATCAATGTGCTGGATGTGAAGATCAAGCGCTTTGACCTGCCCGAGAGCAACCTGAACGCAGTGTATGCCCGTATGATCTCCGAGCGGAATCAGATGGCATCCAAGTTCACCGCCGACGGCAATTATGACGCATCCATCATCCGCAACGATGTGGATAAGCAGGTAAACATCCTGGTTTCCAACGCCAAGGCCAATGCCGCCAAGCTGGAAGCCGAGGGCGAGGCTGAGTATATGCGCAAGCTGGCAGCGGCCTATAACTCCCAGGATAAGCAGGATTTCTACGAGTTCATCCTGGCTCTGGACGCTTTGCAGAACAGCCTCACCGGCGACGAAAAGACCATCATTTTGGACAAGGACTCCGACCTTGCCAAGATCCTGGCCGGACAATAAGCAACAAATCACCGTGTCATTGCTAGGAGCGCAGCGACGTGGCAATCTCCTGTTACTATGCTTGCGATTGGTAGATACTTCCGGGAGATTCCCACGCCTGCTGTCGCAGGCTCGAAATGACACCGTAGGGGTGATTCACGAATCGCCCGCTACATAGAAACAGGAGGTAGGAATATGCTGAAACTTTACTTCAAGAAATTTTTCTTGACCATCCTTTTCTTTGTCGGATTTCTCCTTATTGGTGCCGCAGCGGCCTTTCTTTGGGTATTGGTGCTTAGAAATTTGTTCTCTGAACAAATTCGTTTCTACGCTTGTATCATCCTTGCCGGCATCATTATCCTCAAACTTGTCTATGATACACGTCGGGACAGTAACCCTTACAAACGCGAGTTTTTGAACAGCACCGACGCCATTTCAATTCCCTTTTGGAAGGACTTTTGGGCCACACTGCGATCCAAGGAGAACCTGATCCACACCCTTGCTTTTACGACACTAAACTTCTTCTTTTCGCTCCCAATCGGGATTCGCGCCAGTTCCTCATTATGGACACTGATTATCGGAATGATTATTTTGCTGGTACATCAAGGATTGATGTTTACAGCAGGAAACACTCTGCTGTGGTGCGTGGTACATCGGCGGTGGCTGCGCTACCGGCAGTACGCAAACTACAATGCTGACATGCAAAAATAAGCACAAAGGGGAACGGCTCAGCCGTTCCCCTTTGCCTTCCCCTTGAGGGGAAGGTGCCCCGAAGGGGCGGATGAGGTGTTATCTCATTTGTATATCCACCTCATCAGTCAAAAATCAGAGATTTTTGACAGCTTCTCCTCCAGGAGAAGCCTTTACTCAGCCATAATAAAGTCCGGCAAAAATGCCGGCTGCAGCCAAAAGGACTGCGCCTGTAATCAGTAGGGGACGGGTCGCCCGTCCCTTGTTTTCTTTTGGTTTATACGGCTTTGCCTGCTGAAAGGTCAGCAATCGCAGGGCATTTCCCCAAACATAGTTTGCGCCCCGGAACGCGCCCTGTCCTGCCAGCCACCACAGCGTGCCCAAAAACAGACAAAACAGCCCCGGCACAGCAAAAAAGTCACTCAATATTCGGTAGATTTCCATTGTTCACTCCATATGGCTTCGTAGGGGAGGGATATCATCCCTCCCGCTATTTTTCATTTCTCGCGTACTTTCGGGAGGGATATTATCCCTCCCCTACAACAGGTTATGCAAACACCCAATGGCCCGGGTTAACTTCCCGGAATGCGGCGGCAGGGTCGGAACACGCCGGTTCGTAAGGAATCCGGACGCGGTTTTTCTCCCGCCGGGGGTCGGGAATGGGCACTGCCGACAAAAGGCTCCTGGTGTAGGGGTGCAGAGGATTTTGGAACAATTCCTCCGATTCTGCCAGCTCTACCAATTTTCCCATATACATCACACCGATCCGGTCGGAAAAATACTTCACCACGCTTAAGTCATGGGCAATGAACAGCACCGTCAGCCCCAGTTTTTCCTTTAAGTCCTGCAAAAGATTGATGACCTGGGCTTGAATGGACACATCCAGCGCCGAAACCGGCTCGTCGGCAATGAGCAGCTTGGGCTCCATAATGAGCGCCCGGGCAATGCCGATGCGCTGGCGCTGGCCGCCGGAAAATTCGTGGGGATACCGGCTTGCCTGCTCCCGGGAAAGTCCCACTAAGGCCATCATTTCATAGACCTTTTCGTCCAAAATTTTCCTGTCCTTGATGCCTTTGATCCTTAGTCCCTCGGCGATGATCTCCCGGACGGTCATACGCCCGTCCAGCGATGCCATAGGATCTTGGAAGATCATTTGAATTTGGGTGGTGGGATGCTTTTTTCTGATAGGCTTGCCTGCAAAGAGGATCTTCCCCTCGGTGACAGGCTGCAGGCCCACAATGGCCCGGCCTGTGGTGGTCTTTCCGCAGCCGGACTCCCCCACCAGGCCAAAAACCTCGCCTTTTTTCACGGAAAAGCTGATGTCGTCCACCGCCTTGAATTTCCCAAAGACTTGCGTAAAATGCCGCACTTCCAGCAAATTTTCATCCATCACGAAACCTCCTAATAAAGCCTTCTCCTCGAGGAGAAGGTGGCCCGGAGGGCCGGATGAGGTGGTTGTTAGATTCTTACACCTCATCAGTCAGCAGCTCGTACCTCGCTCGCTGACAGCTTCCCCTCAAGGGGAAGCCTTTTTCCACTTTACCTTGGGGGCGTTGGGGTGGAGCAGCCAGGTAGCGGCTGCATGGGTGGACGAGATCTCAAACATGGGCGGCTGCTCCTCAAAATCGATCTCCATGGCGTAAGGATTCCGGGGCGCAAAGGCATCTCCCACAGGCGGATGGAGCATATTGGGCGGTGCGCCGGGAATGGCCTGTAATTTTCCTGTGGTGGTAAGGTCCGGCATGGCAGTGAGCAACGCCCAGGTATAAGGATGCCGGGGGTCATAGAAAATATCCTCTGCCGTCCCCCGCTCCACGATTTTCCCCGCGTACATCACGGCAATATCGTCAGCCACATTGGCAACCACCCCCAAGTCGTGGGTGATAAAAATCACCGACAGGTGGCGCTCCTCTTTTAATTTGTTGATAAGCTCCAAAATCTGCGCCTGGATGGTCACATCCAGGGCAGTGGTGGGCTCGTCGCAGATGAGGATCTCCGGGTCAGCCGCCAAAGCGATGGCAATGACGATCCGCTGGCGCATACCCCCGGAAAATTCAAAAGGGTATTTCCCATACCGGCTTTTGGCATTCCGGATGCCCACCTCTTCCATCAGCCGGAGCGCCTTATTCTTCGCATCGGCTTTGGATAGTTTGCCGTTTATCACCATGGCTTCGGCAATTTGCTTGCCGATGGGCATAATGGGGTCAAGGGCGGACATAGGGTCCTGGAAGATCATTGCGATCTTGTCGCCCCTTAGTTTACATAACTCTTTTTCTGACATTTTCAGAAGGTCTTTTCCCTTGTAAAGGATCTCGCCCCCCTCCACCACCGCGTTGGGGGCTAAAAGACCCATGATCGCCCGACTGGTGACGGATTTCCCCGACCCGGACTCCCCCACAATGGCCAAAGTCCTGCCCTTTTCCAGCCGGAAGGAGATATCCCGTACCGCCCGGACAAGGCCGTTTCCTGTGCGGAAGGCAATTTGCAGGTGATTCACTTGCAAGGTGTGTTCCCTCATTGGTCCGCTCCTCTTAGAGATGGGTTAAAGGCATCCCGCAGGCCGTTGCCGACGAGGTTAAAGGAGATCTCCAGCAAAGAAATAAACAAAGCGGGAAACAGAATAATATGGGGGTCGGTGGACAGGTACTGCCGGCCGTTTGCCAGCATCGTGCCAACGGAAGTCATGGTTGAGCTGTCCAAATTCACGATGCCCAAATAGGTCAGGCTGGATTCCAGGAAGATCACCCCGGGGATCACCAGCACCGAGCCGGTGATGATGGTACCCAGGGCATTGGGAAAGATATGCCGGAACATGATCCGCCCGTCACCTGCCCCCAAGACCCGGGCCGCCTGGACAAATTCTCTGTCCTTGTAGCGGTAAAACTGCATCCGGGTGGTGTTGGCAATGCCCAGCCAACCCGTCAGCACAAAGGCAAACAGCAGCGATACGATCGGCCCTACCTTTGCCGCCAAGTGGAGCTGAAACAGGGTCGCCACCACCAAAAAGGGTACTCTTGACAGAATATCCGTGATCCGCTCCATCAAAAGGTCGGCTGTACCGCCGTAATAGCCCTCGATCGCGCCGTAAACTGCGCCGATGAGCAGGTTGATGGCCGACACGCACAGGGCAAACACCAAACTAAACCGGGCGGCAAATGCCAACCGGGTAAGAATATCCTGCCCCTGGCCGGTTGTGCCCAGCAAAAAGGACGGCTCGAACCCATACCGGTACTGAAAATAGCTGTGCAGAAACACCCGGCAGCGGTAGGAAGACCCATCTCCCGTCACTATCCAATAGCGGTAATTTCCGTTTTCGTCAATGGCATATTGGTTAACATAATTTCCTTGGCTGTCTAACTGGGGAATGCCCTTTCGGTTAGCCTTGTACCAAATATTGGCATCGCTCTGCCCCTCTACCATAGGATAAATCACCTGCAGGTCATTTTCCCGCTGCCAAGCTTCAATTTTCTCATATTCCGCCCGGCTGAGGGTCATATACACAAAGCCCTTTGCCAAATAGCTGTCCACCCGGCATTTATATTGGAGATTTCCGTCCGTATCGACGGTTTCTCCCAAAACCTTTTTGATCACCGGCTGCCCGGTTTCCCGGGCAATACCCTGTAAATACAGGTAATTGCCCCGGCTCAAGGTTTTCACGCTGCAACCGTCCCAAGCCGGGATCCCCCAGCGCACAAAAAGCCTGTTCCGGGGCTTTAATTTGGTGTACTGCAAATAGGTGGTGTCCGTCAGCGCCACAGAATAGGAAGTTTGGCAGAACATAGGCACGAACACCGCGTAGGCCACCAAACACAAAATAATGATCCCCGCCACCACCGAGGACTTATTTTTCCGAAACCGCCCAAAGGCCTCCCGGAAATAGCCGATGTGCTTTCCCGGGAGGATTTCCTCTTGTTGGGGTTTGGGGGTGACAAAGCGGAATTTCTCCGCCGGGATCTCATTTATCTCACGCATTTTTCGCTCCTATCCGGATCCTGGGGTCAATAAATCCGTAGCTCAAATCTACCACGATGCCGGCAGTCAGCCCAATCACCGTGTAAAAGGCCGACAGCAGCAGGAAAAAGTTGTAATCCAAGGCCGTAATGGCGTTCACATACAGCGACCCCACCCCCGGAACCACGAAAATGCTCTCAATGATCAGCGAACCGCTTAAGACCGCGATCACCTCGCTGATAATGGAGGGCACGATGGGCACCATGGCATTGCGGAGGGCGTGACGGAGGGTGGTCTGCCCCCGGGTTAACCCCTTGGCCCGGGCCAAAAGGAGAAATTCTCCCGTGAGAACTTCCGTCAGTTCCCCCCGGGTGAACCGGGCGTACCCGGCAATGGAGCTCAGGCTCAAGGAAAGCACTGGGGGAATCATACTCCTAAGCATTTGGGGGCTGAAATAATCCCGCCCCGCCTCCATCACCACCGGAAACAGCTTCAGCCGAAAGCAGAGAAAATACTGGATGAGGAATGCGTACACATAGCTTGGCACACTCACCAGCACCATCACGCCGGTGGAAATGGCATGATCCTGCCAGCGGTTTTTCTTTAGGGCAGCATAGATACCCAAGGCCAAACCCAAGGGTATGGCCAAAAGGGATGCATAAAAGTTAATCAGCACAGTATTGGGCAGCTTTTCCAAAAAGATCTTCAAGCAATCCTGGCCCAGGTACAGCTTTTCGCTGATGCCCCAGTTAAAGCCCAGGATGGTGTTTTTTAAGAAATTGCCGTACTGGGTCAGCAGGGGTATGGGGTTGCCGTTGATATCCGTCAAGCCCTGCCGGTAGCGGCTTTGCAGCACCAACTGCATATCCTTGCCGAACTGCTCCGGGGGGTCGTCCGGCAGCAGCCGGATGAACACAAAGCACATGGAAATGATGATTAGAAAGGTCAGCAGCAAAAATGCGATCCGCTTTGCAATATAGCTTGCCATAAAACCTTCCTTTCCTCTAAGCCCTCCCCTGGGGGAGGGTGGATTTTTGCGAAGCAAAAAGACGGGTGAGGGATTGCTTGCAGCATTGGTCTGCAACATTTCACAAAGCCATAGATTTCCGCCCGCATTCCTCATCCGCCCCCTTCGGGGGCACCTTCCCCCCGGGGGAAGGCTTTAAGTGTAATCCAATAATCCGCCGGATTTGGTGACAAATTCATTCCACTGGGCATCGGTATAGGCATAAGTGAAGTACTTCACACCGCCGTAACCCAAGGGGTAGATATAATCCTCGGTGCGGTATTTGATCTGCCGCCCCCTTAAATGCCCCTCCCCATCGTCCATAATGGGAATAAAATTGTAATTGCCCAGCACAGCCCCCTCCAATGCGCTTAAGATCGCCAGCCTGTCCGCTTGTTCGGTGGCGGCATAGGATTTGGTGCTGCCGTCGGCGGCAGTGGCCTTGCGGGTCTGTCCGTTCATCATCGCCAGCCAATCGGTTGCCGGGGCGGTGTAGGTTTCCCCGGAAACTGTCACTGTCAAGGGCAATTTGCTGTAATCGTTGGAGGGGTCATACTGATAATTGGGGGAAATATACGCCTCCATCAGCTCATATGGGTCTAAGGCAGACCCGGTCCAGCCCACGCCGAAGAGCATATCCACCTGGTTTTTCTTGAGCGCGCCGGAATAGGCATTGCCTAAGGTGTCATCCCGGGTGAAGGTCAGCTTTCCTTCCAATTTCGTTCCCTCCACCGCCCGGGTGTAGTTGTTCACGATAAATTCGTAGCCGTTGTTATAAAAAGCGGAGGTGCTGTTGGGTGTGCCGATCTTAATCTCCACCCGGTCGGTTGCCTGCATCAGTCCCTGCTCTATCGCCTTATCATAGGCGATGTTGAACATCTCTTTCGCCCGGGTCAGATCGTAGCCGGAGATGGCAGCCACCGCCTGGTCTAAATCCTTATAAAGCTTTCCCTCGCCGATCTTATCGGAAAGCCCCCAGGTTTCCGCCAAAACCTGTTTTGCCCCTTCCGTTTCCCGGTAGGGCGTGCGGTCATCCGGGTCGGCGATAATACTCTCGGAGAACAGGCCAAAGCCCGGAGTATTCAGCGGCGATGCCGCCAAGCAAAAGGCGGCCCGATCCAAGCCGTAGCACATAGCAATTCTAAATTCCGGAATGGTGAGAATGGTCTTGTTTATCCCGCTTCCAGAGCGCTCCTGGGCGGATTTCAAGGCCTCAAAATTAGGATTAAAAGCCATACCGAAGGTAGAATCTCCGGTATGATAGTAGGCAAAATCCGAAAGGCCGTAGGCATCTGTATCGTCCACGGTAAGGGCATAGGTGTCCAGCTTTCCCTGGCGGAACAGCTGCAGCCGGGTGGACGCCTCTTTCACAAAGTCCACCACGATGGCGGTGGTCTGGTAGGTATTGTCCTCCTGTCCGTAATACTCTTCATTCCGGGTGAGGGTGTACTGCTTGTCCGCCTGGAATGCGGTAAGCTTATATGGGCCAAAGGACTTGGTGGTGGCAACAGAAGTTCCGTAGCTGTTGGTGTAAATGCCGTTTTCCATCTTGGCGCTCTCATCGTAGGTGGGGATATGCACCAAGGGCGTGGGCAGATTATATTTCAGATAGAACCCGGACAAGGGACTATCCAGCACAATGCAAAGCTCGTACTTTGACCGGGCAAACCATCCCACATTCCCCTCCCAGGCAAGGGCAGGATAGCCCTCCTGACCCTGTTTCAGATAGTTTTCCGCATTGTGGATCACCAAAGAGCCGCCGTAGAGATTGTCCGCCCGGTAATTTTGCGCCTTGGGGTCCAAGAGCCGCTTGGCAGACTCCACGAAATCCTGGGCGGTGATGGGCGTTCCGTCCTCCCAGCGCAGATCCTCCCGCAGCTCGATCACATAGGCACGGTTTGTGTCGCCGGCTTTGATGCCATACTGACCCACCAGCTCCTCCGTCACATCTTCGGGCTCATCGTCGGCCATGCCCGGCTGGAGGGAGAAGCCTGTGCCATCTTCGTTGTAGTCGAACACATAAAAGCTGTCGCTGATATAGTCCAAAATCTCAGAATCATTGGAGGTTCTGTAGGAATTGGGGTTCCAGTTGGTGGGGAAGGTAGAAAGGGCATAGTTGTAGGTATAGGTTTCCTTCTGGGTGGCAGCGGGTTCTTTTTTTCCGCAGCCGGCGCAGAGCACCGCCACCAAAATCAGCGCAACGATTTGTTTCATAGGAATGCCTCCGGTTATGGTCTTATTTTCCATAGCATTCCCAAATTTGCAAAAAGCATACAAAAAAGCCGCCCTTTGGGCGGCTTTTTTATAGCGGCATCTGTTTGATTTTTGCGTAGCGGCGGGGGTACTGGGGCGGAGTGTTTTTCACCTTTTTCAGCACGATCACCGTATGGGCCGTGCCATCCATGGGAAATTCCTCCACTTTCTCAACCTGTAACCCTAACCGGCTGATGGCATTTTTGGCTTCCTGGAGTTCTTCCCGGGCGGCAGTGCCTTTCATGGCCAAAACCTTGCCGCCCACCTTTACATAGGGCGCGGTCAGCTCCAGCAGGATGTTAAGTCTTGCAACCGCCCGGCTGGTGGCGTAATCATAGCACTCCCGGCGGTCACTGACCGCCTCTTCTGCCCGGGCGGTAACGCATTCAGCCTCCACGCCTAAAGTAGGCAGCACCGTTTCCAGCCACTGCATCCGCTTTCCCAAAGAATCCAGCAAAGTCAGCTGCATCCCGGGGCAGGCGATCTTCACCGGCACACCGGGAAATCCTGCGCCGCAGCCCACATCGATGACCTTTTTGCCCGTTAAGTCTTCCAAAGAAAGCAGGGAAAGGCTGTCAAGCAGATGGAGTTTTGCCACCTGCGTAGGTTCGGTGATAGCGGTCAGATTCATCACCTTATTCTGTTCGATCACGGCTTCGCCGAAAGCACACAGGGTATTCTGTATTTCTTCCGGCAGGGAAAGACCCAACCCGGACAGCCCCTTGGCCAATGTTTCTTTCATAGTTTATCTCCAAATCGCGGTCATTGCGAACCAGTGCGCCATAGCGACGCGCTAAGAGCCGCCGCTTTGCGGCGGTTGCGCTCTGCACGCGCCTGCGGGCGCAGTGGTGTGGCAATCTCCCTCTTAAGATGGGGATTCCCACGTCGCCTTCGGCTCCTCGGAATGACCCGGTAAATTACGCTCTCGGATTGTCGCTCAAGTCCACCTTGGACTTATCCAGGGGGTCAAATGCGCCCTTTTCTTCCACCAAACCGGGCAGCACCACTTCCTGGATATGCCAGCTGGTCAGCAGGTCGCAGGTATCTGCATCGTCCTGCTCGCCCTTTTCCAAAAAGGCGCTGCAGGTATCCAGATCCTTGCGCACATTGGCATTTTCGCCGGCCCGGCACTCTACATCACGGCCCAGCTCCTCCAAGGCCTCCAGGCAGTAGCGGTAGCCCATCAAAGCACCGGAGTACTGGAACTGGGGGTCGGGGTTGGCCATACAGGCCATATACGCGCCAAAGCTTGCATCCTTGGGAATCAGAATACTTGCCCGGTGGGCCATTTCCCGGCAGATGGCAAAGGGCATCAGCACCGAGGGCACATCGGGATTCACCGCTGCCTCGCCGGTCAGACCCACCGTCACACCGGTAATGCCCTGGCGGGTGTAGTTTTTATTCCAGCCCAGCTTCTTCACCGGCTGCATAGGGCCGGCAAACACCGCTAAGGACTCATCATAAACCAATTTTTCATAGCCGTTGACAGCCCGCTCAGCCAGCACATCAAACTGGGATAGGATCGCTTCGCCGTTTTGATCCCGCTGGAGCAGGTCAGAAACCCGGTTCGCCTGGTCCCGGTAATAGATGGCGGCCTTTTCCAGCTCCGTGATGGTGTAGTCAGTCTCTTCCAGACGGATATCATCCGCCAAAGAGCCCGCATACATATTCAGCTGGAACAGGCCGGTGTTCAGAAAATACACCACCGCCACCACAGCGCAGACCCAGCCAAACCACTGGACAGGATTCCATTTGAAGATCAGCACCAGCACCAATGTGCCGATGGCGGCCGCAGCCAGTACCAAAAGCAGCACCTGCCACACA
This sequence comes from Oscillospiraceae bacterium, assembly GCA_017452505.1. Classification (GTDB taxonomy): domain Bacteria; phylum Bacillota; class Clostridia; order Oscillospirales; family Oscillospiraceae; genus Faecousia. The sequence continues at coordinate 82,241 of JAFTMI010000027.1, forward strand.
CAGAAATCCACATTTCCGGACCAATCCGCCAGGAACATCTGCATCATCCGGGTGATATAGGGATAGACGGTATCCATCAGCGCCACATGGGCCTTGGCAAAGGACTCCAGCGCCCAGGCGCAGGCAAGCACGATGCCGGCAGTGAGATAGCCACGCCAATATTTCAAAAGGCAACGCCTCCTTCTTTGCTTAATCGGATAGTTTAGTATAACACGATTTTCAAAAATTGTCCAGTACACTATCTTGTAGGGGAGGCATAGTATGCCTCCCGCGGGAGGGATAATATCCCTCCCCTACAAAAGCAATTCTCCTATTAAGCCGTCCTTATAAAGTCCTGTGATTTCCACAGTGCAGACGGTGTTGTGCAGGTTTTCGCCTTTTGCGTAAACCTTCACATAATTGGGGGTGTGTCCTGTGTAGTATTCCCCGCTTTCCTCCTCAAAGAGCACTTCCTGCCGGGAGCCTGCCATATTTTCCCGGTAGTCCTTAGACATTTCGGCGGCGATGGCAAAGGCTTTTTTGCTCCGCTGCTCTTTCACCCCATTGCCCAGCTGGCCGGGCATTTTGTCCGCCGGTGTGCCCGGACGGCGGGAGTAGGGGAAGATGTGCATATCCGCAAAGCGGCACTTTTGGATAAATTCCAAAGACTGCGCAAATTCTTCCTCGGTTTCTCCGGGGAATGCCACGATCATATCGGTAGTCACGGCACAGCCGGGGAAGTGTTTATTCAAAAGTTCCACACTTTCATAGTACCGAGCGGTATCGTACTTCCGCTTCATGCGGGAAAGTACCGTATCACAGCCGGACTGCATGGAAAGATGGAACTGGGGGCACAAGTTGGGAAATTCCTGCAGTTTTTCGCAGAACTCCCGGGTAACGATGCGAGGCTCTAAAGACCCAAGGCGCACCCGCAAATCGGGAACAGCCGTACAAACCGCCGTCAAAAGCTCCGTCAGCGGAGGCTTGCCGGGCAAGTCCGCGCCCCAGGAGGCAATTTCGATGCCGGTGACGATAATTTCCTTGTAGCCCTGGTTTTTCAGCTCCTTGGCCTGTTCCACCGCCAATTCTATGGGGGCGGAACGGATCGGGCCTCTTGTATAGGGAATGATGCAGTAGCTGCAAAAATTCACGCAGCCGTCCTGCACCTTCAGCATAGCCCGGGTGCGGCCCTCTAAACCGCCGGCAGGAAGCACTTCAAACTGCCGGCGCTTCAGCGCTTCGTCCAAGCAGGTGGCTTTTTGTTTATTTTCGGCACAGGCAAGCACCTGCTCTATAAATTCTGCCCGTTTTGCACTGCCGCCAATCACATCAATGCCCAAATCCGAAAGCTTTTCTGCCGCATGCTGGGGATAGCAGCCGCAAACGGCAATCACCGCCTTCGGATTCTCCCGGCGGCAGCGGCGGATAACAGCCCGATTCTTCTTGTCCGCCACGGCGGTCACGGAGCAGGTATTGATGATATAGCCGTCACATTTTTCGGAGAAATCGCCGATGGTGTGGCCTTGCTGAACAAGCAGCTGCTCCATGGCCTGGGTCTCGTACTGATTCACTTTGCAGCCCAAGGTGTAAAAACCGAATTTCATAGCCTGCTCCTTTCTTTTTGTTAATTCTTATTATATGCGAAAAAATCCCGTTTGTACAGTAGAAAATCCGTTGTCAAACATGGGCAAATATGCTATCATAACAGAAAAAGGAGGTGGTGGCTTTGCGGATATTGGGAATCGACCCGGGCTATGGCATCACGGGCTTTGGCCTTATCGAGGCCGAGCGTAATCAGTTTCGTCTTCTGCGGTGCGGCGCCATCACCACCCCGGCAGGTATGGATTTCTCCGCCCGCTTGGAAATCATTTACAATGATATGACCGAGCTTTTGCAGGTGGCAAAACCCGACCAGGTGGCCATCGAGGAGCTGTTTTTCGGACAAAATGTCACCACCGGCATTGGCGTTGCCCAGAGCCGGGGCGTGATCCTTTTGGCCATTCGCCAGGCGGGCTTGGAGGTTTCGCAGTACAAGCCCATGCAGGTAAAGCAGGCGGTGGTGGGTTACGGCAACGCCACCAAGCACCAGGTGATGGATATGACCAAGCGGATCCTGGGTCTTTCCCAAATGCCCAAGCCCGACGATGCCGCCGACGCTATTGCCATCGCCCTGTGCCATGCAAGATCCGCAAGCAGCCTTATCACCAAGGCGACAAGAAATTGAAAATTGAAAGTTGAAAATTAAAAATTATGAAAAACATAATTCGGGAAAAAAGTTACACATTTGCTTTGCGCATTGTGAAATTATGTAATTATCTATATAAAGAAAAGCGTGAGTCAATAATGTCCAAACAGTTACTTCGTTGCGGTACCAGCATTGGCGCAAACGTTGCAGAATCCCAACATGCGCAGAGTCGCGCAGATTTTTGCTCCAAGTTGAATATTGCCTTAAAAGAAGCAGCAGAAACAGATTATTGGTTGCGATTGCTCCATGATTCCAGTTACTTAAGCGACGCTGAGTTTCAATCTGTTTTTTCAGATTGCAAAGAAATCGAAAGTCTTTTGGCTTCGATAGTAAAGTCTGTGAAGAGTTAATTTTCAACTTTCAATTTTCAATTTTCAATTTTGAATTTCAGAATACTTGGAGGACTTTCCTATGTTATACTATGTTTCCGGTACTGTGACTGTTTTGGAGCCGGGTTTGGCGGTCATTGATTGCGGCGGCGTGGGCTACGGCTGCCGTGTCACCGCTTACACCGCTGCCCAGCTGAAATTAAATCAGAGCGCCAAGCTGTTTATCACCGAGTCTATTCGGGAGGATGCCTTTGATCTGTACGGCTTTTCCAGCCGGGAGGAGCAGAAATGCTATGAGCTGCTCACCTCCGTTAATGGTGTTGGCCCCAAGGCCGCCTTGGCGATCCTGTCCGCTGGCCCCCAGAATTTCACCTTAGCGGTGATGACCGGGGACGAAAAACTCCTCACTGCCGCTCAAGGCGTGGGCAAAAAGCTGGCCCAGCGCATCATTTTGGAGCTGAAGGACAAAATGGGCGGTGCAAACACGGAGATCGATTTCTCCGCCGGTGTCTCCGTCGCCGCACCCGCTGCCGGCAACAACGCCCAGTTGGCTACCGCCGCTTTGCAGGAGCTGGGCTACTCGCCTGCTGAGATCGCCACCGCCCTCAAGGGCGTTGACCCGGGCGCTACCACCGAGGAAATGGTCCGCTTTGCCTTGCGGACAATGGTTATGAAATCATGAAAACATCTAATCTACAACAAGTGCCGTATTTTGACAACCGGAGCTTTTTCAAGGACAGTTGCCCTGTCTATATCCAGCTTTCCACGGAGTTTCCCAAGTATGTGGGTGTTATGCACCGGCATCAGTTCGTGGAGATCGTGTATATTCTCTCCGGCGAGGCTACCCACACCGTTGGCGACCGGGAATACACGGTAAAAAGCGGCGATGTGGTGGTCATCAACTGTGGTGTGCCCCACAAATTCACCGCCAACGCCGCCGCGGGCGAGCTTTTTGTGGCCTACGATCTGATGTTCGGCCTTCCATTTATCGACCCCACCGCCGGAAACGATGCCACTTTTGAATCCCTGCAGGATAGCTTTTTGTTTGGCGCTTTGTTCCCCGGTGAAGCCGCCTTACCCGATATCCACATCAGCGGCAAGCGCTACGGCTCCTACGGTGACCTGTTCACCCGCATCTACCACGCACTAAAGGGCAAGGAGCGGGGCTATATGGAGCTGAGCCGGGCCTATGTGATCGAGCTGATCGTAAAGATCCTGCGGGACTTAGGTCGAAACAGCGCAAAGGAACTGACCTCCGAAAACAAAAAAGCGGTTTTTGCCGCCATCAGCTATATGGAGCGCCGCTACAACACCCCCCTGGACTTGGAAGACATTGCCGCCCAGGTATTTCTGAGCCCGGAGTATTTCCGAAAGCTGTTCAAGAAGATGACCGGCGAATCGGTACGCACCTACCTGCACGGCCTGCGGGTGGATGAAGCCTGCCGGCTGCTGACTGTGACGGATATGTCCATACAGGATATTTCCCTTGCTGTGGGCTACCAGGATATGAAGTCTTTTTACCAGGCCTTTAAGCAAAAAACAGGCAAAACACCGAAAGAATACCGAAATCACCAATAAAATATCCGTTTTTCCCAATTACACTGGCTCCTTTTTTTGATAGTATAAGATTGATACTATCGGAAAAGGAGCTGATTTTTTTGGCAATTCAAACCGTAACGGGCATTTTGCAGAAAAAAGATGCCGGCATCGTGACCCCTCACGAGCATATTTTCATCGAGCTGACAGCTTTTTTTGAGGAACGCCCCCTGAAAGACTGCGAAAGTCCCGCCACCGCCCCTGTCACCATGGACAAGCTGGGCATTCTGAACCGTGACCCCTATGCCCTCCGGGACAATCTGCGGATGAACGACTACGAAACCCAGAAGAAAGAGATCCTCCGCTTTAAGAATGCCGGCGGCGCCACCATTGTGGACGCTACCATGCCCGGCATCGGCAGAGATCCCAAAATGCTGCGGCGCATCGCCGAGGCCACCGGCATCAACGTGGTGATGGGTACGGGCTACTATGTCTGCTCCACCCACCCGGAAGCCATGAAGTCCATGACCGAGGAGCAGATCGCCGAGGAAATGATCCGGGAGATCACCGTGGGCGCCGAGGGTACGGACATCAAGGCCGGTGTCATCGGCGAGATCGGCATCAGCGAGGTGTTCAACGAGGAAGAGCGCCGGGTGCTCCGGGCAGCCGCCATCGCCTGCAAAAAGACCGGTACTCCCATTTTGGTCCACATCAACCCCTGGACCGTGAACGGCTTGGAGGCAGCGGAAATCCTGCTGAATGCCGGTGTTGACCCCAAGAAGATCGCCATTTCCCACATCGATGTTGAAAACAATATGGATTACATCCACAAGCTGCTCCAAATGGGCGTGTATGTGGAATTTGACAACTTCGGCAAGGAGTACTATGTGGACCGGGAGGCCCGCCGGGAGGGCTACGGCCTGTTCGTCCACGATACCGACCGGGTAGAATGCCTCAAGGCCCTCATCGACGAGGGCTACGGCAAGCAGCTGCTGGCAAGCTGCGATGTGTGTCTGAAGACCTGCCTGCGCACCTACGGCGGCTGGGGCTATGACCATGTTTTGGTAAATATCGTGCCTATGATGGAGGATGCCGGTATTCAACAGGCAGCCATCGACGATCTGCTGATCCATAACCCGGCAGAATTTTTGGATAACGGAGGACTTTGATATGGATAGAATTTGCATTCCCGACAGTGAATTTTTAGAAAGAGTGACCCGTGTGCAGGAGAAAATGGCCCAGGAGGGCTACGATATCCTGCTGTGCTACGGCAATGAGGCAGAGCCCCAGTTTGTCCGCTATTTCAGTGACTACTGGCCCTCTTTTGAGACCGCCGGCGTACTGATCCCCAAAACCGGCGCAGCCCGGCTGCTCATCGGCCCGGAAAGCTATACCTACGCCGCCGACCGCTCCCGGATCCCGGAGATCCGCCTGCTGAAGGCCTTCCGGGAATCCTCCGAGCCGGAATATCCCGGCAAGCCTCTGGACACCTTCAACACCGTATTTACCGAGTGCCTGGGCGATGCGCCTGTGAAGCGAATCGGTGTTGCCGGTCTGCCCCTCATGACCGTGGGTGTTTACAATGCACTGGCTGAGAGCCTGAAGGTTTACGGCGATGTGAAGATTGAAAAGGCTGACTACATCGTTTCCGCCCTGCGTATGATCAAGTCCGAAAACGAGCTTGCCTGTATGCGCAAGGCCGCGGAGATCACCCGCAAGACCATGGACTATGTGCTGGAGAATATCCATGTGGGTATGACCGAATCCCAGGTGGTGGGTCTTGCTCTGGGCAAGATGCACGAGCTGGGCGCAGAGCGGGAAAGCTATCCTCTGTGGGTGCTCACCGGCGCCGGCTCTGACCAGGCCATCAGCCGTCCCCGGCATAAGGTGATCCAGGAGGGCGATCTGACCTTCCTGCAGATTGGCGCAAGATATGAGGGCTATGCCTCCTCCATCGGCCGTCCGGTGGTGTTCGGCAAGGCAACAGAAGCCCAGAAGTCCCTCATCGAGGCCGGCTACGCGGTACAGGAAGAGATGCTCTCCATGACCAAGGCCGGTGTACCTGCCTGCGAGATTGCCAAGCGCCACAAGGAAAAGGTGGCAGAGCTGGGCTATGCTGACCACTTCCTGTACGGCCCCTACCACGGCAACGGTCTGATGGAAGGCGAAGCTCCCTGGGTGGAGACCGATTCTGACTATCTAATGCAGGAGAATATGACCTTCTGCTCCGATATTTTCCTGGGCAGCCACGAAACCAAGGTGGGTCTGCGGATCGAGGACGTGATCCGTGTCACCGCCGACGGCGTGGAAAACCTCACCAATTACCCCAGAAAACTCTTTGAAATCAATCGATAAGGGAGAATTTACTATGAAATTACGCGAGAAAATTTGGCTGTGGGGCCATCCCGAAGGCCGCTACAACAACGAGCACGGCAACACCCAGGTATCCCGTATGACACCTATGGAGTGCTGCCTGTACTTAGGCATTCGCAACACCTTTATGGTGCCGGACAAGTGGGTGGTAAACCGCCGGCAGTACAATAAGTCCTTCACCACCCTCAGCAATGTGGCCTGGGAGTGCTATGATGCAGGCAACGACCCCACCGTGGTAGACCCCCTCATTGCCGAGGCTGCGGATTTCCCCAATATCAGCGGCGTGGTCTTTGACGATTTCCAGCGGGGCGGCGCCAAGCAGTACAAGGAAATTCCCCTGCAGAATCTGTGGGATATCCGGGAAAAGCTCCACACCAACCCCATCCGCCCCTTAAATATGTGGATGGTGCTCTACACCCACGAATTTGCCCTTGACCCCAACGATCCTGCCTCCAAGCCCTACGACGAAGAGGCATTCCCCGCCTATGTCGAACCCTTTGACGGCATCATTATGTGGACCTGGAGCGAGAAGGATGTCCATCTGATCCCCGAGAAGTTCGAGGCCTTCAAGAAGCTCACCGAGGGCAAGCGCCGTATGGTTGGCTGCTATCTGTGGAATTTCGGTCAGAAGAAGCCCGCCACCGGCGAGGCTGTGAAGTGGCAGCTGGATTGGTGGCGTGAAAAGCTCCTGGCCGGCGAGATCGAAGGAATCGTCCTGCACACCAACACCATGGCTGACCTGGATTTGGAATCCTATGATGTGGCAAAAGCCTGGATGGAAGAACACGGCGACGAAGAAATTTAACACAAAAAGGAACGGCAACTGCCGTTCCTTTTTTATTAAGGCTTCTCCTTGAGGAGAAGCTGTCTGCGAAGCAGACTGATGAGGTGTTTCTGTATCGACCACCTCATCCGACCTCGCTACGCTCGGCCACCTTCCCCTCAAGGGGAAGGCTTTCCTGTTGGGCGCAGGGCAGATATGATTGCCGATGCCAAAATGGGTGTGAACACCAGCCCCAAAAAGCCCCAAAACCGAAAACCCACATAGAGAAATACCAAAGTCAGCAAGGGGTCTAAATTGAGGCTTCTGCCAATGAACCTGGGCTCTAAGGCCGTCCGGGTGACAAAGGTACAGCCGTAGACCACCAAAAGGCCGATGGCCAGCAGCTGCCTGCCCTGGAGCAGACACACCAGCGCCCAGGGCAGCAAAATCGTGCCCGTGCCCAAAATGGGCACAGCATCCACCACCGCCACCACAGCCGCCCACAAAATGCCGTAGGGGATCCGCAGCAGCAAAAAGCCAATGAGCAGTATGGCAAAGGTGATGCCCATGAGCTTTGCCTGGGCCTTCAGCCAGGCAAAAAGGGCGGTTTTTGTCCGCTTCAGCGCCGGCAGGATATTGGTGCGGACTTTTTCCGGCAAGTGCTCCATCAAGGCTTTTTTCAGCCGGGGCAGGCGAATGGAAATGAGAAATCCGGACAAAATCCCCGTACCTGCCGTCAGCGCACCCTTGGGGATCTTCCCCAAAAAACCGGTGACCAGTCCCGGCAGCCGCCCGGATACCTGCTTCACCACCACCTCGGGAGAGGAGAACAGTTCCTCCACCGACCGCTCTGCCAAAGGCCGTACCCCCTCCGGGGCGTGGGCAACTGCATTGTCTATAAAGCCCCGCAAGGTCTCTACCGATTGCCGGGCCGTGTCCTCCAGGGCCGGCAGCTTTCCTGCCAGCACACCCAGCTCCCGCACCAGCGCCGCGCCGATGATGCCAAAGAGCACCGCGGCCAGCGCCAGGGTCGCCGTGACCCCCAGCCCGGCGGCTGCCCACCGGGGCAGCTTCAGATAGCGATTTCCGGCCTTCACCGCAGGCTCTGCCGCCAAAGCAAGCGCCAATCCAATGCCAAAAGGAAACAGCAGCGGCAGCAAATACTGAATTCCCAGCCACGCAGCCAGCAATCCTGCTCCGATCCACAGCCACTTGCGGATATTCCCCTGCATTTTTGTTTCCCCTTTCCTGATCCTTTTCGTAGGGGCGGCATAGTATGCCGCCCGCAATTCTTCCGAAGCCTCCGCCGCTGTGGGAGAGATGATATCCCTCCCCTACAAAATAAAATTTCATTTCGTTTATAGGGCTTGCTTTTTCCAAAATATGTGGTACAATAGCCGTGATAACAGGACAATTGTCCAGTATGGGAGGACATCATGGCAAGCACACCAAAATATTACATCGTCGAGGCTTCCGCTCTGCCGGAGGTTTTTATAAAGGTCGCCGAGGCCAAGCGTTTGCTTTCCACCGGCAAGGCCGCCACCGTCAACGACGCTACCCAAATGACCGGCATCAGCCGCAGCGCTTTTTATAAATACCGGGATGCGATCATGCCCTTTCAGGATATGCGCAGCAGCCGGATGGTCACCTTCCAGATCCTTTTACACGACGAGCCCGGTTCTCTGAACAAGCTGCTGACCATTTTGGCAGACTACCAGGCCAATATTATGACCATCAATTCCACCGTGCCCTCCAACGGCAGCGGCGCTGTGACCATCGCCGCCGAGACTGTCAATTTGGAAGTGCCCCTGGAGGATCTGTTGGAGGCGTTCCGGCAGGTGCCCGGTGTGATCAAGGCGGATATTTTGGCCGGCTGATAATATTGCATTTACTGTCATTGCGAACCGGTGTTGCCGATTCGCAATGACATTTCCTTTTTATAGCTTAGCCATATTGATAGAAATTATACCCAGGAGTACCTATGCTTACAAAGATAAAGGCAATTTGCAAAGAACCGGTGTTTTGGGAACTGGTGACCGTCAGCTTGCTTTTGCTGCTTACCGTGATCGCTTTGGCGGTCTTCCTGCAACCCTCCAGCCCCCAAGCGCCCACTGAAAACACCGCATCTACCCAGCCTACCGCGCCCCCTGTGCTGGGCATTGATGTATCCGAGCACCAGGAAGCCATCGATTGGCAGCAGGTGAAAGCATCCGGCATCGAGTTTGTGATGATCCGGGTGGGTTGGCGGGGCTACACCCAGGGCGAGCTCTTCGCCGACACCCTGGCGCAGACCCACTACACAGGCGCCAAGGCCGCCGGCTTAAAGGTAGGCGCTTATATTTTCTCCCAGGCCACATCCGCCGAAGAAGGCGTCGAGGAAGCCAATTATCTGCTGGAACAGACCAAGGACTGGGACATCGATATGTACTTAGCCCTCAACTGGGAGCATGTGGGGGAGGAAAACCGCACCGCAGCGGTGGATGCCCGGTGTCTTACCGACATCACCAAGGCCTTCTGCCAGACTGTCGCCAAGGCAAACAAACGGCCTATGGTTTATTTCGATGCCTATTTGGCATCCTCCCGGCTATTTATTGACGAGCTGACGGATTATCCATTTTGGCTTGCCCAGTATGCTGCGGAAATGGCGTTTACCCACCCTGTAAAAATGTGGCAGTACACCTGCACCGGCCGGGTGGACGGCATCGACGAGGATGTGGACATCAACCGGTATTATGCAGAATGAAAAAGGAGCAGCAAAGCTGCTCCTTTCTTCGTCTGTAATGGCAACGGAACATCGGTTGACATAACGCGAAAATTATGGCTTTTTCTCAACTTTTTCTCTCTGAAGTTTTCCACATTGTTAACAGGCTTTTCCACAGGCAAATGGCAAAATCACCCTTGTCAGCACCTTGTTTTCCGGAAATCCCTGTGGATAACCCCCATTTCTTCACAAGTTTACAGAATACCGTTTTGCTTTACATAACAACCCTTGTTTTCGGCAGAATTTTTTGCAAAATGACACCTTCCAACTTGCAAAAATAATTGTAGGGGAGGCGTTTCGCCTCCCCTACAATTTTCATCAATATAAGATCTGTGCGGAGAAGATCCGCTCGTCACCCCGGGTGGCATCCACTGTTAGCACCGGGCCGTCACTAAGCTCATAGCTGAGGGCAATTTCGTCGCCCTCCCGGGCCTCGTTGAGGTAGCACACGGTAAATTCCTGCGCCGGATGCGCCCGGTGGAAATCGCTTGGGAGCAGATCGTCCACCCAATCCATATACCGGGTGTTGTTCATATGGCCGTTCCGGTCTAAAAGGGAATAGCCCACATTGCAGACCTTTGCGCCCTCCATAGGCCGGGCAACAATGGCCCGGGGCACAGTCAGCTCCTTGCCGGTAAGGGTGCCGTCCACGGTAATGCCGCTTTTCCCCGGCAGGATCATCGCCCTTGTCCTCTCATCCATCAGCACCCACAGGCTGATGGAGCGAAACAGCTCCAAGCCCTTTTCGTCATAGGCCACCACCGACCGGGGATAGGCCACCCGGGTGGTGGGCATGGGCCAGGTTTCCACAAAAACCTTCTCCCCCAGCCGGGGCAGTCTTGTGATCTGCACCCGATTCCGGGTCACAGCCCAAAAAAGGTGCTTGTGAGAGAGGGTATCGTGATCCACAGCAAGGAGCGAGCAGTGCTGTCCCGCCGCCTCCTGGACAAAGTATAACAGCACTGAGGGCTTCACCCGGCCAAACCGATCCACATGGATCTCAGACACAGTAAATTGATGCTTGTAAATGGGTTCCATAGTTGCTCCTCATTTTGAAATGGTAAGAAAAAACTTCTGGCCTTTCCGCCACAGCGTAAGCACATGCTTTCCCTGCAACAGATCTTCCATATCCTCCAAGGTGGAAACCGGGGTCTTATCCAGCGCTGTCACCACATCGCCCGGCTGGATCTTAAGCTTATCCGCCTGACTGCCCGGCTCGACCTTGGCAACATACAGCCCATCGGGCAGCTTGTGGAGCTGCTGGTACACGGGGTCTGTTTCCTGCAAAGCCATACCTGCCAAAGCTAAGCAATCCTCAGCCGCCTCCGCCGCCTCTCCTGCGGCAAAAGCCAGGGGCGCTGCCTCCGTACTGCGCAGCATCCGGAACAGGTGGATATTCATAATGCTCAATGCGCTGACCAATCCGCCTAAGAAGATCACGCAGATGAGCAGCACCGCGATCAAGCCCCGGCTGCTTTTGGCCGGGTCCGTCCGCCCGGTGCGGTATGCATACTGTTCGTCCATAAAATACCCCTTTATAATGCAAAATGTAAAATGCAAAGTGCAAAATTGAGGTGTCGCTCCGCAACTATTTTAAATCATTGCCGTAGGCAATACCTTCATTTTGCATTTATCATTTTGAATTTTGCATTCTTAATTTACTAACGGTAGCGTAAACGTAAATTCCGTTTTATCATTTTGACTGGTGACGGAGATGTCCTCTCCGTGCCGGCAAATAAGGGTCTTAACGATGTACAGACCCAAGCCCCAGCCGTCCCGGTTCTCCGCCCGGCTCTTATCCAACTTGTGGAATCGGTCGAAAACCAGGGGCAGCTCCTCCGGCGGGATGGTCTGTCCGTCGTTGCCCACGGTCACATAGGCCTTGTTGCCGCCCTCTTTGATGCCCAGGGTGAGATTGCCGCCCTGGGGGCAGAATTTCACCGCATTGTCCACCAAATTGTAAACCACCTGGGTGATGGCATCCCGATCCGCCCGGGTATACACCGTATGCTCCGGGAAATCCACCGTAACCGCCAAGTCTTTCTCGGTGATCTTCTGCTCAAAGGTGATCAGCACCTGTCCCACGCACTCGTCTAATTCAAACCGGCTCATACGCTCGGCGGGGATGCTCTCCTGATCCTGCATCCGGGAAATATCCAGCATACTGCGCACCAACCGGCTCAGCCGCTTGGTCTCCCCGGACACCAATTCCATATACCGCGGATGCAGCTCCTTGGGGATCGTGCCGTCCAGCATACCGTCCACATAGCCGGAAATGGTGGTCATGGGGGTTTTCAGCTCGTGGGACACATTGGCCACGAACTCCTGCCGCTGATACTCGCTCTTTTGCAGGGACGATGCCATATTGTTGAAGGCCAGCGCCAGCTCCTGCACCTCCCGGGGATGCCCTTTTTCCACAGTAACCCGGGCATCCAAATGCCCATGGCCGAAATCGCTGGCAGCCTTTGCCATATCCTTGAGGGGAGAGCTTTGTCTTCTTGCCAGCAGGCTGATGGCTATGACCGCCACGATCACCACCAGCACCGCCACCAGCATAAAGGCATCCGCCAGCTTGTCAAGCAGCGCCATAGCTGTAGATGTGGGGGTGGACAGCACCACCACGCCCACGGGCCTGTTTGTCCGGGTATCCAAAATGGGCATACCCACCACATACCGTGTGTCCGTGTACAGCCCTTCCACCATGCCCTTGTCCAGCACCATACCCTCCCGGTACACCTGCTGCAGATAGCTTTCTGACAGCATCATGCCCTGGTGGCTGCAGCCCATGGGAGAATCGGAGCACAGAACCAGCTTGCCCGTTTTGTCGCAAATCACCGCGTCAGCGCCGCTGACCTGGGTGGCGATGGACAGATTCACAAAGAAATCCCGGGTGGACAGAGAGCCCTCTGCATAATAAGCAGACGCCAGGCTGGCAACGGTGCTGCAATCATCCCGCAGAGCCGTTTCCGTTTGGCGGGTCATCAGATTCCGCACCACAAGCTGGAACGCCGCGCCCACCAGCAGCAGCGCCGCCAGCAGCACCACCGCAGCCATAGTAAAGGTGCGGCTGAATGTCGTTTTCATCTTTTCTACCTCAATTATCTTCGTAGGGGAGGGATATCATCCCTCCCGCGGCAGGCTCTGTAGCCTCCCCTACAAGCCTTCTTATAACAGCTCAAACTTGTACCCTACGCCCCAGACGGTCTTGACGCTCCATTTTTCCGAAACACCCTCTAATTTTTCCCGCAAACGCTTGATATGCACATCCACCGTCCGGGAGTCACCAAAGTAGTCAAAGCCCCACACCTCATCCAAAAGCTGGTTGCGGGTGTAGACCCGGTTGGGAGTGGATGCCAAATAGAACAGCAGCTCCATCTCCTTGGGGGGTGTATCCACCTTTTTGCCGTCTACAGTCAGCTCGAAAGCGTCCATATCGATGGTGAGCTTGTCAAAGTTCAGCCGCCGGGACTTGTTTTCTTCGCAATTGCGGTCGGTGCGGCGGAGCACTGCCTCGATGCGGGCCAGCAGCTCCTTCATTTCAAAGGGCTTGGTCACATAATCGTCAGCGCCGGACTTCAGACCCATCACCTTGTCATCGGTCTCGCCCTTGGCGGTGAGCATGATCACAGGGGTATCCCCCTCAGCCCGGATAGCCTTGCACACAGCCCAGCCATCCATCACCGGCATCATCACATCCAAAAGCACCAGATCGGGCTTGATGGAACGGAATTTCTCCAAACCCTGTCCGCCATCGGCTGCCAAGGTGACCGCATAGCCGTCCTTTTCCAGGTACATCTGCAGCAGCTCCCGGATGTTAGCATCATCTTCCACGATCAAAACAGAGATAGCCATAGCCAAAACCTCCTAAAGTTTCCTTTTTTACTATTATAACGCATTTTCGGCTTTTGCGGTGAATAAATTGTGAATTGTTTCCCCCAAATTTGTGAACGGGCAAAATTTTCTTGTATCTTACGGGTGTTAATGTTATAATAAATAATAATTCTCAATTCTCAACTCTCAATTCTCAATTTTTGGAGGCAATCATGGTCATCATTGAATTATTGAAGGCGGTGCTGTTTGGCATCGTGGAGGGCATCACCGAATGGCTGCCCGTTTCTTCCACCGGACATATGATCCTGCTTGACGAGTTTATCAAGCTGAAGGTCACCCCGGAGTTTTACGAAATGTTCCAGGTGGTGATCCAGCTGGGCGCCATTGCCGCGGTTTTGGTGCTGTTTTTCCATAAATTGAACCCCTTCTCTCCGAAAAAAGACCAGCTGCAGAAGAAAAACACCTGGACTTTGTGGTTCAAGGTCATCGTGGCCGTGCTGCCCTCCGCTGTGATCGGTCTTATTCTGGACGACTGGATGGATGCCCACCTGTATAACTATATCGTGGTGGCCATTATGCTCATCGTCTACGGTGTGGCGTTCCTGTATGTTGAAAAGCTGAACGAAAAGCGCCCTGTAAAAATCGACGATGTACATACTATCGACTACCGCACCGCCCTTTATATCGGTGCATTCCAGTGCTTAAGTCTGATCCCCGGCACTTCCCGCAGCGGCGCCACCATTTTGGGCGCGATTTTGCTGGGTGTGGGCCGCTCCGCCGGCGCAGAATTTTCTTTCTTCCTGGCCATCCCCACTATGCTGGGCGCCAGCGCCTTGAAGATCCTCAAGTACGGCTTGGATATTATGGAGCAGGAAGCCGCTCTGCCCACCGGCCTGGAATTTGCCGACCTGGCTGTGGGCTGCGTGGTGAGCTTTATCGTAAGTCTTTTGGTGATCCGTGGGCTTATGGAATATGTCCGCAAGCACAGCTTCGCTGTTTTTGGCAAGTACCGCATCGGCCTTGGCATTTTGGTGCTGGGTTATTTTGTGATTAGGAGTATCGTATGAGCTTAGAATTTTCCCAGGAGCTGGACAGCCCCATTATTTCCCCCACCTTTGCTCCCCAGGATGCCGGCGAGATCGGTCTGCGGCCCAAGCTTTTGTCCGACTATACCGGCCAGGAAAAGGCCAAGGGAAATCTGTCCGTTTATATCGAGGCGGCCCGGCTTCGGAATGAGCCGCTGGACCACACCCTGCTTTACGGCCCTCCCGGCCTGGGCAAAACCACCCTGGCAGGCGTTATTGCCAATGAGATGGGTGTGAATATCCGCATCACCTCCGGCCCGGCTATTGAAAAGCCCGGCGATTTGGCAGCGCTGCTGACCAACTTAAATCCCGGCGACATTCTGTTCATCGACGAAATTCACCGCTTAAACCGGGTGGTAGAAGAGATTCTCTACCCGGCTATGGAGGATTTCGCCATCGATATCATCGTGGGCAAAGGCCCTTCCGCCAACTCCATCCGCTTAGACCTGCCCAAGTTCACCCTGGTGGGCGCAACCACCCGGGCCGGTCAGCTTTCCGCGCCGCTGCGTGACCGCTTTGGTGTGAATCTGCGGCTGGAGCTGTACACAGCCGAGGAACTTGCCAAAATCGTCACCCGGTCGGCAACCATTTTGGGCATGGAAATCGAGCCCGAGGGCGCAATGGAGATCGCCTCCCGGAGCCGGGGCACACCCCGTATCGCCAACCGCTTCCTGCGCCGTGTCCGGGACTTTGCCCAAATTATGTGCAACGGTGTCATCACCAAGGAAGCAGCCGACCTGGCTCTGCAGCGTTTGGAGGTGGATGCCCTGGGTCTTGACAACATCGACCGCAGAATGCTCACTGCCATCATTCAAAATTACGGCGGCGGCCCGGTAGGTCTGGAGACCCTGGCTGCCACCATCGGCGAGGAGGCCATCACCTTAGAGGATGTGTACGAGCCTTATTTGATGCAGCTGGGATTTTTGACCCGCACCCCCCGTGGCCGGTGTGTTACGCCCCTTGCC
Organism: Oscillospiraceae bacterium; assembly: GCA_017452505.1. Classification (GTDB taxonomy): domain Bacteria; phylum Bacillota; class Clostridia; order Oscillospirales; family Oscillospiraceae; genus Faecousia. The sequence continues at coordinate 98,108 of JAFTMI010000027.1, forward strand.
TACCAGCACCTGCATATTCCCTATTTGGGGCAGGAACAGTTTGAAATCTAAGGAAAAAGTACCGGAAAACCCAAAAAATTTGCAACAAAAATTTCAGAAAACCATTGACAAAAGTTTACAGCTTGTGTATAATTCGGGTAATGGCGCATAGTCGTCAGAAATTTAACGACCCTGCGTTATCCAGTTAAATTCGGGCTTTCACGGGGCAAATACAAGAGAGGTATCATCCTATGTACGAAGACAAGACTTTAGTTTGCAAAGAGTGCGGCAACGAATTCGTTTTCACTGCCGGCGAGCAGGAATTCTACGCTGAGCGTGGCTTCCAGAACGAGCCCCAGCGCTGCAAGGCCTGCCGTGACGCTCGCAAGAACGCCGCTCGTGGTCCCCGTGAGTTCTTCACTGCTACCTGCGCCCGTTGCGGCGGTGAGGCAAAGGTTCCCTTCGAGCCCAAGTCCGACCGTCCCGTATTCTGCAGCGAGTGCTTCGCTCAGATGAAGGCAGAAGGCTAATATTTGTCTAAGAAAAAGCAGCACCAAAAACCGGTGCTGCTTTTTTGCGCCTACACGCCGGTACGGGTGATTCCCTTTTCGTAGGGGCGGGATACTATCCCGCCCGCATCACCGGAAGGCGATCTCGTATTGTTACCTTCGGGAGGGATAATATCCCTCCCCTACAAGAGGATTTTGCATAAAAAAGGAACGCCCTTTGGGCGTTCCTTTTTTATTAGATTTCCTTGTACATGGTCTCTGCATCGTCCTTGCGGACATTGTCAGCAACCACCAAGACCTCCACGGCTACGGTTCTTGCACCCAGGGCGATCTCGATCTTGTCGCCGGGCTTGACCTCGTAGCTGGCTTTCACCACACGGCCGTTGACGCTGATGCGGCCATTGTCGCAGGCTTCGTTGGCAACGGTGCGGCGTTTGATCAGCCGGGAGACCTTCAGATACTTATCTAAGCGCATTACTTAGCGACGGTATCCTTCAAAGCCTTGCTTGCCTTGAAAACGGGCAGCTTGGTAGCGGGAATCTGAATGGTTTCCTTGGTGCGGGGGTTGCGGCCGGTGCGGGCTTCGCGGGTCTTGACCTCGAAGTTACCGAAACCGAAAACCTGTACCTTCTCACCCTTTGCCAGGGCAGCGGTAACGGTCTCGAAAGTAGCGGAAACGACGCGCTCTGCGTCCTTCTTGGTCAGGCCGGTCTTCTCGGCAACTGCTGCGATGAGTTCAGTCTTGTTCATAATGTTTACCTCGTTTCATTATTTTAGATTGCTAAAGTAATCGTATCACTTTTTTGCACATATTGCAAGCATTTTTTTGCAAAAATAACCAATTATAGCCTTAAAATTTTCGAAATCTTGTCACCTTTTGGCAAAAGAAGGCAGTCTTCCCGGGAAATTGCCTTACAAAGCACCACGCAGACCAGGTAGGTAACTACGCCCACAGCCACGGGAATACCGCACAGGAACACCCGGCTTGCGCCGCTTCCCAAAACCGCGATCAGCAGCCGATACGCGCCGTAGACCACAACGCCCATCAAAACAGCGGGAGCCGCAGGCCGCAGGAGATTCCGTAAGATCCGGGGCTTGTGGGGAACGACCCGGTTAATGGCGATGAGATTCATAACACCAATGCACAGATAGCAAAGGGTCATACCGATGGGCGCGCCCACGATGCCGATCTGGGGATTGCCCACCAGCACATACACCACAGCCAGCTTCACACCGCCGCAAAGGAGGGTGTTGATGACCGGGATATGGGCATAGCCGTGGGATTGGAGCACCACATTGGTGTACTGAATGGTGGCGTAGAAGAAGATATTCACGCCTAAAATCGCCAAAATCTTGCCGGCTAAAATGAGATTGTCTCCGGTGTAGCCGCCCAAAAGGCTGATGACCGGGGTGGCCAAAATGCTCAGACCCACGGCGCAGGGCAGGCTGATGAGGCCGGTGATCCGGGCGGCGGATTCTTCCGTTGCCTTGGCCCCGTCAAAATTCTTGGTGGTGAGCAGAGCGGTGATTGCCGGCAGCACCGAGGTGGTGATGGGTACCATAAATGCGCAGGGCATATTGAACACCGTAAAGCACATATCGTAAATGCCCTTGGTGATGTCAGCGGTGTTTTGGCTCATGCCGTTGGCTGTCAGCAGCTGACCCATGTACAGGTTGGTCTCCACCAGGGTCAGCACCTGCAGGCCTGCAGAGCCGATGGTGATGGGCACAGCGATGGCCAAAAGCTCCTTGGCCGTGCGGCGGTAGGTCTTGGTTTCGCCGCCGCCCGTGGGCATCTCCCGGTAGGCAGGCCGCAGCTGGGCATACAGGTAGATGGAAGACACCAGGCAGCTCACCGTCACGCCCAAAATAGCGCCGCCGGCAGCCAGGCCCACACTTCCTGTCTGCTTCATAATGAGATATGCTAAAGCCAAGCCCACAAACAGCTTGAAAACCGCCTCCAAAATCTGAGAATTGGAGGTGGGGCGCATATCGCCCTGGCCCTGGAAAAAGCCCCGGAATGTGGACATAATGCACATCAAAAAGGCGCTGGGTGCCAGGCAGAAAATGGCCGCCCAGGCATCAGGCTGCTTTTGGAACGCCGCTAACTGGTGGGCAAAAATCATCATCAGCGCGGAGCTGACTGCACCCAGTCCTAAGAAAATACCCCGGCTGGTGGCATAGACCCGGCGCACCTGGTTGTAGTTGCCTACGGAGTGAGCCTGGCTGATGAGCCGGCTCATGGCAATGGGCAGACCGGCGGTGGAGATCATCAGCAGCACCGCATAGATATTGTAGGCGGTGTTGAAATAGCCGAAGCCCTGTTCGCCGATGATCATATTTAGAGGGATCTTATAGAACGCACCGATGATCTTCACAATGGCGGTTGCCATGGCTAAAAGGGCTGCGCCGTGGAGGAAATTTTGCTTTTTGTTCATTGCTCCTCCTTACTTTCTCCCAACAGACGGGGAATGGCGTATTCCATGATCTCAGACACCACCCCATTTAGATCGATGGTGGGGAAGTGGCCGTTTTGGTACAGGATCTTGCCCCGGACCATGGTCATGGCCACATCGCCGCCCTTGGCGGAGAACACCAGACCGGCCGGTACATTGTGGCAGGGCATCAAATGGGGCGCGGAGAAGTCCACAAGGATAATATCCGCATCGAGCCCCTCTTTCAGCATACCGCAATCGGTCCGGCCCTGGGCCTTGGCGCCGCAGACGGTAGCCATCATCAAAGGCGCAGCGGCAGGCAGCGCAGCGGAATCACCCTGTTCCTGCCGGGCTTGCAGGCAAGCATAGCGCATCACTTCAAACATATCCAAATTGCCGCATTCAAATGCGCCGCCCGTACCCAAGGAAACATTCATACCGGCCTTGACACAGGCGGTGATGGGGGTGGTGGGCGCGCCTAACTTGGCGCTGGCAAGGGGGGTGGCTACAGCAGTTGCCTTGTATTTACCCAGCATGGCCTGCTCATTTTCCGTTAAGCAGGCGCAGGTGGCAGCCGTTACAGGCCGGTCAAAGATCTTGTGGCAGCTGAGAAGCTCCGCCGGGGTGAGGCCGGAGCGGTCTTCACAGGATTCGACTTCTTCTTTGGTTTCCGACAAGTGGAGCTGGATTCCCAAGCCCTTTTCCGCGGCAAAGGAGGCTATGCCCTCCCAAAGCCGGAAATTGCTGGTATACTCGGCATAAATGCCGCCGTCGATCTTAATGCGGCCGTCGTCATAGCCGTGCCAGGTATCCACTAACCGGACAAGTTCCTTGCACTGCTCGTCAGTTTCAAAATCAAAGTCCTCGTTCTGGTCGATGAACCGATAGGAAGACAGGGCCAAATTGGCCTTGATGCCGCTCTCTGCCACAGCCTGGGCGGTGGCCTCCGGGAAATAGTACAGGTCTGACACAGAGGTGATACCAAACCGCAGACACTCGGCGATTGCCAACTGAGCCGCCGCCTTAGCCGCCCGGTTGTCTAACTTATCCTGCCGGGTGAGCAGCTGCTCCAAAGCCTCCCGCTTTTCTCCATCATCCACAAAATTCCGCAGCACGGCTGTGGCCAAATGGGTATGGCAGTTGATGAGGCCCGGCATTGCCACCATTCCGGTGCCGTCAATGATGGTCTTGGGCTGCTCAGTGGGGGCGTCTTTGCCCATATAGGCTATTTTGCCGTTTTCGATGCCGATGTATGCGCCAAACAGCACATCCATTTTTTCATTCATGGTCACCACCGTGACATTGGAGATCAATGTATCCAAAATAACACTTCCTTATAACAGGTCAAATAGTTCCTCTTTTTGCCGCAGTACATCGCCGATCTGGCCTATGTACTGCTCCGGGAATTTGGGGTTGTGGAATCGCTGCAAAGTGCCGTCCGGCAGGTTTACCTTATTCATACCGCCGCCACCTAAGGACAAAATGGTATGCAGCTCCTCCATCATATAAATATTGTACAGGCAATCCAAATTATCCCGGCTCCAGCCCACATTCTCAAAAGAACCGGACATATACTTCTGCCGGTACAGGTAATAGGGCTTGTAGCCCAGGGCACGGAGGGTATGCTCTGCGTATTCCACCATCTGCGCCACATCCTCCACGCCGGGTAGCTGTACCTTTCGCTCAAACAGGTCTGCGCCCTTCTTGAGGGCTAAGGTATGAACAGTGATGTTGGCAGGGTTCAGCGCCGCCACTTTATCCAAAGAATCCCGGAATCCCTCCAAGGTATCCTTGGGCAGGCCGGCGATCAAGTCCATATTGATGGCGGCAAAGCCGGCATTTTCCGCCTCCCGATAGCGACTTAAAATGTCGGCGGCGGTGTGGGGTCTGCCACAGGCCCGCAGGACTTCGTCCTGCATGGTTTGGGGATTGATGCTCATGCGGTCAGCGCCGCATAAGCGGATGGCAGAGAGCTTTTCGGCGGTAAGGGTATCCGGCCGGCCGCCCTCCACAGTAAACTCTATGCACCGGGAAAGGTCAAAGGTATCTTTCACCCGGTCCAAAAGCTCCGACATCTGCTCGGTAGACAAGGTGGTGGGCGTACCACCGCCTATATAGATGGTACGAACCCTTTTCCCGGAATTTGCCAAAAGTTTTCCGGTGTGCTCCAGTTCCTGGTACAGGGCGTGGAGGTACGAGTCTAACAAATCGGTGTTTTTGCCCACAGTGCGGCTGACAAAGCTGCAATAGCTGCACCGGGTAGGGCAGAAAGGAATGCCGATGTACAGGGATATGTCGTTTTTGTCCATCTTATTGATGGCGCTCACTGTGGATTTGGAGCAGTCAATGGCCAGCTGCCGCCGCTGCGGTGTCACGAAATACACATCGCGGAGCAATTTGTCCGGGTCATCGCCCTCCAAAATCGCCTTGGTGCTCAGCTTGGTGGGCCGTACACCGGAAAGGGCGCCCCAGGCGGGCGTATTTTCCAAATGGGGAAGCGCCGCCAAATAAAAGCTCTGCTGCAGGATTCTCCTGCGCAGGCGGACAGTTTCTTCTGTCACTTTCAAGCGCCGGGAAGACTTGGTCTTCCTGCCCGCTATTTCAATTTCCGTCACGGCGGTGAGCCAGGTTTTGCCCCGGGAAAGCCGGGAAACCGCTGTTCCCTCAGTTTCGGCAAACAGGCTGAGCATCAGCTGCTCCACCGCATATAAATCATCGTGACCGGTTATCGTCAAATTCATAAGGTTTCCTCCAAAGGCTTCCCCTTAAGGGGAAGCTGTCAAAAATCCGTGATTTTTGACTGATGAGGTGTAAAAATCATTCCACCTCATCCGTCAGCCCTTTGGGCTGCCACCTTCTCCTCAAGGAGAAGGCTTTTATCGCAAATAGGGATTGTACTTCCGCTCCTCTGCCAACTGGGTGGCTGGGCCGTGGCCGGGGAGGACTTTGTAATCTCCCTCCAGCTGCGCCAGCCGCTTGAGAGATTCTCGCATTTGGGCCATACTGCCCCCGGGGAAGTCCGTCCGTCCGCAGGAATCCATAAACAGGGTGTCCCCGGAGAACATGGTGTCCTGGCACATAAGGCACACCGAGCCGGGGGTATGTCCCGGGGTGTGGAGAACCCGCAAAGAAAGACCTGCAAACGCAAGCACATCCCCCTCGTCATAGTTTGCCGTGTAGCAAAGCGGGCCGTCGGTGAAGCTCTCCGGCAGAGAAAGCTCCGCTGCATGGATATAAACCGGGCAATCCGCTTTTTCTGCCAAAAACCGCACGCCGCCCACATGGTCAAAATGGCCGTGGGTCAGCAGGATGGCATCAATGGTCTTGCCCAAACGGATCACTTCTGAAAGCACCGTTTCCGGCTCATAGCCCGGGTCGATGACGATGCAGGAATCCGCGCCCTCTGCCCAGGCAATATAACAATTGGTCTGATAAGAACCCAAAGGCAATGTGAGAATGTTCAGCATAATTCTCAATTCTCCATTTTCAATTTCTTCTGGGTGTGTCCAGCAGTTCTGCGGTGTCCAAAATGAGGGTGACAGGGCCGTCGTTGACGGACTCCACCTGCATATCCGCGCCAAACTGGCCGTGCTGGGGAGGATAGCCCAGTTCCTCACAGACGGCAAGGAACTTTTCATACAATTCATTGCCCAATTCCGGGCCGGCTGCCCCCACAAAGCTGGGGCGGCGACCCTTGCGGCAGTTGCCGTACAGGGTAAACTGGCTCACCACCAGCACCTGTCCGCCCACATCATCCAGGCCCAAATTCATTTTACCGTTTTCGTCCTCGAAAATGCGCAGGCCCAGGGCCTTTTCCGCCAAATACCGGCACTCCTTTTCGGTATCCTCCGGGCCAACGCCCAGCAGGATCAGAAAACCCTGGCCGATTTTGCCTACAATTTCACCGTCGATTTCCACCGACGCAGATTTTACTCTCGTTAAAACCGCTCGCATAATAACTCCTTCATTATGCATTATGCATTACGCATTCTGCATTAGTTCTGTCCTCTCCGGGTGCCGATCACGTCCCGGATATTCATCAGCTTATTGCGGATAGAGTCCAGCTCATCCACGTTCTTGACCTCAAAGCGCACGGTGATCACGCTGTGACCGCCGGGCATATCCTTACCGCTGATCTCCTTCATATGCACCCGGGTGGTGGTAAGGGTGGTAACGATGTCCAGCAGCAAGCCATCCCGGGTGATGCAATCCAGCTCCAGGGTGGTGTCAAAGGGCTGATCGTCCTGGACAGCCCAGCGCACCCGCACCCAACGGGCGGCCTGGTGGGGTTCGTCCCGGTTCTGGGCATTGGGACAGTCGATCCGGTGGACGGACACACCAAAGCCCTTGGTGATAAAGCCCAAAATGCCATCACCCGGCACGGGGGTACAGCACTTGGCAAACTTGATCATACAGTTGTCGATATCCTCCACGATCACGCCATTGACGCTGTGGCGGTTCTTGGGGGCAGTATCAGGCTTGACGGCGTTGGATACCACCTGCTTTTCCAGGTTTTGCGCCTTCATCGCCCGGTTGATGTCGTCCCGGATGCGGCCAACGGCCTTCACGGCGGTTAAGCCACCGTAGCCGATGGCGGCATACATATCCTCCCAGGTGTCGAAAGCTAACTTTTTCAGCAGCTGGGGGCTCAGCTCCGGGTCTACCGTGAGTGACAGGGGCAAGCCGATCCGGCGCATTTCACCCTCGAAGGATGCCCGGCCATGGGCCACATTCTCCTCCCGGCGCTCCCGCTTGAACCACTGCTTGATCTTGGTGCGGGCCTGGTTAGACTTACAGATATTCAGCCAGTCACGGCTGGGGCCACGGGCGGCCTTGGAGGTGATGATCTCCACGATGTCGCCGTTTTGCAGCTTGGTATCGATGTTGCAGATGCGGTTATTCACCTTGGCGCCAACCAGGGAGTTACCCACACCGGAGTGAATGGCATAGGCAAAGTCAATGGGGGTAGAGCCGGCGGGCAAGGACACGATCTTGCCCTTGGGGGTGAAGGCAAACACCTCGTCGTCGAACATATCGATCTTCATGGAGTTCAGATAGTCCTCGGCATCGGTGTCCTGCTGGCTTTCCAGCAGGCGGCGTACCCATTCAAAATCCTTTTCCTGGCCTGCGCCCTCGCCCTGCTTGTATTTCCAGTGAGCGGCGATGCCGTATTCGGCAGTTTCGTGCATATCCCAGGTGCGGATCTGCACCTCAAAGGGAATGCCCTGCTTGCCGATGACCGTGGTGTGCAGGCTCTGGTACATATTGGGCTTGGGGGTAGAGATATAGTCCTTGAACCGGCCCGGTACCAGGTTAAACAGGTCATGGATATGACCCAAAACATTGTAGCAATCGGGAATGGTGTCCACGATGACCCGGAAGGCGTAAATATCATACAGCTCGTCGATGGTCTTGCCCTGGGCATTCATCTTCCGATAGATGGAGTACACGTGCTTGATCCGTCCGTAGGTCTTGCTGTGGATGCCCATAGACTCCAGCCGCTCAGAGATCTGATCCTGAATGGTGTGCATAAAGGCCTCGTCCTTTTCCTTGTGGGCGGACAGGTAGGTGAGGATCTCCTCGTAGCTTTGGGGATCCAGATACCGCAGAGCAATATCCTCCAGCTCCCATTTCATCTTCTGAATACCAAGGCGGTGCGCCAGGGGCGCGTAAATATCCATGGTCTCCCGGCACTTGATGATCTGCTTTTCCGGGGTCTGATACTGCATGGTGCGCATATTGTGGAGTCGGTCGGCGATCTTGATGAGAACCACCCGGATGTCCTTGCTCATGGCCATGAACATCTTCCGCAGGTTCTCCATCTGCGCCTCCTCCGTGGAGGAGAAATTGGCTCGGGTCAGCTTGGTAACACCCTCCACCAGCTCGGCGGTGGTGGTGCCGAAAAGCTTGGCAATCTCAGAAAAAGATGCGTCGGTGTCCTCGATGCAATCGTGGAGCAGCGCGCCCAAAATCGCATCCATATCCAGGCCCATTTCCGCCACGATCTCCGCCACCGCCAAGGGGTGGATGATGTAGGGAGAGCCGTCCTTGCGCTTTTGGTCCTTGTGCTTTTCCCGGGCATATTCCACAGCCCGGTCAACAAGCTCCATATCCACACCGGGTACGCACCGATTTAAGGTTTGGTACAGTGACCCATAGTGTTCAGCAAAAGTTTCCATGGTTATACCTCATTACATACAGACAACAGTTTCTGCATTGTTTGGCTGGCATTTAAGTCCGCTTTCTCAGTAGCAGGCAGCAGCCGTATCATAATATCATTATGCAGCCGGGCAGTTTCCAATAAACCAACATCGGCAAAAATATCAATACAGGTAAGCATTTGGTCCAAGCTCAGGGGTTGGTCGGACCAGCGGACGATCTTCCGGCACAGGCAGATGGGATTTTCCCGCACTTCCTTGCGCACCGCCAAATACCGCCAAACCAGCGCTTGCGTGGCCCGGTTGGGGATCAGCCGGGCGGCTGCATCGGGGGTAAGGGCATCTTCCTGCAGCAGCCGGTAATCGTCACCGTCGCAGGAAATGGCCGCCTTGCAGGAGGGGCGAATATCCTGCACGTTCATCTGCACGGACTTTTCTCCCCGGAACTCATTGATCTGCGGCTGGAAAGCCACATCCACCCGGTCACCCAGCTCCACAGAGGCAGATTCTGCGGTGGCGGAGAAGAAAATACCGTTAAAGCCAAAGCCGCCCTTTTGCAGGCGCATACGCAAATGCCGGCCACCCCCCACAGCGCTGAGCTTATCCAAGGTCAAGCCCTCCATCACCAGCACAGGCTTGGGACAGCCGGTGCCGCAGGGCTCCAAAGCATCCAGGGACTGGATATTGGGCAGAGTCAGCAGCTCCGGCGGGATGACACAATCCGCTTCCAGCACGGTCTTCGGACCTGCGCCCCGGTAAAATTCCCCGGCCAGGCGGCAGATCTCCTTGCGGAAGGCTGGGATCTGGTCGCGGTGAATGGTAAAGCCCGCCGCCAGCTCGTGGCCGCCGTAGCTTTCCAGCAGATGGGAAAGGTTTGTCAGCGCGCCAAACAGATTGAAGCCCCCAAAGCTCCGGGAGCTGGCTTTGCCGTGCTCCCCATCCAGGCAGATGAGGAAAGCGGGGCAGCAGTATTCCTCGGCAATGCGGCTGGCAACGATGCCCACCACGCCTTGGTGCCAGCTTTCGTCAGCCAAGACGATGGCCTCGGGGAACTTCCCCTCCGGGAGCATTTCTACAGCCTGCCGGTAAATTTCCGACTCCACCGCCTGCCGCTGCTTATTCAGCTCGCACAGAGCCGTTGCAGCCGCCTGTCCCCGCTCCGGGTCATCGGTCAAAAACAGTTCGATAGCCAATTCGATCTGGCCCATTCTGCCGGCGGCATTGATCCGGGGGGCAAGCATATAGCCCACCACAGAAGCAGACACCTGCTCCGATGTACAGCCGCACTCCGCCATTAAGGCCTTTAGGCCCGGGCGGGAAGTGTTCTTCAGCATGGCGATACCCCGGGACACAAACACCCGGTTCTCCCCCTGCAGGGGCATCACATCTGCCACAGTACCCAGGCAGACCATATCCGCGTACTGTTCCAGCACCTTTTCCTGGTCGCCCCGCAGCGCCGCCGCTAACTTGAAGGCCACGCCTACGCCGGAGAGGGTCTTGTGGGGGTAGGTGCAGTCGGGGCGGTGGGGGTCTACCACCGCAATCGCTTCGGGAAGGCAATCCTTGCACTCGTGGTGGTCGGTGATGACCAGGTCGATGCCCTTTTCTTTGCAAAGAGCCGCCTCTTCTACAGCGGTAATGCCGCAGTCCACGGTGATGATCAGCTTGACGCCCAAGCCCTGCAGATAGTCGATGGCGATGGGATTCAGGCCGTAGCCCTCTTCCAGCCGGCCGGGAATGTAGGGCACGCAATCGCAGCCCTGTTTCCGTAAGAAATCCGTCAGCAGGCAGGTGGCAGTGATGCCGTCCACATCGTAGTCGCCAAAGACGGCGATTTTCTCCCCTTTGTCCATAGCCAGGGCCACCCGGCCCACCGCCATAGCCATATCGGTCATCAAAAAGGGGTCGCAGAGGTTACAGTTGCAGTCTAAGTACTTGTCAGCTTTTTCCCTGTTTTCCATACCCCGGGAGGCCAAAACCATAGCCGCCAACGGGGCATAGCCGCCTTTCACCAGGGCATTGACTGCATCCATCCCCGGCTGGGCGGTTTTCCATGTTCCGTATTTCAAGCAATTCCACATCCATTTTATCATTTTTCTTAATATTATATCAAAAAAACCACCGTAACACAATAGGAAAGTTCCATTTCTTAGGTCTAACTTTGGACCAAGCCACATACAGTGGAATATAAGAAAAGGCCCCCTTGCCTAAAGGGGGCTGTCGAGCACAGCGAGACTGGGGGATTTTATGCCGCTACGCGGCATATTGCCCTACGGGCAATTATCCCTCCGTCACGACTTACGTCGTGACACCTCCCTTTAGGCAAGGGAGGCTTTCCCATAATTAGGAGGGTCTGTATGAAAAAACTATTGTGTTTACTTTGTATTTTTGCCTTAATATTGCCGGTGTCCGCGGCGGAGCTGAATGTACCGGCCAAAAGTGCGGTGCTGATGGATGTGGCCACCGGGCAGCTTTTATATGAACAGGACGCCCATACGCCCTTAGCCCCGGCCAGCGTGACCAAGGTGATGACCATGCTCCTCATTATGGAGGCCATCGACTCCGGTCGCATCGGCTGGAACGATACCGTCACCACCTCCGAGGCCGCTGCAGCCAAGGGCGGCAGTCAGATCTACTTAAAAGTGGGAGAGGGTATGTCCGTTTCCGATATGGTCAAATCCATTGCCGTCAGCTCTGCCAACGATTGCGCCTGCGCCATGGCCGAGCATATTGCCGGCAGCGAAACCGCTTTTGTGGAAATGATGAACAAGCGGGCCAAGGAACTGGGGATGAACGACACCAATTTCGTCAACTGCACCGGCCTTGACGACAGCGAGGATGCCAAAAACCACAAGACCTCCGCCCACGATATCGCCATTATGTCCCGGGAATTGCTGAAAAACCACCCGGATATCAAGAAATTCACCACCATTTGGATGGATACGGTGCGGGACGGGGCGTTCGGCCTGTCCAACACCAACAAGCTGGTGCGGTTTTACCCCGGGGCAACGGGCTTAAAAACCGGCTTTACCTCCCAGGCAGGCTACTGCCTGTCCTCGTCCGCCATGCGGGACGAGATGGAATTGGTGGCAGTGGTCATGGGCTGTGAGACCTCCAAAGACCGGTTCGCCGCCTGCAAATCCCTCTTAGACCACGGCTTTGCCTCCTATGCCCTCATCACCCCCCAGCAGGATCAAGTGGAAATCCCCGTAAAGCTGGGAAATGCGGATACGGTCACCGCCGTTCCCTCCGGAATGGATTCCGTCCTCATCGACAAAGGGCAAAAGGCGATGGTCACCCAGGAAACCGAGCTTTTGGAGCAGGTTTCCGCGCCGGTGAGCCAGGGACAGCGGCTGGGCACGCTGTATATCAAGGCCGGGGAGCAGGTGCTCAAAGAAATTCCGTTGGTAGCAGAAACCGCCGTTCCCAAGCTGACCTTTGGCCAAATGTTCAGCCGCCTCCTCCGGCTTTTAACAATGGCAGCATAACAAAGGCTTCTCCTTGAGGAGAAGCTGTCAAAAATCTTTGATTTTTGACTGATGAGGTGGAAATAAACACACAACAACACCTCATCCGTCACGGCTTACGCCGTGCCACCTTCCCCTCAAGGGGAAGGCTTGGCAGGATCAAAATTATTAACAAAAAAACCCGCGGGTGCATTGCACTCGCGGGTTTTGCAATCTTTAATTACTTGTTAGCGCCGGCGATCTGTGCGGCAACCTCATCAGCGAAGTTCTCTTCCTTCTTCTCGATGCCCTCACACTTGATGTAGTGAATAGCGTCAACGAAGGTGACCTTGCCGCCCAGCTTCTTGGCAGCGTCAGCAATGTAGCCAGCCACATCGCCCTTGAACAGGTCGGAGCGGACGAACTCCTGCTGCAGCAGGCAGATCTCCTTGTAGAAAGCGTTCATCTTACCGGCAGCGATCTTTTCCTTGACCTCAGCGGGCTTGTTAGCCATCTTGGGATCGTTGTCCATCAGAGCAACCTGAACAGAGAGCTCCTTGTCGATCTCAGCCTGAGGCACCTGGGTCTTATCCCAGTACTTAGCGCCCATAGCAGCGATCTGCATAGCCACGTTCTTACCGATCTCGGTAGCGTCGCAGCCTTCCACAGCCAGGTTTACCAGAACACCGTGGGTGCCGCCGGCGTGAACGTAAGCGACGGAAGTGTTCTCAGCAAAACGGGCAAAACGGCGGATCTGCATATTCTCACCGATGGACATGACCTTCTCCTGCATGATCTCGGTAACGGTCAGCTCGGAGTTGGGGTACTTAGCGGCCTTCAGAGCCTCCACATCAGCGGGGTTAGCGGTAGCAACCACCTCAGCCAGGTTCTTGACCAGATCCATAAATGCATCGGTCTTAGCAGCGAAGTCGGTCTCGGAGTTCACCTCGATCACAACGCCCACACCGTTTACTACGGTAGCGTAAGCAACGCCCTCAGCGGCGATGCGGTCAGCCTTCTTGGCAGCCTTTGCCAGGCCCTTCTCACGGAGCCAGTCAACAGCCTTGTCCATATCACCGTCGGTAGCAGACAGAGCAGCCTTGCAGTCCATCATGCCGACGTTGGTCATTTCACGGAGCTTCTTAACATCCAGTGCAGTAAATGCCATTTTATTTTTCCTCCAAATTCTATATTGGGGTCATTGCGAGGGCGCCAACAGCGCCCGTGGCAATCTCCTTCTTAAGATGGGGATTCCCACGTCGCCTTCGGCTCCTCGGAATGACCGAAGGTGTTCAAATTACTCTTCTACGGGAGCCTCGGCAGCCTCAGCGGGAGCCTCTTCGATAGCAGCATCCTCACCCTGACGGCCCTCGATGGCAGCAGATGCCATAGCAGCGGCGATCAGACGGATAGCGCGGATAGCGTCATCGTTGCCGGGGATCACGTAGTCGATCTCGTCGGGATCGCAGTTGGTATCAATGATAGCCACGATGGGGATGTTCAGCTTGTGAGCCTCAGCGATGGCGTTGCGCTCCTTGCGGGGGTCAACGATGAACAGGCAAGCGGGC
>JAFTMI010000028.1 GCA_017452505.1 Oscillospiraceae bacterium
AAGATAATGCGCTTGTGATCCTTAATGGTCTTGCGGATCATCTCGTGAAGCCTCGTCTCAAAATCTTCTGCGCCTTCCAGACGGTCTGCGTAGATCTTCAAAGACTCTGCCACCGCTGCATTGAGCATAATGTTGGCACAGGCAATGGAGTTGGAAGAACCCAGCATACGGAACTCAAATTTATTGCCGGTGAACGCAAAGGGCGAGGTGCGGTTACGGTCAGTGGTGTCCTTGGGAAATCTGGGCAGAACATCAACGCCCAGCTTCATATTGGTTTTCTTAGCTCCTTCGTAAGGTTTATCACTTTCAATGGCATCCAAAATCGCCGTCAGCTCATCACCGAGGAAGATGGAAACTACGGCGGGAGGTGCTTCATTCGCGCCCAGCCGGTGATCGTTGCCTGCGGTTGCCACGGAAATACGCAGCAGATCCTGATAGTCGTCCACTGCCTTGATGACCGCACACAGGAACAGCAGGAACTGGGCATTTTCATAAGGCGTTTCACCGGGGGATAGCAGATTCACACCGGTATCCGTTGCCATAGACCAGTTATTGTGCTTACCGGAACCGTTAACCCCGGCAAAGGGCTTCTCGTGTAACAGACACACAAGGCCGTGCGAGGCCGCGACCTTCTGCATGATCTCCATGGTCAGCTGGTTGTGGTCGGTAGCAATATTGGTAGTGGTATAAATGGGAGCCAGTTCGTGCTGTGCCGGAGCTACCTCGTTATGCTCCGTCTTTGCCAGGATACCCAGCTTCCACAGTTCCTTGTTCAGATCCTCCATAAATGCCGCGACTCTGGGCTTAATCACACCAAAGTAGTGGTCATCCATTTCCTGCCCCTTGGGCGGCTTGGCACCAAACAGGGTCCTGCCGGTATAGATCAGGTCCTTCCTCTGGTCATACATTTCCTTGGGAACAAGGAAGTACTCCTGTTCAGGACCAACGGAGGTGCGGACACACTTCACATCTGTGTTACCGAACAGCTTCAGGATCCGCATTGCCTGCCGGTTTAATGCTTCCATAGAACGCAGCAGAGGGGTCTTCTTATCCAGCGCCTCTCCGCCGTAGGAACAAAAGGCTGTGGGAATACACAGTGTCTTATCCTTGATAAAAGCATAGGACGTAGGATCCCATGCTGTATAGCCCCTGGCCTCAAAGGTGGCGCGAAGTCCGCCGGAGGGGAAAGAACTTGCATCTGGCTCACCCCTGATCAGCTCCTTGCCGGAAAAGTCCATAATCACGCCACCATCCGGAGCCGGGGTAATGAAGCTGTCGTGCTTTTCTGCGGTAATGCCGGTAAGGGGCTGGAACCAGTGGGTAAAATGGGTAGCACCGTTAGCGATTGCCCAATCCTTCATAGCCGCGGCGACTGCGTCAGCAACACTGGGATCCAGCTTTGTGCCTCGCTGAATCGTTTTATGCAAAGACCGGTAGACATTCGAGCCCAGCTTTGCTTTCATAACACGCTCGTCGAATACCAGACAGCCAAAGTAATCAGAAACAGTTTCCATAGTGAACGCTCCTTTTCAAATAAAATGTGCGAAATAACAAAAAAAGGCAATGGCGTCTATGGGCCTAAAGCCCAAAGACGCCATTGCCTTTGCACGCTTGCATTGTACACCCACCAAGGGCATTTGTCAACACCTTGCACAAAAAATATTTTTTGTTTTGGGCAGGTTGACAAGCTATAACATTCTCAGGAGGCCGATTTACAAATAGGTTTTCTTGCCTTTTGTAATCAGTCCTCCTCTTTTACATAACAGATCTTGTTATACGATGCCCTGAACCAGCATAGCATCCACGACCTTTTCAAATCCGGCAATATTTGCACCAATCACATAGTTTTTATCAAAACCATATTTTTTTGCCGCCGCATCGATATGATGGAAAATGTCAACCATAATGTTACGGAGTTTTGTATCAACCTCTTCAAAGGTCCAGCTTATACGTTCACTGTTCTGGGACATTTCCAAAGCAGACGTAGCCACACCTCCGGCATTGGCTGCTTTTCCGGGCAAAAACAGCACACCGTTTTGCTGCAAATACTCGGTAGCTTCCATTGTGGTGGGCATATTCGCACCCTCTGCCACTGCCAGCACACCGTTGGTAACCAGCAGCTTTGCGTCCGCAAGGGTCAGTTCATTCTGGGTAGCACAGGGCAGGGCGATATCGGCCTTGATGCACCACACACCCCTGCCTTCGTGATATTCCGAATTCGGTCTGTACTTTTTGTACTCAGTCAGCCGCGCCCGATCGATCTCCTTGATCTGCTTCAGGGCAGCCACATCAATGCCGTCGGGATCGTAGACCCAGCCAGTGGAATCAGAGGCAGTCAGGACTGTTGCGCCAAGTTCGCAGGCCTTCTGGATCGCATAGATAGCCACGTTTCCGGAGCCGGATACAACTACGGTTTTGCCTTTCATGCTATGACCGTTGCACTTTAGCAACTCCTCGGTGATATACAAAAGACCATAGCCTGTGGCTTCCGTCCTTGCCAGCGATCCACCATAGGAAAGGCCTTTACCCGTCAGCACGCCTTCGAACAATCCCCGGATCCGCTTATACTGGCCGTACATATATCCAATTTCACGGGAGCCTGTGCCGATATCCCCGGCAGGAACATCAGCATTCGCACCGATATATTTATAAAGTTCGGTCATAAAGCTTTGACAGAATGCCATGATTTCCCGGTCGGACTTGCCTTTAGGGTCGAAGTCCGAGCCACCCTTACCTCCACCAATGGGAAGTCCGGTCAAGGAGTTCTTGAAAATCTGTTCAAATCCCAGGAACTTAATAATTCCCAGATTGACAGACGGGTGCAGCCGGATACCGCCTTTATAGGGACCGACGGCGCTGTTAAACTGGACACGGTAGCCGGTATTCACATGAGCCTGACCCTTATCGTCCACCCAAGGTACCCGGAATTTAATCTGCCGTTCGGGGTTGACCAGCCGTTCCAGGATCGCGTCGCGGCGATATTTCTCCTCATTTTCCTCCACA
>JAFTMI010000029.1 GCA_017452505.1 Oscillospiraceae bacterium
AGCATTGCAGTTAAAGTATGGTTTAGCAGTACAGAAGAATGACAGAAAACCCCCGGATTCGTCCGGGGGTTTTCCTTGGCTTAATAGGGGATTGACATTCCTTGAATATTAATATACAATATCCTTAACGCAACAAAATAAAAATTTTGTTGCGTTAGCGGTTAATATGTGCTATAATATACGTGTAAAGACAGAGCAAGGTATTTATTGCGTTCCGTAACGGCTCTTATGCCATCTTTTATGTACAAAACACCAAATCAGTGTGTTTAGTGTAGTGAATAAGAAAGACACAATTGTAATCTGCAAGAGCAATCCACCGATTGGCCTTGATAAAGATGTTGCAATCCGAATACCATTAAAAAACAAAATCGTTAAAAAAGCAAGTGTGTGCACCACATTTTCCCTTGTTTTTAATGTAACCAGGTAATCCTTCCAAAAGGAATAAACCTCTGCTGGCTGAGCATCAAGATATGCTGCTTTTATGCGTTTGTTCTCATGGCGTTTTAGAAATATCGCGTATAATAGCAAGATGGCTGATAGAAGCAAACAGAAATACACAATTGCTGCTTTCATCTGCGGTTTTAACCAAATAAGCAATATAAACAGCAGTGCAGTAAGCACTATAAGGGCGGCCAAAAGCAGGAATGTCTGTAGTAACTTCTTTAAATAGAGTTTTATCGTTTTCGCTCTTTCTAAATAGTACATTTGTTTGTATGGAGGTATACTTATGAAAAGATATCACGATTGCCCACAGGTTTTGCGCGATTTCTTGATTTATCATGAAACGATTAAAGGACAGTCACCACTCACTATTCAGGAATATTACTTGGATCTGCGTATGTTTCTGCGATTTATAAAGCTAATGCGCAGTGATATGCCCATACATACTGCACTGGATGATATTCCTATTCACGATGTGGATCTACAACTAATCGGCAGCGTTACTACAGCGGATGTGTTCGACTTTCTGTCCTACTTAGCAAATGACAGAGTGCGTGACCCGGACGCAAAATCACCGGAATACGGCATCTCCCCTGCTTCCAGAGCAAGAAAACTGTCCGCATTAAAGTCCTTTTATAAATATCTCACCACACGGACTAAACAATTACAGGAAAACCCTGTTGCAGACCTGGAATATCCAAAATTACGCAAAAGTTTGCCAAAATACCTGACTTTGGAGCAATCTTCAGCACTTTTGAAGGCTGTTTCTGGACAAAATCAAGCACGAGATTATGCAATTCTAATGGTATTTCTTAACTGCGGTATCCGTCGCAGCGAGCTTGTTGGACTAAACATAACGGATGTTTATGAGGACCGCCTGCGTGTCGTCGGTAAAGGTAATAAAGAGCGATTTGTCTACTTCGGTGCAGCCTGCAGAAAGGCGCTGGATGCCTATTTGCCCATTCGCCAAAAGCAAGTGCTCACCGATAATCGAGCATTGTTCGGCTCACGGAACGGAAACCGCATCAGCACCGATGCTGTCCATGCGTTAGTTAAAAAAGCCTTCTTAAAGGCCGGCTTGGATGCTACGCAATTTTCCGCCCATAAGCTTCGTCACACCGCGGCAACAATGATGCTTTCCGGCGGTGTGGATGTAAAAACTGTCCAGGAGGTTTTGGGTCACGAAAACCTCAATACCACCCAAATTTACACGCACATCGAAAGTACAGAACTAAAAATTGCAGCAGAAGCCAACCCAATATCAAAACTAAATTTTGCAGACGAAGATTGATCTGCCACTCCCCTGCCCTTTGCGTTATTCGCAAAGGGCAACTTCTATGGCTTCCCGAAGGTTTTTTACACGATAAATCGTCAAATTGTTGGGTATTTCCAACTTTTCTGCACTGTTTTTAGGAATAATACAGCGCTTAAATCCCAATCTTGCCACTTCTGCAAGTCGTTGATTCAAATAGGAAACGGAGCGAATCTCCCCCGTCAAGCCGATCTCACCTATAGCTACCAACTCACTGTCGACAGCTTGTTCGCGGTAGGAAGATGCCAATGCTAAAGCCACAGGTAGATCTGCACCCGGTTCATCCAGTTGCAGACCGCCTATCACATTGATATAAGCGTCAAAAGCGCTTAGCTTTAGTCCTGCGCGCTTTTCTGATACAGCCATCAGCAACACCGCTCTGTTGTAATCAAAGCCATCTGCGGTCCTCCTGGGGACCTGGAAGCTGGATTTTGATACCAAAGCCTGCACTTCAGCCAATACAGGCCTTGTTCCTTCCATTACGCAGGCAACACAAGTACCGGGTGCACCCTCGGGACGGCCTTCCAGCAGCATTTGTGACGGATTTGGCACTTCGGCAAGGCCCTTATCTGCCATTTCAAATACACCGATCTCGTTGGTAGAGCCAAAGCGGTTTTTGGCTGCCCGCAGCAGACGATACGGTGTGTTAGCATCGCCCTCAAAATACAGGACACAGTCCACCATATGCTCTAAAACCTTAGGGCCGGCAATATTGCCGTCTTTATTGATATGACCCACCACAAACACCGTAATACCGCTGGATTTAGACAGCTGCAGCAAAGACATTGTGCAGTCCTTCACTTGCGAAACACTGCCGGGCGCAGAGTCGTTTTGCTCATCATACAGGGTCTGTATGGAGTCAATGATCAGAATATCCGGTTTTACCGCTTCCACGGATTCCAGGATATCAGACATGCGGATCTCAGAAAGAATGTACAACGAATCCGGTGCAACGCCAATCCGCTCTGCCCGGAGCTTTAACTGGTTTTCGCTTTCCTCACCGGATACATACAGCACGGTTCTGCCGGCGCAGAGACTGTTGCATATCTGCAGTAAAAGCGTGGATTTGCCGATGCCAGGCGCACCACTGACCAGCACCAGACTGCCGGCAACAGCGCCACCGCCCAATACTCTGTCCAATTCACCCATACCGGTAGAAAACCGCAACGTATCATCACTGCTGATTTGTGTTAGTTTTTGTGCAGTGCGACTCATGCCAACCGGCGCAACAGTGCCGCGCCCCACAGAAACCGGTTTTTCAATATGTTCGGTCATGGTGTTCCATGCGCCACAGGCGGTACATCTGCCTTGCCACTTGGGACTTTCGTTTCCGCATTCTGTGCAGTAAAATACTGTTTTTGTCTTAGCCATAGGAGGAATCTCCTTGTTTTTTTCTTTATTATATCAACCGTTTGTTTGAAGGTCAAGTACCCCAGAGCCAGGTACTAACTGTACAGGCTATCACACTGCACATCTTTTGCTGATACGCCTTACTTCGCAGCAGAAATTCTTCCTGCGGATTTGACAAAAAACCGCATTCTATCAGAGCTCCCGGACAATTGATATGCTGCATCAAATATATCCCATCCGCCTTTTTGATCCCTCTGTGGCTACCAGGGTTTAATGTGTTTTTGATGTTTTCCTGCAATTTTGTTGAAAGCTCTCTGCTGCCTGTTGTTGCCGGATAAAAAACTTGCGCGCCACTGTATTTACTGTCTGAAAAATGGTTTTGGTGAATGCTGATAAGCACGGAGTCTTCAATACTGTTTACGATCCGCACCCGCTCTCGCAGGTCGGATATTTTTTTCTGTGCAATGGTTTCGCCTTGCGTATATATGGAGCAATCTGTCTCACGGATCATATAAGTCTGAATGCCCAAAAGATGCATCAGATCATTGAGTTTTACAGCGATCTCCAGGTTGAACTGGCTTTCCAAGATACCGGTGCAGGATGTGGCGCCTCCATCCACACCGCCGTGCCCGGCATCGATCACTACAGTTTTTCTCTCAGATACCGGCGCTGATGCAGACCAGGCTGTAACTGCCCTGCTCCCCCCTACTGCTATCACAAAGAATCCTATTAAAACCAATAAATAAACGGGTAATAAGGACTTATATGAAATTCTTTTCAAAGAAATCACCTCACAAAATTCTATGTTTCATCCTGTGTGAAATGAACCTTGTGACAGAATTCGGCATAGAATGACCCGGAATCAAGGATTCCAAAATGAATCAGGAGGCACTGATATGATGGATTTGAAAAAGACAGGCCAGCAATGCGGTTATGGCAGATTGCCGGCAACCGCCCCTCTGGCAAACCCTTATGTACCTTTTCAGTATGAGGATCCTCCCAAATATGAACCGCGGACTGCAATCATAAGAGGCACTCTGTTTCCGGGGTTGGATCTGCCCTTTATGAATAAGGTAAACAAGAACGAATTGCCTGTAACGCCTCTGACGGAGTTGCAGACCTTGGGTTTTGTCCTCCAGGAGCTGGCGCTCTACCTGGACACCCATCGGGACGATAAGGAAGCATTCGAAGTTTTTAAGGATTTTCAAAAGCTTTATTCAAAAGGTCGTGAGAAGTACGAAAAAGAATGCGGTCCTTTGACCCATATGTCTGCAATGGAACACGGCTATTCCTGGCTAAGTGACCCTTGGCCCTGGGAATATGCAGCAAATCGGGAGGTATAAGGTATGTTTATCTATAACAAAAAACTGCAGTACCCTGTAAAAATCGACAAGCCCAATCCCCGCTTGGCATCCATTATTATTTCCCAGTATGGCGGCCCGGACGGAGAACTGGGCGCATCTTTGCGCTATCTGTCCCAGCGGTACAGTATGCCCTTCGACGAATTGAAAGGTCTGCTTACCGATATCGGAACGGAAGAATTGGGACATTTGGAAATGATCGGCGCAATTGTTCATCAGCTGACACGAAATATGAAAGATTCTCAAATCCAGGATTCTGCCTTTGCACCATATTTTGTGGATCATACAGCCGGTGTTTACCCCACAGCTGCATCCGGCTTCCCTTGGAACGCCGCAAGCATTGCAGTTAAAGGCGATCCCATCGCAGATCTGACAGAAGACTTGGCAGCAGAACAAAAAGCACGAGTGACCTATGATAACATTCTCCGGCTGTCCGATGATCCGGATGTAAACAATGTGATAAAATTCCTTCGGGAACGGGAAGTTGTGCATTTTCAGCGCTTTGGTGAGGCGATGCAGTTACTCCGCGAAAAATTGAATCAAAAGAATGTTTACTGCATGAACCCAGCCATTGATTTGTAAGCAAAAAGCCACCGGTTTTCCGGTGGCTAATTTTAGAAGTCCAAAGGGACAACCATATTCCAGGTTCTTGTTGCGTTCTCAAAACCCATTCCATCCGTTCCATCTGAGGTCGCAAAGAAGGCGTAGGTGGGTTTGCCGTCCTCAAAAAGAATAAACGGTCTGTCCAAATTGCCCATTTCCCGGGTAATACCGTCATTCCACAAAATTTTACGGGAATAGAATAAATTATCCTTTTCGAATTCCCAATGCAGACCATCACTGGACAGGCCATGTATTCCGCCCATCAGTTCTCCGCAAAACTGTCCGTTCATGTCCTTAGCAATCATATTGTAGCCGTCATCATCGTACCAAATAAACGGATCTTCCACACTGTGATCGATAATGGGTGCATCACATCGGTTTTCTGAGTAATCACCGTCAAACCTGTCAGCTATAACGGCACTTAATTTCTGAGGTCCTATATGGACGGTTCTCTTGTAATCAGGCGGACAGTCAAAGGGTTGCT
This sequence comes from Oscillospiraceae bacterium, assembly GCA_017452505.1. Lineage (GTDB taxonomy): Bacteria > Bacillota > Clostridia > Oscillospirales > Oscillospiraceae > Faecousia. The sequence goes on from JAFTMI010000029.1 coordinate 5,552, forward strand.
TCATATATTCAAGACTTTTATAGACAACCAATATTCTGCCGTCAGGACACTGGCAAGGAACAGCATTGGAAATAAGGAAATTATCATACTTTTCCGGTCTGGTATCGATTAGCGGTTTGTCAAACCGCTGCCAGGGGCCAAAAACACTGTCGGAAACAGCAATTCCTGTACGCTTATTAGAGCGGGAAATCAACACTCTGGGGTCTAAACCGGACAAAGGCAATTCAGGTTCATTAAAGGGGTGGGTCATGCCGGTATAGTACAGAACATACTTACCCCCTATTTTTGTGATCTGCGGATTGTGTGTGGCACGGCCATCCCAGTATTGAGGACCTCTTGCAGGCAGAACCACCTCTTCGAATTGATAGGTGCCGTCGGGAGTGTCACAACTGGCACGAACCACCTCACTGGCTACTAACCATCCGGGGTGCATGGGAAATTTCTTCGGCCAACGGGAAGCAAACATATGATATCTGCCGTCCTCACCCTTGATAACGCTACCGTCCCAAACCCAATAGCCATCCATAGCAAAACCAGCGCCAACAGGTGCCGGAAGCATATGCTCAGTCAGTTTGCCCTTCATATCCAATTACACCTTTCTTCCGGTAAGCTGATCTGCCAAGAATTTCATAAACATCGAATCAGAGAAGATATCAAGACATTCAACTGCAATATTTGTATGCTCGTGAACAAGCTTATCACAAGTTTCCAAGCCATAGAGCTGCACAAATGTGTTTTTAACAGCATCGGTGCCAACTGCTTTTCCCATTTCTTCAGCAGTTCCGATCACATCAAGCATATCATCCCTTATCTGGAAAGCAAGTCCCAAGTGGTCAGCAAAATTTCCGGCAGCTGCAAACTGTGCTTCATTACCACCACCGGCCAAAACACCCAACATACAGGCAGCGCGGATCAACGCGCCGGTTTTGCGGCTTTGAATATCCAAAACCTCCTGCTCCGTGCATTGCCGCTGCTCACTGGACATATCCAGAACCTGTCCGCCTACCATACCCAGTTCACCGGCACATTCCGATAGAATCTCTACAGCACGAATTCGGGTATCAGCGGTGTATGGTGCTTTTGCAAGGTATGAAAAAGCTGCAGTCAGCAACCCGTCACCAGCAAGAACCGCAGTTGCTTCGCCATAAACCTTGTGATTGGTCGGTCTGCCGCGGCGGAAGTCGTCATTGTCCATGCAAGGCAGATCATCATGAATCAAGCTGTATGTATGGATCATTTCCACAGCCGCAGCAAAGGGAGTAGCCTGTTTCCAATCCCCACCGCACATACGGCAAAAATCAAACAAAAAAATTGGTCGTAAGCGCTTGCCGCCCGCCAAAAGGCTATAACGCATAGCATCAAAAAGCAGCTTTTGTGGCTGCGATTCGTCACAAAAACATTGCTCGTTCAAATACTGCTCAATATAAGTCAGGTATTGGGTATTCTGTTCCTTAAAGTTCAGCATCGAATGGTTCCTCCACAGGGCTGCCATCTTCAGAAACGGCAATTTTATTCACCTGGAGCTGCGCTTCATCCAAAAGTTTGCCACAGGTTCGAACAAGCTCAGTGCCCTCCTGAAACAGCTTTAAGGATTCCTCGAGGGGTACTTCTCCCCTCTCCATCGCCCGAACGATCTGCTCAAGACGCTGCATATTTTCTTCAAAAGTAGGCTTCTTCTGACTCATAATGCATTCTCCTTAATTTGAGTTACGGTGGCACTGACTGTACCATCCCGGAGGGTTATTTCTATTGCACCGCCAGTGGCGGTCTGCTTCACAGAACGAATGACTTCTCCGCCTGTATCCTGTACCATCGCATAACCACGGGTCAAGACTTTCAATGGACTCAACGCGTCCAGTTTTGCCGCAAGAGTAAGATAGCGCTGATTGTGCCGGTTCAACCCGGTGCTTTGCGCTGCAGTCAAGCGATTCTTTAGTAGTTCAACAGACTTGCTCCGCTGCTCCAAGTAGCCTTGCGGGCTTCGGAGCGCCGGGCTCTCTGAGAGCATCTTTAGCCGTTGCTGCAAGGCTTTCAGTTGCCGCTCAAGGGCTGTTGTCATTGATGACGACATAGAATCCAATACCTGACGCAAACCATCCTGATCCGGCACAGCCAGCTCAGCCGCATTCGATGGTGTTGCTGCCCGCAAATCGGCTACAAAATCTGAAATGGTTACATCCGGTTCGTGGCCAACCGCGGATATGATTGGTATTTCGGAGCGGTAAATAGCATAGGCCACCCGCTCATCGTTAAAGGCCCAAAGATCCTCAATGGAGCCGCCTCCCCTGCCCACGATCAACAGATCGGCAAGCTTGTGGTGATTGGCATACCCAATGGCCGCTGCAATCTCCTCCGGTGCTTCTGCGCCCTGGACACGAACAGGCAGCAGCCGGACCCTTGTTAAAGGAAAGCGTTTGTTGAGAATGCGCAGCATATCGTGGACCGCAGCGCCGGCAGAGCTGGTTACAATGCCAATTGTCTTGGGAAATTGCGGAATAGGTTTCTTGTGAGCAGGATCAAATAAGCCTTCAGCTGCCAATTTGGTTTTCAGCTGTTCAAAGGCTGCGTATAAGTCACCAACGCCATCCAAAATTAGTCCGGTGCAATAAAGTTGGTAAGCGCCGTCTCTTGGATAAACGGAGATTTTACCCATTGCCACAACCTGCATACCATTATCGGGACGGAAACGAAGTTTCATAGCATTGCCACGGAACATAACACACTTTAAGGCTGCACTGTCATCTTTCAAAGTAAAATAATGATGACCGGAAGGATAGACCTTGTAGTTGCTGACTTCACCCCGTACAGCCACACCGCAGAGCAGACGGTCTCCGTCCATCATCATGCGGATATATTCATTTATCTGCGTGATAGACAGAATTTGTTGGGACATATCAAATCTCCTGTAATCGATGTGTAAGTACGGCAACGCCCATTGCGTTGTCAGTTGCATACTGCGGCGGACAGAACACCGGATTCAGCGGTGTAAGGATCTCGCGCAGCATTGTATTGGATGCTACACCACCGGAAAACACCACGGGTAGGTCGGGATATTCTTTTTGCGCATTTTTGGTTGCGGTTAGTACCGCCTGGCATACGCACCGTAAGGCATAGGCAGCAGTTTCGACTTTATCGCTGCAAGAATCATAGTATTGGTTGACTTTGTTCTGTACGCCGGAAAGTGAGAATGTAAATTCAGGGCATTTTACACGGAAAACATCCTTATTCTTGGCCTGCTTCCAAAGGGTGTCCAAGTGCTTACCGGCCGGAAAAGGCAGGCCCAAAAGCTGACCGGTACGGTCGATCAGCTGTCCGGCAGAAATGTCGGAAGTGCCACCAATGCAGGTGCACCGCACATTCCTTCCGTCCGGTTCCACAAGCAATAGTTCGGTTGTGCCGCCGGATAAATGCCAGGCAAGATGCGGCTGATCCATCAGTTCCAGCCTACTTGCACTCCATAGCGATGCTGCCACATGGCCTTGCTGGTGGGAACACTCCACCAAAGGCACACCAAGGGTATCAGCCAGGATTTTTGCGTGGGAATACCCAACCATAAAGCACGGCATATAACTGCCCTCAACAGCTCTGGGACGGGTGCTGACACCAATTGCAGTAATATCATTTGCTGATATATCGGAAAACAGCCTGCCGGAAAGCTCCGGCAGGCTCTTGGTGTGATGAAATACTGCATCGCTTTGGCGCAACCCCAGTTCTCCCTCGCGGACAGGCAACAGTTGAGAGCGGTTCTCCCCTACAGTGCCATCAAACCAGGCGATAGAAGTGGTGTAGTTGCTGGTATCAAAAGCGATAACACTCATACTTCTACCTCAGAGGGTAAATTACGGACAAATGTACCCAAAATACCGTTGACAAAAGCGCCGGCTTCATCACTGTCATACAGCTTAGCAATACGCACAGCTTCTGCAATAGCAACACCCGCAGGTACATCGTCAACATATTGAATTTCAAACATCGCCAGCTGCATAATCGTGCGAGCCAAGCGGGAAATGCGGGAAATATCCCAGTCAACAGACAGCTTACTTATAGCATCATTCAGTTCGTCCACACGGTTGGCAACGCCCATAACCACGCTGTCGATGTAGGCTCTCTGAGCACGGCTGGGTCGATCCTCATAAACAGGACTTTCCGCAGAAAGCATATCGTAGTATTCCTTCTCAAGGCGGGTAGCAATTACCATCTGGGGCTCATCACCGGTGAACTCCCGGGCATAAATCAAATGTACTGCCAATTCTCTGGCATTACCTCTTGTCATAGTGTTACCCTACCTTACAGACGGACGATACCGCAGACATTCACATTCACAGAAGCGATTTCAATAGCAGCCAAAGACTCGAGAGCATTCTTGATCGCTTCCTGCACAGCGGCGGAAACCTCTACAATACCCTGTCCGTAATTGATGTTAATATTGCAGTCAATTGTCACAGAGTTGTTCTCCAAAATAGTGACCTTAACACCCTTTACAGAGGTTTTCTTGCCAATCAATTCAATAATGTCATTACTGGGATGGGCGTTGAGGCTGGCAACACCCTCTACCTCTACTGCTGCGTGAGCAACAATTGCCGCAATGACTTCTTCAGAAATATTAACGGTGCCGTTATCCTGGGGCTGCATAATATACTGTTTATTCTCTGCCATGGAAATAACCTCCTAAACAATCGTCATACTGCGTATGACATACTTTTGTATATTGTATCACAAATCAGAAAAATTACAATAGTTTTCTTTGCAAAACCCCCGGAGAACATCTCCGGGGGAATCCTCACTTTACTTCAACAACATAAATCTTATCCATGGTATATCCGGATTGATTTACAACAATATCGGAGATCACCGCAACATCGGGCTGTTGGAGACCGCCCTCCGGTGCTGCAACAGCAACAGAAACAGCATCATTGGCTATATAAGTAACGCAATCGCTGTAGCCTTTTGCGATTACAAGACTCTCAATTTGCGCCTCGCACAAAGCTGTGTTTACGATCTGCTCCAATTCTGCAGAGGATTTGGAATCCGTTTCATCCCCGTATGCCATTGCCTCCTGCAGAAGACTTACCGCACTGTCCCGCGCCTCCTGACGGGATAACCGTACTGCCGCAAAATAATCCACCATTGTATTGTTGTTATCTACTGTTTCATCGGCCATAACCAGTTTATCCGCAGAGAGAATTTTATCTTCGTCTAATGTATCCGTCAGATCAGCTACGGCTTGATCCTGGCCATACATCCAATTCACATAAATACCACCGCATACTGTCAAAAGAACGGCGGTGACAACCAAATTTTTCTTCCAAATTTTCATAATGCATTTACCTCCCGTTTACTGCATTTTCAGCACACAAATAGAATCGGTTCCAAGTCCTGTGATTTTTGCAACTGCTTGCGTAACAGCAAGGCGAACCGCAGGACTGTCTGCGCCTTGACATACAACGATCGCGCCTTTATAGGCAACTGGATTTACCTGCCTGATCAGTCCGGATTCACTTCTTTGAGAATCTGTGATAATAACAGTTTTAATTGATTGGTCATTGCTGTCTCCCGCGGAGGACACCTCCATATCTGTTTGATAAACGGTCTCCTCCCCTGCCCCTATTGACAGCAACACCTTTACTTTCCCTGCACCCTCAACCGATTGCAGGATCTGCACAAGGGAATCTTCTGTAAGATTTTTCTGTCCGGCAGTAGTCGGTTCGATCACATCGGTCTTCTGCTGCTTTGCCTGCTTACCAGGCATCAGCAGCAAAGCTAAACCTATCACTAAAACAATAATGGCATATTTATATTTGTTTATTAATTCGTTGAGTTTTCCGGTGATTTTTTTTATTTCCATTTTTGGTTCTCCTTGGCTATGCCCAGGGTCTGCTCAATATAGCTCTCAAGCTGTATTTGACTATAGGGTGATATATTTCCACTTATGACAACTCCGCAGGGAATATTTCTATTATGACCATCCAGCTCCACCTCCACAGCGATCTGCAAACCCATACGATTGGCTTTGTCCAAGATATATGCTTCGGTTTGGGATTTTATGATATCTTTCTCTTGCTTTTCTGCAATGTAGGCTCCTTCCTGTGCATACTTACTTGCCTCCTCGGACAGATCGTCCCAGAAGTTGCTTATACCACTGAATGTAATATTACTCAATGGGGTAATTATCGTAATAGCCATAAGAATGCCGCTCACAAGCATCACCACACGGCCAGCGGGTGTTTTATTTCCAAGAAGACCACTTGCCACAGCGCAAACAATGGCAGCAGCAACAATGCGCAACACATATTCCTTCATGCCGGTTTACCCCATCATCTTCATATAGCACACAAGGCTGATCAGCAGCAGTATACAGGCTGTTCCTGTCATTGCCAGTGCAAATCCCATACCGGTTGAAAAGTCCTGTATCAGCTCAGCTGACGGCTTGTGACCAAACACACCGGAAACTGCGCTGGTCAGTTTTAGCAAAAGATAGTGGGCGCCGATCTGCACAAATGGTGCAACACATATGGCTAATACTGCGAAAATCCCATATACACCTGCGGCATTCTTCATAACACCGGCGCTTACCAATATTGTTTCCGCAGCATCGGACAGAATGCTTCCAACCACCGGAACTGCACCGGATATCCCTATCTTTGCAGCCTTCAAAGTCGATGCGTCAACTGTACCGCTGATCACACCGGTTATACTGATATATCCTGTAAAAATATAAAGCACCCACTTTAACGACCAAGTCATCAACCATTTTACAAAATCCCGAACCTGTTTCAGCATATCTTGTTCCAAAGCGCAATTTGCTACACACAGACACAGGTATATGTACAAGGTCGGAATAATAAAGCGGGTAATAAACGCTGTCAAAAGTGTTATAAATAAGATCGTTCCGGTATAAAGCGCTGCTGATGTTGTTGCGCCACCTTGCGCTGCTACCGCTGCACTCATCACAGGTATCATCAGCTTTCCGTATTCACTCAATTCAATAACTGCATTTGTTCCCAGGCTGATTAATGAATTGGCCGGTTCTAAAAGAAGTAATCCGATGACAAGTGCTGCAACTAATCTGAGGACTCCCGCCGATGATTCCGAAAAACTGCTTAATATACTCACAAGCAACACTATAGCTATCAATGAAAGGCATATACCGGATGCATCTGCAAGTCCCGGCTGCAGCGCTGATACAGCACTTTTTATGATATACCATAACCCATCTGCAAAGGTTTCTTGCTCAGAGGGCATAAACTTTTGTGCAGATTCCGGTGCTGTCGGCGCAGTAAATTCTGTAGCTGATACCGGTTGTATCAAAAAAAGGGCCATCAGCAGGAGCACGATAAATTTTCTCATACGCCACCCAGTATTTTGTCCAGTAAAGCTAACAGTTTTTCAAACAAAGGTATCGATATCCAAAGCACGACACCCGCAGAAACAAATTGCAGCGCTTTTCCCATTGATTCATTCCCGGCATCCTTGCAAATTAAGGCAGCAATTTCCGTAATGATTCCAACGCCCACTACTTTCAAAACTGTCGACACCAAACCTGCATCCAATTTTCCGATATCCTGGAGCTTATCGACAAACGAAACAACTGGCTGTAAAAAAGATGCAGCGGCCATCATCGCCATTGCGCACACAGCCAAAGTCATCAGCACAGAAGTATCCTTATTGCTTTGGTTAAGGTTTATCCACAAAATTATCGCTGTCAAAATACCGGCAGCGGTTTTCCAAAATACACTCATTACAAATCAAACAATCGCTTCACAAGTTCAAATAAATCAGAAATTTTTTGTGCAACCATCATCAGCACCACAATAAGACCGGTCAATGTAGTCATTGTTGCTTGCTCCTCCCGCCCGGAGCGGGATAGTACCTGGTTCAAAATAGAAACAATAATACCGATGGCTGCGATTTTAAAAATCAAATCAATTTCCATAATCAAACAAACAGTATAGCAAGTGCTGCTCCTGCGCAAAGGCCTAATGTCTGATAGCTGCGCAAACGGGTGTCTCGATTATAAGACAAGGTTTCTACCTGTCTTCTGCACTCCTGGCGAACACTTTCAAGGCCTTTCAACTGTCCGTCCATATCAAAACGGCCGATCGTTCTACCAAGTAACAGTAATTCCTCCCGTGTTAAAGCCGGCAGTTTTCCCACTCTCTCAAGGGCAACAGACATACAACCCTCCAGTTCGGAGGAATTTTGCGCATCCATCTCTACAGACAACTCATGAAATATATTCCCAAGCAATCCTGAGAATTCTTTGGATGCTTGTCTGCACAATTCCGGCAGCGGTGTCATACGGTACTGTAGCTCACATTCCATATAGTCAAGAATCCCGATTAGTTGCCGCAGATTTTTTTCCTCAAATCGGTGGTTTGATGCAATTCGAAACCCTATACCACCGCAACCCACAACAACAAATAGCGCTCCAATCAGTTTTAAGATCATATATACAATCTCTCCTTTTTCCAGGACTTGTCCCTTTGTAAAACCAAAATAGTTGTGAATAATTTGCATTCTACCAGGGGTTTATAAATTGGGCGTGTTAAAAAATCCTGAAGAGACCCAGCGTGCGCGGTTGCCATTAAATTTACGCCGCACCACCCCGCTCGTAAAAGTGCCTCACAGTCACTTTTCTCGGTTATCTCATCCACGGCTATCCAACGGGGATTCATGCTTCGTAACATAGCGTCAATTCCCTCTGCTTTGCTGCAACCGCTGAGAATATCCGTATGTTCACCTGGAGAAAAACAGGCTTGTCCCTTGTACAAAGGAAACAATTCTTCCCGTTCGTCCACCACAGATATATTACCTCGCTCAGCATTGGACTCTGTTCGAATGAGATCCCGCAGCAAAGTTGTCTTGCCGCTGCCGGGCGGACCAATAATCAATATTGAATCTGTCACATCTGTTGCCTTTGGCGATATTCCCTCAATATTCCTGGCTACGCGCAAACACAGGGAAGCCGGCTGCGTAATCCCGCGCATAATTCCATCGGCGACAGTTGCTACGCCGCACACACCGATTCTGTGCCCTCCCTGGGCTGTCAAATATCCCTTCGCAAGCGTTTTTGCTGCCCAGGGAGAATATTCGGAGGCTGCATTGATAACAAAGGAAACATCCTCTTTGCTTATATATCTATTCAACCTTTGTGCACCTGCATTCAAGCGCATCTCAGGTTGCATTCCGATTCGCATATGCAGTTCCTGCAGCGCTTCTTTGCCGAAAAGATCTACTTCCTGTCGCATCCAGTGCGGCAGAAGATTCAAAAATGCTTGCCAGGCACAATTCATTTGCATCACTCCCGGTTAAGCCTATGGCTTGTACCCGGTGAATATGCAAATTGGTCATCGCAAAATGTGCAAAACCCATTGCGGTCACAAATCAAATATGTTACACTACCAATAGTACACAAAAGAAGGAGAATGTTGCTATGTCTGAGAAAAAATGCTCTATAGTCTTTACCGGTGATATCGGTTTTGACAAGTATATGGACAAAAAATGGGAAGATGAAAATCTCCTGTCACCTGCAGTGTTAGATTTCTTTCACAGCGCTGATCATGTCTGTGCCAATGTGGAAGGTGCATTGATCAATGCAACAGACACCGGAGAGAAAGGTGTTCTGTTTCACAGTATGAATCCAGATGCAGCCCAGGCTCTCAAAAAAATGAGGGCTGACATCTGGAGTCTTGGAAATAACCACACAACAGATGCAGGCCCGGACGGTATCATAAATACCAAGAAAATCGCTGCTGAAATGGACAGCCAAACTTTGGGCGCAGGACTTAATCTGGATGAAGCTTCTGCCCCTGTCTATTTGGACGAGGCCGGCGGCATTGGCCTCATTTGCCTTTCCCACCTGGTAGGCTGCATTCCGGCAACTGAAACAAAACCCGGCACATTCCCTTGGGATAATATGGAACTGATCGCAAAGCGTATTGCAGAGATCAAAGCAACGTGCCGCTGGTGTGTTGTGATTTGCCATGGTGGCGAAGAATTTGCCGCAATGCCGCTTCCCTATGTACGCAATATGTACCTTAAGTATCTTGACCTGGGCGCTGATGTGGTGGTCGGCCATCATCCCCATGTTCCGGAGAATTACGAGATTCTTGATGACGGCAAGGCAATTTTCTACTCTTTGGGCAATTTTATTTTTGATACAGACTATCAGCGGGCACATTTGTATACTGACCACTGCATTCTTTTGAAACTTATATTTACAGAAGAAAAAATAGATTTTGATGCCATCGGCATCAAAATCATTCGAGGAGCGGAACAAATTGATATTGCTCCCGTTCCCGACATTTTCACTAATATACCTGCTGACGAATACGAATTGCTTGCGCCCCTCTCGGCAAAAGCATTTATTGCAGAGGATATGCGTACTATGGTGTATTTGGAGCCGAAAAAATATGCCGGCTGTTCTGATAAGATCTGGGACGAATACTACGATAATTCCGTTTCCGCGTACTGCTCCAAGGGAGCGCATATGGACTATGATCTTATCTTGCCCCTGGCGCAAAAAGCTGAAGAGGGTATGTGGAAAGAAAGCAAATTGGAGAAAGTAAAGGCTTATATTCTTCGCCAGCTGGCACTCCCCACCCCTATTGACTATAAATATACCGGCAAAAGAGGCAGCAAATGATGAAAAACAAAACTTCCATCGTATTTACAGGTGATATTGGCTTTGACAAATATATGACGGGCAAGTGGGATGATGAAAATCTCCTGTCACCTGCTGTGCTGGATTTTTTCCATAGTGCCGATCACGTTTGTGCGAATGTTGAAGGTGCGCTGATTGAGGTGGATGAATCTGTTCCCAGAGCAGTCTGCTTCCACGCTATGAACCCCAAAGCAACCAAAGTTTTACAGAAAATACAGGCTGATCTCTGGAGCATTGGCAACAACCACACAATGGATGCGGGTAATGATGGAGTTGCAAGCACCCAAAAGATCGCCAAGGACTTTGGTTGCCGGGTATTTGGTGGCGGTATGAACATTGATGAGGCTTCAACGCCTGTTTATTTGGACGAAGCCGGCGGCATTGGCATGATTTGTCTTGCATATATGAACGGCTGCCATCCTGCAACAGAAACCGAACCTGGTATTTTTCGTTGGGACGATTTTGATTTAATTAAAAAGCGTATCCAAGAAATCAAAGCAAAATGTCGTTGGTGCGTAATTGTTTGCCACGGCGGCGAAGAATTTACTGCATTGCCTACACCCTATACCCGAAACAGATACTTAAAGTTCTTAGAATTTGGCGCTGATGTTGTGGTCGGTCACCATCCTCATGTTGCGGAAAACTATGAGCTCTTCGATGACGGTAAAGCAATTTTCTACTCTTTGGGCAATTTTATTTTTGATACGGATTATCAGCGGGCCCATCCCTACACAGCTGTTGGTGTTTTGCTAAAGCTGATTTTTAGCGAAAACGAAGTGACATTTGAGGCCATCGGTACACAGGTTATTCGGGGCCCTGAGCAAATTGACGTTACTCCCCTGCCCGATATTTTCACCAATATTCCGGCTGAGGAATACGAGCTTTTAGCTCCGCTTGCTGCAAAGGGGTTCCTCATTGACGAAAAGCGGAAGATGATATACTTAAACCCAAAAAAGTATAAAAATTGCGATCAAGCAGTATGGGATGATCATATTCTTAACGGGAAATTTGAGGAATACACCAAAGGCGCCCATATGGACGGCGATTATCTTAATACTCTTGCGACCAAGTCAGAGGAAGGTACATGGAGGCAGAGTAAATTTGAAAAAGTAAAGGAATATATATTAAACCAACTAAAAGAGGACTGATTATTATGAAGAATACCTCTATTATTTTTACTGGAGACATTGGCTTTGATAAGTATATGGAGGGAAAATGGGAAGACGATAATCTGCTTTCCAAACCCGTTTTAGACTTTTTCTACAGCGCGGACCATGTTTGTGCAAATATAGAGGGAGCAGTATACGAAGCACCACCAGATGATAGTCGCAGCGCTTATTTTCATACTATGAATCCCAAAGCTGTAGATGTGTTTAACAAAATGCGTGCTGATATTTGGTGTATTGGTAACAACCACGCAATGGATGCTAAGAAAGAAGGGTTGCTCAGTACAAAAGAATTCGCTGCCGAAAACGGCTGTGCAGCATTTGGCGCAGGATCAAATCGTAAAGAGGCTTCTGAGCCTGTATACTTAGTAGAAGCTGGTGGCATCGGCTTGCTGAGTCTTACTTATGTTTCTGAAAAAAGATTTCCCCAATCTCCTGACGAGCCTAACATTTTCTCCTGGGAAGAATGGGATATTATTGCTGAGCGGATTGCGGAAATTAAAAGGAAATGCCGTTGGTGTGTAATCGTGTGCCACGGTGGCGAGGAGTTCAACCCCATGCCCAGCACCTACACACGGGACAGATATATAAAGTATTTGGAACTGGGCGCTGATGTGGTGGTAGGCCATCATCCACATGTTCCTGAAAATTATGAGCTATTTGATAACGGTAAGGCCATTTTCTACTCCTTGGGCAATTTTATTTTTGATACCGATTATCAACGCGCCCACAAATACACAGAAGTTGGCATTCTGTTAAAGTTAATCTTTACTGAGGAGAAGATGGATTTTGAGGCCGTTGGTACCAAGATTACCCGTGGTTCGGAGCAAATTGATATTGCCCCTCTGCCCGATATTTTTGAGAACGTCCCGGCTGAGGAATTTGAACGGCTCTCCCCTCTCGGGGCTAAGGCATTTGTAGCTGAGGAAATCAGAAGAATGATCTTTTTGCACCCTGAGATATATTCCCAGTATACACAGGAAGACTGGAATGCTTATTTCTTTAGTTCCCGCCCAGAAGGATTTCACGAAGGCAGGCATATGGATTTTAACAGTGTGGTTCCTTGCGCTGAAAAAGCAAAGACCGAACAATGGAAACAGAGCAAGCTCGAACATGTAAAAGAATATCTTGTCAGTTTACTATAAGGAGTGTAGATTATGAAATACATACCCGAAGAAAAAATCAGAAAGATATGTGAGGAAGTAAACGGCGCTTATGGTTTGTACATTTCCCTGCCTGATCACGGTGAAAAACTAACTATCAACGAAAATATGATCTTTAATTCAGCAAGCACCATTAAGATCCCTTTGATGGCCCTACTTTGGAAAGACTTTGAAGATGGTCGTTTGGACCCCGATAAAATGGAACCACTCCATGAGGATTGCAAGGTTTGGGGCTCCGGTGTGCTTAAGTCTTTGAGTGATAACTACCAAATGAGCTTATATGACTATGCTGTACTGATGATGATCGTCAGCGATAACTCTGCTACCAACCATATTATCGATGCTGTGGGTCGAGATCGTGCCAATGCTTTCTTTGCTGAAAATGGTTGGTCCAATACCCACCTTGGCGGAAAACTCTTTAAGCCCAAGCCCATTCTTCCCAATGGCGAAGAAGACTGGAACTACACAACAGCGGCAGATCTGGCGGATATGATGGAAAAAATGCTGGCAGGTAAGCTGGTCAGCAAGGCGGCCAGCAAGCAAATGATGCAGATTCTGGCCGGACAGCAAGTGGGTAAGTTTGATAAATCTCTTCCTGTTGAGCATTATTCCTTCACAAAAGAGCCCCTACCCCCTGTTCCGGAGGGCAAGGTTATTGTTTGCAACAAGGGCGGTTCTTTGGTTGGAAAGGTACTTCACGATGCAGCAATTATGCTTTTGCCGAATGGTGAACGGGCTGTAATGACAATGATGACAGCTACACCCAACAATGATATTACCACGAAGATCCTTGGACGGGTCTCCCGTGCTGTTTATGACGAACTGGTAAAACTATAAAAATAGGCGGCTGACAGTTTTGTCAGCCGCCTATATCTTTTATTTTTTAGCTAAAGAAATCAATCTAACAATAACAGGGCTTAGGAATAGATTCGTGCCAAGCTCAATTAAGAAATTAGTGCCTGCCAAGCCCAGGAACATATACCCAGCAACATTCGCAAAGCCTGCTGCAGCACCCCATTCTGCGATGGTTTCCAGGAAAAACACCTGGCAACCCAAGAGGAACACACCGGTATTTACAACAGGGCAAACAATCGCTGCAATAAGTACGGCAAGGTATTTGTTGTTTCTGGAGATAAAATCATAGGCAGCTGTTTCGCAGCATTCACCAAGTCCGAATTTCGTCTTCATCATCTGTACCCGGCTTTTAGAATACTTGTTCAAAAGGCCATACATTGCCTTGTAAACAAGGCCGGTGCAAAGGCCGGCTGCCATACCCTTAACCAATACTGTAAGGATTGTTCCGAAAACATCAACGGCAAGGAATGCTGCAGCGTCACCACTAAGCAGCACAGCAACGCCAAACACGAAGCCCAGCCAGCCGCCGGCCTGCCAGCCGTAAACAGCAGCACCAACAACAATGGGAACCAAAACCAAGGAAATGGAGAACATTCCAAACTTGATCCCGCCGCCCAGGAATTGCAGCACCAATACAATTGCTGTAAACAGGCCAATTCCTACGATTTTTTTTGTTTTGCTATTCATTTTCAATTTCCTCCTTGCTGTCGCTCCGGCCATCCGGATGCGATGCAAATATTATGCTGATTACTCAGCTGGTTCTATAATGAGCAAATACTCAGAATAAACAATTAGAATTCCTCGGATTCAAGCTCCTCAGTATCCGTCATTTCCTCTAAATCATCAAAGCCCATTTGCACATTAGCGCCGCCTTGCATAGATGCCCATTGCTCTTTCGTGATGAGAATATCACGGGGTTTACTGCCCTGGAAGGGGCCTACAATACCCTTCTCTTCCATTTCATCGACGATTCTTGCCGCGCGTGCGTATCCAAGCTTCAATCGGCGCTGCAGCATAGACACAGAAGCCTGTCCCGTTTCCAAAATCACATCAACAGCAGCCGGGAGCATTTCGTCACCGGCCAGTTCATCAGCATTGGGTTCCGGGTCGGATGCAGAAGCCTTATTACCGGTCTGTACTGCTTTCCGCTCGATTTCTTCCATAATCTGTTGGTCATAGTTGGTAACATAGTTTTCTTTTACATAAGTCGCAACTGCTTCTACCTCGGGATCGCTGACAAAGCAACCTTGGACACGCTTGGGTTTGCCGCTGCCAATGGGAGAATACAGCATATCACCCTTGCCGACCAATTTCTCAGCACCCTGAGTATCCAGAATGATGCGAGATTCCATAGCGGAGGCCACCGCAAATGCGATTCTCGACGGGATATTGGCCTTCATAAGACCGGTAATGACATCTGCAGAAGGACGCTGGGTTGCAATAATCAAATGAATACCGGCAGCACGGCCCATCTGTGCAATACGGCAGATAGATTCTTCTACCTCTTTGGCTGCAACCAGCATAAGGTCAGCCAACTCATCAATTATGACAACGACCTGGGGCAGCTTGGTAGCCTCAGTTTCCTGGCTTTCCACAATGCTGTTATAGGATTCCAAATCGCGGACACCGGCATCGGACATTGCCTTATAGCGGCGCATCATTTCAGATACAGCCCACTGCAAAGAGCCGGCAGCCTTTTTAGGGTCGGTAACAACAGGAATCAGCAAATGTGGAATACCGTTGTATATACCCAATTCCACCATCTTGGGGTCTACCATAATCAGCTTTACATCATCGGGACTTGCTTTATACAGCAGGGAAATGATGATGGAGTTCATACAAACGGATTTACCGGAACCGGTAGTACCGGCAATCAGCATATGGGGCAGCTTGGCAATATTGCCCACAATGCAGTTACCGCCAATGTCCTTACCAACTGCGAAAGAAGACTTGGACTTTGCTTTATCAAACTCCTGAGAATCGATAACCTCCCGCAAGGAAACCATTGTTACCGCCCGGTTGGGCACTTCAATACCAACCACGGAAATTTTGCCGGGAATTGCTGCTATACGCACGCCAACAGCGCCCAGGCTCAAAGCAATATCGTCGGCAACAGATGTCAGCTTGTTCAAACGGACACCTTTTTCCAGTTCGACCTCATAGCGGGTAACGCTGGGGCCCCGGGTCACATTGATAATATGTGCCTCGATCTTAAAGCTGGCCAAAGTCTCGCTCAAACGGCGACTATTCTCCCGCATTTCCGCAGTGCCGTCGCCACCGCTCGCACCGGAAACCTTCAGCAGATCAATGGGCGGAAAGGCGTATGACGGTGATTGCGTCTTTTCTCGGTCAGAGATTTCTTTCGTAATTTCTTCTTCGGATTCGGCAGCCTCCGCACGAGTAACCTTCTCCCGCTTTACACGCTTAACGGTCACCTTCTCTGTCGCTTCTTTCTTGATAAGCGGAGGCATTTTGGAAACAGGATCAAGCTCGCCTTGCGTCAAAATATCCATATCATTGGGAGCAGAAACATATTCACCGGCTGCAGTTACAGGCGTTTCGATGTCACTGTCGATCTGTCGGAACATATCTGCAACCACATCCTCATCTCGAGGCCCGGCAGGTCTAATCAGCTCTGTTTTTTCTGCTGCAGCCTCTTTTTGGATGCGTCTTTCCCGCTTCTGCTCCAAATATTCAATGCGCTTGTTCGCAATGTGATTGACCACAATGGTAGCAGGCTCCGGACGTTCCTCAATTTCGTCCTCAATCTCAGCTTTTGGTCGGTTTTTGATAGCGCGAATGATGCTTACCACGGTAATTTGCATTCCGCCAAGCAACATAAGTACTGCCGCAATAATCAATACTACATAGCTCAAAGGGTTGCTGAAGAAGTAGTAAATCAGCATTGCGATACCACCACAAACCACACCGCCGCTTATATGGTCAATGCCGCCCAAATACAGCTCCGAAAGGGACATATATACATCGGCGGATTGACTTTTGGCAAGCAATAAATGGGAAATGCATCCGCATACAACTACAAAGCAACCGATGCAAATAGAGCGCATTTTGACCGGCCGGCCCTTACTGAATGCGTGTATAACAAACAAATACAAAAACGCAGGTATGGAAACCACAAAGCCCACTCTGCCAAAAAGGCCGTGTACCAGTTTTTCAATCATTCCGGGAAACAAGCCGTTTGAATTAAAGAAAACAACAATAAACAAAATAAATAAGCCCAAAAATACAGAACTGCTAATTAAGCGAGTAGGAATCTTTTGCTCGCCACTCCCCTGCTCTTTGGTTGTATTTGTATTCTTTTTAGAAGAATTCTTAGCAGAATTGGTGGCACGGCTCGCAATGGTCTTTTTTTTCTTTTCAGCCATAAGAACCTCCTTATCAAGTAAACAAATAAAGCATAAAGGATAGCAAAGCTAAACCAAATGAGTAATAGGAAAATTGGAATACACTGGTATTTGTAACCATCAGGCGCAAAACGGATATGCCAACATAACCACCGCAGAATGCACTGACACCTGCCAAAACACTCCCAAGGATCATCAAGAAGGAAACCGCACCAAAACCATTACCGAATATGTAAAAAATATCACCGAAAATCGCAAATACCATTGCAGGAATCACTAACAGAATCACCCAGTTTGTTGATTTTTGAATATCTGTACCTCTTGCAGTAGTATAGGACAAGGTCATTCCTGTGCTGGACAGTCCGGGAAGCGCAGACGCTGCTGTGGTTATACCAATGAGAATTCCATCGAATCCGGTCATAGTTTTAGCATCTCGATTGCCCTGTCGCATATGCTCTGCAATCAGCAAGATTACACCATTCAAAACAAACAGCCACATAAGAGAAGACAGCTTGTACTCGCTCCTTAAAAGCAGATTAAATACAATCGTTGCCAAAAGCATTGGTACAATGGTGGATTTCAATAGTCGCAGTTCATAATGGCTTTGGGTATCCATATGCCGGGATTTGTTGCGTCTAACCGTTGTAGCAGTGCTCTGTTCCCAACGAAGCCGAGCAATATTATCGCGACAAACAACAAAGGCAGAAAGCAAAACACCAATATGTACCAGAAGATCCTGTAAAGATACTCTGGTATTGACACCAAACAGATGATGCAGCAGCGCTTGGTGTCCGCTTCCGGAAACAGGCAGAAACTCTGTCAATCCGGATATCAATCCATACAGAATATTTTCAATCACTGACAAGATGCATCTGCCTCCTTCCAATACTTTTCAATATATAATAACATATTTAATCCGGAATTTCCAGTATTAAAATTATTTCTTCTCTGTATTTTGTGCAT
This sequence comes from Oscillospiraceae bacterium, assembly GCA_017452505.1. Lineage (GTDB taxonomy): Bacteria > Bacillota > Clostridia > Oscillospirales > Oscillospiraceae > Faecousia. The sequence continues at coordinate 23,727 of JAFTMI010000029.1, forward strand.
CAATCATTGCATGCAACTCAGTTAAAGCATCATTCAGGTCGCCCAGGGAATCAATTAAGCCGGAAGCAACCGCATCCTTGCCGTAAAGTATCGTGCCAACATCCGTTGCCATCTCCCCTGTTGCCATCATATAGCCCTCAAATTTTTCCTTGGATATAGCTGAATTGGTCGTTACAAAATCAGTGATTTGCTCCTGTATTCGATGAAAATACCGGAATGTTTGCGGTGCACCAACAACAAGACCGGTCATACGCACCGGGTGTACTGTCATGCTGGCTGTGCGGGTAATAAAAGACTTCTTAGTACATACCGCAAGCGGTATACCGATAGAATGTCCTCCTCCTAACACTAAACTTACTGTGGGTTTTTTCATGCCGGCAATCATCTCTGCGATAGCAAGTCCTGCCTCAATGTCACCACCAACAGTATTCAGTAGCAATAAAAGACCATCTATTTCTTCACTTTCCTCAATTCCTGCAAGCAGTGGCAAAATATGCTCATATTTTGTTGTTTTAACGGTTTCCGGCAACACCTGATGACCTTCGATCTGGCCTATAATAGTCAGCGTATAGATATTTCCCTGGCTGCCCTTGCTTAAATCGGAGCCCAACTCTAAAAGTTCGTCCTGGTTTCCTTGCGTATCCTTGTTTTTCTGTTCCATCTTACATCCCTCCGAATTGTAGGATAACCGGAAACAAAGAAAACAATTCACCCTTGCAAGTTTAGAAGTTTTATCGTATAATAACCCCCGGTGATAAGTATGGCAACTAAAACAAATGCAGTGCGATTGGTGCAGCAGGCAAAAATCAACTGTAGAGAAGATTTTTACGATTTTGACCCCGACGATCTGAATGGTATGCATGTGGCGGAAGCCATCGGCTTTCCACCTGAGCAAGTGTATAAAACCCTGGTCGCAAAAGGCAGCCGAACAGGCATCAATGTATTTTGCATTCCGGTCTGTGCGGAACTTGACTTAAAAAAAGCCGCAAAGGCCGCCGGCGATAAAGATATGGCATTGATTCCGGTGAAAGATCTGTTGGGATTAACTGGTTATATCCGGGGAGGCTGTTCCCCTGTGGGTATGAAAAAGAAGTACCCTACTTTCTTTGAAGAAACCTGCCAGCTTTTTGATGAAATTGCGGTGTCTGCAGGTGAGCGTGGACATCAAATGATTCTCAATCCTATAGAACTGGCAGAGCTTGTAAATGCACAATTAGTAGATATTATCGCGTAAGGAGGATCAAGTATGCAGTTTGAATGTAAGACAAAAGGCACCTGTTCTCAAAGAATTTATTTCCGTATTGAGGACGGTAAAGTATATGATGTAGAATTTCTTGGCGGTTGCAACGGCAATCTCCAGGGTATTGGCAAACTGGTGGAAGGTATGGATGTTGACGAGGTCATTTCCCGCCTGGATGGCATTCATTGCGGTATGAAACCTACCTCCTGCCCCGATCAGCTTGCAAATGCATTGAAAAAAGCTAAAGAAGAAATCTAAAAATGAAAGGCAGACACGAATGTGTCTGCCTTTATATTAATTCTCTGCTGCATGAAGAATGATCTTAAGCAGTTCTTCCCTACCGGTTCCCTTCTCCGCAGAAAACGGAATTACGGGACATTCTTCCGGTAAATCCAAATCATTTCGGATTGTTTGCAGATTGGGTTCAATCTCGCTCTTTTTAAGCTTATCAAGCTTATTTGCCACAACCACGAATGGACAGCCACTGTCCAAAAACCAATTAGCCATAGTGATGTCGTTGTTTGTGGGCGGATGGCGTGAATCCACGATTAGAATACCAAGATCGATCCGCTGCGCAGCAAAATAGTCTTCCATCAGCTTGCCCCAACGATCTTTCTCTTTCTGAGAAACCTTTGCATAACCGTAACCCGGAAGATCCACAAAGTAGCAGGTCTTGTCGATGATAAAATAATTCACATGAATGGTTTTACCGGGCTTTTCACCTACACGGGCAAAATTCTTTCGCTGCAGGATACGGTTGATTACCGAGGATTTACCCACATTGGATTTGCCGGCAAAGGCAATTTCAGGCAAGCGATTACTTGGAAAATCTTTAGGATTTGCCGCAGAAATCAAAAATTCAACATTATGAAGGTTCATAATAGCACCTCACTGGCGAATGACAGGCTTTCTAATCTGGGTTTTTACATCACCGGGTAAATCCGCTAAAATGGGAGGAACTAGCTCTGTAACCCGGTTCAAGGCGGTATCCAAAACTGTTTCGATAGTCTGGGCGGTCACAAAATTCAGGGCGCTGCGGACTGTTTGGTCGATTTCGGCCAAATCCCGCTCATTATCCTTAGGAATGATGACCGTACGAATACCATGTCGCAAGGCAGCCATTGTTTTCTCCTTTAATCCGCCAATGGGAAGCACACGACCACGCAGAGAAATCTCACCGGTCATAGCAACATCACGACGGACACTCACGCCTGTCAGCGCAGAAATAATTGCCGTGCAAACCGTGATACCGGCAGAGGGTCCATCCTTCGGCACAGCGCCTTCCGGAAAATGCACGTGAATATCTTTAGTCTTATAGAAATCCTTTTCAATGCCCAATTTCTCATAATTGGCGCGAATATAGCTAAGCGCTGCGTGGGCAGATTCCTTCATCACATCGCCCAAATTACCGGTCAGTTCCAGCTTACCGGATCCATCCATCACATTAACTTCCACCTCAAGGGTTTCACCACCCACGGATGTCCATGCAAGTCCTGTTACCAAGCCAACCTGGTCATTGCTGGGTAAGCGATCGGGAAGATACTTTCTAACGCCCAAGTAACTCTCAACATTGCTGCCGGTTACAGTAATCCGTTTGACATTCTCCGCACCAACAATTTGCATATCTGCCTTCCGACAAATTTCTGCAATAGATCGCTCTAAGCTACGGACGCCGGATTCTCTGGTGTAGCAACGGATGATCTCACGGATCGCATCATCAGAAACCTTTAATTGCGATTTCTTCAAACCATGCTTTTGCAGCTGCTTGGGAATCAAGTGATTCTTGGCAATCATCAGCTTTTCTTCGTCAGTATAAGAACTTAACTCGATGATCTCCATACGGTCAAGCAAGGGTCTTGGAATTGTATCCAAGGTGTTGGCTGTTGTGATAAACATCACATTACTCAAATCAAAGGGAATCTCCAAGTAATGGTCCCGGTAGGTCCTATTCTGCTCTCCGTCCAGGACTTCCAGTAGTGCCGCACTGGGGTCACCGCGGTAATCAGAACCCATCTTATCTACTTCGTCCAACAGTATCAGCGGATTGGAGCTGCCGGCTTGCGTCAACGCAGTGAGGATTCTGCCAGGCATGGCGCCCACATAGGTCTTGCGGTGACCGCGAATGTCAGCCTCGTCGTGAACACCACCAAGGGCAATTCGCGCCATTTTGCGGTTTAGGCTCTTGGCGATAGAGTATGCCACCGATGTTTTACCCACACCGGGAGGGCCGACAAGACAGAGAATTTGCGGAGGCATTTCCGGCGCAAGCTGGCGTACGGCAATGGTCTCTAAAATTCGTGCCTTCACCTTTTCAAGGCCAAAATGGTCCTTATCCAAAATCTTTTTGGCAGCCAAGACATCAATACGCTCTTTCGTAGCAGTGTTCCAAGGTAGTTCCAAAACTGTATCCAGGTAATTCCGCAGAACGGACGCTTCCACGGAGCCAAACGGCTGCTTCTTAAGCCGCTGAAGATCCTTTAAGAGCTTTTCTTCTGATTCCTGGGGCAGATTCAGCAGTAAAATGTTCTTCTCGTATTCTGCAAACTCGGATACATCATCGCCCTCACCCAATTCTTCCCGAATCGCCTTCATCTGCTCCCGCAGATAATAGTCCCGTTGTTCCCGGTCCATATTGACCCGGGTCTTTTCCTGGATATCTGCCTCAATGTGCAGCATTTGGATCTCCTGCTGCAGAAGCTTCAAGGTATTCTCCATACGGCGGATGGGATTGAGCTGACAAAGCAGCTTTGCCTTGTCACGATAGTCAATACCGGAATTTTGTGCAATAGCATCGGCAACAAAACTGCAATCCTCAGATGCCAGGATCTGCAAGTGTACAGTTTGGGCAGGTCTTTCCACCATATCGCTGTATGCACCGTAGAGCATAGTTGCCTCCCGGCAAAGTGCGCGCTCGCGGAGGACATCCTTCACAGGCATCGACTGCACAGATTCAACGACACCGGCAAGATAAGGCTCATTTTGTGTCAATTCCAAAATTCTTGCCCGATACAGCCCCTCCACTAAGACCCGAACATTCTCGTTCTGTGCTTTCAGCACCTGCTTGACCTTGACAACAGTGCCCATAGGGTAGAGACCGGTTAAGCCGGGATCATCATCCAAAATATTCTTTTGGGGAACCAACAGAAGCGTCTGATCATGCTTCATAGCGTATTCTAAAGCAAGGGCAGACTTTTTGCGGCCCACATCAAAATGAACCGTCTGCTTGGGGAATACCACAAGCCCACGCAGGGCTAAAACCGGCAATCTGCCGGATATTAAAATCTCGCTCATATATCCATTTCCTTTCCGGATATAAACAAAAGGGGTAGCGACTCTACCCCTCTTGACACTATTTTCCCATACCGAGTTTCTGCCGGGGCTTATCCTTATCCCGCACAATCTTCGGTTCTTTACCGTCTATCGCATCCGGTGTAATAACTACCTTTTGGATGGAGAGGTCAGAGGGAATTACATACATAATTTTTGTCATGGTTTCTTCCATAACAGCCCGCAGACCGCGAGCACCTATCTGCCGCTCAACTGCCTTCTTTGCAACAGCCTCCAAGGCTTTGGGCTGGAACTGCAATTCAACATTGTCCATCGCAAGAAGTGCCTGGTACTGCTTGGTGAGCGCATTCTTGGGCTCGGTCAGAATCCGAACCAAATCCTCCTGCTTGAGATCGTTCAAGCTGGTAATAACAGGCATGCGGCCTACCAGTTCTGGAATGATACCAAACTTAATAAGGTCATGGGGCTGCACCTGGGCAAAAAGCTTGCCAATATCGCGGTTCTTTTTGCTCTCCACAGGCGCGTCAAATCCAATTGCAGATTTATCGGTTCTGGACTCGATAATCTTCTCTAGACCGTCAAAAGCGCCACCACAGATAAACAAGATCTTTGATGTATCCACAGGGATTGTCTCCTGCTGAGGGTGCTTGCGGCCACCCTGTGGCGGCACGTTGGCAACTGTACCTTCCAGAATCTTCAGCAATGCTTGCTGCACACCTTCGCCGGAAACATCCCGGGTAATGGAAGTATTCTCACTCTTACGGGCGATCTTATCCATCTCATCAATGTAGATAATGCCCCGCTCTGCCCGCTCCAGGTCAAAATCAGCAGCCTGCAGCAAGCGCACAAGGATGTTCTCCACATCATCACCCACATAACCGGCCTCGGTCAACGTGGTAGCATCTGCAATAGCGAAGGGCACATCCAGGATCTTGGCCAGGGTCTGGGCAAAGAGGGTCTTGCCGGAACCTGTAGGGCCAATCAGCAGGATGTTGCTCTTCTGAAGCTCTACGTCAGTGTCAGCAGCCAAAAAGATGCGCTTATAGTGATTGTATACAGCAACGGAAAGAGCGACTTTCGCTTCGTCCTGGCCAATGATATAGCCATCCATATAAGCTTTGATCTCTGCAGGTGTGGGAAGATTCTGCGGGGTCTCCCCTGCCAGTTCGTCCTCACGCAGCAGGTCGCAGCAGGCCTGGACACAATCGCTGCAGATATACACGCCAGGTCCGGCAATCAGCCGGGCCTGGGTTTCGCTTTTTCCGCAAAAGGAACAGCTTAAAATCTGTTCTTCTGTTTTAGACATAAAACAGATCCGCCTTTCTCATTAGTGCCGATCAAGAACCTTGTCAATAAGGCCAAAGTCCTTGGCTTCTGCAGAGGTCATAAAATTATCTCGCTCGCAAGCATCTGTGATCTCTTCCACAGACTTGCCGGTATTCTCGGCCATGATCCGATTCATTCTTGCCTTGATGGTTTCCAGTCGCTTCATATGGATCGCCATATCAGTGATTTGACCCTGGGTACCGGCAGAAGGTTGATGGATCATAATTTCGGAGTTGGGCAGCGCCATGCGCTTACCCTTTGTACCGGCAGACAGCAAAAATGCGCCCATGGAAGCAGCCATACCCACGCAAATGGTAGCTACATCGCATTTAATGTACTGCATTGTGTCATAAATCGCCATACCGGCAGTGACACTGCCGCCGGGGCTGTTGATATAAAACTGGATATCCTTATCCGGGTCCTGGGCCTCCAAATACAGAAGCTGGGCCACGATCAAGCTGGCTGTGGTGTCATTGACCTCCTCGGATAGAAAGATGATCCGGTCGTTGAGCAGCCGGGAGAAGATATCATAGCTTCTTTCTCCGCGGCTTGTCTGTTCAACTACATAGGGTATAAAGCTCATATGGTCAGTCTCCTTTCAGGGTTTGAAACATTCTAACCATTTCTTGGAAAACTTATTCCTTGGTTTCTTCCTTTGCCTTGGGAGCAACAGCAACAGCAGCATCCACAATGACCTTCACAGCCTTGCGGGTCTCCAGGCTTGCCTTCAGCTCCTCAGCGGGAACCATATCCTTGATCTTCTCAACTTCCATCTCGTACTGCTTAGCCATAGACTCCAGCTCAGCGGTGATCTCGTCATCGGAAACAGTGATCTTCTCTTCCTCAACGATCTTAGCCAGGGTCACATTGATCTTGGCCTGCTTCTCAGCACCGGGACGGAAAGCGTTACGCATGGTGGACAGGTCTCCGCCCATCATCTTAGCGTACTGCTCAACGGAGTAGCCGCTCATTTGCAGCTGGTAAGCAAAACGCTCCATCTGAGTGTCCAGCTCCTGCTCAACCAGGGCCTTGGGCATATCAACAGTGGTGTTCTCAGCAGCCTTATCAACGCAAGCCTGCTCGAAAGCGCTGTCGATCTGCTTCTGTGTATTCTCCAAAGCCTTAGCACGGATATCAGCCTTCAGCTCCTCGATGGTAGAGAACTCGGAGACATCCTTAGCAAACTCGTCGTCCTGTGCAGGCAGATTGGTCACAGTAACCTTATTCAGCTTTACGTGGAAAACAACAGCCTTGCCGGCCAGATCTGCATGGTAATCCTCGGGGAAGGTAATGTCAATGTCCTTCTCCTCACCTGCGGTCATACCAACGATCTGCTCTTCAAAACCGGGAACGAAGGAACCGGAGCCCAGCTTCAGGTCAAAGTTCTCGCCCTTGCCGCCATCAAATGCAACGCCATTGTCGAAGCCTTCGAAGTCGATGTTGGCGGTATCGCCCATCTCAGCAGCGCGTTCAACGGTCTCAGTAGAAGCAACATTCTGAGCCATACGGTCCAGTTCAGCCTGTACCTGCTCGTCGGTAACGGTAGCTTCAGCCTTCTCAACTTCAAGACCCTTGTAATCGCCCAGGGTAACCTCGGGGTAAACCTCAGTGGTCAGAGTGATGGTAACAGTACCGTCTTCGGCAATGTCCATATCGGTCAAGCTGGGACGGCCAACGGCCTTCACTTCCTGCTTCACAACAGCATACTCATAAACCTCGGGGAAAATCTCTTCCAAACCATCTTCGTAGAAGACGTGGGCGCCGTACAGAGATTCAATCATCTTTCTGGGGGCCTTGCCCTTACGGAAGCCGGGGATCATAATGTTCTTGCGGGCCTTCAGATATGCCTTCTGAACACCGGACTCCATCAGCTCCTTATCGATTTCGACCACGATGGTAGTCTGATTGCCGTTTCTTTCGTTGCTCTTGATATTCATAATTTTTTCCTCCAAATTTTCGGGCTGTTACACAGCCGTCAATATGTATTTTTTATCCGAGATATTTTAGCAGATATTGCACCAAATGTCCACACTTTTCTGAAAAATATTTTAGAAAAGAACTTGATATGGCTGAAAATTCAGTTTGTCAGCCGCAACAAGGCGATATTCCACCCCGTCCCACTGACCTTCCATGGCCAAACCGTGACTTGCGCCATGGAGATGACCATAGAAGCACTGTCTGACTTCGTAGCGCTTCAGCAGTTCCAAAATCTCCTCACAGCGGTAACCTTTGTATAACGGCGGGTAATGCAAAAAGACGATTTTGGGCAGATCGCCAGCGGATTTCAACGAGGTTTCCAAACGAATCAATTCCCGCTTAAAAACCTTTTCATCATGGTCACTCCCCCGCTCCTCCTCGAAAAACCAACCGCGGGTCCCGCATATCGCCCAACCATTGTACACGTAGTGGTTGTTATTAAGGATCCACTGGTCAGAAAAATTGTTTTCTTCGCAAAACTTATAGAATTTAGAAGCGGTACTCCACCAATAATCATGATTGCCTTTTAGAATAATCTTTCTGCCGGGGATTTGGTTGATCCAGGCAAAATCTTCACGGGCAGATGCCAAATCCAGCGCCCATGATAAATCACCCAGTAAAACTGTAGTATCCTCCGGGCCAATCACAGACAAGCCTTCTTTCAGCTTATCCATATAACCAACCCAGTTGCCGCCGAATACATCCATAGGTTTCGGCGCACCAAGACAAAGGTGCAAATCTCCGATCGCGTACAGCGCCATCGTGTCACTCCTTCTCCAATGCCGGGCGGTGTTTCGCAAGGAGCAAAGTATCCCGGTGTAAACCGCCGTTTGCACGATAATCCTGCAAACCGCCATATGCTACCGCAGTAGACGGGTCAATTACATAACCGTTTGCGCGATACATTCCGGAAATAATGGATTCTACGCGATTTTCGCTAACGACAGAGCAAAATACATTATCGCACAAAGTTTCCAGTTCCTGCTCACCAACGCGGAAAATTCGTTTCTTTTCACTGGTTTCCAAATACCGCAGTACTGCATCCCTACCCAAACGAGCAAACAGGAAACACTCTAAGTACTTCGGCAGTTCGACGGGAGTTGCCGTGTTATAATCACCCTTTGTGAACAGATCCCATACGGAACTATTTTCGTTGGTAGCGCAAATCATCATATTGATCGGTAAGCCCATTTGATTTGCGTACTCGATAGCTGTAACATCAGCAAAATCACCGGTTTCTACAGCAACATCCAAACCCTGGGGCGGTATACTCTCTGCCGCAGCATACAAACCAAACAGCAGAGCAATCTCAATTGCGATGTATGCCCAACCGGTAGGCTTAGACACAGAAAAATCCTTTGCAGTTATTCTGCGATAGAGATTAAAAATGAGATATTTCAGCGAACCGTCCGGATTACGCCAAAATTCAGCAAACAACAAGCGCTGATTGACTGTTTCCGGCTTGACGGGACTGCGCCCCACAACGCACTCCACATCCCAACCTGTAAGCTGTACGCCAAAGAACAGGTTGAGGATCTGTGCAATCGCATCACAGGGTGTTTTCGCACGCAATGCAAGCAATTCACTGTCGGTGAATTTATGCAGGCGAAACGGCACATAAAATCCGCCATCAGGAGCCTGCATTTCATTGAGCGCCCGGTAGGCTGTATAACAGTCGGTTGTATTTCTTGTGCTTAAATAGAGCATTTCTTTATCACTCCCACAGCATTATTCCAGAATATATTCTCAACAGATTCTTCAGACAAACCTCTTTGCAGCAATCTGTCAGCAATTTTCGGATAGTCCTGCACCCCGGTAAAGCCGGCAGGCAGATGCGTAACACCATCCATATCACTGCCAAGAGAAACATATCTATCCGAACCTGCAATGTCCATAAAGTGGAAGATATGATCACAGACCGTATCCAAATCTGCATTATCACCCAAAAAATCAGCGCACAGATTGATGCCGACAGTGCCGTTGGTTTTACAAATTGCGGCATACATCTCATCAGACAAATTTCTGGGAATATCCCACAGGGCGCGAGAATTGGAGTGGGATGCAATAATGGGCTTTTCTGCAATATTCATAATATCCCAAAAGCCTTCATCGCTGATATGGCTCACATCGATCACCATACCCGCTTTCTGAGCCAGGCGGACATATTCCCTACCCTGCTCGGTTAACCCACCACCGGTCTTGCAGGAACCTGTGAGAGGGTTTTCTTCATTCCACCCAAGGGTGGTGATTCGAAAGCCGATATTATATAGATCCTCTAACATATCAATATTGTAATCAAAACCTGCAGTGCCTTCAATCGTAAGCACAGCAGACATAATGCCCTGCTTGCGGTTTTCTTCAATTTCCTCAGCGGAATAGGCAACGCGGATCTTATCGGCGTTTGCTTCCACCTGGTTCATTATAGCAGCCAGTTCCCGCTCAAACATTCCAATTACAGAAACGCCCTCAGGGCGACGCATGGTGGGTGTTGTGAAGACCGCAAAGCATTGGGCATAACCGGGAAGTGTTGCGCCACGTTCCAAATCAATGTGTAAATCATTTGTATCCAATCTGCCAAGGGTATCACGGTTTTTTCCAAGCAGTTGCAATGCCGTATCGCAGTGCAGGTCAAATACAGGAAACTTCATATAAAGGCATCCTCCAAATGATGGATTTCCGGTTTTTTCGTTTCTACCCCCTGAGGGGCGTATATCTCAATCACATCAAAACGGGTCAACAGCTCAGTAGGATTCTGCGATAAATATAATTCCGCTGTTGAGCGCAGTCGGTTTTGTTTATGATAATCCACAAAATCCTTTGCATCGGCAAAGCTATTGGTTTTCCGCAGCTTTACCTCTACAAATACAAGATTTTTCTTATCAGCAACGATCAAATCAATCTCGCCGAAGCGACACCGATAACCGGATGCCAAAATCTTATATTTCTTCTTCTGTAAATAGGCCGCTGCCAGAGATTCGCCCCAGGCGCCGACAATGTTATTTCGTCCCATATAGTTTTTTCAAGAAGGTCATTCTATGGATTGGACATGGGCCTTTTTCAGCCAACGCAGCATAGTGGGCTTTTGTGCCATAACCTTTATGTACCCCGAAGCCATAGCCGGGATATTCATTCTCGGCTTGGAGCATATAGTCATCTCTTGTTACCTTTGCCAGGATCGATGCCGCTGCAATACTGGCACTGCGGCCGTCACCACCCACAATTGTTTCTAAAGGAATACCAAAATCCTTAGCTCGGTTGCCGTCAATCAGGGCAAAATCCGGCTTAACAGCCAGGTTTGCAATTGCACGCTCCATAGCAAGATATGTTGCCTGGAGAATGTTTATCTCATCGATTTCCTTATGATCCGCGAAACCAATTCCGTATGCAATCGCCTTTTCGCAAATCACAGGAAACAGCTCCCGACGTTTCTTATCTGAGAGCTTTTTGCTGTCATTCAGACCGGGGATATCCACGTCCATAGGCAGAATCACTGCAGCGGCGCAAACAGGACCAGCCAAAGGGCCACGGCCAGCCTCATCCACACCGCAAATCAGCTTATACCCCTCTGTTGCATACTTTTTTTCAAATTCAAACATATCTGTCATTGCATGTCCTCCGGGGTCTCTAAGGTGAAGTGTCCTAACTTACCGGAGCGGTATTCGTCCAACAACACCTTTGCCATACGTTCGGTATGGATCTCACCTCTTGCAAGCAGATAACCACGCTTGCGGCCGGCTTCTTCCAGTAAAACATAACCAGGAGTCCCCTGCTCTGCTTCCACCTTATAGCGTTCCTTGAGGGTATGGGGATAGAAACGCAACAGCAGCTCCATCAGGCGGGCTGCCAGTTCTTCCACATCGATAACACCCTCTTTCACAGCACCGGTATAAGCCAGCATCATACCCACATTGGGATCTTCAAACTTAGGCCACAGAATACCGGGTGTATCCAAAAGCAGCAAACTGGTGTTCACAGTTACCCACTGTTTGCCACGGGTGACACCGGGACGATTCTCAGCTTTTGCACCCTTACGTCCGGATATTTGATTGATCAAGGTAGACTTACCCACATTGGGAATGCCAACGATCATCACTTTTAGTGGCTTGTTCATTCCCTTGGCGGCATTTCGGGCGATCTTCTCCTGCAAAACAGAGCGCACCGCAGGCTCGAAAGCAGTAATGCCCTTCTTAGACTTGCAATCAGTGGAAACGGCAGCCATTCCCTTACTCCGGAAGTACTGTAGCCATTTCTTAGTTGCTTCATAGTCCGCCAGATCCATTCTGTTCAGCACGATGATCCTGGGTTTATTGCCGCAAATAGCATCAATATCTGGGTTTCGGCTGGAAATGGGAATTCGGGCGTCCACGATCTCACAGACAGCATCCACAAGCTTCAGATCCGCTTCGATCTGCCGCCGCGTCTTGGTCATATGCCCGGGATACCATTGAATATTCATTTTATCCTGTTCCATTACCACAGTACTCCAATTCGCTTAAAATCACGCTTTTTGGTAACTTCATTGGGCCCTGGTAATGCGATCACCAAGGCCTTACCCAAAATCTCCCGCTTATCGATCATACCGATATCCGGGCTTCGGCTGTCCTTGGATAGATTTCTATTATCACCCAACACAAAAACACAACCCGTGGGTACGATTTGAGGAAATTCAATACCCTCATATTCATTGGTGGGTGTGTTAACATAGGGTTCATCCAACTCAACACCGTCCACAGAAACAATGCCCTTATAGAAGTCAATATTAACTTCCTGGCCTTCCGTTGCAATCACACGCTTGATAATGGGTTCACCATCTTTATATGCTTTTTTGCTGACAACGACAATATCACCGTATTTTGGCTCATTATAAAACACACTGCTTAGCAAAACAATGCAGTCACCATTTTGAAGGGTTTCTTTCATAGATGGACCGGACACAACAATTACGCGGAAAACCAGCATAAACAGCAAAAGTACTGCCACAAGACCAAATACCAAGTCATGCAGATAAGATAAAACCGTTTTTTGCGCTTTACTTTTTTTACTTTCCTCTTTTTGGGGGGTCTGTTCTATATCTTCCACAGCGGATACCTCCACCTCGTAAATTACATTGTTTACATTATACACGATTTTGGCAAATAAAAAAAGAGGGTTTCCCCTCTTTTTTTATTTAATTTAGACCTTTTCCTTGATCTTAGCAGCCTTGCCAAAGCGGTCACGCAGGTAGTACAGCTTAGCGCGACGTACTTTACCCTTACGGACAGTCTCAACAGCGGCAATACGGGGGGAGTGAACAGGGAAAACCTTCTCACAGCCAACACCGTAGCTGATGCGGCGAACAGTGATGGTCTCACCGATGCCACCGTGCTTCCGGGCGATGATAGTGCCTTCGAACACCTGAATACGCTCACGGGAGCCTTCTTTGATCCGCACATGCACACGAACAGTGTCGCCAACCCGCATTTCGGGCAGCTCTTCCTTCATGTACTGGCTGGACAGAGCCTTAACCAAATCCATATCTTCGTCCTCCTTAATATTAGGCGTTCGTACAGTGATTGACCCGGCGATATGGTTCCCGGCACCGCAGAGGACGCACCTTGCTTTTTCAGACCGAGGTATTTTATCACAGGAAAATGGAAAAATCAAGTACTTTTTTAGAAAAATCTTGGTTTTTTCCTGCATTACATAAAATTATCCGCTAAGCACAGATTTTAGAAAAGAAAAACACCGCGGTTTCTAAGAAACCACGGTGTTTTGGTCCGAGTTACTGGATTCGAACCAGCGGCCTCTTGAACCCCATTCAAGCGCGATACCAAACTTCGCCAAACCCGGATTTTGCTTGCATCTTTCGATAGCCACAGTATAATAACACACCTGTTTCGAAAATGCAAGCCTTTTTTTCAAATTTATTAAAAAATTATTCGCCGATCTCAGTGCGGACAACCTTGCCCAGATTCCACAGTCTTACAACCTGCTCCTCAGCCTCAGCCTTCTGCGCGTCGTTCTCGTATTCCACATAGACGGTATGGGCACTGCAGTCAGCGCATTCCACCTGCACATTCCAACCGCCCTCGTGCATTACGATACCGGCGCCATGGCAAATGGGACATTCTTCCAAAATATACTTAGGATTGACTTCCATATAAATTCTCCTTATCGAAACACTTCTTGATTCAAATCATAAATTTCCAACCGTTTACACTTTGCAAAATCCGGTTTCATCTCAGGTAAATGCAGGCCAATTGCAGCAATCAACTGCATTGGGTTTAAGCTGGGATTCTGACAGCAAATTCTGGCGTTCAAAACCAGTTCCCTCTCCCCTGCCTTGACAATTTCCAGCTTTTTAATTAAAGGAATAATATTCTGGTCTTGAATCCCGTTCTTTCCCTTTTTGGGTACAATCAAACTTTCTGTAGAAAAAAGCTTTAATAGTTTTTCCTGCGCATCTGCAGAGAATCCATAATCATATTCAAGTGTTACGGTGCAGTCCAGGAATGCAAGCTCCTTTAATTTTCTGCCGGTTTCATACACCTCACGAACCCTTACGCCGGGCACAAGAGCAGCATTCAACCGCTGGCAGATTTCCTCACAAGGAACTGTTGTGCCGTCCAGTGTGAAGTCCAGCAACTCACAGACACTTTCCACCCCAACCGACAGCGGGAGTGCAATAGAAACAGATGGGCGTGGGTTAAAACCTTGGGTATGGGTCAAGGGCAATCCGGCTCTCTTGAATGCGCGCTGAAACAGGCGCATTAAATCCAAGTGAGATATCCAAACTGCATTCCCTGTCTTTTCAAACAACAGTCTAAGCATCGCACTTCACCTCCTGCAAAAGCGCTGCTGCGCCACAGCCGGCACAGCCGTGGCGGCAATCAGGGGTTACAGTTTCAGCATAGGCCTGTTTCCGCTCCTTGAGCAGGAATTTCTTGGTCACACCAACATCAATAGTATCCCAGGGCAAGATCTCATCTTCCCCAAACCCGCGGACTGTATAGTAATCAGGATCAACGCCGCATACTTCAAAGGCATCAAGCCAGGCTTGATAATTGAAATACTCGTCCCAGCCATCCAGCTTAGCGCCATTTTTCATAGCTTCCACCAGAACGGACGCCAAACGTCGATCGCCACGAGCGGTTACAGCTTCCAATCTGCTAATATCCGGAGTGTGGTAATTGTACTCAATGGACTTGGAATAAAAATGATCTTTCAGCAGTCGGCAACGCCGCAGGTATTCCTGGGGATCTATCTGCTTTTCCCACTGGAAAGGCGTATGGGGCTTTGGCACAAAATAGGCTGTTGCCACATGGACACGCAGGCCGCGCTTTTTGTTGGATGCATGCTCTTTCCAGGTTTGAATAACCTTATAAACCAAATCCGCTATACCCAGCACATCTTCGTCAGTTTCGGTGGGTAAACCTAACATAAAATAGAGTTTCACATTGTTCCAGCCACCGGAAAAGGCATTGGCACAGGTAGTGAGAATTTCTTCCTCGGTGAGGTTCTTGTTGATCACATCCCGCAGGCGCTGTGTGCCCGCCTCCGGAGCGAATGTCAGACCGCTCTTGCGGAGAGTTTGCAACTTCTGCATCAGCTCCTGTGAGAAATTATCTGCCCGCAGTGAGGGCACGGAAAGGTTAATACGGTGACTTTCACAATAAGGAATCATCTCATCGGTAAGCTGCTTTAACTCCCTGTAATCCGAGGTAGATAGGCTGGAAAGGGTAATCTCATTATGCCCGGAATCCACCAAGGTTTCCACCGCCTGTCGATAAAGAACCTCAGGGCTTTTCTTTCGTACGGGACGGCAGGAAAAGCCCGCCTGGCAGAAACGACAGCCTCGGATACACCCACGGAACACCTCAAGATTTGCACGATCATGGACGATCTCTGTAGAAGGCACAATCATCTTTGTAGGGAAATAGGCATCATCTAAATTCTCCACAATCCGTTTGGTGACAGTTTTAGGTGCGCCCGCAATGGGTGTAATTGCTTTCAGTGTACCGTCGGCATTATAGCTGTGCTCATAGAAGGAAGGCACATACACACCAGGAATCTTTGCAACTTCCGCAAGAAACTGTTCTTTGCTCCAATTCTCAGCCTTTGCCCGGTCATAGAGCGCAACGATCTCCACAGTACTTTCCTCACCCTCACCAAGGGAGAAAAAGTCCACAAAGTCAGCCAAGGGCTCCGGATTGAAAGTACAAACACCACCGGCAAAGACAATATTCTTTAACCCCTGCCGTTCCTTTGTATATAAGGACACACCGGCCAGATCCAGCATGTTCAGAATATTGGTGTAGCACATTTCATAGCCAATGGTAATGGCGATCATATCGAAATCTTTAACAGGATCCTGGCTCTCCAAAGCCCAAAGGGGCAGTTTATTGGCGCGCATAGCATCCTCCATATCCCCCCAGGGAGCAAAGACCCGTTCACACCAAACGCCATCCATTTCATTCATGACACCGTAGAGAATACGCATACCCACATTGGACATACCGATCTCATAGGTATCCGGAAAGCAAAATGCCACTCGCACACGGACATCTTCTAAGTTTTTTATTATTTCATTGTATTCTCCGCCTGTGTAGCGGGCAGGTTTCTGCACCGTGGGAAGAATGCGCTGTAATTTCTCAGTCATGGTGTTACCTCTTTTGTATATGTACCCTTATTGTACCCTGCAAGTGCCCTGTTTGCAAGGGGTATTTCTGTTTTTTAGCCAAAGAATACCAACGATCCCAAGCGGTAAAATGCCAAAACGCAAGACAAGCGATACATATACTGCGCCAATACTCAGCAGAATTAGAAATATCCTTTGCAGAAAAAATGCTTTTTCGCCCACAAAAATTTTAAGTGCATTACCGCCATCCAGATGCGACAACGGCAGCAGATTATACACAGACAGCAACCAGCTGCATAAAGCGGTTCTCGGAATCCATCGGGCAAAAAGCACAAGAAAAAATCCGCCAATCGGTCCGCTCAGTACAACAAATAGCCTTTTCTTGTTGGACATAGGGCTGCATTTCATTTTTGCGCCGCCAAGACCGACCGTGATACAGTAGACATTCCCGTCGCACAACCTTACCGCAAGCCAGTGACATACCTCGTGAAACCCGGCTGCAAACAGCCAAGCAAACAGCCATTTAAGTGGTACGAAAAATAACAACAACACAATATAAATGTATGTGTTGGGTCTTATTTCAAATTTAACTGGCATTGACAATGATTTCCTTACAGAAGGTCAGAAAAGCCTGGCGCACTGACTCACCTGCGCCCACATCCTCCACCATCCCGGAAAAAGCTGCAGTCGTGACTGCCGGGTCACCAGGTATTAAAAAACGAAGTAAACCGCTGCGGAAGATGCCATAGCAGACAATAATTACTGAAACAGCTAAAAGTAATGCTCTAACAGGAACTTTTCTTCTAACTTTGATATAAGCTGGGTAGCGTTTTTTCATTTCCGGGTTATAATCTACACAGTAGCTCATAGTATTCCTCCAGGCACAGTATACAAGTTTACAGCTATACAGTAGATTATATGAAATGATATTCCGATACTTGACAACTGGTGAGAATTTCACTATAATATTTTCCGTTATCGGGGTATGGCGAAGTTTGGTATCGCGCTTGGTTCGGGTCCAAGAGGCCTCGGGTTCGAATCCCGATACTCCGACCAAATTAGGAAGACTGCTTTTTGGCAGTCTTCCTCTTTTTATTAGACTTTATAGAACCCGAGGCCTCTTGGGTGCCATCCCCGAGCGGTTTCCGTGCAACGGAGAGCGAGTGAGGGCATAAGCCTCAAGCAGGGCTTGCCCTGCTTCGGGTTCAAATCCCGACACTCCGACCAATTAAGGAAGACCACCGTCGGGTGGTCTTCCTTTTTTACGGATAGTTATCAAAATAATGTGATAATTTGTTAACAAAATATTGACTAATTCACTTTTATAAAGTAAACTAAACACATCTTTTTATTTTTGGAGGAAAGATATGGGTAGTACAACACAAGTACTGATCGCTATGATCGTCTATATGAGCGCCGTTATTCTTATTGGTGTTCTGTGCGCAAAGCGCGCAAACAAAAATTCTGAGGAATACTTCCTGGGTGGCAGGAGCCTTGGCCCCTGGGTCACCGCAATGAGCGCTGAAGCCTCAGATATGTCCGGTTGGCTGCTGATGGGCCTGCCCGGTGTTGCTTACTGGTGCGGCGTTTCCGACGCTGCCTGGACCGCTATTGGATTGGCTGTAGGTACATATCTCAACTGGCTGATCGTGTCCAAGCGCCTGCGCCGATACAGCGAAAAGGCCGGTGAATCCATCACCCTGCCGGAATTCTTCTCCAACCGTTTCCACGAGAAGAGCAAAGTCATCATGAGCATTGCTGCTATTTTTATTTTGATCTTCTTTACAGTTTATGCCTCCAGCTGCTTCGTCACCTGCGGCAAGCTGTTCTCCACGCTGTTCGATATGCCCTACATACCGATGATGATCCTGGGCGCTGTATTTGTGCTGCTGTACACGATTCTGGGCGGTTTCCTCGCTGAGAGTGTTTCCGACTTTATGCAGGCCATCGTAATGATCATTGCCCTTACCTTGGTGGTTGTTTTGGGCACAGCAGCTGCAGGCGGCTTAAATGCTGTTGTTGATAACGCAAAGTCCATTCCCGGTTTCTTCGATTTCTTCGGTATCGCTACTCCCCTTGCTGCCGATGGCAATCCCGTTCCCGATGGCGGCGTTCAGCAGGTTGTCAACGGTGTTCCTCAATTCGGAACCGCCGGTACTTACAGCTTCCTGTCCATCGCGTCTTGCCTTGCTTGGGGCCTTGGATATTTCGGCATGCCTCAGGTTCTGCTGCGGTTTATGGCCATTCGCTCTGAAAACGAATTAACTCGCTCCCGCAGAATTGCAACAGTTTGGGTTGTTATTTCCCTGACTGTGGCGGTGTTTATCGGTATTGTTGGCCGTGCTCTCTATCCCACCGCCCTCACCACCAAATCCTCTGCTGAAAGCATTTTCATTACCCTGTCCACAAGCCTGCTGCCTCCCCTGTTGGCTGGCTTTGTGATGGCCGGTATTTTGGCAGCTACTATCAGCTCTTCTGACTCCTACCTGCTGATTGCCGCTTCTGCCCTTGCTAAGAATGTTTATCAAGGTATCTGCCGCAAGAATGCTACCGACAAGCAGGTTATGAATGCTTCCCGTATTACTTTGTTGGTAATCTCCCTTGTCGCTATCATCATTGCTTTGGATGAGGCAAGCATTATCTTTACCATCGTCAGCTTTGCCTGGGCAGGCTTCGGCGCAGTCTTTGGCCCGCTGATGCTGTTTAGCTTGTTCTGGAAGCGTACCAATCGTGCCGGCGCGATTGCCGGTATGCTCTCCGGCGGCATTATGGTATTCGTATGGAAGCTGCTGATCCGGCCCTTGGGCGGCGCTTGGAATATCTACGAACTGCTGCCTGCCTTTATCGTTTCCTGCATCTTTATTGTTGTAGTGTCCCTGATTACTGCGCCTCCTTCCAAGGAGATCCAGGAAGAATTCGACACTGTGGCAAAGAAGATTTCCTAATTCAAAACCGGAAGGGAAAATCCCTTCCGGTTTTTACTTGCAATTGCAGTGCGCATTTGGTATACTGTATCTATAAATTTTACTAAGGAGTGTAGGTATTATGGATCTGTTCTTAAAATCTGATCTTTACGACATTCTCAGTTCTCTTTACTCCCACGAACGCGTGATGGAAACAATGGAAATCCTCAGAAATTTGGAGCGCCCCCGCAGATATTCTGCCTTTAACGATTCCACCGCATGGTGCACCAAGGTTCTGGAGGATGCAGGCTTCTCCGATGTGCAGCGCATTGCCCATAAGGCTGACGGCAAGACAGCTTCCTATGATTTTGTTATGCCTCAAGCCTGGGATCTGCTTGGCCGTTCCACTCTTGAGATCATCGAGCCCGAGCGCAAAATGATTGCTGACACCGATATTTCCACCATCTATGTGTCTGAATATTCCGCGCCCACACCCGAGGGCGGTGTAACTGCAGAACTGGTCGCCTATACAGCATTAGACCCCAAAACTCCGGATTGCAAAGGCAAGTATGTTTACTATCCCTATTATCTGCCTGCACAGCACCCTCTGTATAACACGCTGGCGAAAGCCGGATGTGCCGGTATCGTTTTTGCGCCCTATGGCACCACAGCTCACGAACCCGATGTGCCTTCCTGGACAAACGGCCATGGTCACATTGGCTGGTATCATTTGAAAGAAGACCCCGTGGTTCCTGTATTCTGTGTCTCTCCCAAGACCGGTATCGAACTGTCCATACTTCTTTCCAAGGGAAAAGTGGTTCTCCACGGAGAAATTAAAGCTAAAATCTATGACGGTGAAATCTACACTGTCACCGGCACGATCCCCGGAAAGTCTGAGGAAGAATTCGCGATACTTGCCCACTTATATGAGCCGTTCTATGCCGATGACTGCCAAGGCTTTGCCGCCGGTGTAGAAGTTGCCCTAATGCTAAAAAAACTTATTGACGAGGGTGTGTTGCCTCAGCCGGAAAAGACGCTGCGTCTGATCTTCTCTATGGAGCGTTACGGCTTTGCTGCATTTTTTGCAAACCACAACAAAAAGATTCTCGCTGCGCTTAGCATTGATACAATCACCTGCTTTGGAAACAGTATAATTGACAGGGGCTTTGTTATCAAGGAGTCTCCGCTGTCTTTGCCCTTCTTTGGTGATATGCTTCTCTATGAAGCAATGCGTACTTACTGCTCTGACCTGAGATGGAGTATGGCTCCCGGTAATCTGTCCGATGACTGCTGGTCCAGCGAGCCCACTGTTGACATACCGACCAACTGGCTTGTAGCGCCCTCCAGCAACGGTAAATATGACTATCATCACTGTGATGCTCCAGTGTTTGACGATGTCCTGCCCAAGGAACTGGCAAAGCTTACACCCATTGTTGCAATATATACCGCAGCACTTGTGTGCGGTGACCGCGCGCATTTTGCAAATATGGCCGCAGAACTTGAAAAGACAGCCTTTGATTGGCTTGAGGTCAGCAGAAACTATATTGCCGGTGAAACTGCTGCCGGCAAGTTGACCAAGGAAGAAGCGCTGATGTACAAAAAGGCAGCTGAGCTTCTCTACCTTGGCAGAATGGAATCCTTTAACCGTTTCTATCCCGGCCTTATCGCTCCCAAGATTCCTGCGCACTGGGCTGATGAATTCTATACCACACTTCCGGATCGCGAACTGTCTGTCACCGAGCAGAAAGCCGCAGCTATTCGCTACCGTATCACTTCCACAGGCATGCCGTTCTCCTTCGATAAAATTCCCTATGCAGAGCGCGTATCCTGGCCCGCCATTCCCGAGCTTATTTGGGCCCTGTTATCACCGGATAGAAGTGTTTTGGAGGCAATCCGCCTACACGATGGCGCATTCTTAATTACTACAAGCGATGAGAAGATTGAATATTATCTTTCCTATTTCCGTTACCTTGCAAAGTACGGTTATCTTGAAGAAGTTCTTTAATCACAAACAAAACAAATTGCCCTCTGCCAATCGGCAGAGGGCAATTGCTATGTAGCTTCTTAGAACAGGCCCTGCTCCATCATTGCGGTAGCGACCTTCTTGAAGCCAGCCAGGTTAGCGCCGGCAACCAGGTCATAACCCAGGCCGTACTCCTCAGCGGCATCCACGGACATCTGGTGAATGACCTTCATGAGACCCTTCAGCTTCTCGTCAACTTCCTCAGCAGTCCAAACCAAACGCTCGGAGTTCTGGCTCATTTCCAAACCGGAAACAGCAACACCGCCGGCGTTAACAGCCTTGGAGGGAGCAACGATCATATGCTTCTGAGCACGCAGGTACTCAAGTGCATCATTGGTGGTGGGCATATTGGCAACCTCGATGTAGTACTTAACGCCGGAAGCAGCGATCTTCTCAGCAGACTCCATACGGACATCGTTCTGAGTAGCAGCGGGCATATAGATGTCAACATCCTTAACACCCCAGCACTTCTCACCGGGAACGAACTCAACGCCGTACTTCTCAGCATAGGGCTTGCAGTGCATAGGATCCTTAGCACGCATCTCCAGGATGTAGTCCAGCTTCTCGCCAACAACACCATCGGGATCGTGGATGTAGCCGTCAGGACCGGCAAAATAAGTAACCTTAGCACCCAGCTCAGCAGCCTTCTTCATAATACCCCAACCCACGTTGCCGTAGCCGGAGATGGCGATCCGCTTGCCCTCGATGGAGTCACCCTCGTGCTTCAGCACTTCCTGCAGATAGTAGATAGCGCCGTAGCCGGTAGCCTCGGGACGGATCAAAGAACCGCCGTAGCTAAAGCCCTTACCGGTGAGAACGCCGTTCTCCCAAACACCCTTCAGGCGGCGGTACTGGCCGTACAGGTAGCCGATCTCGCGGCCGCCAACACCCATATCACCGGCAGGAACGTCGATGTCGGGTCCGATGTAACGATACAGAGCAGTCATAAAGCTCTGGCAGAAACGCATAATTTCAGCATCAGACTTGCCGGCGGGATCAAAGTCAGAACCGCCCTTAGCGCCGCCCATAGGCAGGCCGGTCAGGCTGTTCTTAAAGGTCTGCTCAAATCCCAGGAACTTCATAATGCTGGGAGTCACATTGGGCTGGAAACGCAGGCCGCCCTTGTAGGGGCCAATAGCGCCATTAAACTGGCAGCGGTAACCGGTATTGGTATGGGTCTGACCATTGTCATCGGTCCAGACAACACGGAAGGTGAACATACGCTCAGGCTCGACCATACGGTTCAGCAGGTCAGCCTTCTCGTACTCGGGGTGCTTGTCGACCATGGGAGCAATAGAGGTCAAAACCTCTTCCACTGTCTGCACGAACTCGGGTTCGTGGCTATACTTTTTCTTGACATTTTCAATTACGCTTGTTACATAGGCATTCATCTAAATTACCTCCAAAAAAGAATACATAATTTCCAATACCAACCTGTAGAAGGCTTTAGCCCTCAGCACCTCAGTACGTAAATTATTTTTTATTTTATGACAATTTTTTTCAGATGTCAATAATTTTTCCAGTATAAATATCCAGCAAAATTTCCCGGTATTTTTGTTGTTTTGCACATAGATTATCATTGATTATTCAATGCACCCGTGATATTATATTTATTAGATTAAATATTTTCGTAAACGGAGGATACATATATGGATTATTCTAAGCTGCAAAACGGCAGTGATATTCGCGGCGTTGCCCTGGAGGGCATCGAAGGTCAGCACATCAACCTGACCGAGACCGCCTGCAAGGACATTGGCAGAGGCTTTGCTCTGTGGCTCATGAAAAAGACCGGTAAAAAGAGCGGTCTCAAGGTTGCTGTAGGTCGTGATTCCCGTCTTTCCGGTCCTGCTCTGTGCGGTTGGATTTGCGAGGCAATGGTCGCGCAGGGCTTGGAGGTCACCGACTTCGGTATGGCAAGTACCCCGGCTATGTTTATGGCTACCGTCACCGAAAGGTATGCTTACGACGGCACAGTTATGATTACCGCCAGCCACCTCCCCTTTAACCGCAACGGCTTTAAGTTCTTTACCGCTGAGGGCGGCCTGGAAAAGAGCGATATTAAGGAAATTCTCATCTTCGCTGCCGGCAACGAAACCACCGGCCTTGCTGCCGGCAAACTGATCTCCGGTGAGTTCATGGATGCCTACGCCGGTATCCTCTGCGACAAGATCCGTGCAGCCACAGGCGAAGCCAAGCCCTTGGCGGGCTTCCGCATTGTAGTGGATGCCGGCAACGGTGCAGGCGGTTTCTATGTGGACAAGGTACTGAAGCCCCTTGGTGCCAACACCGAGGGCAGCCGCTACTTAGATCCCGACGGCAGCTTCCCCAACCATATCCCCAACCCTGAGGATAAGACCGCTATGGAAGCCATCACTGAGTCTGTCAAGCTGGCTAATGCTGATTTGGGTATTATTTTCGATACCGATGTAGACCGGGCTGGCGCTGTTCTGTCCGATGGCAGCGAATTGAACCGCAATCGCATCATTGCCATGCTGTCCGCCATTCTTCTGCGGGAATACCCCGGCACTACCATTGTCACAGACTCTATCACCTCCACAGGTCTTGCCAAGTTTATTGAAGCAAAAGGCGGCATCCACCACCGTTTCAAGAGAGGTTACCGGAACGTAATCAACGAATCCATTCGCTTGAATGCCCAGGGTCAGGACAGTCAGCTGGCAATCGAGACCTCCGGTCACGGCGCGCTGAAAGAGAACTACTTCCTGGATGACGGCGCTTATCTCGTAACCAAGCTGCTTATCGAGTTGGCCCGTGGCCGCAAAGAAGGCTACACACTGGAATCCTTGATTGCAGAACTGGAAGAGCCCGCTGAGAGCGTTGAATTCCGTATGAATATTCTGCTGGAAGACTTCAAGCCCTATGGCCAGCAGGTCATTGACGAGCTGACCGCTTATGCTGCAAAACAGCCCGGCTGGAGTCTGGCTCCCAGCAATTTTGAGGGTGTTCGCGTGAACCTGGACGAAGCCCACGGTAACGGATGGTTTTTACTGCGTTTGTCTCTCCATGATCCCCTGCTGCCGCTGAACATTGAAAGCAATTCTGTTGGCGGCGCTAAGAAGATTGCCGGTGAACTATCCGACTTTATTGCAAACTACGATAAGCTTGACGCACAAAAACTCCTTGACTTCTCAAAATAAAACAATATAAAGCCCGGAAGGCAATCCTTCCGGGCTTTTGTTATAATCTTCTTCCTCTATACTCCTGTTTCAAAATCTCTGCCATTTCCTCCGGGGATTCCTTGCATCCATCTGAGAGCCACATTTTAATAATCGCATTCAATCCATTTCTAAAAAACTCAATATGATACTTAAGATTTTCCGTTATCTGCTCTTTTTCCGCACGCTTGACATCATATATGGAAATAAGGAACTTATCGTCATAACATAGCTTAAAATAGGTTTTATAAAAGAGTTGATTTTCTTTTATGTGGGTAAACATTCGCAACGCACCGCTATTATCTTTACTGGTGTCATAATCAACAAAATGTCTGCTGAAATCATTTTCCAGTTCTACCCTCACCTTATCGGCAAGATCGTAAATATCCAAGTAATTTGCATAGAATGTACTTCGATTTAAGTCTGTCATTTTAATGATATCCGATACGGAGATTTCTTTGATCTCTCTGCTCTGCAATAGTTCTACGAAGGCCTTTTCAATCTTGTTTTGGGATTCTTTGCGGCGCTTGTTGTTTTTAACATTCATAATAATTTCTCCATTATTCCAACACTTGTTGCAAAGTTGATGGTTGTTATCAAACATTAGCTGAATTATACTACAGTTACAACAAAAACACAAGTGTTGGAATAATGAAAGGAGTTTGTATATGAAAAAGAGTAGTTTTATTGCACTGATCATGGGAACTGTAAGCGGAGTGCTGTTTTCCTTAGGAATGTGTATGGCGCTTCTGCCGGAGTGGAATGCCTTTACTGAGGGTATTATTTTCGGTGGAATCGGTTTGATTCTCGGCATTGTAACATTTCTTGTATGGTGCAAGATGGAATGTAAAAAGCTGCCGAAAATGAACGGTAAAAACATTATACGAATCATTTACGGCATTGTCTCTGCATTGGTTCTCGGTGTGGGCATGTGCTTGTGCCTTGTGTGGGAGCAGATCGTGTGGGGTACACTTGTTGGTTTGCTGGGCATTATTATGCTGATCTCCCTGATACCGATGATCAAAGGCATCAAATGAATATCCTAAAAATTATTAAAAATCCCTATACCGGCTTAAGTGTCAACTTTATTTATGCTGTTGGTAATTGCGTTATTGGGTTTATTGCCCATTCGTGGTGGTTCATCACTGTGGGCGCATATTATTCTGTACTGACTGCTACCCGGTTTTCTGTACTAAAAATCGAACGAAACGCCAAGAAAGTTTCTGATACTGCACATTTTGTCAGGAGAACAACCGGTATTTTGTTGGTAGTGCTGTCACTCTGCTTAGTTGGCATCAATGTTCTGTCCGCTGTGGAAGAACGGGGCACTGTTTTTCACAAGATCATCATGATCACCATTGCAACCTATACATTCAGTAAAATAACGGTTGCAATCATTGGAACGGCAAAAGCAAAGCATTGCACCTCACCCATCACAATGACCCTAAGAAATATATCACTGGCGGATGCATTTGTTTCTATCTATTCGATGCAGCGGTCAATGCTGGTATCATTTCCCGGTATGAAACCGGGGGAAATTCAATTATTCAATATTTTAACTGGAACAGCAGTTTGGATCATCGTACTGCTGCTTGGAATAAATCTGATCGGAGGAAAAAGAGTAAATATGGCTAAATCTAAAATTGTAAAGGCAAACGAGAAAATTGCAGAGACTGTGGTTGACGGCTACAAAAAAATCGAAAAGGGCGTCGTTGGCGGCTACAAGAAGATCGAACAGGGTGTCGTCAGCGGTTACACCAAAATTGAAGACAAGTTTGTAGACACATATCTCACAAAAGATGGCGAAACTGTTGAAGAAGCCAAAGAAAGATTAAAAAACAAATAAGCAAACGGCGGCAAGGTATACTCCCTGCCGCCGTTTATCATTTTAAGAACCAATCTTCCACAATATCGCTATGGGTCACTACGATTTCAATGTCCTTTAATTCTTCCTTTGAGAAAAATCGCAAATCCCGGGATTCTGCACTAATGGTCATTGCCGGCTCTTCCTCCAGTTCCAAACGAAATACCACAATTACCATTCGCCAAATACTGCCGTCCTGATAGGCCGCAATCCGGCCTGGCTCACCGTAAACCGCTAACTTTTGGAATTTATCTTTGGATATCCGAAGACCCAATTCTTCGTATATTTCCCGGGTAATAGCCTGCAATGAGGTTTCCTGTTTCTTTACACCACCGCCAACCAAGCCCCAAATATCACAGTCCCGCCGTTTTTCCAGCAGGATTTTTCCATTGCAGGTAATGATAGCATTGGCGCCTAAATGGGCAGGCATTGTTGTTTTGGGTGAATTGGGATGCCCCCGGTAGAATGTAACGATTGCCATAGCTAACCTCCGTTGTTTTCTATCAACAGTATAGCACACCTGTCAATGCTAAAACTCTTTGGGGATCGGTTTGGTGACACCGGTACGGCGGGCTTTGCTGAGACCGCCTGCCATGTGACCTCCCGGATCCTGGGTGAATTTGGCCCGGCGTATGATATCCTCCCCGAACTTATCCCGGATAGAATCCACTGTTTCATCCAAACGGAGTTTCCTCTCATATTGGGCAGGCGTAATGCCGGAAAACAAATCGTACTGCTGATAGGGCTCCCTTGCCAGCTTTGTCACCTGCACACCCAATTGACGCAAAGGCGTCTGTCCGTCCCAGGCCTCATCAAAAGCCCGGCAGGCTGCCTTGAACAGTTCTGCAGTAATATTGGTAGCGCCGTGAAGCTGCAGCTGATGGGAAAAATGGCGAAAATCAGCGGTTCGCAGGTGGATGGTTACACATCTGCCGCTTTTGCCGTCCTTACGCATTCGCATAGCCACCGTTTCGCATAGGCTCAGCAGCACTCGCTGCGCTACTTCCCTGCTCACCACATCCTGGGCCGTCGTGGTTGCATTACTGTAGCCCTTATTTTCCGCCGGCACAGGCATCACCATATCCGCATTGCGCCCGTTAGCAAAGTGCCAGATGGTCTCTCCCGGCTTCCCAAGGCGCTTGCGCAGCATACTCACATCTGCATTTGCCAAATCGCCGATGGTATAGATGCCTAAACGATTGAGCTTTCGCTCTGTAGCCGCTCCCACCAAAAACAAATCCCGCACCGACAAAGGCCAAAACTTAGCTTCTATTTCCTCCGGGTACAAGGTATGGACCTTATTGGGTTTTTCAAAATCTCCAGCCATTTTTGCCAAGATTTTATTGGTGGATATGCCCACATTCACCGTAAAACCCAGTTCGTTCCAAATCCGCTCCCGCATTTTCTCCGCAGCAAGGCGGGGATCGCCGTAGATCCGCTGCGTTCCGGTCATATCCACCCAGGCCTCATCGATGGAATACTGCTCCACAAGGGGGCTGAACTGCCGCAAAACTGACACAAAATGCCGGGAAGCCTCTACATACAGTTCATAATCCGGAGCCACCACCGTAAGCTGTGGGCATTTCTCCAAAGCTTGAAACAGCGGTTCTCCGGTTTGAATGCCATACTTCTTTGCCGGAGTACTCTTTGCCAAAACAACGCCCTGCCGGGATGCTTTATCTCCGGCCACCACCGAAGGGATCTCCCGCAAGTCCACCGTTTCTCCCAATACCTTCACCCGATAGGCTGCAGACCAAGAGAGGAATGCGCTGTTGGCATCCACATGAAAAATCACCCGCTCCCTCATCAGTACACCTTCCTGACCAAGCACCAGCTATGGGTGCGAATGGTATATTTCAGTTCAAACAGCCACTGCTTTGCCTCCACCGTTGCCCGGCACAGGAACACAATAGCTTCAATACCTACATATTGGATAGGCTTACTGCTGACAATCTCGTCAATATCCACCCGCAAAAGCTGATGGTCCTCCGATTCCATCCGCAGGCGCAGAGGGCGAATATCCCCGTTGGCACTGCACATAGAGATCACATCCACTGGTGTATTGATATGCTCCACCCTGCTCACCTCTTTCCTTTTTCTTTATTATAGTACATTTGTTCGCATTTAGCAAGTGGAATTTTTTGACGATATTCGCCCTTACACATTGAAGAAAAACGGTTCTTATGATATAATTATAAAAAATACGAAAGGAGATTTACAAATGAAGAACATCAAAAATTATCTTAAAGGATTTGGCAATTATTTTATAGATTTCTTTCTGTCTGTTATCGTTGGTCTGGGTATTGTTATTATTGCAAATATACCGATGAAATTTATGCGGGTCATCAATATGGACCTGGGCGGATTTATCATACATTTTCTTACTATGTGTATCGTCCTGTATATCCGCAGTTATCGCAGAGGCTACCATACCAATACCAGAACCTATACTTTTGAGCCGAAAAAAGCCGTGCTGTTTGTAGCTATTGTTTTCGCAATACAAATTGCCTTGACTATCCTTATCGGTGGACACGGAGTTTATATTTCCGGACCCACATTTTGGCTTACCACCTATATCCTGCCCGCAGCAGACCGCGCCGCGGCAGAAAACAGCGCAATGATTGCGGGCTACGATTGGTTATTTATGATCTTGGCAGATATTCTCATATATGCACCTATTATGATATTGGGCGAATACTTTGGTGCAAAGAAAAATGTCACTGAAGTTACTATGGCACAAAACGACGAAAGCTGAGGGAAATCCATGCTAAAATATCCCTGTTTGGTTTTGGATCACGATGATACGGTGGTGCAAAGCGAAGCAACAGTAAATTACCCCTTCTTTGTGGAATTCTTAAAAGAATACCGCCCGGGTATGACCATCACCCTGCACGAGTACATAAGCCTCTGCTATGAGCCGGGATATGTGCCCATGTGCAAGGAAAGGTTTTCATTTAGCGACGAAGAGTTGCTGTTTGAATACAACAGCTGGAAAGAGCATATCCGCAGTCATATTCCTGCCCCCTACCCCGGTATCGAGCGGATCGTCCAGCGGCAGAAAGAGGAAGGCGGTATCATTTGCGTGGTATCCCAATCTTCCCAAGAAAACATTTCCCGGGATTATGCCGCCCATTTCGGTGTACAACCGGATATGATCTTCGGTTGGGACTTAGAACCGGAGCATCGCAAACCCAGCCCCTGGGCATTGGAGCAGATTATGAAAACTTATAACCTCTCCCCTGCGCAGCTTCTTGTAATCGACGATATGAAAGCAGCAGTTGGTATGGCCCGGGCCGGTGGCTGCCCGGTTGCCTTTGCCGGTTGGGGGCGCACCGCGTTTCCTAAAATTTTTGAAGAAATGTCAAGCTATTGCGATTTTACCTTTGATTCAACAGAAAAGCTTTACAAATTCCTGTTTGAATAGCTTGACAGTGGTGGTATAATACATAATGAAATTCACTGCAAGGAGGTGTGTAGTCTGGAAAAAGGAAGCGTAAAGATCATGGCCCGGAACCGCGAGGCCTATCACGAATATTTCGTGGAGGAAGAGATGGAAGCCGGCATTGAATTATACGGAACTGAGGTCAAATCCATCCGCCAGGGCACCTTGAATCTGAAGGATTCCTGGTGCGGAATCAAAAACGGAGAGCTGATCATCAACCAGATGCACATTTCTCCCTATGAACAAGGTAACCGCTTTAACCCGGATTCCAAACGCCCCAGAAGACTGCTGATGCACAAGCGGGAAATTATGCGCCTGTTTGGTAAGGTCAAGCAGGACGGTTACGCACTGATCCCCCTTTCTGTATACTTAAAGGGTAGCTTGGTAAAGGTAAAGGTTGGCCTGTGCAAAGGTAAAAAGCTGTATGACAAAAGACAATCCGCGGCCGAGAAAGACGCTAAGCGTCAAATCGAACGCGCAATAAAGGAGAGATATTAATATGAACCCTACATTTAAGATCACAATGGAAAACGGCGGTGTCATCGAAGGCGAGCTGTATCCCGAAATCGCACCCCAGAGCGTGTACAATTTTATCGATCTGGCAAATCATAACTACTATGACGGACTGATCTTCCACCGTGTTATCCCCGGCTTTATGATCCAGGGTGGTTGCCCCGAGGGTACCGGTATGGGTGGCCCCGGTTACTGCATCAAGGGTGAGTTCTTCTTCAACGGTGTGAAGAATGAGCTGAAGCACAAAAGAGGCGTGCTGTCCATGGCTCGTTCCTCCAGCCCCAACTCCGCCGGCTCTCAGTTCTTCATTATGCACCAGGATGCTAAGCACTTAGACGGCCAGTATGCCGCCTTTGGCAAGGTCACTGCAGGCCTGGAAGTTGTGGATGCCATCGCTGCTACCAAGACCGGTATGCAGGACCGTCCTGTTGAGGAGCAGAAGATTGCTTCTATTACTGTGGATACTCACGGTGAGACCTATCCCGAACCCAAGAAGTTGGCTGATCCCTACGGCAGATTTTAATTTACATCGGTGGGATGGGTTTTCCATCCCACCGGCTACCCAATTCTCATATATGGGGATGTACTGGTTTCGACGGGGGTAGTGAGGCTGGATAAGCGGGCCGTGGCGCCTGACCACGATAAAACGGGTACCTTTTTAAAATTAACTGACAACAATACTGTTGCTCTCGCTGCCTAATTAGGCGCGCATCCTCCCCGGAAGGTCCACGAGCCGGGCTTGGGTGTCATCTGAGTGGAGAACGTGCGTACGGTAAGCTTTGCCCGTGCCACGCATCATGAAGCTACCAAACTCTGCAGGGTGTTTGTTCCCGGCAGGGTAAGGGAATGTAAATAACAAACTGCGCCCGGAGAAAGTCTTTCCAAGTTGCTTTCGGACAGGGGTTCGATTCCCCTCATCTCCACCAATAAAAAATACCACCCGTTTGGGTGGTATTTTTTATTGGTATCGGTATTCAGATGACGGGGAATCGAACCCATCTAAATGCAACAGTCCGGTGGACTGTTGCTGTAACCAGTGCAAACACTGGTTGCTACCTTGATTCCTCGATTCCTCCCATCTCCACATACTAATTAAATTAAAGTTAATTTGACCTGAATAAATTTACTTATGCGTTTTATCTTGAAAGGATAGATAATGCACTTCCCCTATGTATTCTAGATTTGCTTTTTGAGCAGTACGATATGATGCAATATTATCTAAGGCACATTCATAATAAATCGTTGACATACCTTTACCTTGCAAGTAATTACATAATGCTGCAACATTCGAAGCGGCATATCCATTTCCCCGATAATTTTCATCAGTTCGAACACCTATTATAGTGCTATCATCATCCATAAAATGTGAATTTTCTATGCACCACGAAAGGAGGTCACCATTCATAATCGTACCAAATCCACGATAACAATAATCATCGCCATCCCACGACTTCCTTCTGATACCATATTTTGAAAAGTCGTCCGAAATCTCGACTGTTGAGGGCAGAATTACCGTTTTATTAATCTGTGTAGAAGATAAACATATGAATCGATGCTTTACATTTCTGCGTATATTTATAAAATTGTACTTTTTGAATGCGTTGTTTAATATATCAGCATATTTATCAACCAAATTATCCGCAGAACTCAACTGATAAACTAACTCTTTATTTTCTAAAATGTGTGGGACTTCGATTTTCCACAAATCGTTAATTCGGAGCAACTCAACAGTAACAGAAAAATTATGTTCTAAGGAAAATGATATGTCAGTCTTTATGGTCTGAATCTCCATAATTCCCTCCGTTGCATCCCATCGATTAAATTCCATTCATATTATCCAACACGAATTGGACAAATGCACGGCTACCGAGGTGCAAAACATCCTCGTCTAACTGAAAATAAGCAGAATGGGTATCGTTTATGAAACCTTTTTCTTGATTTCTCACACCCAAACGAAACAGTACGCCAGGCTTTTTCAGCTGATAATGGGAAAAATCTTCAGCGCCAAGCTTTATGGTCATTTCAGCAACATTTTCCTTGCCAACTACCTTTTCAAGGGTGTTCCGTACGAGTTTCGTGATCTGCGGATCGTTATTCACACTGGGGGTCTTTAACGGAGCGGTAACCTTCCACTTAGCACCTGCCTCCTCCGCTCTGTTTTTCACGGTTCTTTCCAATCGGTCAATAATAAAATTATCAACCTTCATATCCAGCGCACGAATCGTACCGACCATTTCCGCATAGTCAGCAATATTGTTCTGTCCCTTGCCTGCGTGTAGAGATCCAACGGAGCAAACACACTTTTCAAAAGGATCTACTTCCCTAATCATAAAGTGCTGAATGTCATTATAGATCCGCACAGCGATCCCCAGAGCATCTATGCCCTCCTGGGGTGTTGTTGCGTGGGTAGATTCACCAAAAACTTCAATCTTGAAATTCCGACTGGATGCCTGGGCAAATCCGCTGCGAACGCCCATCTTGCCAGCATCAAACAGGGTTTCAATGTGCTGACCGATGATCACATCCACGTCATCCATAACACCATTCTTGCACAGCATTTCCGCGCCTTTGTCCATTCCCTCTTCGCTAGGCTGGAAAATCAATTTCACGCGGCAGTTGATTTGAGATTCCATGCCTTTCAGTGCCTTAGCTGCACCAAGCAGAACGGCAGTGTGAGCATCATGGCCGCAGGCATGCATTTTTCCGCCTATTTTGGATTTATAGGGCACATCTACTTTTTCGGTGATGTCCAGAGCGTCCATATCCGCTCTGAGTCCGATGGTAAAACTATCTTTGTCCGGGTTTATGTAGCCAACAACACTGCCCTTTCCATACTTTTCTGTATAGGGAATACCCATTGCAGCCAATTCCCGCTCCACTACCGCTACAGTTTTCGGCAAATCAAAGCCTGTTTCGGGATATTCATGGATCTCACGACGAATCGCAACTATATAATCATTATCTATCGTGAACATTTCAGTTCTCCTTCTTTACACTACTTATTAAATAGGTATAGAGTTTTTTATCCGCCCGTTTCCATAAGCGAAGATGGTACAGTAATTCATCCAGGTGCATACGGATCACTGCACCCTTACCCAATCTGCTCACGTAATGTCGGAACCAGTCCTTTGCTTTATATGCCTTCCAATCCGGATCGGAGAAGCAATGGGCCTTTTTATTATTGATAAAGAAAAGCTTGACCGCCAAGGGACGTAATCTATTGTATTCTTTTGGAGAAATATCACAGAAAATATCAGGGCATTTGCCCGGCCTCACCGTTTGGGTTTCCCTATCAATCAAAATGGGCATATTCTCCCAAGCAAAGCCTTCCTCACACAAATGCAGCTTCACCAGCATTCCGAATTCAGTGTGATTTTGGATCCTTTGGTAGTTAGTGTCAAAGATGAAGTTTCCCAGCGAATAGAATATGATCTTATTTCCAACAGTTTCGTAATTCTGCGTAACGTGTGGATGGTGTCCAATTACAATATCTGCACCCAATTCCAGGTACTTGAGATATTGCTTCCGGACACAGGGCAGAGGGATACTGGAAAACTCCTCTCCGGCATGAGCAATTAAAATGCACCACCGGTTATTCTTTTTAATTTCCCGAATCGTGCGTTCAATAGCTACGATATCCGGATACATAATACAGCCAGGAATATCTTCTCCTGCCTCCATATAATCCTGCACCTTATAGGTAACACCAAAAATACCAATACCACCCGCTTCGTTCAGTATCACAGGACGGGCAGCATCTTCCTTATTCATACCTGCACCAAACGTAGTGCAACCATTCTCCTGTGCAAGTCGTATAGTATCCACCATACCACTTACACCACAATCCAGAACATGGTTATTGGCAATGGTCCAAATATCTGCATGTATGTACTTTAGCACTGCAACAGCTTTAGGATCGCTGGCATGGGTAAGGCTGCTGTCAACAGAAACATCGCCACCAGTCATTGGACACTCCACATTGGCAACCACATGGTCGGAGTTCTTCAAAAAGTTTACGATGCCATCGTCAATAAATGACGGATCTTTCCAGGCATCCTTAAAATACTTGGAAAACGCAATATCACCGGTAAATGATATAGTGGTCATAACAAGCCTCCACAAATAGCTAATTTATAAGAAAGTATGACACAAGTCAGCAGAAAATGTAACATCTTGTGCAACATTAAAATCAATTCTACATATAAACCGCTTCCTTAGGAAAAACTGTCCCAAGGAGGCGATTTTATGTCTGAAAATATTATACTGTCCATCGCCGGAGCAACCGCCGGGGCTGTTAACGGCTTATTCGGCGCCGGTGGTGGATTGGTACTGGTGCCGATGCTTGGAAAAAAGGTGGGGCTATCTGAACAGGAAAGATTTCCTGCTTCTATTGCTATCATAGCGCCGGTATGTGTTACTTCTCTGTTGATATCCGGTAAGTGGGAAATTTCCGTTACAGAGCTACTCCCCTATCTGATTGGCAGTGCAGTTGGCGGTGTCGCCGCAGGACTTTGGGGCAGAAAGATCCCAACAGTATGGCTTCACCGATTTCTGGGGGGCATCATTCTTTGGGGAGGGATACGGTTCTTATGTTAGAATATCTTGCCTTCCCTGTTGCTATCGTACTGGGCTTTTTGGCAGGTCTTGGAGTTGGTGGCGGAAGTCTTTTAATGCTTTGGCTCACCTCAGTAATCCACATGGACTATGCTGTTGCCAAGACTGTTAATCTGCTGTTCTTCCTTCCCACTGCACTGATCGCAACCCTGTTTCACAAAAAGCAGGGTTCCATAAATTTCAAGAAGGTGATACCGGGTATTATCTGCGCTTGTATTGCTTCTGGAATTTTTTCCTATATTGGAACGCATATGGACACACATTTATTAAAGAAGCTATTTGGTGGCGTTTTAATCCTCACCGGCCTGCGAGAGTTGTTTTACCGGCCTCGAAAAGCCAAATAACCTTCCAGGATCAAAGATGCGGCCACCGCATCAACAGTGTCTTTGCGCTTTTTACCGTGGTAGTTATGCTGCGACAGGATATTATGCGCCTCTACGGTGGTTCTGCGCTCATCCCATAGGTTCACGGGCAAACCGGTGACTTCCCGGAGCTGCTCAGCAAAAGCCCGGCACAGCTCTGCCCGAGGGCCCTCCGAGCCATCCATATTCTTGGGAAGTCCTACAATGATTTCACCCACGTCCGACTCTTTTACCATAGCGCAAATCTGCGCTATGGTTTTTTCTGTGTTTCTGCTGTGGATAACGGAGGTTGTACCCACGATACTGCAAAGCAAATCAGAGATGGCGATTCCGGTTCTGGCATCGCCGTAATCCACTCCCATAATGCGTTTCATTTCTTTATTCTCCTTATTTATCGTTTTGCACCCATTATACAGCAAAACACACAAAAAATAAAGAAAAAAATTGTTGACTTTCACACACCCCTGTGTTAGAATGTATCTACCTGTGAAAAGAGGGTTTATTTTTTGTGCCCATTTTTCAGCTCCGGAGCGGTTATTTGTAGTTGACCGCTTACTAAATCTTTATATAGCCGGGGTGATACAGGGAGGCAAATTTAAGGAGGTGCCGTTATGCGCGTGAAAGTCACTTTGAGATGCTCCGAGTGCAAGCAGAGAAACTACAACACTATGAAGAACAAGAAGAACGATCCCGACCGTCTCGAAATGAAGAAGTACTGCAGATTCTGCAGAAAGCACACCATTCACAACGAGACCAAGTAAGGAGGCACGACATGGCAGAAGCAAAGAAAGCAAACTGGTTCAAAAGAGCCTGGGGCGGCATCTGCAGATACTTCCGTGAGCTTCGCAGCGAACTGAAGAAGGTCGTGTGGTCCTCCCCTAAGCAGGTTGCCAAGAATACCCTGATCGTCCTGGCCTGTGTTTTGGTCGTTGGCGTGTTCGTTTGGGTGTTCGATTTCGTCGCTAATTATGGTATCACTACCTTAATTAATGCCTTCAAGTAAGGAGACGAGCTATGGCAGAGGCTGCGAAATGGTATGTTGTCCATACCTACTCCGGTTACGAAAACACCGTCAAGGCCACCATTGAGAAAACTGTTCAGAGCCGTCAGCTCCAGAATCAGATCATCGCAGTGAACATTCCGCAGGAAACTGTCACTGAGATCACCGATTCCGGCGTGAGCAAGACCTTTGATCGTAAGCTGTATCCCGGCTACGTATTTGTAAAGATGGTCTACTCCGATGACACCTGGCACGTAATTCGCAATGTCCGTGGCGTTGCAGGCTTTGTTGGCGCATCCGGAAACGACCCCTTCCCCCTCACTGATGATGAAGTCTATGAGATGGGTGTCGAAAAGCGGGAGATTGTTGTCAACTATGCTGTTGGCGATACCGTCCGCATTCTCGACGGTCCTCTTTCTTCCTTCACCGGCGTGGTGGAAGCAATGGAGGTCGACAAGAACTCGGTCAGCGTGATCGTATCTATGTTTGGCCGGGAAACCCCTGTTGAGTTTGAACTCGATCAGGTGGAGTTAATATCCCAATAACGCATCGGACCGAAAATTCGGTCGGACCGTGGGAGGGGCGAAAGACCCCGAAAGAAATGCGCAAAGCGCATATTACCACATTTTATTCAGGAGGTGCTTATTATGGCACAGAAAGTAACTGGCATTATTAAGCTTCAGATCCCCGCCGCTAAGGCTACCGCATCCCCCCCTGTTGGCCCCGCTCTGGGTCAGCACGGTGTTAACATTGCTGCATTCATCAAGGAATTCAACGCTCGTACCCAAGCTATGGAGGGCTACAAGATTCCTGTTGTCATCACTGTTTACGCAGACCGCAGCTTCACCTTTATCACCAAGACCCCTCCGACCCCCCTGCTGATTATGAAGGCAATCGGTCTGGAAAAGGGTTCCGGCGTTCCCAACAAGACCAAGGTCGGTTCTATCACCCGCGCACAGATCGCTGAGATCGCTAAGACTAAGATCCAGGACCTGGAAGGCGCTACCCTGGAGGCTGTTGAAAGCCAGGTTGCCGGTACCTGCCGTTCTATGGGCGTTACCGTTGTCGATTAATATTCACTGTCCGGACAAGTTATTGGTCCGGTAATGTGGGAGGATTTTTCCGCATCACCACTACAAGGAGGAAATTACAAGTGTTTAGAGGTAAAAAATATCAGGAGAGCGCCAAGCTGATTGACCGCTCCGTTCAGTATGATCCCACCGAGGCCCTGGAACTGGTTGTGAAGGGTGCTTCCGCAAAGTTCGACGAGACCGTCGAGCTGCACATCAAGTTGGGTGTTGACTCCCGTCACGCTGACCAGCAGGTCCGCGGCGCCGTGGTTCTGCCCAACGGTACCGGCAAGACCGCTCGCGTGCTGGTCTTCGCTAAGGACGCAAAGGTTGACGAGGCTAAGGCTGCCGGCGCTGACTATGTTGGCGGCATGGAGCTGGTTGAGAAGATCACCAAGGAAAACTGGTTTGACTTTGACGTTGTCGTTGCTACTCCCGACATGATGGGTGTGGTTGGCCGTCTGGGTAAGGTTCTGGGCCCCAAGGGTCTGATGCCCTCTCCCAAGGCTGGCACCGTGACTCCCAACGTCACTGCTGCTGTTCAGGAAATTAAGGCTGGTAAGGTTGAGT
Source organism: Oscillospiraceae bacterium (assembly GCA_017452505.1). Taxonomy (GTDB): domain Bacteria; phylum Bacillota; class Clostridia; order Oscillospirales; family Oscillospiraceae; genus Faecousia. Next base: position 61,709 of record JAFTMI010000029.1, read on the forward strand.
ACCGTCTGGACAAGACCAACATCATCCACTGCCCCATCGGCAAGGTTTCCTTTGGCGCTGAGAAGCTGACCGAGAATATGGACACTTTGATGACCGCTGTTGTGAAGGCTAAGCCCGCTGCAGCTAAGGGTCAGTATATCAAGTCCTGCACCGTGGTTTCCACTATGGGCCCCGGCGTTAAGGTCAACACCGCCAAGTACGGCAACTAATTCCTAAACAAAATCCCGGAAGGCATTCGTCTTCCGGGGTTTCCATTTATATTGACAAAGAAATATAGAAGATATATTATATTGAAGGAATTGAGAAAATAAGGACGGGTAGAATTATTATGGATAACAGGCATTTTCCCGCTTTAGAAGTGAATTTAGATGCTATGCGCACAAACGCAAAGGTTTTGTGCGATATTTGCAACAAGAACGGTATTTCTGTAGCCGGTGTCATTAAGTTCTCCGATTGCGATCTCCACGTTGCAAAGGCATATTCCGAAGGTGGCTGTGCACAGATTGGCGTTTCCCGTGCTAAACATCTGAAAAAGCTTAAGGAGGCTTATCCAAATATTGAAACACTACTTACCCGTGCGCCCACAAGGGGTGATTTAGAGGATACTGCCCGGTACGCAGACTTAACTCTCGTTGCGGATTTTAAGATTCTGAGCGCTTTGAATGACGAAGCTGCCAAATGGGGCACAAAACCCGGCATTATCTTGATGCTGGATGTGGGTGATCTGCGTGAAGGTGTGGACAACATCCCTGAGCTGGTAGAGATGGCTAAGCACTGCGAGACTCTCCCCCACTTGAATCTGCGCGGTGTAGGCACCAACCACGCCTGTCTGAACGGGGTACTCCCCTCTTTTGAAAATCTCAGCTTTCTCATTGAAGGCGCTGAGGCAATCGAGAACACAATCGGACGAAAGCTGGACATCATATCCGGTGGCAGCTCCATCAATCTGTTACTGCTAAAGGACGGCGTCAATAAGATGCCTACACGAATCAATCATCTGCGTTTGGGCGGTAGCATTGCCAATCCTATGAATATCCGCCTGGTTCGCGGCATTTCTTTTGCCGGTATGCGGGAAGACAGCGTTCGCCTCACTGCAGAAATCGTTGACATTCACGAAAAGGCTTCTGCTCCTAAGAACTCCACCAAGAACTGGGCCGGACAGACTGTAGTCCGAGAAGATAAGGGCCGCAGACTTCGTGCGATCCTTGCTGTTGGCAGCCAGGATATCGGGGATGCGATGTTGCTCTCCCCTCTTGATCCCAATCTTGAGATCGTTGGATGCAGCTCTGACCATACAATTATCGATGTAACTGACAGTAAAAAAGCCTATAAATCCGGTGATACAATCACCTTCCAGGTACGCTATGGCAATATGCTGTACGCCTTTACCGGCGATCACGTGTCAATCGAGTATTATTTTGACAAAAAGTAAAAATAATGCTTGACATTTCAAATATGTTATGTTAATATTCTTCTGTTGCCAAAGACAGCAGGTTGCGTAAGCGATAAATCCTGCCGAGGTGCGCTTGAAAAGTTTTCTGCGTGTCTTTCTGTCTTCTGGCAGGAAGACACTTTTTTAGTTTCGGAGGTGAAACAAATGCCCAACGCAAAGGTTCTTGAGAGCAAGAAGGCAGTGGTTGAGGCTCTGTCCGCTAAGATCAAGGAAGCTACTTCCGTGGTTTTTGTTGACTACAAGGGTATCACTGTTGCTGAGGATGCCGCTCTGCGTAAGCAGTTCCGTGATGCAGGTGTTGAGTACTCCGTTGTTAAGAACACTCTGACCCGTTTCGCTGCCAAGGAAAATGGCTACGACTTCGACGAGGTTCTCAACGGTACTACCGCTATGGCCAGCACCACCGGCGATCCCATCGCTCCCGCTCGTATTGTCTGCGAGTACGCTAAGAAGAACAAGCTCCCCGTGACTATCAAGGGCGGCGTAGTTGAAGGCTCTGTTCTGACTGTAGACCAGCTCAATGGTTTCGGCGAACTGCCCAGCAAGAACGCTCTGGTCGCATCCGTGCTTGGTACCTTCCTGGCACCTATCTCCAGCCTTGCTTTTGTCCTGGATCAGGTTCGTATCCAGAAGGAAGGCGGCGCTCCTGCAGAGTCTGCAGAAGCTTAATTCATTCGTAAATCCACAAACACTACAAACATTTAACATTTAGGAGGAAATTACAATGGCTAGTGAAAAAGTCACTGCTCTCGTAGAGGAAGTTAAGGGTCTGACCGTTCTGGAGCTGTCCGAGCTGGTTCACACTCTGGAGGAAGTTTTCGGCGTTTCCGCCGCTGCTGCTGCTGTTGCTGCTCCCGCTGCTGGCGGTGCTGCTGCTGAGGCTGCTGAGGAGAAGACCGAGTTTGATGTCATCCTGAAGGATGCCGGCGCTTCCAAGCTGAACGTCATCAAGGTTGTCCGCGCTGTTACCGGCCTGGGCCTGAAGGACGCTAAGGATCTGGTTGACAACTGCCCCAAGACCTTGAAGGAAGCTGTCTCCAAGGAAGATGCCGAGAAGATGGTTGCAGAGCTGAAGGAAGCTGGCGCCGAGGCAGAGATGAAGTAATTTTTACTTCACTTTACACACAGAAAACAGCCGCCGGTTTACTGGCGGCTGTTTATGTATTATAGGAGGTTCTCATGGAAGCTATCGTAAGTTATTTTGAATCCTTTCATTTGGACATCGGCGCATTTCTGAAGGCAAACTGCATGCTGATTGCCGCCTTTCTTGCGCTGGCAATGTTGGGTCGGTTTGCGTTTGGCAAAAAGTCCGTCCTGTGCCGTTCCGTATCTTCTGCAATTGGCATTTTCTTCGTTTATGCACTCACTGTGGTGCTTTGCTACGCCGGTGCAGAATTTCAGAAATTCATCGCTCCCTTACCCTTGGTTACGATTGCAAACGATACAATGACACTATTCTCCTTCCAGCAGCACTATACTGTGGTCTGCACCGAAGTTTTGAGTATGATCATTTTGGCATTCTTAATGAACCTGGCAGACGGATGGTTGCCTGTGGGCAAGCATATTATCAGCTGGATCTTCTTCCGCTGCCTGGGTGTTGTGTTGGCTTTATTCCTGCATTTGGTGGTCACCGGCCTGCTCACCACTTATTTACCCGAGGGATTAGTCACCTATGCACCTACCATCCTGCTTGGCCTTTTGGTCGTGCTGCTGGCTACCGGCGCACTCAAGTTCCTCGTCGGACTTGTGCTCACCTCAGTAAATCCGCTGATTGCTGCACTTTATACCTTTTTCTTCGCCAATGTAATCGGCAAACAGGTAACAAAGGCAATGCTGACGACCGCAATTTTGATTGGTTTGGTGTTAATTCTGCAAAAAATGGGTGTTTTCGCCATTTCTGTTGCCTCCGCAGCACTGGCAGCATATATTCCTTTAATAATTTTACTGTTGATTTTGTGGTATATTGTTGGCAAACTTTTATAAAAAGTAAAAATTTTTTCGAAACTATGCATTTTTTATTTTACAAATAAAAAAAAATGTATTATAATACTCGGGTGGTAAATTTATAGGCTCTCAAAATTTACGACTAAACTTATTAGATAGGAAGTGTTATTATGAGCCGGATGTTAGGTACTGTTTCTATGGGTGTTCGCGCACCAATTATTCGTAAGGGTGATAACCTTGCAGAAATCGTTACCGGTTCAATCCTGGATGCTATTAAGTATGATGGCTTGACCCCTCGCGATCGCGATATTGTTGCAATGACTGAATCCATCGTTGCTCGCGCTCAGAACAACTACTGCTCTGTGGACGATATTGCAGCCGATGTGCGCAACAAGTTTGGTGGCGACACCGTTGGTGTCATCTTCCCCATTCTCAGCCGTAACCGTTTCTCCATTTGCCTGCGCGGTATCGCTAAGGGCTGCAAAAAGGTTATTGTAATGCTGAGCTATCCTGCTGACGAAGTAGGTAACCACCTCATTGACCTGGACAGCGTAGAAGCAAAAGGTGTCAATCCTTACAGCGATGTATTGACCGAGGCTCAGTTCCGGGAACTGTTCGGCTATGTGAAGCACCCCTTCACCGGCATGGACTATATCACCTATTACAAAGAGTTGATCCAGGAAAGCGGCGCAGAGGCTGAAATCATCTTGGCTAACGACCCCCGCGCTATTCTGAAGTACACCAAAAATGTTATGCCCTGTGACATCCACACCCGTGAGCGCACCAAGCGCATCCTGCGGGCTGCAGGTGCAGAGAAAGTCTACGGCATGGACGAGATTATGACCGAGAGCATCAACGGCAGCGGCTATAATGCCCGCTACGGTCTGCTGGGCTCTAACAAGTCCACCGAGGATGTGATCAAGCTCTTCCCCCGTGAGTGCCAGGACTTAGTTGATGACATCCAGAAGCGTCTGCTGGAGGCTACCGGCAAGCATATGGAAGTTATGGTCTATGGCGACGGCGCATTTAAGGATCCTGTCGGCAAGATTTGGGAGCTGGCAGACCCTGTGGTCTCCCCTGCTTACACTGCAGGTCTGGAGGGCACTCCCAACGAGCTCAAGCTGAAGTACCTGGCCGACAACACCTTCGCAAATCTTACCGGTGAAGAGCTGCGTGATGCCATCAAGGGCAAGATTTTGGAAAAAGACGGCTCCAGCCTGGTTGGCAATATGGCCTCTCAGGGCACTACCCCCCGCCGCTTGACCGACTTGATCGGTTCTCTGTGTGACCTGACCTCCGGTTCCGGTGATAAGGGCACTCCCATTATCTATATCCAGGGTTACTTCGATAACTACACTACTGACTAATCAATAAGAAATCCCTCAGGGCACAGGCCTTGAGGGATTTTTGTATTTATAAACTTGAAGGTAACTCCGTCAGCATATTTGCCAGATGATCAGTCATATTGGTAAAAACAACATTGAATTTACCGTCACTATAAGTAAGCTCACTAACTGCGCAGTTTCCACCCCAGCCATATATCTGTACTGCAGGCTCATATAACTCGGATATCTTGCAAAGTGCGCCGCGAATCGTAGTTGCGTGGGCCGCTACGACAATACATTTTCCTGGGTTAGCCTCGGCGATGGAAGCCAGGGCATTTACTGCACGCTCGCCAACCTGCTTCACCGTCTCGCCACCTACACAATATGCATTCCAAAAATCCGTGCTCCACATAGAATAGGTATCCGCATGAGAAACTGCCAAGTCAACATATCGACAGTTTTCCCAATCACCGGCATAAATCTCACGCAAGCCGGAATTGGTAACAACCGGCAATCCAAAGGCATTTGCCGTATATTCTGCAGTTTGAAAAGCCCTGGGTAGATCACTACTGTATACAGCGTCTACTTGATAATTAGCGCGAATATATTCGGCAGTTTTTGCTGCCTGCCTATGGCCCAGTTCGGACAACGGGTAGCCGCTGTGTCCGGTAAAAAGGCCACGGATATTACCCTCGCTCTGACCGTGTCGGATCAGCAGGATTGTGGTATCGCTCATCCTAACTTCCTCTCCGCCTGTTCAACAGCTGTCAGCACATCAACAAGGGCATCTGTATTTACAGATTCCATTTGACCATTGTCGAAGCTCTCTGCTACCTTGGGATCAATGGGTAGTCTGGCCAACACAGGCAGACCAAACTCGGCAGCAACAGCATCCAACTTGCTTTCGCCGAACACATTGAGGCGCTTGCCACAATCTGGGCATTCCAAATAGGCATAGTTCTCCACAAAACCCAATACAGGAATATGCATCATATTCGCCATCTTCACAGCCTTAGAAACAATCATGGACACTAGATCCTGAGGGCTGGTAACGATCACGATGCCGTCCACAGGCAAGCTTTGGAACACAGTCAAAGGAACATCACCGGTACCAGGAGGCATATCCACAAACATATAGTCCACATCTTCCCAAATTACATCGGTCCAGAACTGCTCTACTGGGCCGGCAATCACCGGTCCACGCCACACAACAGGCGCAGAGGCATCATCCAGCAGCAGATTAATAGACATCACCTGGATGCCACCCTTACTCAATGCGGGGTACAGGCCATCCTCATTGGCACCCTGGCACTCATTAACGCCAAAGGCAGTAGGCGCGGAAGGTCCGGTAATGTCAGCATCCAGCACGGCAACCCGATTTCCTTTTTTAGCCATAGCCGCAGCCAGCATTGCAGTCACGGTGGACTTACCTACACCGCCCTTACCGGATACAACAGCAATCACTTTCTTTACATTGGATTTGGGATTGGGTGGAGCCAACAGGCTCTCTTTCTTTCTGTCACCACAGTCCGAGCTGCTGCAGGTAGAACAGTTGCCACTACAAGAACTCATTTAAATCACTCCGTTTAATAAAAATTTATAACATAATTATACCACACAATAAACCAGAAATCTACACACACTTACATTATACCTGCGCAGATTCCCACGCTACCATCAATTCCAGCAGAATATTTTCAGCTGTTTCCTTCTCAGCAAGCAAGCGAGTCAGTTCCTGATAATCAGCCGCTGCAGCATCAATGGAAACATCCAATTCAGCAATCAGCTTCTCCTGCTTTTCAATCTCCCGCTCCAAACGGCGGATCGTTTTCTCTGTTTCCTTTGTGCCACCCTTGGGCTTTTCTTTTTTTACCTTAGGTTCCGTAACAATCTGCGGTTTTATCATGTTTTCGTGTTCTAGGATGGAACGGTATTTACTGTATCCACATTTGAAGTCACGAATCTTGCCGTCCTCAAGAAGCCAAATGCGTTCCGCAAATTTCTCAATAAAGTAGCGGTCATGGGACACAAAGAGCAAAACACCCTCAAATTCCTCAATCGCTGCTTCTACCCATTCCCGGGAAGCAATATCTAAGTGGTTAGTGGGTTCGTCCAAGATCAAAAGGTTTATCTTCTCATCCATCAGCATACACAGCCGCAGGCGCGACTGCTCACCGCCAGAGAGGTCACCCACATTCTTGAACACATCTTCACCCTGAAACAGAAAAGCGCCCAAACGGTCACGGGCGGTCTGTGGGGTGCAGTTTTTCTCATAGAGCATCGTATCGTACAAACTCCGCTCCGGATGAGAAAAATGAATAATTTGTGGCAGATAGCCAAATTTCACTGTAGGCCCAAATTGGATCTTACCCTTACAGTCTTCCTCTCCCAACAGACATTTGATAAAGGTGGATTTGCCGGTACCGTTGTCACCCAACAATGCAATTCGTTCACCGCCCTCCACCTTTAGTTCCACATTAGAAAACAGCGTGCGATCACCAAAGGATTTTTCCACATTCTTCATTTGGAAAACCACATCTCCGGAAAAATCTTTTTGCTGGAAGGTAGCTTTCATAGTCTTTTCCGTTTTGGGGCGTTCTGTCTTTTTGATACGCTCCATGCGGTGCTGAATAGACATTGCCCGACGGTAAAGAGTGCGGTTATTGATACCCCACCCCTTCATTCTTTCCACCGTGTAGCCCAATTGTTTCAGCTTTGCCTGTTCCTGTTCATATTGCTTCAACTGCAGATTGAACCGGGCTTGCTTTTCGTCCATATAAAAGGAATAGTTGCCTGAATAAAACTCCGCATGACCGTCAGTTATCTCAATGACACGCTGGGCAATGGTATCCAGAAAATAGCGGTCATGGGAGATAGCCAGAACAGTGCCCTTAAAATTATTAATGTAATTTTCCAGCCATTCTACACTGCGCAGATCCAAATGGTTGGTTGGCTCGTCCAAAAGTAAGATATCGGTCTTTTCCAACAGCAAACGGGCCAAATTCACCCGGGTCTTTTCGCCACCGGACAAGCTTGCAAAGTCCTGGATGCGCTGCTCCGGTAATATACCCAGACCGTTGCAGATCTTATCCACTTCTACATCCATTTCGTAACCGCCCCCGGACTGGAAACGGTTGACCAAGGCATCGTATTCCCGCAGCAGATCGTCCGTTACGGATTCCGACATTCTCTGTTCCAGTTCAGCCATACGCTCGCGGGTCTTCGTAAGCATTTGAAACGCTGAGCGCAGTACGTCCTCAACAGTATAACACTCAGGGAACCTTGGAATCTGAGAGATCAGGCCCAGTTTCTTATGAGGATTTACAAAAACCTCACCTGAATCGTAATCCATCTGACCTGTTAGAATGTTAAAAAGGGTGGTTTTGCCACAGCCATTACGGCCTAAAATAGCTACCCGCTCCCCTTCCTGTACCTCAAAAGACAGATCTTCCAGGAGATTCTCGCCAATTACAAAGAACTTTGTTAAGTTTTTGACTTGAATATCAATCATCGTTTGCTCCGATTAAACTTCTTAATTCGTCAACATTCATCAAAAGATTTATTGCCTGCAGTAACGCATTGCTGCTGGTATGTTCCGGCAAATCCAGCTTTCGCAGTAATTTCAGCCGTTTTTCCTTGCTGTTAGGGCCACCAGACAGTCCAAGCTCCATAAAATCCTGCTTGGTAATATTACCGGCAGTACGGCTTGCACTCTCCCCTTCTATTGTTGCACCGGCTTTACGAAGGGCATCTATTATCACATCTGGACGCATACCCTCCACGCCTAATTTTCCTTCTTTACCTGGGGCAGTTTTTCGTTTTTCCTTTCCCACAATATCCGGAATATACGCATGTTTTAATTGTTCAGCAGGAATTGCACCTTTTAAGTAATTACGGATAACAAAACCTGCACCATCTGAATCTGTAAATACAATTAAGCCACGACTATTAGCTACTTTGCGCAAAAGATCAAGCTGCTGCTTATCTTTCATAATGCCAAAACCGGAGGTTTCTAAAATAGGCGCATCCACAATTTGAGATAGGGTATTTCTATCGTACCGCCCCTCCACAACGATTGCTTCCCGAATTTTAATCATTTCTTGCCTCCCGGGCCAGTTGCAGAATCAAAACTTCCAAGATTCTGTCAGCATCGTCAAAAGAGGTTTTCAGCTGCACATCGCATTCCAGCACCAATTCAGCCGCACGCTTGTAAAATTTCGTAGAAAAGCGTCCGGCCGCAGACATTGTTTTTCGAGCCGGATAGTCGCTTAAACCGGTAAGTTTCATCAGATCCACAGCGGTTTTGCCGTTGTCCAGTAAGGTTTTTGCAACACTTAGCTTGCGGAAATGACTGCCGATGATCGCTAAAATACCGATGGGCTCTTCCTGCATTTTCAGCAATTGCTGCAGCTTCAATAGCGCAGCGCCATATTCGCCGCTGCTCATAAGATCCGTCATTTGAAATACAACTGCATCCAGAACCGGTTCGACCACAGCATCTATGTCAGCTTTCCGGATTTCATCCGCACCGGAATAAGCGCAGATCTTAGAAATTTCACTGGAAAGAGTCGTCATGGTACCGCCGGTTATATCCATCAAATATACGCACAGATCCGGCGTGATCCGCTTACCGGACGCAGCAAAATGCCGGCTGATCCAACTCACCAAATCCCGCTGACTCTGCTTTTGGAATTCTACAAGTGCACCATACTTGGAAACGGTTTCCCACAGCTTTTTTATCCGTTTATCCGGCTTAAAGGGAGTTGTTTCGTAGGTAAACACAACCGTACAGTATTCTGGGATATCGGACAGGATCTCCGCTACACGCTCCCTGTCAGCTTCATTCATCTTAAAGACATCGATCTCATCCACGACCACCATTGTGCGCTCCGCCATCATTGGCAGGTTCTCAACACAATCAGCAAAGCTGCGTAAATCAAAATTTTCAGCAGTGAGTTTATGGAAATTAAAGGACTCCGTCAGTGGGTCTATCACAATTTTGCGGAGTTGCTTCAAATAATGGTTTAGAAGAAAGACCTCTTCACCATAGAAAAAGTACAGACGGCCAGGCTCTCCCTGCTTGATCTCTTCCTTCAGTTGTTGGAGCAAATTGGGCTCCTCTGTCTTTTTTGCCATACTCTCACCCCCTGAGAATAATTGTACCTTCCAAATCTGTGCGGTAAACCGTACATCCAAACAGATCAAGCCGATCAAGGGTATCCTTGGCCGGATGACCGTAACTGTTTCTCTCACCAACGGAAATCAGTACAATTTCCGGTCGAGTCGCATTCAGCAGCTCCCAGGATGTTGAACTGCTTGAACCATGGTGACCAGCCACCAAAATTTCCAAATCCGGCAAAGTAGTATGCTCCAGTAATGCTCGCTCACCGGAAACAGAACGGTCACCTGTGATTAGTATATCACAATTCTCAGGCTGAAACAAGATACACAGACCGCTTTCGTTGCTCTCGTCCTTGTCTTCTGATGGAAAAATCGTAATATTCACGTCATCCAAGGAGATATCTTCCGTTACCCATTGGATTTTATCCTTATGTTTCTCCACCAAAATATCTTTATACTTGTTTTCATCATGACCTAATGGCAGGTACAATTTGTCAGCCGGAACAATATCCAACAAATTCTCAGCGCCACCCACATGGTCAGAATCATAATGGGTAAGAATAAAACCATCCAAGTGGAAAATACCTTGTGAAATCAGTAATTGAGCCGACTCGTTTGCCGCTATCTCATCGCTGTCACCGCCGCAGTCGACCATATAGTATTTGTCTTCATATTGCAAAAGCACACATTGACCTTGACCCACATCGATTACCGTGATACGGTAATCATCTAATCTTGGCTCCAAGTACGAGAAGAGCAGTGAACCAATTAAACCCGTTATTATACAAAATGTCAGCACTATAGGATGTTTCTTCCTGCTCTTCCAAAAAACAGTCAGCAAAATACCGGTAAAAAGCAGCCAAAGAACGATGTAAATACTGCTTGTATATACCGAAGACATCGGAACCTTAGAAATCATATCTATCACCCATAAAACATATCGAACAGGCCAGGCAACCAACCACCCGACCGCCATTCCCAGCGGAAGCCACACAGCGCCTAAAACACAGGCAACCACAACACCAATAAAAATCGCAGAAACAACCCAAAGGGTCAGTAAATTGGTTAAGATACCTAAAATACATACGCTCCCAAAGTAAATTGCACTGAGCGGTGTTGTCAAAGAAATCGCACCCAAAGTTGCACTAACAGACGCAACGAACCACCGGGTTAATTTAGCCTTCCATGTCCGCCCCTTTGCCGGACCGAGCCGTGACTTTAGTAGCAGAAAATCATGGATACGCTCTGTAAAGAGGAGTATGCCTATCATACATCCTGCCGAAAACTGTAGGCTCACGGAAGTGATTGCAAAAGGATTGTTTGCAAGAATAAGCAACACAGCAAAGCCCAAAGCCGTTGGCGGATCATATTCTCTGTCTGTAATCAACGCAAGAATCACAAGTGACTGCATAATCGTCGCACGTACAATGGACGGTGAAAATCCAGCAACTGCCGCAAAAAGGAACAACATTGGAAACCCAAATAATGCAGTCAGAGAACGCTTCTTAAAGCAAAGAAAATACAGCACAGAAAACAAAATGGATACATGCATACCGGAAACCGCAGCAATATGGTAAATACCACCGGCTTTCAGCTTCCATTCCATATCAAAGGGCATATCCTCCCGGTCACCCAAAAGAAGTGCTCTGGCAAAGCTTCGGGCATCCACCGGGAAAGTTTTGTCCACAAGAGAAAGGATTTCGTGACGAAGGTTTTTTACAAAATACTTTTCAATCGAAGTCGTAACCGGTGAAACAACACTGTCACCTTTGGGGAAGCACAAAAGAAATATACCATTTCCTCTATGATAGGTTGCATTCTCCTTTCCGCCCACAGTGTAACGGAGAAAATAATCGCCCGAAACCCGATCACCCGGTGTTAAGGAAACACCCTCGTTTATATAAAACTGAACAGTATAGGTTTTTCCGCCTATGCTTGTTTTACCTTCACAAATTGTGCTGTTCTCGCCAATTCTGCTGTAGTCGGTAGCTGTGATATCCAAGTGCAGTTCCTGTCCATCAAATGAACGGGCAGGTGTAAGATACAGCCACTCAAATCCAAGAAACCAACCAAGTCCTACTGCGCATCCAACCAAAACGCAAAGGAACTGCCGACGGTATTTTGACAAAATCAGTGTACCAACACAAATGATTGTCAATACTATCCAAATACCGTATTTCAGGTATGCACCACCGGCGCAGGCAGCTGCAAAACCAACAGAAAACCACATCAGCTTTCGCAAGGCGTTCTCTCCCTTGTAAAAAGGACGCCACCCATGGGCAGCGTCCTTATATATTAGAGCTTAGATGCTACAAAATCGTCAACTGTTGCCAGTGCGTCATCCAGCTTCAGCGCATCCTTGCCACCGCCCATAGCAGAGTCGGGCTTGCCACCACCGGAACCACCGCAGATGGTGCAAACCTGCTTCACCAGATCACCGGCCTTCACGCCCTTAGCGACGGCATCCTTTCCGCAAACTGCCAGGAAGGTGAGCTTATCGTCGTTGACAGCAGACAGCACAGCAACCACATTGGAAGCCTTATCCCGCAGGGTATCACCGATCTGACGGAGCTTACCGGCATCGGAATTGGGAACATTCACTGTCAGCACCTTCAGACCGCCAATATCGTGCGCACCAAACAGGAAACGGTCTGCCTCACCGGCAGTTTCCTTGGCCTTGTAAGACTCAATTGCCTTCTTCAGGTTCTTGACTTCCTCAGTCTGAGCATGGATCTTATCCACAAGTTCACCGGGCTTTGCCTTATACTCAGCGGCTGCTGCATACAGCAAATGATGGGTACGGGCCATATCGGCCAGGCATTCCTTGCCGGTAATGGCTTCAATACGGCGGACACCGGAAGCAACGCTGCCCTCACTCTCGATACGGAAAGGACCAACCTTTGCGGTATTGTCCAAGTGGGTGCCACCACACAGTTCGATAGAATAGCCGCCCATATTGACAACACGGACAGTATCACCGTACTTTTCGCTGAACAGAGCGGTTGCGCCCTGCTTTTTTGCTTCCTCAATGGGCATTTCCTTAACATCAACAGGATAGCCTTCCAACACAGCAGACTGCACGATGGCGTCGACCTTTGCCAGCTCCTCGGGGGTCATAGCAGAGTAATGGGTAAAGTCAAAGCGCAGACGGTCAGGCTCAACCAAAGAGCCAGCCTGGTGAACGTGGTCACCCAGGACGCTGGTCAGAGCCTTCTGCAACAGGTGGGTTGCGGAGTGGGCACGCATAATGGCCTTACGGCGCTCTACATCAATGGTTGCCAAAACCACATCATCGGTCTTTAGTGCGCCGCTGCGCATCACACCGGAGTGGAGATACTTACCGCCTTTATCCTTCTGCACATTGGTAACCTTGAAGCGGCTCTCTCCCATCAGAATTGCGCCGTAGTCAGCGCACTGACCGCCCATTTCCGCATAGAAGGGAGTCTTATCCAGGACGATAATGCCCTGCTCACCGGCAGTAATAGAGCCAGTAACTTCTTCACCAACACAAACGGCCAAAATCTTGGCCTCGCAGTTGTTCTCTTCATAGCCCACGAATTCGGTAGGGGTGGTATCCAGGCCCAGGTCGATACCTGCCCAGCCCAAATCGCCAAGCGCCTTACGAGCCTCACGGGCGCGGACACGCTGCTCTTCACGGCAAGCAACGAATTTGTCCATATCCAGGGTCATGCCCTCGTCTTCAAGCATCTCCGCTGTCAGGTCCACAGGGAAGCCATAGGTATCCGCCAACAGGAATGCATCCTCACCGGAGAAGACAGTTTCACCCTTTTCCTTGTGTTGCTGGAGCTTTTCACCAAAGATACGCATACCGGTATCAATGGTACGGGCAAAGTTCTCTTCCTCGGTCTTGACGACACGGATGATATGGGCAGCACGCTCACGAAGATAACTGTAGTGGCTCTCATTTTCTTGAATAACGGTTTCCACGACCTCGTACAGGAAGGGACGGTTTACTCCCAAAAGCTTGCCGTGACGGGCAGCACGACGGAGCAGACGGCGCAAAACGTAGCCACGGCCCTCGTTGGTGGGCTGCACACCGTCAGCAATCATAAATGTAGATGCACGAATATGGTCGGTGATAACTCTCAGGCTTACATCGGTCTTATTGCTCTGGCCGTAAGCAGCACCGGTGATTTTGGTAACGTGGTTGGTAATATTCATAACCGTATCCACATCAAACAGGGAGTTCACATCCTGGCAAACAACAGCCAAACGCTCCAAGCCCATACCGGTATCGATATTCTTCTGCACCAGTTCTGTATAATTGCCGTTGCCGTCATTGTCGAACTGAGAGAACACATTGTTCCAAACCTCGATAAAGCGGTCACACTCACAACCAACCTTACAATCGGGGCTGCCACAGCCGTACTTTTCGCCACGGTCATAGTATATCTCGGAGCAAGGACCGCAAGGACCGGAGCCGTGCTCCCAGAAGTTATCGGCCTTGCCGAAGCGGAAGATATTCTCAGCAGGAATACCGATCTCCTTGTTCCAGATCTCAAATGCTTCCTCGTCATTTTCATAGATGGAGGGATACAGGCGGTCTTCTTCCAGACCAACAACCTTGGTCAAAAACTCCCAGCTCCAGGCAATCGCCTCGTGCTTAAAGTAATCACCAAAAGAGAAATTACCCAACATTTCAAAATAGGTGCCGTGACGGGCGGTCTTGCCGATGTTCTCGATATCACCGGTACGAATACACTTCTGGCAGGTGCAAACTCGTCTTTTGGGGGGCTCCACTTCACCCTTAAAGTAGGGTTTCATGGGCGCCATACCGGAGTTGATCAGCAACAGGGATGCATCATTTTGTGGGATCAGAGAAAAACTGGGCAGGCGCAAATGGTCCTTGCTCTCAAAGAAGCTGAGGAACATCTCACGCAGCTCATTTACGCCATAGGCTTTCTTGCTCATATTAAATTAACCTCCTAAAAATTTCAAAAAAATAAACCTCTCCCCTGTTTTAGGGGCGAGGCGCTCGCGGTACCACCCTAATTCACTTCTAAACAGAAGTATCTTAGTCACTCTGTAACGGGAGTTCCCGTCCCGGTCATCCCGGGCTGCTTGGAAGTGGCTGAAGGCAGGTCTCGGCAAGGGGCTCACACCATTCCCCTCTCGCTTTGGCTTAACCAACCTCTTTGTTTCCGCATTGCGTTTACATATCGTAGATATTCTACCACAAACGCCGAAAATGTCAATGGTTTTCCTCTATTTTTCAGCATTTAACTCATAAAAACAGACCGCCATAGGCGGTCT
Source organism: Oscillospiraceae bacterium (assembly GCA_017452505.1). Taxonomy (GTDB): domain Bacteria; phylum Bacillota; class Clostridia; order Oscillospirales; family Oscillospiraceae; genus Faecousia. The sequence goes on from JAFTMI010000029.1 coordinate 76,826, forward strand.
GTTTTGTTATACATTTTCTTCCAGCCATGCTTTAAGGGCCAAGCGACCCTCTTCTGACATTGGGAAGGTAGCTTCTTTTTCCATTTCGCTCTTCTCGTAGCACAACTGGCCATGCCAAAGTTCAACAAAAATACTGCTGTTTTCCATATCCACCTCTTTGGGCGTGAGCATTACAACCTTGGGTTCTATCTTAAACCGCAATGCGCCACAAGATCCGGTAAATACATTTTTCATCGCAAAGGTATGCAATGTGGGAAGGAAAATATCTGCCATCTTATTCACCTGCCAATTCTTCCATCTCGTCCAACAGCTGACTGAACAGCTCCAAAGCTGCCTCCACAGGCTCCGGTCCGGTCATATCCACACCTGCGCCCTTGAGAAGATCAATGGGGTTCTTGGAACAGCCGCCAGACAGGAAATTAAGATAATCCTTAACCACCTTCTCCCCTTCTTGCAGAATCCGGCGGGAAAGTGCAATAGCAGCTGCATAGCCTGTCGCATACTGAAACACATAATAGTTGTAATAAAAATGCGGAATTCTTGCCCACTCTACAGCAATCTGATCGTCTACCACCATATCCGGTCCAAAGTATTCTTCATTTAACCGACGATATTCAGCGCAGAGGTCATCAGCAGTTAGGGTCTTACCTTGCGTCACCATCTTACCGATATTCAGCTCGAATTCTGCAAACATTGTCTGCCGGTACAGCGTGCCCTTAAACTGCTCTAAGAAGTGATTGATGAGGTAAATCCGCTCCTTTTTGTCTGTTGTTTTGCTCAGCAGATACTCCATCAGCAGCGCTTCATTGCAAGTAGAAGCCACTTCAGCCACAAAAATCACATAATGGGCATCAATGGGGGTTTGGTGCTTATTGGAAAGATAGGAATGCAATGCATGACCCATTTCATGGGCCAAAGTAAACTGACTATCCAACGTACCTGAGAAGTTCAGAAGTACATATGGATGAACTGATGCCCCTGCGGAATACGCACCGCTTCGCTTACCGGCATTGGGATAAACATCGATCCAGCGATTCTCAAATCCTTCTTTCAAAATCGCCCGGTATTCCTCACCCAAGGGCGCAAGGGCATTATAAACAGCTTCTTTTGCTTCATCGAAGCTGATTTTTTTGTCAACATCGGAAACCAACGGCGCGTAAACATCGTAAAAATGCAGTTCATCCAAGCCCAACAGCTTTTTACGCAGGCGAACATAGCGGTGCATCTTGTCCATATTCTTATGGACTGTTTCAATAAGATTCAGATACACAGATGTGGGCACATTGGTATTATTCAACGAAGCCTCGAAGGCATTTTCGTATCTGCGGGCCTGAGCAAAAAACTTCATCTGCTTATTTTGGGCATCCAAAATAGAAGCTGCAGTGTTCTTAAAATCGCCAAATCCCGTATAAAGACTCTCGTAGGCATTCTTCCGTAAAACCCGGTCAGGGCTGTTCTGCAAAGGCACAAAGGTGGCTTGTTTTACCGGATGGGCATTGCCATCAGAATCCAATGCATCTTCAAATTTCAGATCCGCATCAGCAAACATACCGTAAATGGTATCCGGCGCTTGCGAAAGCTCACCTGCAGCTGCCAGGATTTTTTCCTCAGCAGGAGAAAGAATATGCTCCCTTTTCCTCCGCAAATTGGTCAAATAACGGTGATACCGCTCCAATTTAGGGCACTCAACAAAAAAGCCGTCTAACTGTTCATCGGAGATTGCCATGATCTCCGGTGTATCAAAACTAAGAGCAGAACTTAAATCCACCATCACACTGGTAAATCTGCCGGTCATTGCCTGGTAGGTTGCATTGCGGGTGTCTTCATCGGACTTACGCATACAGTAGTTGCCTAACCGGGACGCCTTCACATCGGTCATTTCAGACCGGTAAAGGTAATCATAAAGGGTCTGTCCGCTTTCAGCCAAGCGACCGGCAAAGCCGGACAAAACCTCTTTGTCCTGTGCAATGGTAGACAGTTCCTGCTCCCAGGCTTCATCATTTGTATATAAATCCTCAATAGCCCATTTATCGGCTACAGGAATTTCTGAACGCTCACGAATTTTATCCATCAATTTCCCTCCTGTTTGAATTATTTTTATTATACCACAGCCTACAAAAATTGGAAAGTATAACCTTGATTTTATTTTCAAGATATGATAGTATTCTTCCGGTGATAAAAACTATGAAAAAGAAACTAAAAAGCAATCTTGCAATACTGATCGCAACGATCATCTGGGGCTCTACTTTTGTGGCTCAAAGTATCGGTATGGACCATATCGGTCCTTTCACCTTCCAGGCTGCGCGATGCTTTCTGGGCGGACTGATACTGCTTCCCATCATTGCAGTATCGGATAGATTTACATATAAAAACGATAATAAAAACTTTTTGACCCGCTGGCTGGATAAAGGTCTTTGGAAAGCCGGCTTACTCTGTGGTCTTCCTTTATTTGTTGCAACAAATTTGCAGCAACTCGGCATTGTGGATACGGATGCCGGTAAATCTGCTTTCTTGACCGCAATGTACATTGTGTTTGTACCAATCATCGGTATGTTTTTCGGTCAAAAGGCTTCAAAATGGGTGCCTGTTAGTGTCGTACTGGGTGTCGGCGGTCTGTACTGTCTAAGCTGCGTTGGTGTAACAAGCATTGCAACTAGTGATCTGCTTCTTTTGGGCTGCGCCGTAGCCTTTGCAGTGCAAATTTTAGCAGTTGACAAATTTGCCAACCAAGTGGATTGCCTGCGGCTGAACTGCATCAACGCATTTTTGTGTGCAGCTCTTTCTGCTATTGTGATGGTCTTCACAGAAGGACCCTCTTGGACCGCAATTCGCGGCTGTTTTGGTTCCATTGCCTATGCCGGTATTCTTTCCATGGGCATTGCTTATTCTCTGCAAAATATCGGACAGAAGAATCTGGATTCTGCCACCGCTTCCCTGCTGATGAGCACAGAATCTGTTTTTGCCGTATTAGCCGGCTGGATTGTGCTGCATGAGCGGCTGAGTTTTTGGGAAGGCATCGGTTGTGTGCTGGTCTTCGGTGCTGTTATTCTGTCCCAGCTACCGGACAAGAAGAAAGCTAAAGAAATCTAAAAGCAGGCAATGCAATAATGCATTGCCTGCTTTTAATTACTTATCCGCAATGATAAGGCGCTTCATTGCTTCAATGCCTACACGGATTGCTGCGCTGGTATCCTCTGTCATCGGCATTTCAAGACCGGCTTTTTCCCGCTCCTGGTTCCAAACTGCGTGGAAACAACTGCCGCAGCGTACGCCTAAGGCCGCTGCCACAACAAACAAAGCCGCTGATTCCATTTCGCTGGCTTTGACACCAAGACGTTTCCAGCTTTCCCACTTTTGTAAAAGCTCATAGGATACTGGACTTTTCTCCGGGCTGTGCTGGCCGTAGAAGGAGTCCTTGCATTGCACCACACCCACATGGGTACGATAGCCAAGCTCCTCCCCTGCAGCTTTTAGTGCTGCTGTAACATCAAAGTCGGGGACGGCAGGAAATTCAATGGGTGCATATTCCATGGATGTATGCTCATAGCGGATAGCGCCGTTAGCAACAATTATATCACCGGGTAGCACATCCAAGGCAATGCCACCGCAGGTACCAATGCGGATAAAAGTATCCGCACCGATGGCTGCAAGCTCCTCCATAGCGATTGAGGCAGACGGCCCACCGATACCGGTAGAGCAGACGCTCACCTTTTCACCCAGCAATGTACCTGTGTAGATGTTATATTCTCTGTTCATGCCGATATGGACAGGGTTATCAAAATGCGCAGCAATCGCCTCACATCTGCCGGGATCACCGGGCAGAAAACAGTACTTACCCACATCGCCCTCTCTGCAGTGGATGTGGTACTGCATACCAATATCTTGCATAAGAAACCTCCTTAAAACAGGCTCATCTGATTAGTTTCCGGTAATTCGCCGAAAGCGCCTGCCTCTTTCAGCATCTGTAAGTGGGTCTTGGACACCTTGGGGCAAGCAGCAGCGACCTCTTCAATAGAAATAAAGGTCTTGCCCTCACGTCCGTGCATCAAATCCCAGGCTGCTGTTTCGCCCAAGCCGGAAACAGCAACAAAGGGCGGCAAAATCTTGCCGTCTTCAATAAGGAATTTTGTTGCGTGACTCTTATAAAGGCTGATTGGCGCAAACTCAAAGCCACGCAGGTAGAACTCATAGACAACTTCCAGGGTTGTCAACAGATCCTCGTCCTTGGCTGTGGCATCCTCGTTGGACTCGATGGCCTTGATATTGGCCACAACATTGTCCATACCGCCGGTCATCAAAACGGCATCAAATCCGCCCTTTTGGCTGCGGCGATAGAAATAAGCAGAATAGAACGCCAACGGGTGATTGACCTTAAACCAAGCGATGCGGAAAGCCATCATAACGTAAGCCACCGCATGGGCCTTGGGGAACAAGTACTTAATTTTTTTACAGGAAGTAATGTACCAATCCGGAACGCCCGCTTGAATCATTTCCTCCTCTGCACCATCGGGCAGACCTCTGCCCTTACGCACAGATTCCATGATCTTGAACGCCCGCTTTTCGGGAAGTCCGCAGGAGATCAGATAGATCATGATATCGTCTCGACAGCCGATGGTCTGATCCACCCGGGCTGTGCCGGACACGATCAAATCCTTGGCGTTGCCTAACCACACATCTGTGCCGTGAGTATAACCGGAAATACGCACTAAAAAGTCAAACTTTTCCGGCTTGGTGTCCAGCAAAACGCCTCTTGTGAATCGAGTATTGAACTCAGGAACTGCTACAGCACCGGTTGGTCCGAGGATTTTATCATCCTCATAGCCCAGCACCTTGGAAGATGTAAAGATAGACATAGTATCCTTATCGTCCAAAGGAATGGTCTTGGCATCCACACCGGTCATATCCTCCATCATCCGGATCATGGTGGGGTCATCATGACCCAGCATATCCAGCTTCAGCAGGTTTTCTTCCATTGAATGGTATTCAAAATGGGTGGTAATTTGGTCGGAGTTCGGGTCATCAGCCGGATGCTGGACAGGACAAAAGTCCCAAATTTCATTCTCTTGGGGAATAACCACTAAGCCGCCCGGGTGCTGACCGGTAGTACGGCGCACACCAACACATCCAGCTGCCAGGCGATTGATTTCCGCCGCAGATGCTGATTTTCCCCGTTCAGAGAGATATTTTTTCACATAGCCGTAAGCGGTCTTCTCAGCCACGGTACCCACAGTGCCTGCCCGGAAAACATGGGATTTTCCAAACATTTCTGTGCAATACGCATGGGCATTTGCCTGGTATTCGCCGGAGAAGTTCAGGTCAATATCCGGCACTTTATCACCGCCGAAGCCTAAGAATGTTTCAAAGGGAATGTTAAAGCCTTCCTTTGCGTAAGGCGTTCCACACTTGGGACAAACCGCGTCCGGCAAGTCAGCGCCACATTCATAGCCTTCCGGCACATCAAAGGTGGTGTACTTGCACTCCGGGTTGGGACAACGGTAATGGGGCGGGAAAGAGTTAACCTCAGTGATACCGGACATATATGCCACAATGGAAGAACCGACAGAACCACGGGAACCCACCAGGTAGCCGTTCTCCAGAGAGTTCTGCACCAACCGCTGAGCGGACATATAAATCACATCGTAATGGCATGTAATAATGTCATTCAGCTCGGTGTCGATACGCTTGCGAATCAGTTCCGGGGGATTCTCACCATAAAGACGATGCATCTTGCCGTAAACAAGATCCTTCAAATCTTCAACTGAGTTTTCAATCTTGGGCGCAAACAGGTTATGAGGCACAGGTCGCACCACATCGCACATATCCGCAATCAAATTGGGATTGGTAACGACCACCTCGTAGGCTTTTTTCTCACCAAGATAGGAGAATTCCTTAAGCATTTCGTCCGTGGTACGGAAATAAAGCGGATTGGGGCGGTCGCAATCCTCAAAGCCCTTGGTAGCCAAAAGGATATGGCGGAAGATCTCGTCCTCCGGATGCAGGAAGTGCACATCACCGGTAGCAACTACTGGTTTTCCCAATTCCTCGCCTAACCGTACGATTGTGCGGTTAAACTGGCGTAGTTCCTCTTCTTCCGTAACAGTTCCCTTTTCCAGCATAAACGCATTGTTGCTTAGTGGCTGGATCTCCAGGAAATCATAAAAGGATGCGATTCGCTTCAGTTCATCATCGCTCTTGCCATCCAACATAGCCTGGAACAATTCACCTGCTTCGCAGGCAGAGCCAATTATCAAGCCTTCCCGGTACTTCAGAATCTCCGATTTCGGCATACGGGGCTGACGCTTAAAATACTCAAGGTTGGAAAGGGATATGAGATGGTACAAATTCCGCAGGCCCATCTGATTTTTAGCAAACAGAATAATATGGCGGGCATGGCGGTTTCCTACATTTCCGTGGGCGCGCAAGCCTTCCATTGCCGGATTCACCGCTTGGAGTGTATGGACATCCATCTCCTCCAACTTTTCGAACAACTTAGCCGCAATCAAGCCGCAAGTGACAGCATCATCGGCAGCACGATGATGATTAAATTCCGGCAAATTCAGCGCATTTGCCACCACATCCAGCTTAAATTTACTCAAGTGAGGCAACAGGTTTTGAGCCATCACAAGGGTATCCGCAGATGTAAAGTTATAGGAATAACCAAGTTTCTCACAAGCGGTGCGGATAAATCCCGTATCAAAATCCGCATTATGGGCTACCAGTACCCTGTCACCGACAAATTTCAGGAATTTGGGGAACACTTCTTCCAGCTTGGGTGCTCCTACAAGCATGTCATCGGTAATACCGGTCAGGTCTATAGTATCCCTCTGCAAACGCATTTCCGGGTCAACAAAGGTTTGGAAACGGTCAATTTCCTGTCCGTTTTCCATCAAAACTGCGCCAATCTCGATAATGCGGTCATGCTTGGAAGAAAGGCCTGTGGTCTCCAGGTCAAAGGCAACATACTGCCCCGCAAAATCCATATCCCGTGTTCCGTGAACAGCAATGCGATCGTCTACATCATTTACATAGTAGCCTTCACAACCATAAAGGATCTTGATAGGATCATCCGTGCCGGCAACCTTGGGCGCAAATTTAGGATTATCAACCACATGGAGCGCATCGGTAAAGGATTGGCAGCAACCGTGGTCCGTGATGGCAATCGCCTTGTGACCCCAGGCAGCAGCCTGTTTGATGGCTTCCTTTGTGTTGGTCAATGCATCCATGTTGGACATAATGGTATGCAGGTGAAGCTCCACACGCTTCTCCCCTTCAGCCAGATCCCGGCGTTTGTGCATTTCGCCGGGCATCATAGAAAAGGGCTTCAAAACCATTTCATTATCAAATTGATTGATCTGCAGGCGGCCCTGCACCTTCAGCACAGCACCCTCTTTCACATTCTCAAGAATAGGTTTTGCCTCACTGCTTTCCATAAAGCGGTTAATGCGGATCGAACCGGTATTGTCGGTCATATCGAAATTAACGACCCAGGCATTGCGCTTTTTCAGTTCCTTATGCTCCACGCTGAACACGCGGCCTTCTACGATTACACTACCCATATCCAGATTCAGTTCCTGCATCGGTGTTACTGTACCCTTAAAGGGTTTGCCGTAAAATGTAGAAGAATCTGCAGGCTTTTGTTCTTTTTTCTCAACAGCAGCTACTTTAGGCAGGTTCTGCATAAACTCGGTACGCATCTTCTCCATGGCTTCATAAAGAGCCTGTCCTTCCAACGCATGGCCTGCATGGATTTCAAACGCTACCTCGCAGCCAAACCGTTCCCGAAGTTGCCGTGATACCGAAGGCACAGCTTTCAGGAGGGTATCTTTGCCATTTGCTCGCAGTTGGATATGCATAGTGTTCTCTTGCCATTCCCAAGCTGCGCCGGCTAAACTACCCATATTCATGGAATCCTCTGCCACAAACAGCGCAATCAGATCTTCGTTACGGATATTATGCAATTGCTCTGCCGGATGGGTAGCCACGATCACCACGTGGGAAAGACCGTATAGTTCCGCAATATCCCGCTCAGCCTGCTGCAAAAACGCAGTAGGTATGTAGTCTGCAGAATGGACTGCAACGGATACGGTCCTGGTTTCCGGGTCTACATCCGCAGCGACAACGGCCGCCTGAGAAAGAGCCTCTTGCAGCACTTCAGGCGGCGCATAGTCCGGGAACATATTTAGAAAATATACCTGTTCTGTCATCTTTTCCTCTTATAACAATTCTATTCGCTTCAGTAACTCCGGCAAAAGCTGGTCATAGGGCAGTTTGCAGATCTGTTGCCCTTTTTCAAACAGCATACCGCAGCCGTCGCCGCCGGCAATGCCGATATCTGCTTCCCGCGCCTCGCCGGGGCCATTTACAATGCAGCCCATAACCGCAACGGTAATGGGTTTTTCGCAATTCTTCAGTGCCTCATCCACCTGGTTGACCAAACCGATCAGATCAATTTGCGTTCTGCCGCAGGTGGGGCAGGAAATGATATTAACGCCTTCCTCGCGAAGACCGGCAGCCTTTAGAATATCCTTCGCTGCATAGACCTCTTCAACTGGGTCATCCGTTAGGCTTACACGGATTGTATCACCGATTCCGTCCAATAAAAGCGCACCAATACCCATAGCGGACTTCATAAGGCCCATTCGCACAGGACCGGTCTCTGTGACACCGATATGAATGGGATAGTCGCATTTGCTGCGGAACAGCCGAGCTGCAGCCACCATAGTCGGCACATTGGATGACTTCATAGAAACGCAGGTATCATAAAACCCATATTTTTCCAGCAGTTCCAAGTGCTGAAATGCACTCTCAACCAGTGCTTCTGCTGTAGGGTGGCCATACTTTTCCAGCAATTTCTTATCCAGGCTGCCACCATTGACACCAATACGGATGGGAATATTCCGTTCTTTACAAGCAGCAACCACAGCCTGGACACGGTCCTCTCCACCGATATTGCCGGGGTTAATGCGGATCTTGGACGCGCCGCCCTCAGCCGCCAAAAGCGCCAACTTGTAGTCAAAATGAATATCGGCTACCAGTGGCAGCGGAGAAGCCTTGCAAATTTCACCAAAGCTCTTGGCCGCCTCCTGGTTGGGAACAGCCAAACGGGCGATCTGACAGCCAGCCGCAGCCAGCTTGCGGAGTTGTGACAGAGAACCCTCCACATCGGTGGTTTTGGTATTGAGCATGGACTGAATTGCTACAGGGGCGCCGCCGCCAATGGGAACACCGCCAACATGGATTTGTCTTGTCATAGTATCACCTCTTAAAAATCACAAAAATATCCTTAAATAGAATTACTGCCATCAAAGCCAAAAGCAAAACCATACCGATTCCGTGGATATAGCCCTCATATTTTGCATCTAACTTCTTCCGGGTGATCTTTTCAATTGCGCAGGTCAAAAGTAAGCCCAAAACGCGACCACCGTCCAAGGCAGGAATGGGCAGCATATTCATCATCGCTAAGTTGATGGCGATCATACTGCCAAAGCTGAGGCTTGTCAGAATTTGCGCACGAACAGTGTCAACACTTTCCACCGTTTCGGACATCATTTGCACGATTCCTACGGGACCTGCCATATCCTTAACGCCAGCCTGACCGGTAAAGAGCATCTTCAGGCTGAGGATTACGGATTTGATCTGATAACGGGTCTCAGGCCAAATTTGCCGCAATACCGAATGAAAAGTTGTCTTTTCCCGGCCAAAGGTCAAGCCGAAACGAACGCCTTCTCCGTCACCAAAATCCTTACGGACAAACGGAACATCCTCCAACTTGAGTTTCTGGCCATTTCTCTCAACAGTTACATCATAATTTCCGTCTTTCAGAAAGTGTGTCTCCAAAGCAAAGTCAGCATAAATATCAGTCTTTGTACCGTTCAAGGAAAGAATTCTGTCACCTGTTTGCAAGCCGCCCACTACCGCAACAGAGCTGTTCGACTCCACATTCACCAGTTTGGTATCCGTATAGCCCTTGCTGCAGGAAAGTACAATCGCAATTAAAACAACACCTGTAACAAAGTTCATAAAAGAACCGGCAACCAAAATGATCAGCCGTTTCCACCAGTCCGCTTTCTGGAAAGAATGGGGATCATCGGTATCTTCATTCTCACCTTCCATGGCGCAGTAACCACCAATGGGAATACACCGAATGGCATACAGGGTGTCCCCTACTTGTTTTTTGAAGATAGCAGGACCCATAAACATAGAAAACTCATTCACCCGGACTTTTGAAAGCTTTGCAGCTACAAAATGGCCCAACTCGTGAATAAATATTAAGAAACTAAATAGTAAAATCGCAAAAACAATGGTCATAAATATCCTCGCTTATTGTTTGGCTTCCCGGCGAACTGCCTCTCTTGCCACTCGATCCGCCTCTAATATCTGTTCCAGAGTAGGATTTGCAATAAAGGCAACCGCATTCACCGCTTTGGATACCAAATCATAAATATCATAAAAACCGATCTTATCGGCTAAATACAGAGCCACAGCTTCCTCGTTGGCGCCGTTCATTGCCGGGCAGGCAGTTCCACCAAGCTTTGCGCACTGTCTTGCCAGCGCCAAACAAGGAAACGCTTCCATATCCGGTGCTGCAAAGGTAAGACTGCCGCAGGTCAGCAGATCCAGCGCCTCCACAGGACATTCCTTACGCTCCGGATAAGTCATAGCCAACTGAATTGGCAGGCGCATATCGGGGCTTCCCATTTGTGCCATCACAGCGCCGTCCGTAAACTCAACCATAGAATGCACAATACTCTGCCGGTGGATCACCACATCCACCTTCTCCAATGGCAGGTCATATAAACGCATAGCCTCGATCACTTCCAGGCCCTTGTTCATCAGTGTAGCGCAATCGATGGTAATTTTCGGACCCATCTTCCAGTTGGGATGCCGCAGAGCATCCGCTTTGGTCACAGAACGCAGCTGCTCCTTATCCATTCCGTAGAATGGACCTCCGGAGCAGGTCAAGATAATGCGCTTGATTTCCGCTTTGCTGTGACTGCCCATCAAACACTGATAGATTGCAGAATGCTCGGAGTCAACAGGAATAATTTCAGTACCGCAGCGCTTTGCCTCTGCCATCACCAATTCACCGGCGCAGACCAAGGTCTCCTTATTGGCAAGACCAATGCGTTTACCTGCGCGAATGGCAGCAAGGGTGGGCTTCAAACCAACCATACCAACAACTGCAGTAATCACACAGTCCGCTTGTGGGATGGTAGCAGCCTCAATAAGGCCCTCCTCACCCCAGACAATACGGATAGGCAGGTCGGAAATTTCCTTCTGCAGTTCAGTCGCTGCGGCCTCCGTTGCCATTACGGCCAGTGCAGGACGGTACTTCCGGCACTGCTGTGCCATGCGCCCCACACTGGTACCGGCAGTAAGGGCCGCAACCGGAATATTCAGATTATCAACAATATCCAAAGTCTGCCGGCCAATGGAACCGGTTGAACCAAGGATGCTAATGCACTGCATCATTTTTATTTCACCACCAACGGTATAGTCAAAAGCAACAGCTCCACAAGGGGTGCAACCACGACCATAGAATCAAATCGGTCAAAAATTCCACCGTGTCCGGGGATCAAATTGCCATAGTCCTTAATGCCGGTATGGCGCTTGATAACAGAGAAACACAAATCTCCAAACACAGCGCCCAGAGAACCCAGAATTCCATAAACAGGCACATAGATCCAATTCACTTGGAAATCAAAAGCACCTTTCAAAATCAAACAGTAGATGACCACACCGACAATCGCAGTAACCACGCCGCCAACCAAACCCTCCACGGTCTTTTTGGGACTGATTACCGGAGCCATTTTATGCTTTCCAAAGAAACGACCAGCAAAATACGCACCGGTATCCGACAGAAATGCAACAACAAACGGTAACAAGATAAGATGTCTGCCTGTTTCCTGGCTATGAATCCGAACCACAGCGCTCAACAAATAAGGCAAAATGATACCCGCAACAAAAGTATATGCCAAGTCTTCAAAGCGGAGTTGATCGTGATTTTTCAAAAGCTCACCAAACAAGATGGCAAAAAAAGCCAATGCACCCAGTAAAATTGCGGGATATGCTGTCACGGTGCTACCCCAAAGGGATACATAGAGTGCCATAATAATAGCATACCAAACCAAGCGATTTTGTTTCACCAAACCGGTATTGTGGAGCAGCTCATAGGCACCAATGGCAGCCATCAAACCAAAGAGAATCGCTGTGCAGATCTTAGGCAGAAACAAAACAATCGCCAGCAAGAAAGGCAGCAAGGAAACCGCTGCAATGATTCGTGTTTTCAACTTACGCACCTCCAAAACGCCTGTTGCGGCGGTTATATTGGGAAATGGCCTCATCCAGATCCTCAGGACCAAAGTCGGGCCACAGTACATTCATAAACACATACTCAGAATAAGCAGACTGCCACAGCAGGAAATTGCTGGTACGCAGCTCACCGGAGGGTCGAATAATCAGCTCCGGATCCGGAACATCCTTGGAATAGAGGTAACCACTCAGTTTATCCTCTGTTAGATCCTCCGGCTGTGCTTTTCCGTCTGCCACGTCTTGGGCAAACAGCCGGGCAGCCCGGACCAGCTCATCGCGGCCACCATAATTCAGGCAAAAATTTACCTGCACATCGTAATCGCCGGATTTGCTCTGTGCTTCCTCGCACAGCTTTTGCAGATTGGGGCTGAGGCGGGACAAATCACCAAAGAAGCAGAACCGGACACGATTTTTCTCCATATCCCGCAGAGCCTCTTTCAGATAATTGCCAAGCAGCCGCATAATACCACTTACTTCATCAGCAGAGCGTTTCCAATTCTCTGTGGAAAACGCATAGACAGTCAAATATTCCACACCCAAGGTGCGGCAATAATTTGCAATTTTACGGAATGCCTCCGCACCGGCTGCATGGCCGGCTGTACGGGGCAACCCCCGGTTTTTAGCCCAGCGTCCGTTGCCATCCATAATAATCGCAATATGTCGGGGCACGGGCTGTTTATTCTCATTCACAGAAGGTGTCATCACTGACTCCTTTCCAAAATAGTAGTGTTGGGGGCGCAAGCGCCCCCAATCCTTGCAAGGCAATCAGATTGCCATCAGTTCCTTTTCCTTTGCAGCGGTGGCTTCGTCTACCTTCTTGGTAAACTTATCCAGCAGATCCTGCAGATCCTTTTCGGCCTTCTTCTGCTCGTCCTCGGTAATAGCAGAATCCTTCTTCAGCTTCTTCACATAGTCCATACCGTCACGGCGGATGTTACGCATGGCAACCTTAGCATCCTCGGCATACTTTTTGACCTGCTTGGTCAGTTCCTTACGGCGCTCCTCAGTGAGCTGCGGGAAGATCAGGCGGATCACGCGGCCATCATTCTGAGGCGTGATGCCCAAGTCGCTCATCTGAATGGCCTTCTGGATCTCCTTCAGAAGCTGGGTATCCCAAGGCTGCACAACCAACGTACGGGCATCGGGAGAGGAGATGGTAGCCACACCGTTAAGGGCAGTCTCCTGTCCATAATATTCCACAGTAATGCGATCAAGAACCTTGGGGTTGGCACGGCCTGCCCGAACTGCATCAAACTCTTCTGCCAGGTGTACCAGGGTCTTGTCCATCTTCTTGGTGAATTCAGTAAAATCTACGCTCATTATTTAGTCCTCCTTAACAATTGTACCAATGGTTTCACCGCGGGCAACGCGGAGAATATTTTCAGGATCCTTCAATGCAAAGCAAATAAGTGTCATATGGTTGTCCATAGCCAAGGTCATAGCCGTGGTATCTGTAGCCTTCAGATGGCGGGCCAAAACCTCGTCATATGTAAGGGTATCAAATTTCACAGCAGTGGGATCAACATTGGGGTCTGCAGAGTAAATGCCGTCAACATTCTTAGCCATCAGAATAGCATCTGCCTCGATCTCCACGCCACGGAGCACAGCACCGGTATCTGTGGAGAAATAGGGGTTACCGGTACCGGCTGCAAAAATCACGACCTTACCCTCGTTCAGGTAACGATTTGCAGTATCCCGGGTAAAATACTCACAGAATTTATTCATTTCTACCGCGGACAATACACGGGCATCCACACCATGCTTTTCCAAAGCATCTGCAACAGCGATCGCATTCATCACTGTTGCCAGCATACCCATGGCATCGCCATGAGAGCGCTGCATCTTATCTGCGCCGTCCTTAACGCCGCGCCAGAAGTTACCGCCGCCAATTACAAGGCCGAGCTGAACACCCTCGTCAACACACTGTCTGATAACCCTGCAAACAGAATTAACAACCTCAAAATCCAGGCCTCTGCGCTGATCGCCGGCCAAAGCCTCACCGCTGATTTTCAGCAGAATTCTTTTATACTTCATTTCGGGAAATCTCTCCTTCCTTTTACTCTCCCTATTTTAATATAAAACCTTCAAATTGACAACTATAATTTCGATAAATTTTCATTTTTGTCAACTTGCCGAAAAAGTTTATTCAAAAATCGTTTCCACGTGTTCTTTGTAGTTGCAAAAATGACGGACATGGGTTATAATATACCCAAATTTTTCAAAAAGAGAGGTCTACAACAATGGCTGAAATGAACGAAAGCAAAAATTTCATCCATGCCTTTATCGACGAGGATATTGCCGAGGGTGGTCGCTACGCAGGACAGACCGTTCACACCCGTTTTCCGCCGGAGCCTAACGGCTATCTGCACATCGGTCACTGCAAGGCACTGATTATCGATTTCGGTACCGCAGAAAAATATAACGGCATGTGTAACCTGCGTATGGACGACACAAACCCCACCAAAGAAGATGTTGAGTTTGTGGAAGCTATCAAAGAGGACATTCGCTGGCTGGGCTTTGACTGGGGCGATCGGTTCTACTACGGTTCTGACTATTTTGAGAAGGACTATGAGTATGCTGTGGAGCTGATCAAAAAAGGTCTTGCCTATGTATGTGAGCTGACTCCTGAGCAGGCAAAGGAGATGCGTGGTGATCTGAATACCCCGGCTACTTCCCCCTATCGCGACCGTCCCATTGAGGAGAGCCTGGATCTGTTTGCCCGGATGCGCGCCGGTGAATTTGAGGACAACCGCTACACCCTTCGCGCTAAGATTGACCTTGCTTCCGGCAACTTTAATATGCGCGATCCGGTAATTTACCGTATTCGTCATATGCACCATCACCGCCAGGGTGATAAGTGGTGCATCTATCCCATGTACGACTTTGCTCACCCCATCCAGGACGCTTTGGAGGGTATCACCCACTCTCTGTGTTCTCTGGAGTTTGAGAACCACCGTCCTCTGTACAACTGGGTCGTTGAAAATGTTTCCGTCCCCCACCACCCCCGGCAGATCGAATTTGCCCGTTTAGGCATTGATCATACCGTGCTGTCCAAGCGCAAGCTCCGTCAGTTGGTGGAAGAAGGCCGTGTTGCCGGCTGGGATGACCCCCGGATGCCCACTCTGTGCGGTCTACGCCGCAGAGGCTATACACCCACGGCAATCCGCAATTTCTGCGACCGCGTTGGTGTTGCCAAATCCCCCAATACCATTGAGTACGCTTTCCTGGAGCACTGCCTGCGTGAGGACTTGAACGAGACAGCTCAGCGGGTTATGGCTGTTGTAAAGCCCGTGAAGCTGACCATTACCAACTATCCCGAGGGTCAAAGCGAGACCTTCCAGGTTGAGAACAATCCCAACAAGCCCGAGGACGGCACCCGTGAGGTTAGCTTCTCCCGCAATCTGTGGATCGAGGCTGACGACTTCCTGGCTGAGCCTGTTCCTAAGTATAAGCGACTTTACCCCGATGGCCCTGAGTGCCGCTTGAAGGGTGCTTATGTGATCAAATGCACCGGCTGCATTACCGATGAAAACGGCAATGTGACCGAGGTGCTGGCAACCTACGATCCCGATTCCAAGGGCGGCGATCCTGCCGACGGCCGGAAGATCAAGGGCGCAACCATCCACTGGGTGGATGCTGCTACCTGTTGCGATGCGGAGGTCCGTCAGTACAGCAACCTCTTTGACGACCCCGATCCCGATGCATCCGGCAAGGATTTCCTGTCCTGCCTGAATCCCAATTCCCTGGAAGTTCTTACCGGCTGTAAGGTGGAAGCCAGCCTGGCTAACGCCAAAGCTCCTGCATCCTATCAGTTTATGCGTTTGGGCTACTTCTGCCCCGACTCCAAGGATTCCGCTCCCGGTCATTTGGTATTTAACCGCTCTGTGAGCCTGAAAGATAGCTTTAAGCCTACCAAATAAGCACAAAAGAGCCCGTCGGAAAGACGGGCTCTTTTCTTATTCCTTGGGAACATTCTTCATTGTGAGGCTGATACGTTTCCGCTTTTCGTCCACTTCCAAGACAGATACTTTTACAATATCACCAACCTGCAAAACCTCTGAGGGATGTCGCAGTTTACGGTTGCAGACTTGGGAAATGTGAACAAGGCCATCCTGGTGAACACCGATGTCCACGAATACGCCAAAATCAATCACATTACGAACTGTTCCGGATAAAACCATTCCGGGTTTCAAATCCTTTATCTCCAGCACATCGGTTCGGAGGATCGGCGCGGGCAGATCATCACGGGGGTCGCGACCGGGCTTTTGCAGTTCCTTTACCACGTCCTCCAAGGTAGGCACACCTACACCGCAACGCTCCGCCGCATCTGCAATACCAAGGCTGTCCACACGGGACTGCAGTTCAGTAAGGTTGCCGCTAATAACATCCGCTTTCGTGTATCCGCAGAGTGTTAACAACGTTTCTGCAGCGTCATAGGCCTCGGGATGGACACCTGTGTTATCCAAAACTTCCTTACTCTCTGGTACTCTAAGGAAGCCTGCACACTGCTGGTAAGCCTTAGGGCCCAGCTTGGGAACTTTCTTCAGCTGACTTCTGGAGGTAAATGCACCATTCTCTTCCCGGTAAGCAACCACATTCTTGGCAGTGGTACTGTTAAGGCCCGACACCTGCTGCAGCAGGCTCATAGATGCCGTATTCACATCCACGCCAACCGCATTCACGCAATCCTCCACAACACCGCCCAAAGCCTCATCCAGCCGTTTCTGAGGACAATCATGCTGGTACTGTCCAACGCCAATAGCCTTGGGATCGATCTTTACCAACTCTGCCAAAGGGTCTTGCAATCTTCTCGCAATGGATACAGCAGAGCGGAGATTTACATCATAGTCCGGGAATTCCTCGGCAGCCAGCTTGGATGCAGAATACACAGAAGCGCCGGCTTCGTTGACGATCATATAGCTGACACCGGGCAGATTCTTCAGCATTTCTACCGCCATTGCCTCTGTTTCCCGGGATGCAGTACCATTACCGATTGCCAAATGCCGAACGGAATACTTACGGATCATCGCGCTGAGATTCACGATGGCTTCATCCTTTTTCCGCTGTGAGAAAGTAGGATAGACCACGGTGGTATCCAACACACGACCGGTACCGTCCACAACGGCTACCTTACAGCCGTTCTTAAATCCGGGATCAAGTCCCATTGTCACAAAACCCTTAACCGGTCGCTGCATCAGCAGTGGTTTTAAGTTCAGTGCAAAATTGGCAATGGCAGATTCTGCGGCTCGATCAGTCAAAGTATTTCGCAATTCCCGTTCAACACTGGGTGCGATCAGTCGGTCGAAGGCATCCTCCGCCGCAGCCTTCACAAAGGCAGACACCCACATCGTAGGCTTTAGGGACATACGGCACACCAGTGCCTGCCCTTCATTGCCGGGCAGTGCAGCAGATACCTTCAAAAAGCCTTCCCGCTCTCCCCTGTGGATAGCCAAAATCTGATGGTTCATCAGACGGGAAACAGGGGCAGTAAAATCATAGTAAAGCGTATAAACGCTTTCGGCTTCCGGATCAGTAGCCTGTACGGTCACCACTGCCCGGCTTTCCATCTTCAAGCGCAGAGCCTTACGGATATCCGGATTATCGGAAATCATTTCTGCAATGATATCAGATGCGCCAGCCAAGGCATCTTCCAAAGTTTCCACACCTTTTTCGGAGTCAATGTATTCCTTGGCAAGCTCGCTGGGATCTTCTCCTGTTTGGTCGAAAATCGCAAGCGCCAAAGGTTCCAGACCCTTTTCCATGGCAACTGTCGCGCGGGTACGGCGCTTTTGTTTATAGGGTCTGTAAAGGTCTTCCGCTTCTGCCAGGGTTTTTGCTGCCAAAATTGCGGATTCCAATTCAGGCGTCAGCTTTTCCTGGCCATCAATTGCGCGAATGATCTCCTCTTTGCGCTCCTGCAAATTCCGCAAATAATTGAGCCGAGTCTCCAGGTTTCGCAAGGTTGTATCATCCATACCACCATGGAGCTCCTTACGGTAACGGGCAATAAAAGGAATGGTGTTACCCTCGTCTAAAAGGGTCACGACATTCTCCACATACTGGGGCTTTTGGCCTAGCTCCTGGGCCAGAGTTGTAATAATGGTTTCCATAGCATTCTCCTGTGTTAAGATGCAATAATTGTACCATAATTCCCAATCCATTTCAACGCAAAATACCACTGTCTTGAATATAAATTTTCATCAATATATCTTGCTTATCCGAAACATCAATGTTATAATAAATAATGATTACATATAGAGAAGGTGTTGTTATGAATTTTTCTATTCTCACATCAGCGCTATCCGCAGCCGAAAGCTATAAGCAGATGAAAACCTCACTCATCTTGCTGGCAATCATCTGCGGTGCCTTACTCCTTGCCAGTGTTGTATTCACACTGGTTGCTGCACAATTCAAATGGAAGAGAAAAGAACGTAAAACTGAGTGGACCATCTTGAAAGCAATGTATCTTTCAACGCTGATCGTCTTGGTTTGTACGGTAGTTTGCCTTGTTCGCTACAATGTTGTTGGCAACAAACTGGATGCACAGATCTCAACAAAGCCTTCCACTACTACCGCAACACAAGCCAGCTCTCCTTCTGCGACCACCGCTCCCACAACTGCACCCACAACACCTCCCACCCAAGCGCCCGAACCTACCTTTACCCCCGCTAAAAGCGATTCCAGCAACCCGGAAAATTGGGGTATTAAATGGGAAATCATCCGGGGCGGTGAAATGATTGACAGCATGCCTTCTACAGGAATTTCTCTCGGCAAGCCGGAAGATTATTTTGCGCTGCCCGGCATCGCTACCTTCCGTGGTAACAACTTCCGCAACAGCCCAACATACGGTACTGTAAATGTGACCGAAAATACCTTTGAAAAGGCCTGGGGTCGTGATATCGGTTCTCTCAATGGATGGACCGGCTGCGGCTGGACCGGCCAGCCCTTAATTGTAGAATGGGATCAGGAAACCAAAGACATTATGAATTTGTTCCCGGAGAAGAAGGAAAAAGAAGGCCTTGTTGAGGTCATCTATGCAACCTTGGACGGCAACATCTACTTCTACGACCTGGACGATGGAACATATACCAGAAATCCCATCAGAGTTGGCATGAACTTCAAGGGCGCCGGTGCATTGGATCCCAGAGGCTATCCCATTATGTATGTAGGCTCCGGTGACTTCTTGAATAACAAATCCCCCAGAATGTATATGATCAGCCTTATTGACGGCAGCATCCTTTATGAAAAGAATGGTTACGATGGCTTCTCCTGGCGTGCAGGTTGGAGCGCCTTCGACTCCAGTCCCTTGGTCGATGCCGAAACGGATACATTGATTTGGCCCGGCGAAAACGGTGTGCTTTACACTATCAAACTGAATACCAAATACGACAAAGCCGCTGGCACTCTAAGCATCGAGCCTGCAGAGCTTGTCAAGACACGTTATGACACCAAGCGTTCTAATGGTGACACCTACTGGATCGGCTATGAGCCCAGCTGTGTGATCGTTGATCGATACCTGTACATCTCCGAAAACGGCGGTATGTTCTTCTGCATTGATTTGGATACCATGCAGTTGGTTTGGTCTCAAGATACCCGTGACGACTCCAATTCCACACCTGCATTTGAATGGAGTGGCACAGACGGTGGCTATATCTATACCGCTCCCTCCCTCCACTGGACAGCAAGCGGCGGATACGGTTATATTTGTGTTTACAAGCTGGATGCCAAGACCGGTGAGATTGTCTGGGAGACAAAGTTTGAGTGCGGCACTGTAAAGGACGTATCCGGCGGTGTGCAGGCTTCTCCCATTCTCGGCAGACCCGGAACGGAACTGGAAGGTTTGGTTATTTATCCCATTGCCAGAACTCCCAGTATCTGGGAAGGCAAATTGGTAGCTATCGATACCAAGACCGGCGAAATTGCTTGGGAAACAGCCATGAACAATTATGCATGGAGCTCCCCTGTTGCCGTTTACGGTGATGACGGTTCAGCGCGCATTATTGCCTGTGATTCCGTAGGCAATATGATGATGTTGGACAGCAAAGGCACTGTTTTAACAACGATTAGTCTTGGCAGTAATATTGAGGCCTCTCCTGCCGTATTCAAAGACACATTGGTGGTCGGCACGCGTGGTTGTCAAATTTACGCTCTGAAACTTAAATAAATTACAGGGCGCAAGTTTTGCGCCCTGTTTTCTCTCGCACTGTTGACATTTTTTTGTACTTCCACTATAATAAAATTGACACCAAGAATGGAGGTACTATTATGGAAAAGAAGATTATTACCATCAGCCGTGAATTTGGCAGCGGCGGCCGCACCATCGGACATCAGGTGGCGGAAGCACTTGGTATTCCGTTCTATGATAAGGAGCTGGTGGAGCATATTGCTTTGGAATCCGGCTTTGCACCCGAGTATGTGGAGGAACACAGTGAGCACTCCCCCGGAAAGAGCATTTTTTCTTACGCCTTTGCTTCCCATGGACACCCCGGTGTGATGAACGGTCTTTCCACCGCGGATTTCCTTTGGAATGTGCAATGTAATGTTATTTTGCAGATTGCCGAGAAAGGCCCCTGCGTTATTGTAGGCAGAAACGCTGACTATGTGCTCAAGGATCGTCCCGATGTACTGCACGCCTTTATCTGCGCTGATAAGGAAGCACGGGCCGAACGCATCGTCCGGCTTTATGGTGAGTCTGAAAAAACGCCCAAAGCCCGCTTGAACGAAAAGGATAAGCGCCGCAAGGTCAACTGCCAGCACTATACCGGCAGAACCTGGGGTCAATCTCAGAACTACGATATTTGCTTGAATTCCAGCGTGTTGGGCATTGAGACCTGCACTGATATTTTGGTCAAGCTGATGAAAGGCGAAAAATAAATACATAAACAGCCCAGGAGGAATCCTGGGCTGTTTTCTTATACATTCAGCTTCTCGCCTTCTGTGATATGAATAGGTACACCGTTAACTTCCACGTTTTCATCGGCGCAGATCATAATATACTTCACGCCGCCAATCACACGGGTTTCGATCAAGTCGCTCCGCTCCGGAGAAACCTGTATGGACACATCGGGTGTTGTGATCTCAATACGGTTACTGTTGATAATATTCTTAGGATGCAGCTGTGTCTCAAAACCAAAGGTTTCATCAAATGCCACGTTAAACTTTGAGATATGTTCCTGAGAAACACCGCAGGAGCTCAAGCTTGCACTCACATCCTCCTTAGAGATCAGCAACGGATCGGCAACTCTGCTCTGTTTATGCAACTCAATACTCTGACAAATCTGCTCATGGACCGTCTGCACCACATCCAGGCTGCATTCCTCCTGCAAGCTGGTGCCCAGCAGGGCTTCAAAGGACTTCTTCTGCTCTGCTGCAGGCTTAGGCGCCCTGGTATTGAACAATGCATCAATTAAATTCTCGTGGCCCTCCTTGGGGCTGTGCGTGTAGAAAAGGGCATTGTAGATATTGGTGGCGCGGCTGTCAAAAGCCGGGAACAAGAAACCTACTTCCGGCGCAGCAGGCACATTGGCCACACCACCATCATGGAAAGCCTTATCCTCCGGGTCATAGCGCAAATTAGGCTTGCTCAGCTTCACAGGGCAAACAGCGCACAGGATATACTTATAGACTTCACCGGATGCGTCGGCCTGGATTTCGTCATCCTTACTCTTAAAAGGCACGTCATAGCTGTCGCAGCCGATCAGTATCAGCAGGCCGTCATCTACATTCACATTCTGAAGAATTTTCTGATACAATTCCAAGCGCAGGTTTTCATCCTTCAATTCTGAATTACGCAGTTCCATCAGCAGTTTATGCTCCGGGCTACCGGCTACCTGAGAGGTTTTAAAGGTAATGTCGATAAGATTCTTGCCCAAAGACCCGGACAACGCCCGTTTCATCAAGCCAAAATACCGCTCGGCTTCATTCTCAGGCATAATGCCGGTGCTTTGCTTAAATTCCGATATAATCTCTCTTTGACTATTCACATAGCAGCCGTAAATAGCAGTCATATTGCTGCGATCCCGGCGCACACGGCGGCGAATCTCACCAATTTCCTTGATATTCATATTGTAGGTCTCCTTCACCGCTTGTGCCGGTGCATTGCACCGGCACAGCATTTATTTAATCCCAAAGGCAGTTCCAATTCTGCACAAAGTATTCGATACCGGAATAAACAGTAGTCACGATGATAACGGCAACAACAGCAGTGGAAATCCAACCGACACCGGGGAATGCCATCATTACACACAGGCCGATCATTGTGCTGGCAGTTTTAATTTTGCCGCTCCAGCCGGCAGCAATCACCTTACCCTTGCCTACAGCAACCAAACGAAGGCCGGTAACAGCAAACTCACGGGTCAGCACCAGCATCAGTGCCCAAGCTGCCATCTGACCCCACTCGCAGAACATAGTCATTGCTGCGATAGTCAGCAGCTTGTCTGCCAAGGGATCTAAGAACTTACCAAAATCGCTGACCTGGTTACATTTCCGGGCGATCTGTCCGTCAACATAGTCCGTGAGGCTTGCAATAATAAACACAGCCAAGGCCAGCCACATCCACAAACCGGACATGCCGCCGCTTAAGTACATCATTACCATATAAAGCGGAATAAAAGCCACACGAACCAATGTAATCTTACTTGCTAAAGTCATAATTAATCCTCCATTATATATCCGGACAGTTCCCCGTCTACAACACCGTCGATGCGCACGTTCACAAAAGTGCCTTCAACCAATGCCTCCTGGGAAGCTATCCAAACTCTACTGTCTATCTCCGGGGAGTCTGCATAGGTACGGCCATAAAACTGTCCCATATCCTCGTCATAACCGTCCACAAGTACGGTTTCTGTTTTTCCAAGCATTGCACCATTATAATCATCCATAATGGCCGATTGGATCATCTCCAGCTGCTGGGCTCTCTGCTGGGCAATTTCAGAATCAACAAATTCCATTTCCGCAGCCGGAGTTCCTTCCTCCGGTGAGAACGGAAACACACCGACACGCTCCAGGCGCTGCTCCTTCAGGAACTCGCACAATTCCGCAAATTCATCCTCACCCTCACCGGGAAGACCGGTGATCACACTGGTGCGAAGGACAAGACCGGGAATACGCGCACGAAGCTTTGTAAAGAGATCTTCTAAATGTTTTCTGTCACCGCGTCGGTTCATGAGCTTTAGAATCTTGCTGCTACAATGCTGGATCGGTATATCCAAATACTTCACGATCTTCGGCTCTGTGGCCATCACATCAATGAACGCATCATCTATTTCATCGGGGTAAGTATAGTGGACACGGATCCACTCCAAACCATCGATTTGGCATAGCTGCCGCAGTAATTCCGGTAACAATCGCTTATGCTCCGGGAAATCCGTTCCATATCGGCTGGTATCCTGTGCAACAACAAGCAATTCCTTTACACCGCTTGCTGCCAAAACTCTGGCTTCATATAGAACATCATCCATCTGGCGGCTACGGAATTTACCGCGTAAGTAGGGGATAATACAATAGGAACAACGGTTGTCACAGCCCTCAGCAATCTTTATATAAGCATAATGCTCGGGGGTTGTTAAGATGCGGCCACACTCTTCCTCCGGGGTGTCAATGGATGCGAAATCACTGACACTCTCCCCTGCCAACAGTTTTTCAATGGTCGGTACAACCTGGGTATAGCTGCCTGTTCCCAAAATACCGTCAACTTCCGGCAATTCATTCAGAATTTCCTGCTGATATCGCTGGGACAGGCAACCGGTAACAAGAATCTTACCAACAAGTCCTTGCTCTTTCAACTGTGCCATCTGCAGGATAGAATCAATCGCTTCGGATTTTGCAGAATCGATAAATCCACAGGTATTGATCACAACCACATCCGCACCAACCACATCCGCCTGCACCTGGTAACCGGCGTCCTGGATGCGGTACATCATTCTTTCACAATCCACCTGGTTTTTGGCGCAACCAAGGGATATAAAACCAACTTTAATCATATATTTCCTCCCGGAAATCTCTGCCATCAGTGTATTCCTGCACGGCTCTGCGGATTTCCTGGTAGCTGTGACCCCGGCGAAGAAGACTGTCCGTAGTCCGGCGCAGGTCTTTTTCGTCCCAGGTATCACCCAGCTTTGTTTGTAAAAATGCCAGTATTTTTTCGGTTTGATCAGGATAATCTGCCAACACCGTTTCCCACAATTCCTTGGGAATCCGCTTTTCAAACAGCGCCTGTTTGGCGCGGGAACGGCCATAGCCCTTGGAAATACACCGCTGCACGATCTGATGGGCTGTCTTTTCATCATCCAACAGATCCAAGTCAGTCATCCATTCTACGGCCTGCTTGGCATCTTCCTTACTCTCACCCTTTTGGATCAGCCGATGTTCCAAATCTGACTTAGAGACACTGCTGGCTGAAACGATCCGCACTGCGCGCATCTTCGCGGACATTTTTCCGGCGGCGATCTGAAGCTTTTGAATCTCATCATCATCCATTTCCTTGCCGGAATACAGAAGAAAATCCTCAACCGTCTGCCGATACAGACGCATCACAGTGCCATCATCAAATTTAACCGTGTACCGCCCTGCCCTGTCCGGCTGGGCGGCCACAGACTCAATCCTCATCATCGAAATCGTCAGCGCTGATAGCAATGGGCTGCTCCGCTGCCTTCGCAGGGGTTCTCGCAGCTGCGCCGGCAATCAGCCTTTCACGGACCTGGGCCTCCACCTGCTCCGCAACATCGGGGTTAGCCTGCAGGAAGGTCTTTACGCTGTCCTTGCCCTGGCCGATACGCTCATCGCCCATGCTGAACCAGCTGCCGCTCTTCTGTACGATTTCCATTTGCACAGCAAGGTCAACCAATTCGCCCCACTTGCTGATGCCTTCACCGTACATAATGTCGAAATAGGCCTCACGGAACGGAGGTGCGACCTTGTTCTTTACAACCTTAACGCGGGTCTTGTTGCCGATCACGTTACCGCCTTCCTTGAGGGACTCCACACGGCGAACATCCAAGCGAACGGAGGAGTAGAATTTCAGTGCATTACCGCCGGTCGTAGTCTCGGGGTTGCCATACATCACACCGATCTTCATACGCAACTGGTTGATAAAGATCACAACACAGTTGGTCTTAGCAATGGTACCGGCCAGCTTACGCAGCGCCTGAGACATAAGTCTCGCTTGCAGACCCACAAAGGTATCACCCATTTCACCTTCGATTTCCTGCTTAGGAACCAGTGCGGCAACGGAGTCAACGACCACTGCATCCACAGCGCCGGAACGCACCAGGGCATCGGTGATCTCCAACGCCTGTTCACCGGTATCCGGCTGAGATACCAACATATTGTCCGTATCTACGCCCAAAGCCGCTGCATAGACAGGATCCAGAGCATGCTCTGCATCCACAAATGCGACCTCACCGCCCATCTTCTGTGCCTCTGCCAAAATATGCAGTGCAAGTGTAGTCTTACCGGAAGATTCAGGGCCATAGATCTCAATAATTCTGCCCTTGGGGACACCGCCAATACCCAGCGCTGCATCCAGCGCTAAAGAGCCGGTGGGAATGGCATCCACATTCATATCCGGACGGTCACCCAGGCGCATAACGGTACCCTTACCGAAATTCTTCTCAATTTGAGAAATTGCGGTCTGTAACGCCTTCTTCTTGTCAGATGCGGGGGTGGGAGCTTCATACGCGGTTTTCTTTGTAGCCATAGTTATGCTTCCTTCCTGTACTGGGCAAGGACTGCCCGTTCTCTTTCGTTATAATCTCTGGAGCGTTCCAGTATTGTGAACCCATTTTCTTCCAGCAGGGCGCACACAGTGTCTCCCTGCCCCATTCCAAACTCAAAGCACAAATAGCCACCGGGTTTGAGTGCGGAACGGTATTTTTCTGCAATGCTTCTATAGAACTCCACTCCGTCATCACCACCATGAAGTGCCAATCTCGGTTCAAAGGCAGCCACACTGCGGGGCAGCTCTCTCATTTCACGGGTTGTAATATAAGGCGGATTGGATACGATCATATCAAATTTACCTAAAAATGCAGGTGGTTCTTCCAGCGCATTCACCTGCACACAGGATACCCTTGCAGAAAGCTTATTTGCAGAAATATTTTTCCTTGCTACCTGCAGGGCATCCCGGGAGATATCTGCCAAGGTTACTTTTGCATCGTTTACCCTTGAGGCTATCGCAAGGCCAATACATCCAGATCCTGTGCAAAGATCCAAAATGCGTGGATTCTCGCCCAAATACAGAGCCTGTTGAATAGCCAAGTCCGTTACTGCACAGGTATCATCCCGGGGAATCAATACGCTGGGATTTACCATTAAGGTCAATCCGTAGAATTCCCACTCTCCCAGCACATATGCCAGCGGTTCATCCGCCAGGATCCGCTTTACCAGCTGTTCCGCTGTAGCAAAGGCATCATCAGAAACATACATCTGCCGGTCTGCAAGAAACTGTTCTTTTGTTTTAGCTGTAACCTTGCACAACAGTTGTCTTGCAATAAATGCTGCCGATTCGGCATCTTCTTTTTCCATAAGGGAGCGGCGTACCTTTTGGTACAGCTCCGATAATGTCATTACCAACGGTCTTCCCCCTCATTTTCGGGCAAAACCGCATTTAGCGCCTCAATGCCGATCTCGATCATACTGTCATCCGGTTCCTTTGTGGTAAAATTTTGAAACCACATACCGGGTGCTGACAGAATGTGGGTAAACCAATTGTCGTGTCTTCCAACCCAGCGGTTGATCTCATAGCTGAAGGCAACAACCAAAGGCAGCAAAAGCAGCTTGAATCCAATCATAATCAGCCGGTACAGGAATGTACCCTTTATCGCAGCTAAGCTCGGAATTGCAGCAAGCAAAGCGGTGGATGCAACAGAAAACAGCAAGATAGATATGATCATAACCACCAGTAAAAAGCTTGTTCCGCAACGCGGGTGCAGCCTTGTTTGACACCGGACATTTTCCACAGTAAGAGGAAGTCCTGCCTCATAGCACCGAATGGTTTTGTGTTCCGCACCGTGATAGGCAAATACACGCTTCATATCCTCCATACAGGAAACCAGCAGTATATAACCTGTGAACAGTGCGATGCGAATACCGCCCTCAATTACATTCTGGACAAAGCCACTGACCCATCTGTCAAAAAAGCTGCCAATTAACATTGGAAGCAGGAAAAACAGAAAAATCGACAGGCCCAAGCCTAATGCCACTGCCGAACCGACAACAAAGCTTTGAAACTTCTTATTGCCTAACTTCTTTTCAAGCCACTTATCAAATTTAGACGGTTCCTCCTGTGTTTCTTCAGGGGACAGATCTGCAGAACGCAGGATCGCCTTTACGCCACATACCTGGGCATCAAAAAAGTTTACAACACCGCGAATAAGCGGCCATTTCAGCGGAGATTTTTCCGGATGGGTTTTTCGGTCAGAAACTTCAACTGTCACACCGTCCTTACCCCGTACCACAATGGCATCTTTTTGGGGTCCACGCATCATAAGGCCCTCAATAAGCGCCTGACCGCCGATCATTGTTTTGAATTTTTCCTGATTTGCCATAGTCGTCCTTTCTTACTGAGAAGCCGGCAGCCGTATGGTCACCAACGTGCCACCGGTAAGAGCATTCTCCAACGTAAGTTCACCGCCGTGCATCTGCACGATCTCATCACTGACCGCAAGTCCTATGCCGGTACCTCTTGCTTTGGAACTGCCCTTATAGAATTTCTTCTTCACCAATTCCAGTTCATCCTCAGGAATGCCGGGACCGTAATCCCGAATGGTGACAATTACAGAATCGTCTTTATACACGATACCCGCATCTATCATCTTGCCTTCGCCGCCATGCTTCACAGCATTGTTCAGAATATTCAAAAACACCTGTCGCAAACGCTGCGGATCGCAGGGAATCTCCGGAATTTCCTGGTCGTTCTCCAGGTACTTCAGATGAATGCCTTCTTCAGCCAAGCGGCTGCCATACATAAACACGGTATCCTCAAACTCACTGCGGATATCCACCATTTCCACATTTAAGGTCATACGGCCATCCTGCAAGCGGGTAAAATCCAAGAGATCTACCACCATACCGGTCAATCTGTCTGCTTCCCTGTGAATGATACGCACGCCACGGCGGGTATCATGATCCAACACATCGGAATCCAAAAGGGTTTCACTCCAACCGGTAATTGCTGTGAGTGGTGTACGCAATTCGTGGGAAAGCGAAGAAATGAAATCTCTTTGAATTTTCTCGTTTTCGCTGATTTTCAGGGACATTTCGTTGATCGTACGGGCCAAATCTCCGATTTCATCATCAAACTGGGTTTGGATCTGCGTACCGTAGCTGCCATTGGCAACCATTTGCGCCTTATCAACGATTTCACCCAATGGTATCAAAATCGTACGGATATAATAGTTACTGCTTAAAATAACCAGCAATATAAACACACTCAACGCACCAAGTGAAATGCCGGCAACAATTGCAATTTGTCTGTCCATGATCTGGGTGGAAGTTACAAAACGCAGCACACCGATCACTTCGCCGTTGCTGTAGATCATTGGGCTGGATACAGCCATGATTCGCTCGCCGGTCTGGGAGTTCTCACCAACATAAACGCAGATATCCCGAGTCGTGACCGCATCGGTAATATCAGGTGTGGAGGGCGATTTACCGACCCAATCACCATAGGAAGATGCCACCATTCTGCCAGAAGTGTTAATAAACTGCAGCTCGATGTTATTCCGATCCTCAAAGGTCTGCGCATAGGTGATGCAGGACTGGTAATATGCATTATAGCTTTGGTTTAAGTAATCCGCAAAGAATTCCGTTGTGGATCTGGCGCGGTAGCGCATATCCGACTCCATTGCCGAGTAGTAGTATACAGAAAAGGCGGTAGTTACAACCAAAACAGCAACGAGGCCCAGCATGCCGATCACGGCAACAGTATTCAAAAACCAGCGACGGCGCAAGCCTGTGATTTTCAGAAGGCGCCATTTTCTTTTCTTAAATATCATATGCCCCATTTATAGCCAAAACCCCACACTGTCGTAATATATGTAGGCTCGGCGGTGTTGTCCTCAATCTTGATCCGAAGTCGGCGAATATTCACATCCACGATTTTCAGATCACCCTCATAATCCCTGCCCCATACAGCTGATAGAATATCTTCACGGGAGAGGGTTCTTCCGGGATTCTGCATAAAGAGTTTTAAGATAGCGTATTCAACCTGTGTCAAACGAATGCGGCTGCCCAGTTTTTCAAGGACGTGGCTGCGGGTGTTCATCACAAATGGTCCATGGCACAGCAGCTCTGTTTCAGCCCTGCTCTCTCCACCAATACGACGGTACAGTGCATCGATTCTGGCAGTAAGTTCTGCCGGAGAGAACGGCTTAGTAACATAATCATCCGCACCGGTCATAAGTCCTGTAACTTTATCAATCTCCTGAGTACGGGCAGTAAGCATAATGATACCGATCTGTTTGCTTGTAGCGCGAATCCGCCGGCACACTTCAAAACCATCAATGTCCGGAAGCATCACATCCAGGATCGCTACACCAATGTCAGGATTTTTGTTCAGTTTCTCCAGCGCCTCCATGCCCGATGCTGCCTCAATTGCCTGGTAGCCTGCACGCTTTAGATTGATCACCACAAAGCTACGGATATTTTCCTCATCTTCTAAAATAAGTACTTTCTTCATTCCCAAAACCCCTTACATTTCTCCGGAATTCCAAGCCTGATGGATCTGACTAAAACTACCGATCAAGCTTTCTTGTGTGATTGCGTATTTTTCAGCAGCACTCTCCAGAGTTGCGGAATAAATTGTTGTGTCAGTCTTTAGCAAAACAAATTTATCATCAGACAAACTTTGCTCATCTCTGTTTTGACCGGTCAAGATAAACACAGTAAAGAGTTTTTCCGCATTGGTGTAGTCAGCATTCCAAAGATAGAATGCAAATGTGTTTGACTCTACCTCCACAGTGATTCGAGGAGCAAGTTTGCTATCTATCCTTAAAAACCAGCCGCCGGCGGCATTGTAGTAAGTGTAAAGCTTGTCAATGGTGTTACCGTTACTACCCATCGCATACCACAAAACCAACTTGCTGGGCTCTGCTGTCAACACATTGCCAAGGGGCCTCGTGGTTATAATGCGAGGAAGCTCCGTAACGCCGTCATTATCGATATCATCGGCATAAATGTAGTAATTCCGCAGTGTTTGGGTGCCCATCCCCTGAGGATCGGCTTTGACCGCATTCACAAGGTGCTGATCTGCAATTGTATAAACATCTGTAACAAGGGATGTATCCTCTACCGACGTGGCAACAAATATTGCCTGTTTGCCGTCATAGAGCTTTCCAACCAGTACGCGCTTTAATTTATCCACAGATGTAGACAAGCTGACCTCATTGGAGCGCTCAACAATGCCATCCTTCAAGCTGTACAGCTCAGCAACACCCAGATCGGATCCCAACTGACCTGAATGGAGGACAAACAATTCGTTTTTCCGGTCTCCATCCATGTCCACAGCCAAAAACTTTCTGTAATTTGTGGTGATCAAGCGCTCCGACTCTCCACCGGCAAATGTATAAACAGACACTGATCGTGTGAGCAAATCGCTGATTTTATGCCCAACCACAACCTCAAATCCAGGATTGTCATCCATTTGAATATATTCAACCTGGTCAAAGTCTGCGCCATTGTTCTCAATGGTATCAATATGTGTGTACGTGCCGTTCACCCGGTCAAACACAAGGATACGCAAAGGAAGTTCAGCTGAGCCTTTGCAAAAAACCAAATACTCCTGCTCCCCATCTCCGTCGATATCCGCCATCTGCACAGATTGCTGATTATCGCCGGAAATCGGCGCACTGAACTTTAGCCCCGTCATAGCCTTATCCATTACGGATTGCAGGTTACTGTAGTCCTCCGACCGTTTGGGAAGTTGGTACATCTGTCCAACTGTCCGCATAGTGCAGCCGGTAAGCATCAGCGCTGCTACAAGACAACTTGCCACAGCTCTTATTCGATTTCTCATAGCAACACCTCCTCAAGTAATTATACCATATCAGGGCTTATTTGAAAAGCTATTTTATTACAACATTCTCTTTGCCAAGTACACGTTCCAGCTCCGGTATCATGCGGCTGTCTAAGCTGCATCTGCTGCCCCGGCGCTGCTTGGTATCCGCAAAGTAAACGACTACCTGACTGTCTCCCGGGAACATACTCAGAATTGCGCGAATCTTATCAAAAAGAGCCCCCTCCTCAGTGGGAAGACGCAGATAAAGTGTACCGGTCTTCTGCACTGTAGGGCCGGACATTTCCTCCATCAAGCGATTCTGCTCTGTATAGTCGGACATAGGGCAGGCGCGGTTAATGACAATTTGAGGTTCTTTGTCATCCCGCATGGAAAGCCGGCCCACAATTACAACAGGAAGGTTCTCCCGAATATAATTGCCGTACTGGCTAAGCACATTGGAAAATGCCAGCATTTCAATGGACGCGGTGTCATCCTCAAGAGTAACATAGGCCATCATCGAATTGTTCCGGGTGGTCTTCATTTTAATGGACTGTACCACGCCGGCAATGCTGACGATCTGCTCGTCCTGGTAGGTACTTTCCTCATCCATAAGCTGACCAATAGGAACCACATGGGTGCCTTTCAACAAGTGCCGGTAATCGTCCATCGGATGACCGGACAGGTAGATACCGGTGGTTTCCTTCTCCATCAGCATCAAGTCAGCCTTACTCATTTCTGCCAACTTAGGGATGGGAATTTCCACAGCATCATCCGTATCCTGGAGCATGGCAAAGAGGTTCATCTGCCCCTCTATATTCCGTTTCCGGGAAGATGCGATGGAATCCATCATATTTTCATACACAGCCAAGAGTTCACTGCGGTGGTAGCCAAAACAATCCATAGCGCCGCACTTGATAAAATTCTCAACTGCACGCTTATTCAGCTCGTCCCCCATTCTCTGGATAAAGTCCTCCAAAGACTGGAACGGACCGTCCGCTTCCCGCTTCGCAACCATACTACGAATAAGGCCGCGGCCTACATTCTTCACAGCGCCCAAGCCGAAACGAATAGCATCGCCTTCCACAGCAAAACTGTCAACAGAATGGTTCACATCCGGAGGGAGCGTTGCAATGCCAAGATCCTTGCACTCGGCAATGTAGCCGGATATCTTAGTAGCAGAGTCAAGCACAGAGGTCATCAACGCCGCCATATACTGGCGGGGATAATGACACTTGAGATAAGCCGTCTGATAGGCCACAACCGCATAACAAACAGCATGGGCCTTGTTAAACGCATAGTTGGCAAAGGCAACAATCTCATCGTACAGGGATTGGGCTACACTTTCACTGATACCATTGGCAATACAGCCCGCAATTCCCTTTTCCTTGTCACCATAGACAAAGACCTTCCGCTCTGCCTCGATCACATTCATTTTCTTTTTGGAGATTGCTCTGCGGATATTGTCCGCCTGGCCCATGGTATAGCCACCAAGCTGCCGGAATATCTCGATAACCTGCTCCTGGTAAACAATACAGCCGTAAGTAACCTTCAAAATAGGCTCCAGCTCGGGGCATTTGTAGGTAACTTTCTTGTGGTTCAGCTTATTCTCAATGAACTTAGGAATGGAGTCCATAGGACCGGGTCGGTACAGGGCCACAATAGCTGTGATGTCCTCGATACTGTCTGCTTTCATACCCACGCAGACCCCGGTCATACCGGCAGACTCCAGCTGGAATACACCCTGGGTCTTGCCTTCGGTGAGCATTTGGAAGGTTTCCGGGTCATCGTCCGGTATCCTGTCCATCGAAAACTCGGGATTAAACTTCTGAATCTGCAGCTCTGCGTCACGGATGACCGTAAGGTTTCGCAGACCCAAAAAGTCCATCTTCAGCAAACCCAGTTCCTCAATGGTAGTCATTGTGTACTGGGTAACTGTGGTCTCGTCATTCCGGGACAGAGGCACATAGGTATGCACCGGGTCAGCGGTGATCACAACACCGGCAGCATGGGTAGAGGTATTTCTGGGCATACCCTCCAGGCTCATTGCAGTATCAATAAGGTTTTTGACCCGTTCATCGCCATCGTACATCTCCTTCAGCTTGGGAGATACATTCAGCGCATCCTTCAAAGTGATGTGCAATGGCATTGTGGGTACAAGCTTTGCAACCACATCGGTTTCCGCATAGGTAAAGTTCAGCGCACGGCCCACATCACGGATCGCACCGCGGGCAGCCATTGTACCAAAGGTGGCGATCTGTGCCACATGGTCGGCGCCGTACTTCTGCATAACATAGTCGATAACTTCGCCACGGCGTTCCTGGCAGAAATCCGTATCGAAATCGGGCATGCTGACACGCTCTGGGTTGAGGAATCGCTCAAAAATCAGCGAGTATTTCATGGGGTCAACTTCCGTAATGTGCATACAGTATGCAACAATAGAAGCAGCGCCGGAGCCACGGCCAGGGCCTACAGGAATACCGGATTCCTTCGCAAAGCGGATAAAATCCCAAACGATGAGATAGTAGTTTACATAGCCCATACGGCTGATAACACCGATCTCATATTCCAGTCTTTCCCGGTAGCTGTCAGGGGCATCGGGATAGCGCTCCCGGAAGCCGTCTTCACAGAGCTTGCGGAAGTATTCCTCGTTGGTAAAACCTTCCGGCACAGGGAACGAGGGCAAATGGTACTCATTAAAGACGAACTCCAAATTGCAGCGATCTGCAATCTTCATGGTGTTCTCAAAGGCTTCATCACAGCCGGGGAACAGCTGCCGCAACTCATCTTCACTCTTCAGATAAAACTCCTCGGTCTGGAATTTCATCCGATTGGGATCATCCACAGTCCGCCCTGTCTGAACGCACAGCAGGACATCCTGCATCCGGGCATCTTCCTTGCGAAGGTAGTGAGCGTCATTTGTGACTACCAAAGGAAGTCCTGTTTCCCGGGCAATACGCATGATGCCTTGATTTACAGGGGTCTGCTCGGGAATGCCGTGATCCTGTAGCTCCAAATAGAAATGATCCGGTCCGAAAATATCAGCCATTTTCTCTGCATATTTCAGCGCTGCATCGTAGTCCTCCTGCAGCAGCCTCTGGGGGATCGCACCTGCCAAGCAAGCAGAGGTAGCAATTAAACCCTCATGTCGTTCACGAAGCAAATTCAGATCCACTCTGGGCTTTCCATAGAAGCCCTCCACAAAGGCCTGGGATACCAAGTAGCAAAGATTCTCATAACCTTGCCTATCCTTACACAACAGGACGAGGTGGTAGGGATCATTATCGATACCATGGACACGGTCGGACATATTCCGCGGTGCCACATACACCTCGCAGCCAATGATAGGCTTGATGCCGGCGGCTTTTGCAGCCTTGTAAAAGTCGATACAGCCGTACATAACGCCGTGGTCAGTGATAGCAACAGCGGTTTGACCAAGCTCCTTGACCCGATCCATAAGCCCATCGATGCGGCATGCGCCATCCAGGAGGCTATATTCCGTATGCAAATGTAAATGCGCAAAACTCATAGCGTACCCTCCTGGGCCATCTGTACCAGCTTTTTCAGCCGGTGGTTCATAGCCGGTTTGCTGATGGGCGGTTCCATAAGTGCCGCCAGCTCCGTTAGTGATGCCTCGGGATTTTCCTCCCGGGCCATAACTGCGTGCTTTAATTTCTCCGGCAGTTTATCGAAAAGTCCCCGCTCTCGCAAAACACGGATGGCATTGAGCTGCTCTTGGGCAGCTTCCACCACCTTAGAGGTGTTGGCATCGTCACAGTTGCAACGGCGGTTAACCTTGTTGTTCAGTTCCTTTTCCAGTTTCGCCTCCATAATACCCATGGCCGCCAGGGGCGCACCCAGATATGTGAGGCAATCGGTGATCATATCACTCTGCTTAAAATACAGCACATAACCGCCTGCGCGGGAGGCAGCTTTCGGCTCAACGCCCAGCACCTCATACATCAATGAGTTACACTCTCTGGCAACGCTGCTGTGGGTGGTGGTCAATTCAATATGATAACCTTTTGCAGGGTCCGTAACAGAGCCTCCGGCCAAAAATGCGCCCTTCAAGAAAGCGGCCTTGCAGCAATCGTCCTCCACAACAGGAAGGTTAATGTGCAAAGAAAGGGTGTCTTTCGCATCAAAGCCGTAAGCGGACATAATCCGGTGGATCTTATCCTTATCGGTGATTTGAAAAATCAGTTTACCGGCGCTGTCTCCTTCCGGCTCCGCGTCAAAAGCAACGCCAAAGGCCTTTTTGAACAGCTTTGGCAGCAACCCGGCAAATTCCCGGCTTTCTGTGATGATGCGGATGCCGTCAGTGCGAAAGCTATTACAGAAAAGCAAAATGCCAAAGCATTCCGCCAGGGCGCAGCAATTCTTTGTGGGATTGTAACGGCAGATCTCTTCTTTTGCGCTGCCGGAAAAAGAAATAGCCATTGCCCTGCTCCTCTCTGTTTACCAAATACGAACCTCAGGTTCTAAGCGAATGCCCGATTCCCGGAACACCCGGTCGGACACATCGGTTAAAAGTTTCTTTACATCTTCGGCGGTTGCGCCGCCCAAATTCACCACAAAGCCAGCGTGCTTTTCTGACACAGCGGCGTTGCCGATGCGGTGACCCTTCAGCCCTGCGTGGTCAATGAGCGCCGCTGCATAGCCACCTACAGGCCGCTTAAAGGCAGAACCTGCAGAGGGTAGATCCAGGGGTTGCGACGCACTGCGTCGAGCCATCAGATCCTGCATCACAGCGCGAATCTCATCACAAGGTTTGGGACTCAATTCAAAAACTGCGCTCACCACGATGCCACCCTCGTCTTCCAAGCGGCTATGGCGGTAAGAAAAGTTCATTTCCTCGCCTGTGTAGGTACGCAAATTGCCGGACATATCCATCACTTCTACCTGGGTGCAAACCTGGCAGATCTCGCCGCCGTAAGCACCGGCATTCATATACACACCGCCGCCAACCGTTCCGGGAATACCGTGGGCAAATTCCAAGCCTGACAAGCCTGCGTTAGCCGCAAACACCGCAGCCCGGGTCATTGTTACACCGGCAGCTACGCGAATATGGGTATCATCGATGCTCTCTATTCCGCCAAGGCAATCCTTCAGGCAAATCACCAAACCGGAAAGGCCTTCATCCGGTGCCAGAATGTTAGTTCCTGCGCCTAATATAGCGGTTTTACAGTCCAACAAAGCGGACACTTTCAAAACTTCCGCCAATTCTGCAGCGGTTTTGGGGAAAGCCATCACCTCAACCGGGCCGCCGATGCGGAAGGATGTATGTTTCGCCATAGATTCATTATACCTAAGTTCTAACTCCGGCAATAAATCGGCCATTTTCTGCTGAAAATCAGTCAAATTTCTCATAAACGCCTCCGGGCATATGATTATGTACAGTATATCATATTTAGGCGCAATATGCAATTATAACTATCATATTTTTTACAGAAAAACAGCCGGGTAAAAACCCGGCTGTTTTTGTGAAAACACCATCAATTCCATTCTTTGTCCATTGCTATTGACTATATACAGCTATCAACCAGTGCTTCTGCTTCTGAGTAATCCATCATTTCACTATACCAGTTAATAATTGCTTCGCGTGTATAACCGTATGATAGCAAAAGCTTGACACGTTCTTCCTCGCTTGCTGTAGCTTCTCCACGATAATAACCACTAGTATTATCTAACGCATATTGAATAATATCCTCGTCATAACCCAGGTCGGCCAAATAATCATAAAAATCATAATATGTAACTATCACGCTATAATCATTATTCCAATATTCCTTCATCTCATTGATAGCCTTACTTTTCCAATCGATTCCGAAATTATCGACCGCATATTGAAGTTCTTCTTCTGTGAAGCCAGCACACCCACAATCTGCACCGCCGCAACTTTCAACCAAAAAACGTATATCATTCTGAGAAACACCAGAGCCTATATTATCCTCCAATAAGTCTTTTGCAGTTTGCAATGCATGCTTTTTCCAATCAATATTCGCATTTTGGATAGCATATTCAGCTTCAGTCTCAGTAAACGGCTCAAGCCCGTCTACCTGTAATTTATACTTTACAAAATGTCTATCCGTAGGAAACCATCGATCTGCTTGCTTAATTGCCTCTTCAACAGCCGCAGCATATCTGTCAACCTTAGATTCAGTACTCTGCCCAGAATTGCCTAAAGCACTGCTTGGTGCACTTGGCGTTGTTGCTACCTCAAGCAACTTTTTAGTAATTCTACCATTGACTTCGAAATAGTAAGCATAATCAGCTGCCGAAAGTTTATCGGTCTTAATCTCACTCATTTTCTGCACCGTTTCGGCATACTGCTTTAAATACTTGTTATAGTCGTCCATTAAGTCAAGAACATTGTCGGATTTCTCGAAAGCCTTCATAAAGGCAATATACTCATCAAAGAACTTTTCGTAACTATCCATTGCCTTCTTGAACTCCGGGGTTACATTTGACGATGCAGATTGCGTATTCTTTGTTGCAGCAGTTGTTGCCGTTGTGGGCTTTGTTGTAGGGGGTGTAGTAGTTTTGGTCTTTGTAGTGGGCGTAGTAGTTATCGACACAATTTCGGTTGCCGTAGTAGTCTGTGTTTCTGTTGAAGACGGTTCAGTTGCCTCAGTGTTGTCACGCTGGGCATAGATTTCAACCAGCTTTTCGGAAAGTTGGGCATCCTTGGTTTCTGCAAAACCCTTGTTCAAAATATCGATAGCTGAATCAACATCGTTCTTGTCAAGAAAATCCTGCGCCATTGACAGGTATGTGTCAGCGGCAGATGTATCAGCCTTTTTACCACAGGAACAAAACACCGTTAATACTATAACCAACGCAAGAATTAGCGCAAATGCCTTTTTCATAATTTCCCTCTCCAATCTACAGGTTATTTACTGTTCCGATAGTATTATACAGTATTTACCAAATAATTACAAGTTATTTAAGTTTTAGATTACCACACCAGTGTGTGCACTGGTTCGCAATGACAAGTTCTAAAAAACAGCCGGGTAAAAACCCGGCTGTTTATGTAGGATTTACTTTTCGACGATCTCCAGGATCTCCATAGGACAGGCCTTCACGCAAATACCGCAAGCGATGCACTTAGCAGCGGGGCTATCAGCCTTGGGAGCTACCATAACCTTCATTGGGCAGGCTTCCACGCACTTGCCGCAGGAGGTACACAGTTTCTTATTGATCATATACACACCGGTCTTGGGGTTCTGGGTGATCGCACCGGACTCACAGACCTTAGCACATTTACCGCACTGGATGCAGGTCATGGGCTTGGCTGCGCCGTTCTTCTCAATGATCTGAATGCAGGACAGATCCTGGTGAAATTCCTTGAAGAACGCCTCAGAGCAAGCTGCAACGCACTGCAGGCAAGCCATACACTCGGCACCCTTTTTCACAGAAAGCTTTTTCATAAGAGAAAATTCTCCTTTGTCATTTATTTTCTGTTACATTATACTCCAAACTTTTTTAAATATCAATGGTTATTTGATAATATTTTTACAGGAAACACGCAAATTTCCTGTCTAAGTACGCAAGCGCTGGAAATACTACTGTTGAAATCTAAAAAAGGAGAATGCAT
The DNA here is from genome assembly GCA_017452505.1 of Oscillospiraceae bacterium. Lineage (GTDB taxonomy): Bacteria > Bacillota > Clostridia > Oscillospirales > Oscillospiraceae > Faecousia. The sequence goes on from JAFTMI010000029.1 coordinate 115,726, forward strand.
ATGAAGAAACTCATCGTTTTTACTTTTGTACTTGCTTTGGCCTTTTCTCTGTGCGCCTGCGCCTGCAGCAAGAACACATTGGATCCTACTGAAACCACCGGTGCAAACGCAACAACAGCACCCACGACTGACACAGTTATGCCCACTACAGAAATGACCATCCCTGTTCCCCAGACCAATGTTCCCGATCCCGGCATCAACACTGATCCCACCCATATCCCTGACAGCACTGACAGTACAGATGCTACCATGATGCCCCGGAACGGAATCCTGGGGTGACAGAAAGCCAGGATGGGCAAGCGCACATCCTGGCTTTTCATTCAAACAGTTACATAGGTGAGAAACCTTTCCTCTTGTGTTTCCCCAACAGCGGGGAATACTAATGTCGAAAGGAGGCGATCGTATGCATTTAAAAGGTTTGGCTATTGCGGTTGGTGTGGGCGCGGCGGTAGGTGCTGTGGCGATCTTAACCATGCCCAAGAATAATCCCACCCGTCGTTTGGCTGCAAAAGCGGCTGACAAAATGGAAGATATGACCTGGAAGCTTTCCAACAAACTCACTGACGAATTTGACCTGTAATACAGTAAACACCCCCGACCGCAGTCGGGGGTGCAGATTATTTGGCAGATATTTTGATCTCGCTGTTTTTTACAGTAATTTTAATAGCAGAAATGGGCTTTTCAAAGGAATCAATGATCTTCTCGCTGATGGGATCTTCCAGGCTGCGCTGGATCTCTCTGCGGAGATTCCGGGCGCCATAGGTCACAGAATAGGCCTTATCCACCAAATATTTGCGAACCTCTTCGTCCCAGGTAAGCTTCAAACCGCGGTTTTCCAGGCTCTGCCGCAGTTCTTCCAGCATAATGTCCGCAATACCAAGGAAATTCTCTTCTGTCAAGCGGTTGAAGGAAACGATCTCATCCACTCGGTTAATAAACTCAGGCCGCAGGAACTCCCGCAGGGCATTCATGGTCTTTTCCTTGACCATCTCATTATCGGTTCGGCCAAAGCCCAAACCGCCCACACGGCCCTCAGAACCGGCATTGGAGGTCATGACGATAATGGCATTTTCAAAATTCACGACACGCCCCTGGGCATCGGTGATACGGCCGTCATCCAGCACCTGCAGAAGAATGTTCAGCACATCCGGGTGGGCCTTTTCGATCTCGTCGAACAACACCACAGAATACGGCTTTCTGCGGATCTTCTCTGTCAGCTGGCCTGCTTCATCATAGCCAATATAACCGGGAGGCGAACCGATCAGCTTGGAAACAGTATGCTTCTCCATAAACTCCGTCATATCCAGCCGAATTAGAGAATCCACAGAATCAAACATATCGTTTGCGAGGCATTTCACCAATTCTGTCTTACCCACACCGGTAGGACCGACAAAGATAAAGGAAACAGGCTTCTTCTTGGGGCTGATGCCCACGCGATTTCTGCGAATTGCCTTGGCAACAGTTTCCACAGCCTCGTCCTGGCCGACAATATGCTCCTTCAGCCGGTCAGCAAGTCCCTTAAGCTGCTGATACTCCTGTGCCTTGATCTTGCTGGCAGGAATTTTGGTCCACAGCTCAATAATCCGAGCTAAATTCTCAATGGTAACAGCCGGCGCAGGAATTTTCTCCAGTTCTTCGATCTCCGCTGCCAATTGGCACAGCTTGCTGCGGATGGTTGCCAGGCGCTCATAATGCTCGTTTTCCGTATCCTCGGTAAGCATTCGCAGCTCCAGCTCGTAATCATCCCGTTCCTTCTTTAATTCAGCACGACGGGAAATCTCCTCGCAGCGCAGGTTCACATCGGAACAAGCTTCATCCAATAAGTCGATTGCCTTATCCGGCAGGAAACGGTCGGTGATATAGCGCTCGGACAGGATAACACACTGCCGGGCGATCTCTGGAGAAACCACAACACCGTGGAACTCAGCATAGGCCTTGGAAACACCCTGCATAATTTGGCAAGCCTCCTCGATGGTAGGCTCAGCCACAGACACCGGTTGGAAGCGGCGCTCCAATGCAGCGTCCTTCTCAATGTGCTTATGGTATTCATTGAAGGTAGTCGCACCGATCACCTGGATCTCACCGCGGGACAAGGCGGGCTTTAGAATATTGGCCGCATTCATAGAGCCTTCTGCATCACCGGCACCAACCAGGTTATGGACCTCGTCGATCACTAAGATAATGTTACCGCAGGCCTTTACCTCAGCGATCAAGCCCTTCATTCGGCTCTCAAACTGGCCACGGAACTGTGTGCCTGCCACAAGTGCGGTCAAATCCAGCAGAAGAACTTCCTTATTCCGCAGGTTGTAGGGCACTTTGCCTGCAACGATCCGCTGGGCAAGACCCTCCGCAATAGCAGTTTTACCAACACCGGGCTCACCAATCAGGCAGGGATTATTCTTCTGACGACGATTCAAAATTTGAATCACCCGTTCAGTCTCCTCATCTCTGCCAATCACAGGATCCATCTTGCCTTCACGGGCGCGACCGGTAAGATTCAGACAGTAGTTGTCCAGGAATTTATGCTTACTGTTTTTTTCCTTCTTGGACTTTTGTTCCTTATCGGTTTCCTGCTTCGGCTCCATTTCGCCCTTCTGCGCGCCCATATTCTCCAGCAGCTGGTTCAGCATTGGGAATGTGGCAGTGCGGCCTTCGGTCTCGTCCTCTTCTCCATCCATCTGACCGAACATATTGCTCATTTCATCGGAAAGATTATCAAGATCTTCATCTGAAAAGCCCATTTGCTTCACAGCCGCATCGATCTGAGGAATACCCAGAGAACGGGCGCATTTGATACAATAGCCCTCATTCATGCTCACGCCGTTTTCAATCTTTGTTATAAAGACAACGGCCATATTCTTCTTACATTTGGTACACAACTTTGGCTGCATACGATTCTCACAACCTTTCTTCCGGTACAATATCATAGTTTCACCGGAAAAGGAAAAACAATTTATGAATTTTTGAGTAATGGCGTACATTCAAATTTATCCAGTCCGTCATCATACCACAGGTGGGTCATATAAAGGCCACCTGCCGGCACGGTAGGACCGGCTGCAGTTCGGTTTCCCTCTAAAAGGATTTTGGCAATCTGCTCCGGGGGGAATTTTCCCTCAGCGGCATAGACCACTGTGCCCACAATAACCCGTGCCATATTGTACAAAAATCCGTTAGCGCAAACTTTTATTTCGATGATATCACCCTTGCGCTCTACATTGCAGTAATACACTGTGCGGACTGTAGATTTTACATCCGTTCCAACACTGCGGACAGCGGCAAAATCGTGAGTGCCAATAAACTGGTCTGCCGCACTCTGCATCACAGTTTCGTCAAGATGCTTGGGATAAAACCAAGCTCTGTTCACATAGAATGGATCTCTCAGACGGGAGTTATAAATCGTGTAGGTATATTCCTTGCGGACACAAGAGCCAATTGCGTTAAAGTTTTCATTCACCTCAAACGCCTTTGTCACAGCAATATCAATGGGCAAATGGGTATTTAGCGCATAGGGTAATCGATCTACCGGAATAGTTGATTCCGTTCGGAAATTTGCCACATAGCACCGGGCATGAACACCGGCATCCGTCCGACCGCAGCCGGTTACATGAACCGGGTGGTTTACCACCATTTCGATGGCTTTTTCCAATGTTTGTTGGACAGTGGCCAGGTTTTTTTGTGTCTGCCAGCCGTGGTAGGCAGTTCCCTCATAAGTCAAAAACAATGCAATATTGCGCATAACTACCTCACAAGCCAAAGGATGCTGCCACAATCACACCGGAAAGAAGCATAAGCAGGATCAAGTACGCAAAATAATCCCGTCTGCGATAGCGCAGCAGTTTCATTTTTGTACGGCCCTCGCCGCCTTGATAGCAACGGCATTCCATAGCTGTTGCCAATTCGTCAGCACGGCGGAAGGCACTGATAAACAGCGGCACTAAAATCGGCACAAGCGCTTTCACCCGTTTCAAAACGCTGCCTGTTTCAAAATCGGCGCCTCTTGCCTTTTGGGCGGAAATGATTTTATCTGTTTCCTCGATCAATGTAGGAATAAAGCGCAGAGCAATGCACATCATCATAGCCAGTTCATGAACCGGTACACGGATCTTCTTCAGCGGTGACAACAAGGATTCCAGACCATCAGTCAACTGAATAGGAGATGTGGTATAGGTCATTAGGAAGGTTGCGGAAATCAGCATTAAAATTCGCGCAACCATAAAAAACGCCCGAATAACGCCCTCTAATGTAATGGTGATCTTCCAAAAAGCAACCAAAACTGTTTCACCGCCGTTAAACAGCAGATTCAAAAGACCGGTGAATATTAGGATGAAGATCAGCGGTTTCATGCCCTTAAGCAAGGCTTTTACAGGAATCTTAGACAACGCCACCATTACGATCAGAAATGCCAGCATGATCCCATAAGACACCCAACTGGCCGCTGTAAACAGCGCAACGATGTATATGATAAGCCCAACCAACTTGGTTCTTGGGTCCATACGGTGAATCACAGAATTTCCCGGGAAATACTGACCAAGGGTAATGTCTTTAAGCATGGGCATTCCCCTCCTTCAGCTGCCGCAGGACTTTTATCGCCTGATCCATGGTAAATACAGGCTCAACCGGCAAACCCAATTTCCGTAACTGCAAAAACAGCTTTGTGATCTCGGGAATATCCAAACCCATATCCACCAGCTCCTGCGCTCTGGTAAACACCTGCTCGGGAGTGCCGTCCATAGCCAGCGTGGCATCATTCATCACAAGCAATCGGTCGGCAAGGCGGGCAACATCGTTCATAGAATGGCTGACCATCATAATGGTTGCATTCTTGCTTCTGCGGTAGGCTTCGATGTTGGAAAGTACCTCTTCCCTGCCCTCCGGGTCCAGTCCGGCGGTGGGTTCGTCCAAAACAAGAACTTCCGGTTCCATTGCGATCACACCAGCAATGGCAACACGCCGCTTCTGTCCACCGGACAAATCAAAAGGCGATACCTCCAGCTGCTCATCGCTAAGGCCCACCAATTTGGCCGCTTCCCGGACACGGCGATCGATCTCTACCGACTTAAGACCCATATTCTTTGGACCAAAAGCAATATCCTTATATACCGTTTCCTCGAAGAGCTGATACTCCGGGTACTGGAACACCAATCCCACACGGAAACGGCTCAGCCGGGTAACTTTTTTATCAGACCAAATATCCACACCGTCCAATAAAATCTCACCGGTTTCCGGTTTTAGCAAGCCATTCAAATGCTGCATCAAGGTGGACTTACCCGATCCGGTATGTCCGATCACACCGATAAACTCACCACGCTCCACAGCAAAGGAAATATTATCCAACGCCTTGTGGGCAAAGGGCGTACCGATGCTATAAGTATGACTTAAGTTTCTAACCTCTAAAATAGGCGCCACTTTTCTAACCTCCTGTGGGTCAGGCCTTCAAAGTTTCACAAAGTACCTGCGCACATTCTTCTGCATTCAATCGATCCAAGGGAAGGTCAAAGCCGCAAGCATTTAATTTGCTGCACAGTTCCACTGTCTCCGGAGCTGCCAATCCCATGCTGTGAAGCTTCTCAATCTGAGAGAATACTTCCCGGGGTGTGCCATCCAAAGCCACCTTTCCCTTGTCCAGTACCACCACACGCTGGGCTTGAGCAGCCTCATCCATATGGTGGGTTATTAAAATTACAGTAATTCCTTTTTCGCTGTTCAGCCTTTTGACCGTTTCCATCACTTCAGCACGGCCTTTGGGGTCCAGCATTGCGGTAGGCTCATCCAGCACAATGCACTTGGGCTCCATCGCGATCACACCGGCAATGGCTACCCTCTGCTTCTGTCCGCCGGACAGAAGGTGGGGCGCATGGTTGCGGTATTTATACATATCAACCAGCTTCAACGCCGTATCCACCCGCTGGCGGATCACAGGCGAAGAAATACCTAAATTCTCCGGAGCAAAGGCTACATCTTCCTCCACAACATTGGCAACGATCTGATTGTCCGGATTCTGGAACACCATACCGACTGTTTTGCGGATCTGTATCAGTTTTTCTTCGTCCGAAGTGTCAAGCCCCCAAACATATACCTTGCCTCCACTTGGCAAAAGAATGCTGTTAAAGTGCTTGGCGAGGGTGGATTTTCCGCATCCGTTGCTACCTAAAACGGCGACAAAACTGCCTTCATCAATGGATAGATCAAGTTCCTCGAACACGGCAACGCCGGGTGCATCATCCACGCCCGGATAAGTATATGCCAATTTTTCTGCAGTAATTGCACGCATATTCTGCCTCCTGTCAAGGCGTCCAACGGCCGGTTGCGCCGCAAGGCAGCACCAAGCCGGTGGATTGCACCGGAAGGCCCAGTTCACCCACAGCGGTACTACCGCCGTAGACATTGCCAAACACCACATCCGATGCATAGCCAACAGCGGAAGGTGCAAGACCGGTGGTATAAGAATTGATGATCACAAACAGCGGATTATCAGACAGAAGCTTCACAGTCTCCTGCAGGAAGGGATAAAAGCTGGTTTCCATCTTCCAAATCTCACCGCTGGGTCCCCGTCCATAGCTGGGCGGATCCATAATAATACCGTCATAACGGCGGCCGCGGCGAATCTCTCTTTGAATAAATTTACCGCAATCGTCCACGATCCAATGTATGGGTCGGTCAGCAAGGCCGGATGCAGCAGCATTTTCCTTTGCCCAGGCCACCATACCCTTAGAAGCATCCACATGGTACACCTCTGCACCACCGGCTGCCGCAGCAAGCGTAGCACCACCGGAGTAGGCAAACAAATTCAGCACCCGGGTAGGACGACCGGCAGACGCGATCTTATCCCGGATAAAGTCCCAGTTGGCTGCCTGCTCCGGGAACACGCCGGTATGCTTAAAATTCATAGGTTTCACATTAAAAGTCAAATAGTCCTTATAGTGAATCTGCCAACGCTCCGGCAGGTGGTGGTCAGACCAATGGCCGCCACCTGTAGAAGATCGAATATACCGGGCATCATATTTTTTCCAGGCAGGATGGCAGTGGGGTGTATCCCAAATCACCTGAGGGTCTGGGCGAACCAGGGTGTACTTCCCCCACCTCTCCAGGCGTTCACCGCCTGCAGTGTCCAAAACCTCATATTCCTTCCATTCATCGGAAATCCAAATCATCTGTTTCTCCTTTTGCGTCAATACACGCATATCTTACTGCACACCGGGATGCTGGGCCGCATACTGTTCCCAAGCACTTTGGGTGTGGACCTTACAGGTCACATAAGGGGCATCGTTGGTTATGTTGCCGCTCATGCCCTTAAATACCGCGTCAGTGCCATCGGCATTGATATAGTATACATAGTCATTGCGCAAATAGTCGCTGATTAAGCGATAAGACGAAGCCTTCAAAATCTGGTCGATCTCGTTCTTTGTCATTTTCACAAGACCTTCCTGGCGGAGTTTCACAGAGCTGTCAACAGCGGCAAACTTTCTGCACCACTGGGTCGCAACGCCGCCACCGGAGCAGTAATCCACCATTACATGCTTATCGCAATACTGGGTCGGCATATCCTCGGCATACACAACAGCCTGACTGGTTGCAATAAAATCACTGGGATTCAAGGGTGCATCCAGCCGGATATCGTTGGTACAGGCAGAGGTTGCGATCTTGCCGGAGGAAAGGCACATATTTACGCTCTGGAGCTTACTCTGATTGTACAGTAAAATATCGCTCTTTCCCTGATGGAGGGGGCCCATAACCTGCTTAAACAAATATGCAGCAGGGTTGTTTACGCTATAGCACTGAATAGACTCCGGACTTTCAAAGCCGCACCATACAGCTGCTGTATAGTAGCCGGTAAATCCGCAGTACCAACGGTCATAGTTATCACCGGAAGTACCGGTCTTGCCGGCAGTAGAAACGCCATAGGAGTAGAACAGATCAGCCTCTGTACCGGTACCTTCTCTGGTAGCGGCAGTCAAACAGTAGTTCATATAGTCTACGGATTTTTCGCTGAGAATCTGTTCTGTCTTCTGCGTATTGTCCAGCACCAGATTACCCTTAGAGTCATAGACCTTGGAGAACGTTCTTCCGTAACGGTAATTGCCCTTGTTGGCAAAGGTAGCAAAAGCACTTGTCATATCACGCACAGTGACACCAAAGGTCTGCGCACCCAAAGCCAGCGGGCCAATGTCGATATCGCTGTGGTTGCGGCCATCTGGATCGGTATAAGACTCAACCAAAGTAGAAATGCCAAACTTCTCTTTCGCAAACAGGTAAGCATAATTCACTCCGGCCCTGTCAACAACATTGGCTGCCACAGCATTTACGGAACGGACAACACCGCGGAAAACAGTACGGGCATAAGAATAGGTCCTGGTATCATTGAGCGGATAAGGTCCGTTGCTATAGCTAAGGGGCAAATCCTTAATCACGGTTGCAGGTGTAATTGCGCCGGATTCAAAGGCCGGAGCATAAACCGTAACAGGCTTGATGCAAGAACCGGATTGCCGTTTGGCGTCAGTGGCTCTGTTCCAGGCATCATGATCGGTCTTCTTGCCAACGTCACCGGCCATAGCAACAATATCGCCGGAGCGGTTATCGATGATTACAATTGCGGAGCGAAGCTGCTGACCACCACGGGTATCGGGGATCTTATCTATGTTGGTATAGACAGCATCTACGCAATCCTGGGCCGCTTTATCAAAAGTGGTGTAAATATGGTAGCCGCCTTTTTGGATCTGTTGGAGCATCAGTTCTCTTGTGCTGGAATTCCACTGGAATCCGGATTCCTCCGCAAACGCCTTGGCTACATCCTCCAAAACGGTATCACCAAACCAAGAATATATATCCTGAGAATTATCTTTCTGCAGGGATACCTGCGTGTTGCATTGTGGGCAATAACGCTTGCCGTCAGATTCTTTATAGTTTTTGGCTACATCGCGATAACCACAATTTTCACAAGTGGTAAGCCGGTCCTCCTCGTCTACTCCAACTTTTAAGACAAGTTCCTGCGCAATTGCTTCTTGATATTCAGCCTCAGTCAGCCAGCCATATTCGCGCATAGCCCAAAGGACATCTTCTTTTCGCTTTTTATTATTATCAAAGTTCTGATAAGGATCATAATATGTGGGAGAATTTGTGATACTGATCAAACTGGCGCATTCCGCAGGGGTCAGTAACTCCAATTCCTTGCCGAAATATGTCTCTGCTGCGCTGCGAACACCACGGCAGCCTTGACCTAAATAGATGCAGTTTAGATACATCTCCATAATGGTATCCTTGTGATACCGTTTCTCCAACTGCAATGCCCGGAATATCTCCAACACCTTGCGCTGAACGGTAACATCATCGGCGCTTTCATCCTCAAACAGCAGTAGATTTTTAATCAGCTGCTGGGTGATGCTGGAGCCGCCAACCGAGTCATCGCCAAAGAACATACGGGCACAGGCCTTAACGGTTGTTATCCAGTCAACACCTTGGTGTGTATAAAAACGGTGATCCTCAATGGCAACCGCCGCATGGACCAGATCCTCGGGAATATCTTCCAAATCTGCCCATTTACTGCTTGTTGTTGCAAAAATATTCTGATAGACCTGAATATCGCCGGCAGAATCCACATAGTACATAGTGGAGCTCTGATCCATAGATACATCTTCAATGGCCATACCTGCCATAGGCAGGATGTCATTTTGCAGATAGTCACCCAGTACCCCCATAAAGGCGAAGCCACAAACAATGCCAACTAACAAAACCGTGATCGCGGCTCCGGCCAACACTTTCAAAACAGAAAAGGCGATCATCCACCCTCTGTGTGCAGTACGAACACTCCAATGAGGATTCCAGTTTTGTCGGGCCTGTTTCTGCTTCTCCTTTATATCTTTGACTTTATGCAAGATTTTTTCAAACATTATATAACCTCCATCCATATGGCAAAGAGCCGACAGGATCAAATATCATTCAAATGTGCATGGCTATAGCACTACGCATATCATTATAGCACATCTACCATAAAAACGAAAGACCTATTTTATAAATTATCTATGAATATACAGTTACAGTATGCCCAAAATATAACGATTTTCCCACACGCAGATTTCATAAAAAACATTTGTAAGGATATACTGTAATCAGCGGCAGGATTATACTTGATTTTCACAGGGTTTACGGTTAGAATATACCTACAACGACGATTGGAGGTATCCACTAATGGATGATTACGGTTCTGATTTTATTACCATCGTAGACGAGGACGGTACCGAGTTCGAGCTGGAAGTTCTCACCAGCATTGAATATAACGGCGAAACCTATTTGGCTGTCACCCTGGCTACTGACGAAGAAGATGCGGAATTGGAGGTCAGCATTCTCAAATCCGTAGAGGAGGATGACGGAGAATCCACCCTCTGCGCCATCGAAGATGAGACCGAGCTGGAAACTGTCTATAATTTGATTATGGAGCAGCTCTACGAGGAAGATAATGAAGCGTAACCGCACTGCCTGCTTGGTGCGTAATGCGTCCTGTTGGACCCACATTTTATAATACGGGATGCTTGACTTCCTTGTCGTATTGCAGACCTCCCGCCCCTGCTTTGACAGACGGCGGACGTTGGGAGCAGCGAAGACACGGAGCGGCGACCCACCTGCAGATTGGTGCAGGTCATAATCGGACGCATACGGCCAAAGCGGGTATGGCAAGGGGAGCTAAGCTCCCCTTGTTTTTTATTTTGGCATATCTTCTAAAAAATTGTAAACTTTTTGCACAAATCCAACAAACTGAAAGTTTCCTCTTGAAACTGGGGGAAAAATAGGTTATAGTATATTAACTTGTGCGCCCACTTCGGGCCGCAAACCATTCGTATGAGAGGAATTGATACTATGAGCGCATCCAGCAAGAAAAAGCTCCGCAAGGAGTTGGCTGCCGAAATGCTGACCGAAAAGCAGCGGCAGGAGAAAAAAGAGGCAAAAAAACTCAAGGCTATGACCATTTCCTTTGTGGCGATCATGCTTGTAATTGCCATCGTTTTCAGTGTAGTCCTTGTGGATAACGGAATCAACAGATCCGGTTATTTCCAGAAGAAGACTATTGCCGCTACTGTCAACAAACAAGATATGAATAGCGTTCAGGTCAACTACTATCTGACCGACTATATCAAGAACATCTATTCTCAATGGCAGAGCCAGTACGGCGACAATCTCAGTGTAATGCTGGGCTTTATGGGTATGGACGCCAATAAATCTTTAGACGAGCAAATCTACGACAAGGAAAGCGGACAAACCTTTGCCGACTATTACCTGGGCGAGGCTTTGGCTAAGGCTAAGAGCGATTATGCACTCTACAACAAAGCCATGGCTGAAGGCTTCAAGCTCAGCGAGGACGAGCAGAAGGCTATGGATTCCAACTTAAGCATGATGGATCTGTATGCCCAGCTTTACGGCTATAAGAATGCGGACAAGTTCCTGCAGGCTACATACGGCTATGGCGCCACCCTGGAGTCCTACACCGAGTACACCAAGATCTCTACTATTGCCACCGCATTCTACAGTAAGTACAGCGCAGATCTCAAGTATGACGATGCTGCAATCCGCGACTACGAAAAGGGCAAGGAAAACAACTTTACCTCTTTCAGCTATGCTACTTACACTTTGTCCGCCGATGATTTCCTGCCCGAACAAGCTGACGACAAAGAGAAGAAAGAGCCTACCGCTGAGGAAACCGCAGCTGCCCTGAAAAAGGCAGAAGAGGCTATTAACTCTCTGAAGGATGCAAAGAACCTGGAAGAACTGAATAAGATGATCGGCGCCCTGGAGATTAATAAGGATTCTAAAGACCCTGTTACTTCACAGGCCAGAACCGATTTGCTGTACCCCCAGATTGCCACCAACCTGCAGTCTTGGCTGGCTGACAAGGCCCGTGTTGAAAACGAGATCACTGTCATCGCTGAAGAAACTACTTCCAAAGATAAGGACGGCAAGGAAGTAAAGACTACCACCGGTTACACCATCGTTCTTTTCCAGGCACGTAATGAAAATACACAGAAGTTGGCGAATGTCCGTCACTTGTTGGTTGCCTTCGAAGGCGGCAGCACTGCCACCGACGGCAGCAAGACCTACTCTGACGAAGAGAAAGCTGCTGCAAAGGCTGAGGCGGAAAAGCTTCTGAAGGAATGGGAAGACGGCAAGAAGACCGAAGAGTCTTTCGTTGAACTGGTCAAGAAGCATACCAAGGATGACGCTTCTAAGGAGACCGGTGGTCTGTACGAAGATATTCACCCCAAGTCCAACTATGTTCCTAACTTCCTAAACTGGTGTATTGACTCCAACCGCAAGGTTGGCGATACCGGTATCATCCAGTCTGAGTACGGCTATCATATCATGTACTTCTCCAGCTATGATGAGCTCACCTACCGTGATTATATGATCCGTGAAGAAATGCGTACCAACGATGTTGAAGAATGGTACAATAAAACCCTGGAAGGTACTTCCACATCTGTGGGCAATGTCAAATATCTGAACATGGATATTGTTTTGGCTAACCTCGGTTAATATCACAACAAATCAGCCACAGGCGTTAGGCCTGTGGCTGATCTTCTTTATAAAAGAAAACCACCGGCCATGCCGGTGGTCTTCTTATTAATTGAGAATTGCTTTGTGGAAAACTTTTTTGCCCTTGCGGATCTTAACGCCTTCACGGAGCATTTCTTCTGTGACAGCGAACTGTGGGGCGGGCACTTTTTCGTCATTGACGAAGACACCGCCCTGCTCGACTAATTGGCGAGCCTGCTTGTTGGAGGGTGCCAAACCACAGGCAACCATCAGATTCAGAATGCCGATCTTACCGTCAGTCAGCTGCTCTGCAGCAATTTCGGTGGTAGGCATATTGGCATCGTCACCGCCGCCGGCAAACAGTGCCTTGGCAGCAGCCTGGGCCTTGTCTGCTTCCTCCTCACCGTGAACAAGCTTTGTCAGCTCGTAAGCCAGGATCTCCTTGGCAGTATTCAGCTGGGCATCCTTCCAGGAATCCATCTCGTTGATCTGCTCCAGGGGCAGGAAGGTCAGCATGCGAATGCACTTGAGGACATCAGAGTCCTCCACATTGCGCCAATATTGATAGAATTCGAAGGGTGAAGTCTTATTGGGATCCAGCCATACAGCGCCCTTGGCGGTCTTGCCCATCTTCTTGCCCTCGGAGTTGAGAAGCAGGGTGATGGTCATTGCATGCGCATCCTGGCCCAGTTTCCGGCGAATCAACTCAGTACCGCCCAGCATATTGCTCCACTGGTCGTTACCGCCAAACTGCATATTACAGCCGTACTTTTGGAACAGATAGTAGAAGTCATAAGACTGCATAGGCATATAGTTGAATTCCAGGAAGGACAGGCCCTTCTCCATTCTCTGCTTGAAGCACTCAGCACGGAGCATATTGTTCACGGAGAAACATCCACCGATCTCTCGGATAAAATCCACATAGTTCAGCTGCAGCAGCCAATCGGCATTATTGACCATCATAGCCTTATCATCGCCGAACTCAATAAACCGCTCCATCTGCTTTTTGAAGCAAGCACAGTTGTGATCAATGGTCTCCTTGGTCATCATGGAGCGCATATCGGTACGACCGGAAGGGTCGCCAATCATAGCCGTGCCGCCGCCAATCAGTGCGATAGGCTTATTGCCGGCCATCTGCAAACGCTTCATCAGACACAGGGCCATAAAGTGGCCAACGTGCAGAGAATCGGCTGTGGGGTCAAAACCGATATAGAAAACAGCCTTGCCGTTGTCGATCATCTCACGGATCGCTTCTTCGTTGGTAACCTGGGCAATCAAGCCTCTGGCAACCAGCTCGTCATATACTTTCATCCTAAATTCCTCCAAAAAATATAAAGCCCCCTGTCCCGAAGGACAGAGGGCGTAAATTACGCGGTACCACCTCTGGTTCGGCACGATCTCACAACCGTACCCTCACGGCGTTAAAAACGCCACTGCTGTATCGGGCATACCCGTCCTTCCCTACTAAAGTTCAGAAAGGCCGCTCCAGGAGGTAACTTCAGCAATTCCCCTGCTGTCTTGCACCCTCCGGCAGCTCTCTGAAACCAGGAAATTACTTACTGCATCCTGTCATCGCGTTGAAAGTAAAGCTATGTTAACAAAAAACGCGCAATTTGTCAAGTGGCATCGGCCAACATCTCACCAGCACTTTTCAGCGTAGTTTCTGTGATATTAGCGCCGCCGATGATACGGGCCAATTCCCGCTTTCTGCCCTCAATATCCAAGGGCGTTACTGTGGTATAAGTACGCCCGCTGCGCTCTTCCTTCGCAATCAGCAAATGGGTACTGGCCAAAGCTGCAAGCTGGGGCAAGTGGGTCACACAGAGCACTTGCTTATTCTTTGCCACGCTACGAAGCTTCTCTGCCACCTTTTGAGCTGCACGACCGGACACACCTGTATCCACCTCGTCGAAAATCAAGGTAGCTACCTGATCCTGCTCCGCAAGCACATTCTTCATTGCCAGCATGATCCGAGCCAATTCACCACCGGAAGCCACCTTATTCAAGGGCTTCAGCGCTTCACCGGCATTGGCTGACATATAAAAGGCAACTGCATCGGCGCCGTTTGCCGCCATTTCGATCTCTTGAAACGCACAGGCAAATTGCACCTTGGGCATATCCAACTGGGCCAGCTCAGAAAGAATTCGCGCAGACAAGACTTCAGCTGTCTTCTTACGATTCTCCCGCAAACGCAAGGCGATCTCCATAGTTTCAGCCTCGGCCATTGCCAGTTTCTTCTTCAGCTTGTCGATGGTATCATCGGCGAATTCAATTTCATCCAGTTCTTTTTGTGCATTCTCTAAATAGGCAAGGATATCCCGACAGGTTGCGCCGTATTTTCTGCGCAGTCGATGGATCACATCCAAACGGGCTTCAATTTTATCCAATTCGTCCGCAGAAAAACTCAAATCGTCACGGGCATCACGAATCTCTTCAGCCACATCCTGCACCTGGTACATTAGGTCAGCTACCCGCTCATGGAGCGCTGAATAGGTATCTGTATAGCGGTTCAAACGGGACAACTCCCGTTCTGCCTCAGCAAGCAGCGTAGCCGCGCCGTCTGTGTCGTCGTCACCATATAGGCTTACCGTGGCTGCATGCATCGCATCACTGAGTTTTTCACCGTTTTGCAGGATTTTTCTGCGTTCCTCTAACTGCTCATCCTCGTCGGGTTCTAAATTCGCCTTGGATATCTCCTCAATTTGATAACGGAGGGTCTCCATTTTGCGGAGCTTTTCTCCCTCGTCCATAGACATCCGCTGGATCTCCCGGCGAATCTGAGACATTGCGTCAAAGGATGCTGCGTACTCCCCTCTTAACGCGCTGTTCTCCGCAAAATCATCCAGGAAAATCAGATGATTTGCCTCGTCAAACAAGGAGGCTGAATCGTGCTGGCCGTGGATGTTGATCAGCTGAATACCAAGCTTGCGAAGAATAGACACAGTAACCAAGGCGCCATTGACACGGCAAATATTTTTCCCGTCAAGGAACACATCCCGGTGGATCACAGTCTCCGCATCATAAGGAACACCGTTTTCTGCAAACCAAGAAAGTTCCGGCACGTCCGTAAATACAGCCCGGACAGTTGCCTTATCTGTTCCCGTACGGATCATATCCCGGTAAGTTCGCTCACCTAAAATTGCCGAAATCGCATCGATCACAATGGATTTACCGGCACCGGTCTCACCGGTGAGAACATTGAAGCCGGCGTCAAAGGAAATGTCAGCGCACTCAATGACCGCAATATTCTCAATATGCAAAAGACTCAGCACGCTGCTCCCCTCCTTAGTTTAACAGATTCTTAATTTCTCCACAGAACGTGGCTGCGGCATTGATATCGCGCATAACTACGATCACCGTATCGTCACCGGACAAACAGCCCACCACTGTACGCATACTCATGGCATCGATTGCGGCACCAGCAGCTGATGCAAGGCCGGGTAAAGTGTGAATCACAATGATGTTCTGCGCATAGTCCACTCGCACAACGCATTCCTTGAAAATGGTATTGAGACGGGTGGAGAATGTACTGGTCTGCTCATTTCCGGAAATCGCGTACCGGTAGGTACCTAAATTGGTAAGCTCTTTTACAATTCGCATTTCCTTAATATCTCTGGAAATTGTGGCCTGAGTACCGCGGAAACCAGCCTCCTGCAATTCTGTCAGCAGCTGCTCCTGGGTCTCTACATTTTTGGTAGAAATAATTTCTAAGATCTTTGCCTGTCTTTGATTTTTCATTGCATTCACCTACCCGATTCTGAATTTCATATTGACCACATCAAAAAAGCTGCGGTCCTTGAGTCGCACCAACTTTGTGCACAGGTTGGATTTCCGGATTGTGGCTACATCGCCCATATTCATCCGCAGCGTTCTGCCGCCGTCTACAGACAAATAGGCATTCCGGCGGGCATTCTGTGTCATAGTCACAGAGACTGTACGCTTATCAGAAACCACAATACAGCGGCTTGCTACATCGTGGGCACAAATGGGCGTAATGAGAATGCTGTGGGCATCCGGTTCCACAATAGGACCTCCAGCGGAAAGGCTGTAAGCAGTAGACCCGGTGGGTGTGGCAACAATAATTCCGTCACCACCGCATTCCATCGCCTGCACACCGTCACACTGAACCTTCAAATGCACGATCCGGGCCACTGCGCCCTTGGTGATTGCCACATCATTGAGGCAAAGATCGTGGAAGATAATATCCCGGTCTCTGTGTACCGTCACATCCAGCATCATGCGGTTATCGATGGTATAATCATCGGTAGCAATACGCGCCAACTGAGAAAGCTCCCCGCTTTCCAGCTCTGCCATAAAGCCCATAGTACCGATGTTCACGCCCAACACAGGAATCCCCTGCCGTGTTGCTGTTTTTGCTGTGTGCAAAAGGGTTCCATCTCCGCCAAAACAGATCAGCATATCTGCACCAGGCAGTTCCCGATCCAAACGGCTGAAGCGGATATCCCTGGGTAATTCATAATTTCTGTCCACCTCAAAGGGCAGGCAAACACGGGTATCGATACCCGCGCCTTTCAGCACAGTCATTGCCTCCCGCAAGGTAGCAAAATTCTTATCCCGATAAGGATTGGGGGATAATATTACACGCTTCACAGAATTCACCCCTTTAATGTTTCGTGAGCATCAGCAACTACCGATGCAGTATCCGGCTGGATGCCGGGTTTATCGTCCAAAGTCAAATGGGCCAAAAATTCAATATTCCCCTCAGGACCCTTCACCGGAGAAAAAGTCAGTCCCAAAATGGTAAAACCGGTTTCCTGGGTCAATGCGACAAAGTTATCCAGCACTTCCTTGTGAATGGCAGAATCCCGGACTACACCCTTCTTTCCAACCTTTTCTTTGCCGGCCTCAAACTGCGGCTTGATCAAACACAGCACCTGGCCTGTAGGCTTCAGAAAGGTCTTAATAACAGGCAAAACGATCCGCAGGGAAATAAAGCTTACATCAATCACAGACAGATCCAGGGGCTCACCCAAGTCTTCCGGAGTCACATAACGCACATTAGTGCGCTCCATCACCACCACACGGGGATCTGAGCGAATTTTCCAATCTAACTGGCCGTAGCCCACATCAATGGCAAACACCTTGCTGGCACCCTGTTGGAGCAGGCAATCGGTAAATCCGCCGGTAGATGCGCCGGAATCGCTGCAGACATAACCGGTAGGATCAACGCCAAAATCACGAAGCGCTTTTTCTAATTTTAAACCACCACGGCTCACATATGGACAACCACCGCCGTTGCGAACCTCAACCAGTACAGTTTCCTCATAGGAAACACCGGGCTTATCCGCCTTTTGGTCATTCACATACACAAGCCCACTCATAATGATTGCCTGGGCCTTGGTTCTGGTCTCGGCAAAGCCTTTTTCAACCAAAAGCACATCTAAGCGCTTTTTAATTTTCATTTGCCGAGCACCTCCTTCATCTTTTGGGCCAAGGATTCAGCATCCAGCCCGTATTTTTTATACAACTGAGCCACACTGCCGTGGGGCACATACTGCTTTCCCAAATCAACACAAGTAAAGCGGTGGTTTTCTCCCAATTCGGATGCAACCGCATCATAGATACCGCTGCTGGCCTCCTCAGCGAAAACAACACTGGATATGCCGTTTAGTGCATTTTCCAAGTCTGAAAAGTCATTGGACGACAAATCAGCAAGCCGAATCACAGAAATATCAATACCCTGCTCTGCAAGAATATTCGCTGCATCCAAAGCATTGTTCGCAAGTGTTCCGTAGGTTACGATTGCGCCATCCCTACCCTGCCGATGGGTAATTACAGGCTTTTCTGCATTCCAATCTGCATCAGTGTATGCGCCGTCTCCACCGCGAGGATAGCGAATCGTAACCGGACCATTTTGCTCCTCTACAGCCCAGGTAAGCATTTTTTCCAGTTCCTGTCGGGATGCAGGGGCTAAAATCCGCAGTCCCGGTGCCTGGCGAAGAAAGCCAACATCATAAATGCCGTGATGGGTCTCTCCATCCTCACCGACTAAGCCGGCGCGATCAACAGCTAGTACCACATGGAGATTCAGCATGCAAATATCCTGCAGGATCATATCATATGCCCGCTGCAGGAATGTAGAATACAGCGCAACAACAGGAATCATCCCCTGCTTGGCTAGGCCACCGGCCATGGAAACTGCATGGCCCTCGGCGATTCCAACATCAAACAAGCGTTTAGGAAATGTTTTCTTAAAATCCAACAAACCAGTGCCACCGGGCATTGCTGCGGTAATTGCGCAAAGTTTCTCGTTCTTATCTGCCAATTCCACCATCGTATTACCAAAGGCTTGGGAAAAATTGGGCGCAGAGCTACTCAAGGGTTCTCCGGTAGCAGGATTAAACTTGCCGATACCATGAAAAAGCTTGGGATGCTCCTCCGCCGGAGCATAGCCTTTACCCTTTTCGGTAGTTACATGTAACACCACTGGTCGGTTCATATCCTTGGCCGACTGCAAGAGGAAAATCAGTTTTTCCGTGTCGTGTCCGTTTACAGGGCCCAAATAGGTAAAGCCCATACTTTCAAAAATCGTTTCCGACAGCAGCATACGGCGCACTTTATCCTTGGTGCTGCGGAGGAATCGGGAGATTCCCTTGCCACCCGGTACTTTGGATAAAAATTCCTTTGTATGCTGCTTCATTCCCAAGTAACGAACCTTGGTTCGCACTTGTCGCAGATGAGAAGCCATACCGCCTACATTGCGGTCAATGGACATTGCATTATCATTCAAAATAATGATCATTGGCTCATTGCTGACAGAGGCATCATTCAGACCCTCAAAGGCAAGGCCTCCGGTTGCAGCGCCGTCGCCGATAAGCGCAACGACATTATAATCTTCCTTTTGCATGGTTCTGGCACGGGCCATACCCAAAGCGATGGAAACAGAACTGGATGCATGACCGGCAATGAATGCATCCGTCACGCTCTCCGAAGGTTTGGGGAAACCAGCCATACCGCCAAACTGTCGCAATGTGGCAAACTCAGCCTGGCGGCCGGTCAGAATCTTATGAATATAGGACTGGTGTCCCACATCAAAAACCAACCGGTCCTTGGTGGTATCAAACACCGTTTCAATGGCAACCGTCAGCTCCACAACGCCTAAATTGGACGCAACATGCCCACCGGTCTGAGACACCTGGGAAATTAAAAATTCCCGAATCTCCCGGCAAAGCACTGTCCTGTCTTTTGGGGTCAAATTCACCAAATCCCGGTGGGAACGGATATTCTCTAATATACTCACAAGGAACACTACCTTTTTTCTTTCTTGCAGTTAAGTTTCGAGGCAACATAGGTTGCTGAATACTGAATGTATATTAACATAGAATCTTTGAATATACAAGTATAAATAAATATTTTGCATAAATTTTCAGTATTTCCATAGCTTGCCGACAAAGAAAAAATATTGCGTATATCGAGAAATTAGGACTTGACAAACAGCACTAAATGGAGTATTATACACAGGCTGACTGCAATCGCGGTCGCAATACGGAGAAGTCGCGTAGCTGGCCGAGCGCGCACGATTGGAAATCGTGTATACCCCAAAAGGGTATCGAGGGTTCAAATCCCTCCTTCTCCGCCAAAAAGGAAAGTCACCCTATTGGGTGGCTTTCTTTTTTATTGAAGAGGGATTTGAACAACTAAATGCAACAGTCCGGTGAACTGTTGCCGACGACGGCTGGACGGAGGCGAACCTTTATTTTCGCATAGCGAAAAATGCAATAAATCCCTCCTTCTCCGCCAAGCAAGAAAAACCACCCAAACGGGTGGTTTTTCTTGTTTAAGGGTGGTGGGATTTGAACCATAGCAGTGCAATATGCCGGTGACATATTGCTGGAACCAGTGCAAACACTGGTTCCTACCTTTGTTTTTGCCATCGGCAAAAACGCAACAAATCCCCCCTTCTCACTTTTGCCGTCTCTCCTTCTCCGCCATATTGGATGTTCTAAAATATTCTTCTTGTCTTGACATTCCATCCATTTATAGATATAATATTAGAGCTTTCACAAGCTGCTAGTGTAGCACAGTCGGTAGTGCATCTCACTCGTAATGAGAAGGTCGCCTGTTCGAGTCAGGTCACTAGCTCCAAAGATCCCGTCCACACAAGTGGGCGGGATCTTTACCTATTACTTTTTCACTCTTCACTTTTCAGTATAAATTTGTTAACGGGATTTTAGAAAAGTAATAAGTAGCAGTGAAGAAGTATTGCGGCCGCGCAGCTTTTATGCTATAATACGCCCTAGGCGGTGATATAAATGAGCACTGGTGAATTTTTGTTTCTTGACAAGCAAAAATCAGAAAACTATTTGCCCCAAATATTTAGAATTTTACATTCGAATATGAGTATAATTGCACCAACGAACAATTCTTACGAGAAAGATTTTGAAATATGGAGTTCGTATTTAATTCCAGCTATGCAAAAGGAGCAACGGCAAATTGTTTTGATGTATGTTGGAAATAGACTTGTTGGCTATTTTCAGTATTATATCAACAGTAATGCCGATTCATTGATGATGGAAGAAATACAAATTATTAAAGATTTTCAGGGCGTTGGCTTATTCTCCGAGTTTTATAAGTGGTTAATCAAAAGTTTACCTGAAAATATTATGTATGTAGAAGCATATGCAAACAAAAGGAATATCAAATCACAAGGCATTTTAAAACATTTGGGCCTAGTCGAGTTAGGAGAAAATAAAAACGGCAATTCTTTTTATTACAAAGGTAAATATGCTGATTTGGTTAATATATATCGTTAAATCCAAACTACCCAAAGAATCCCACCTCAATTGAGGTGGGATTCTTTTCATTTATTCTCTTCTAAAATTATTTGCAGCGCTGCTTGAATCGCTTGATTCCGCACTTCTTCCCTATCACCAATGAAATGATATTCATTTGCATAAGACACTGTGGCATCAGCATAACCGATAAAGACAGTTCCAACGGGGTTGCCGTATTCATCGCCGCCGGGGCCGGCAAGTCCTGTGACAGAAACGGCAATATCTGTTTGCAAGGCTTTTCTTGCTCCTTCCGCCATCGCTCGGGCCACAGGCTCCGATACTGCACCATATTGCGCAAGCATTGCTGCAGGCACACCAAGCAAGTTTTCCTTAATCTCATTTGTATAGGAGATAATGCCACCCTTATAGACCGCAGAACTGCCGGATACCGCTGTCAACGCCGCACCGATGCCGCCACCGGTACAGCTTTCCGCTGTGGCAAGCGTCCTGCCTTGGAGCGCCTTAATTACATCAGATGAAAGGTTCGTCATCATATTTCACCGTAATCTTTTCAACCGTTTCCAAAGCCTGCTGAATCAGCGCTTCTCTGTCCAGATTCTTCTCTGCATTAACAAGCTGACCAATGGTAGGCTTGGTCTTGGGATGCTTGGGCGTAAAGACAGTGCAGCAATCCTCATAGGGCAACACGGAAGTTTCCATTGTGCCGATTTTGCGAGCGATGGTAACAATCTCTTCCTTATCCATGCCGATAAGCGGCATAAAGATAGGAATTTCCACCACTGCGCCGGTGACCTGCATAGCCTGCATAGTCTGGCTGGCAACCTGACCCAGGTTCTCACCGGTAATCAATGCGCCGCAGCCGTCGCCTTTGGCAATCCTCTCTGAAATTTCCATCATAAACCGACGCATTATCAGCGTAAAGAACTCCTCGGGGCAGTTATCCCGGATTGCTTCCTGGATCTGGGTAAAACCAACAATATTCACGGTCATTCTGCCGCAGTAGGCAGTTACTAAGCGGGCCAGCTCCATAACCTTGTCCCTGGCAAGCTGGGAGGTATAAGGATAGGAGAAGAAGTGAACGCACTCCACCTCTACGCCCCGCTTTGCAATCATATAGGCCGCCACGGGAGAGTCGATACCGCCGGAAAGCAGACACATTGCCCGTCCGCCAACACCGGTGGGCAGACCGCCTGCGCCGGGCTCAGCAGGGCCATGGACATAGGCAGCTAAGTCACGGACTTCCACAAACACAGTATATGCGGGCTTACGGACATCCACCGTACAGTTGGGATGGGCTTCCGCCAAACGACCGCCAATTTCCCGGGAAATTTCAATGGAGGTCATAGGAAACCGCTTGTCGGAACGCTTGGACTCCACCTTAAAAGATGCAGCGCAATCCAGGTCATCACCCAGGTACTCTTCAATAGAATCGTAGATCTTGTCGATGTCCTTTTCACAGGCGCGGCAACGACACAGGCTCACCAAGCCAAAGATCTTATGGCAGGCATCCCAGGCGCCGTCAATATCTGCCTCATCGTCCATGGGCTCTACATAAACTGTAGACTGCATTAAATATACATCAAAATTACCGTAGGCTTTCATACGGCGACGGATATTCTGCCGCAACTTATCCTCAAACTGGCGCTTATTTGCGCCTTTCAGCACAATTTCGCCCAATTTCAGCAAAAAAATCTCTTTCAAAATCATTTCCTCATTTCTTATAGTTCAACAGTGCGGTATTGAATCGCTTCCGCAATATGGGTAGCGGAGATGTTCTCCTCCCCTTCCAAATCCGCGATGGTTCTTGCCACACGCAGAATGCGGTCATAGCTCCGGGCTGTGAGGCCAAAGGCATCAAATGCCTGGTGCATCAGTTCTGCGCTTGCCTCGTCCAACTTACAATGCATACGCAATTCCTCCGGGCCCATCCGGGCATTACACATACCGGAGAAATCTCCAAAGCGCTTATTCTGCCGTTGTCTTGCGGCGTTTACTCGTTCTTTGATAGCTTTAGAGGGTTCTGCTTCCTTGCGGGTGCGCAGTTCCTCAAACTTTACAGCCGGCACTTCTAAAATCATATCGATTCTGTCAAGAAGCGGCCCGGAAATCCGGCTGCGGTAATTTTGCACTGACTGTTCCGTACAGGTGCATCTGCCGGAAGGGTCACCGTACCAGCCGCACTTACAGGGGTTCATTGCGCAAACCAACATAAACTCAGCAGGATAAGATACCGTACCGGACACACGGGATATGGTAACCCGTCCATCTTCCAAGGGCTGACGCATCACATCCAATGTATCCTTGTGAAACTCAGGCAGCTCGTCCAGGAAAAGCACGCCCTTGTGGGCAAGGGATATTTCACCCGGCCGGGGATTCACACCGCCGCCGGCGAGACCCGCATTGGACACCGTATGGTGAGGGCTGCGGAAAGGCCGTTGCATCACCAGGGGCGATTTAGCAGACACCATTCCCATTACGGAATAAACCTGTGTGACCTCCAAGGATTCCTCCCAGGTCATATCCGGGAGAATTGACGGCAGTCGCTTACTGAGCATACTCTTACCGGAGCCAGGAGGGCCAACCAGCAAAATATTATGGCTTCCGGCAGCCGCAACTTCCATTGCGCGCTTTACATTCTCTTGACCCAGCACGTCCTTGAAATCAAGCGCCTCCGTATCTCTACGTTCGGGAACCCAAATGGGTTCTTCCTCTAACTGGATCTCACCGTTCAGTGCAGATGCCAACTCCTTGACCGTTTTCACAGGGATAATCGCAGGCCCTCTCGCTAAGGTAGCCTCCGGAGCATTCTCAGCAGGGACATAGACAGTTTGGAAACCGGCATATTTCGCTGCAATCACCATCGGCAGCACACCGTTTACGGGACGGATCTGTCCGTCAAGGCTCAATTCACCGATAAATGCACTGGAGGATTTCGGTCTGCGGATCGTACCTACTGCGGACATAATACCCAAAAGAATGGGCAGATCATAATGGGTACCGGCCTTCTTCAAATTGGCAGGTGCCAAATTCACAGTAATGCGACCGGAAGGAAACTTCATACCGCTGGTCTTGGCTGCGGCACGAACACGTTCTCTTGCTTCCTTTACCGCCGCATCGGGCAAGCCCACTATATCAAAAGCGGGCAAACCGTTGGATACATAGCACTCCACGGAAATAGGATTTCCCTGGATACCACTGACACCCATTGTATTCACACTGCAGATCAACGCAGACACCTCCATTACATAATTACATACATAATACTTCATAGAATGAAAAAATACAATTCTTTTTTTGTTTGCAATCCCCGCAAACGACATTTTTCAAAATTTTAGAAGAATATTCCCCTTCTATCACTTTACAAAACAGAAATTCGGTGATATGATATTGAAGTAAAACTTTGGATTACTTTTAGGAGGTAATTATCTTGGCAAGAAAATTCAAAACCATGGACGGTAATACCGCTGCCGCCCACGTCAGCTATGCCTTTACCGAGGTCGCTGGCATTTACCCCATCACCCCCTCCAGCCCCATGGCCGACTATGTTGACCAGTGGTCTGCTGCGGGCCGCAAGAACATCTTCGGCGACACTGTTAAGGTCGTAGAGATGCAGTCTGAGGCAGGTGCTGCCGGTACTGTTCACGGCTCTCTGGCCGCCGGTGCTCTGACCACCACCTACACTGCTTCCCAGGGTCTGCTTCTGATGATCCCCAACATGTACAAGATCGCCGGCGAGCTGCTGCCCAGCGTGTTCCACGTTTCTGCCCGTACCGTTTCTGCCCAGGCTCTGAACATTTTCGGTGACCACTCCGACGTTTATGCCTGCCGCCAGACCGGTTTCGCTATGCTGGCAGAGTCCAATGTGCAGGAAGTTATGGACCTGGCTGCTGTTGCCCACCTGGCATCCATTGAAGGCCGCGTTCCCTTCATCAACTTCTTCGACGGCTTCCGTACCTCTCACGAGATTCAGAAGATCGCCATTTGGGATTACGAGGACCTGAAGGAAATGACCAACATGGAGGCTGTGGATGCTTTCCGCAAGCACTCTCTGAACCCCGAGCGTCCCGCAATGCGTGGCTCTCACGAAAACGACGATATCTTCTTCCAGCACCGCGAGTCCTGCAACAAGTACTATGATGCTCTGCCCGCAGTGGTTGAGAAGTACATGGACAAGGTTAATGCAAAGCTGGGCACCAACTACAAGCTGTTCAACTACTACGGCGCTGCCGATGCTGACCGTGTGATCGTATGTATGGGTTCTTTCAGCGACGTAGCTGAGGAAGTTGTTGACTATCTGAATGCTCACGGCGAGAAGGTTGGCCTGATCAAGGTTCGTCTGTTCCGTCCCTGGAGCTCCGAGCACCTGCTGGCTGCAATCCCCGCTACCGTCAAGAAGATCGCTGTTCTGGACCGCACCAAGGAGCCCGGCTCCCAGGGTGAGCCCCTGTATCAGGATGTGGTTATGGCTCTGGCCAAGGCCGGCAAGCACGACATCACTGTCATCGGTGGCCGTTACGGCCTGGGTTCCAAGGATACCCACCCTGCTTCCGTCTTTGCCGTTTACGAAGAGCTGGCTAAGGACGCTCCCAAGAACGAGTTCACTCTGGGCATCGTTGACGACGTGACCAACCTGTCCCTGGAGGAGAAGGCCTCCCCCAACACCGCTGCTGAAGGCACCATCGAGTGCAAGTTCTGGGGTCTGGGCGGCGACGGCACCGTTGGCGCTAACAAGAACTCCATCAAGATCATCGGCGACCACACCGACAAGTACGTACAGGCTTACTTCCAGTACGACTCCAAGAAGACCGGTGGTGTTACCGTTTCTCACCTGCGTTTCGGCGACAAGGCTATCAAGTCCCCCTACTACATCAACAAGGCTGACTTCGTTGCCTGCCACAACCCCTCCTACATCACCAAGGGCTTCAAGATCGTTCAGGACGTTAAGCCCGGCGGTGTCTTCCTGATCAACTGCCAGTGGAACCTGGAGGAGCTGGAGCATCACCTGGATGCCGCTTCCAAGCGTTACATCGCT
>JAFTMI010000030.1 GCA_017452505.1 Oscillospiraceae bacterium
AACCAGAACCTCGTGATCAGTGTAGGCAAGAATGCTGTAACCCTGCCCTTTGTAGTGTTCCTTCAACTCCTCCGGCGTCATAATACCATCAGATATGGTGCTGTGGCAATGCAGATTCGCCTTAAAGCAAGTGGCGTTTTTCTTGATTAATTCAATCATGATTTTCTCCTCTGTAATTCGATGTTCACCGCTGGATTCTGCCGGAGGCATTGCCTTTTGCCAGGTTCTCAACCTCCGCAACAGATACCAAGTTGAAGTCGTGCTCGATGCTGTGTTTCAGGCAGGATGCAGCAACCGCAAAAATGATGGCATCCTGATCTTTTTTGCCTGTGACCAGGCTGTAGATCAAACCGCCGCCAAAGCTATCGCCGCCGCCAACCCGGTCCACGATGTGGATATGATAAGTGGGAGACAGTACGGCTGTGTCTGTGGCTGTATCGTAGAGCATACCGGCCCAATCGTTATCGTTGGCAGAAAGAGAACTACGCAAAGTAATCGCCACTTTTTTACAGCCAAAACGCTGCGCCATTTGGCGAGCCACACTGACATAGCCTTCATAGCCAAGCTTTCCGCCGGCAATGTCAGTACCCTCAGCCTCGATACCAAATACATCCTTGCAGTCTTCTTCGTTGGCGATGCAGACATCCACATAGGGCATGAGCTCGGCCATACACTTGCCTGCTTCTTCCCGGCTCCACAGCTTGTTGCGGTAGTTTAAGTCACAGGAAACGGTCAGACCCATTGTTCTAGCCGCCTTGCATGCCTCCAGGCAAGCTTGCGCCATGTTCTGGCTGAGGGCGGGGGTAATGCCGGTCCAGTGGAACCAATCAGCGCCGGCAAAAATCTGCTCCCAATCAAATTCGCTGGCAGCCGCCGTTGCGATGGAAGAGCCGGCTCGGTCGTAAATTACCTTGCTGGGTCGCTGGGAAGCGCCTTTCTCAATATAGTAAACACCCAGACGATCACCGCCACGAAGCACCATGGAGGTATCCACGCCGAACTGGCGCAGCGCATTGATTGCACATTGTCCAATATCATGGGCAGGCACTTTGGAAACAAAGGCGGCATCCAATCCGTAATTTGCCAGAGAGACCGCCACATTGGCCTCACCGCCGGCATAGGTAGCCTCAAATTTGGGGCTTTGGGTAAAGCGCAGGTAGCTTTCCGGATTCAGGCGGAGCATGACCTCGCCAAAGGTAATGATTCTACTCATAATGGTAATTCCTTTCCTATTTTGAAATATTGGCAACGAAAAGCATGGCTTCTTCTGTGATCTTACTGTATAGACCATCATCCAGCCACTTTTTGTTCACCAGACTGCCGCCGACACCAATACCGACGGCACCTGCCTTCAAAAAATCCGCAGCGTTATCTGCGTTAACACCGCCTACCGCTAAAAATGGAATGTGATTAAGCGGTCCGCAGAGCGCTTTTATGTATGCAGGCGCATCCCCCACACAAGGGAAGAGCTTTACAAAGTCTGCGCCTGCGTTATACGCCCGCTTTGCCTCAGTGGGAGTGTAAGCTCCAGGGATAGACACCAGCCCCAACTGTTTTGTTTCACGGATCACAGCTTCATCCGTATCCGGAGAAATGATGTAAGAAGCACCGGAATCGGCGGCCATTCTCGCCAATTCAACACTGGTTACCGTACCGGCACCTACCAACATCTGATCCCCCATTGCGTCCCGGATCGCCCGGATGGCATTGGCAGTGCAGACGAAGGTTTCCGGTGCTTTTTGATTAAAAGTAACCTCAACCAAGGTAATACCGCCTTCGTAAAGTGCTCTGGCAGCGGCAAGGGCCTGCTGTTCGTCTGCGCCCCGAATAATGGCAATAATTTTCTGACGAAAAATCTCTTTTATGACCGTTTCTCTCATTCGTGTAAGCCTCCAAGTAAAAAAGTACTTTTCTTTTTGCCTGTTTATGCTATTATAATATATATTTTCGGCATATTCTTGCCATAGAATCAAAATAATATGCCATTTTTTGCTGTTGGAGGATATTCGTATGCGTCTGCATTTTGATATGGAACGGGAACGGAGCAGGGAGCTGTTCAAAGAGGTTACTGACGATAATATAGACGGACGCTGCCATTTCAATTTTCACTCCCAAATCGAGCTGTATTTTGTGGATGAGGGACAAATCGATGCCTTTGTGAATCAGCAGCAAAGACGACTGAAAAAGGGCCAAATGGCGGTGGCATTCAGCTATGATGCCCATTTGTTTCGCTCGGTTGGAAGCTCCAGATCAAGCATCCTTGTGATTCCGCCGGATCTTTGCGGAGAATTCATGTCCGCAGTACAGCAAAAGCAAGTACAAAATCCTTTTATCTGCGACGAGGAGACTGTAAAACGGATCAAGTTTTTTGTGGATGCCATTAAAACAGATCATACAAACGAAGTAAAGCTGCGGGGGTATTTGTATGTGGTACTGGGCATTGTTTTGGATAATATCTTTCTGAAAAGCGCAGAGTTTTCTGTTGATACCGAGCTTTCGAGCAAAATCCTGTTTTATCTGAATCAGCAATTTCGCAACGAAATCACTCTGGAATCTTTGTCCTGCACATTCGGCTACAGTCCAAGTTACCTTTCCCGCTATTTTAAGGATCGGTTCGGCATTGGTTTGAACCAATATGTAAACATCCTTCGTCTTAGAAATGCGTTACTTCTTATGCAGGAAGGGAAAAATACCCATACCTATTGCGCATTGGAGAGCGGATTTACATCCATGCGAACCTTTTATCGGGTATTCAAGCAGGAGTTTGGCTGTGCGCCAAGGGACTATATTTCCGTCACCGGCAGTCAGCTTTAAGTGACTTTGCTTGGATTTTTTACAAAAACTATTTAACAAAAGGACAGCGTTTGCTGTCCTTTTGTTGTTATGCAGGCAAGATTTGCTACACGGAGCATATCTTACGCTCTCTATGCAGCAGCATCCAGCATGTTTTCAATGAAGATGCCGTAGCCGGTGGTGGGGTCGTTGACGAGGACGTGGGTCACGGCGCCGACCAGTTTTCCGTCCTGTATAATCGGTGAGCCGGACATGCCTTGCACGATGCCGCCGGTGGTGTCAAGCAGTTCTGCATCCGTGATCCGCAGGAGCATATTCCGCCCGGCTTCGCCTGCGTTGGGATAAACCTTCAAAATCTCCACAGAATATTCCCGGGTGCTTTCCCCTTCCACCGTGGAACGAATGGTTGCCGGCCCGGCTTTTACATCTGATGCAGTCCCCACCGGCAAAGGCGCGCCTTCCCAGCCGGTATTGGCTGTGCCGAAAACGCCCCGGTTGGTGTTTTTATATAAAGTACCCACAGGCGTTGCTTCTTTCAGCGCACCCATCAGCTGTCCCGGCGCACCGCACTCTCCCTTTCGCACAGAAACCACCCCGGCCTTATAGGCAGAACCGGACACCATATTAAGAAGCTCGCCCCGGGAATTGTTCACACCGTGACCCAATGTGCCGAATTTTTTGCTGTCCGGGTCATACCAGGTCACCGTACCCACACCGGTAACGCCCTGCTTCAGATACACACCCAATTTTGGCCCGTCGGAAGTCACCGTGGGATCAATGTGCAAAGTATCGGTTTTTTTGTTTCGCTGAACGCCCAGCTCCACCGGGCCATCGGCCCTGTCCAGCGCAAACCGCACATCTTCGGCATTTTGTATTTCTTGCCCGTTTACCGTCAAGATCCGGTCACCCACCTGCAAGCCTGCTTCTTTTGCTGCCTGCCCCAATTTTTCATCAAAAGATGCTATCGTCACCGTGTTGTCCACCAGCTCCAGCCCCACCACCTGGCCCACGGGAATCAGCATCTGCGCCGCATCCGCGGTCACTGTCAAACAAAAAATCAGCGCTGCGCTTATTATATAATGACTAAGTCGTTTCATTTTCCAGCCCTCCTTCACGTCTGCTTTGTTAATATGCCTCGACGATCTGTTTTGTAACCCTTGCAAAAGTCGAAAAAACAGGAAGGAACTGGTATTTTAATTTTTATTTACCCATTGACAAAGTAGGTAATAACTGATATATTACCTATACACCAAATAGGTAAATACCCCCGAGGAGGAATTACGATGCAAGTTTACGCAGATAATGCTGCTACTACGAAAATAAGCAAACACGCTTTGCAGGCAATGCTGCCCTGCTTTGAAACCTATTACGGCAACCCTTCCAGCCTGCACACCGTGGGCCAGGAGGCCAAAGAAGTGCTGGATCAGGCAAGAGAAACCGTTGCCAAGTGCTTAGGCTGTGAGGCAAGAGAAATCTACTTCACCTCCGGCGGCAGTGAGGCTGACAACCAGGCCATTCGTTCCGCTGCCTTCTACGGCGCGAAAAAAGGCAAAAAGCACATCATTTCCACCGCATTTGAGCATCACGCAGTGCTGCATACCTTGAATGTTTTGGAAAAAGAGGGCTTTGAAATCACCCTTTTAGATGTGAAAGAGGGCCACAACATCACCGCCCAGCAGGTAAAGGACGCGATCCGGGAGGATACCTGCCTTGTGACCTGTATGTACGCCAACAATGAGATCGGCTCCGTGCTGCCCATTGCCCAGATCGGCGCTATTTGTAAAGAGGCCGGTGTGCCTTTCCACACCGATGCTGTCCAGGCCGCAGGCCACATTGCCATCGACGTAAAGGCCCAGAACATCGATATGCTCAGCCTGTCCGGTCATAAGTTCCACGGCCCTAAGGGCGTGGGCGCGCTGTATGTCCGCCGGGGCATTCCGCTGAAGAATCTCCTCGACGGCGGCGCACAGGAGCGTGGCAAGCGCGCCGGAACGGAAAACCTGCCCGCCATTGTGGGTATGGCTGCCGCACTGGAAGATGCCTGCAACAATTTGGAAGAAAATACCAAGAAAATCACCGCCCTGCGGGACAAGCTGATCGCAGGTCTGGAGAAGATCCCCCACTGCGCCCTCAACGGCGACCGGGTAAACCGCCTGCCTAACAATGTGAGCTTCTGCTTTGAGGGCATCGAGGGTGAAAGCCTGCTGCTGTATCTGGATGCCCAGGGCATCAGCGCCTCTTCCGGTTCTGCCTGTACCTCCGGCTCTTTGGATCCCAGCCACGTGCTGCTGGCCATCGGCCGGGTCCACGATGTGGCCCACGGCTCTCTGCGGCTGTCACTGAGCCACGATAACACCGAGGAAGAAATCGACTATATCCTGCAGGCTGTTCCCCAAGTGGTGGAGCTTCTGCGGAATATGAGCCCGGTTTGGCGCGACCTCCAGAACGGAGAAAGAGAATACATTCTCTAAAAAGGCTTTTCCTCGAGGAGAAGCTGTCTGCGAAGCAGACTGATGAGGTGGAACAAACCGATTTCACACCTCATCCGTCAGCCCTTCGGGCTGCCACCTTCCCCTCAAGGGGAAGGCTTATAACACACAAAAGGAGATTTTATTATGGCACTTTATTCTGAGGTCGTTATGGACCATTTTATGCACCCCCGGAATGTGGGCGTGATTGAAAATGCCGACGGCGTTGGCACTGTGGGCAACGCC
The DNA here is from genome assembly GCA_017452505.1 of Oscillospiraceae bacterium. Lineage (GTDB taxonomy): Bacteria > Bacillota > Clostridia > Oscillospirales > Oscillospiraceae > Faecousia. Next base: position 5,508 of record JAFTMI010000030.1, read on the forward strand.
AAGTGCGGCGACATTATGAAGATCTATCTGAAGATTGAGAACGACACCATCGTGGATGTGAAGTTTGAGACCTTTGGCTGTGGCTCTGCCATCGCCTCCTCCTCTATGGCTACGGAGATGATCAAGGGCAAGCCCATTGAAGATGCGCTGAAGCTGACCAATGCGGCTGTGGCTGAGGCTTTGGACGGTCTGCCCGCCCACAAGATGCACTGCTCCGTGTTGGCAGAAGAGGCCATTAAGTCCGCTCTGAAGGACTACTATGACAAAAACGGCATCGAATACGATCACAGCATTTTCCCCGACTGCGAAAACTGCGATCACTGCCACGAATAAGCTATGATCGTATCCACGAAGGGCCGCTACGCCCTGCGGGTGATGGTGCATTTTGCCACCAAGGGCGCTGGGAACTACATTCCGCTGAAAGAAATTGCCGAGGCGGAGAACATTTCTCAGAAGTATTTGGAATCCATTATGACCGTGCTGAGTAAAGCCGGTTTTGTGGACGCGGTTCACGGCAAGGGCGGCGGCTACCGCTTAAACCGAGAGCCGAAGGACTATACTGTGGGCAGCATCTTAAAGCTCACCGAGGGCAATTTGGCCGCTGTTTCCTGCACCAGCCAGGGGCCCGCCGCCTGCTCCCGTTCCACCTGCTGCCAGACCAAGCCCATGTGGGATCGGCTGGACGCAATGATCGACAGTTTTTTTGAGGGTATCACCCTGGCAGATCTCTTGGAAGAATCCAAAAACAACGAAAAGTGAGGAAAACAAAATGAACATTTTAGCCCCTTCCATTCTCTCCTGTGACTATATGAATATGCAGCGGGATTTTGAAGCCTGCAAGGAAAACGGCGTCAAGTGGCTGCACGTTGACATTATGGACGGTCATTTCGTACCCAACCTGTCCTTCGGCTACTCCTTGGTCAAGTCCATGCGGCCTGTCACCGATCTGGTGCTGGATGTACATCTGATGATCGACACCCCCATCAAGTACGCAGAGAACTTCTGCAAGGCCGGCGCTGATTACTTAACCATTCACGTGGAGGCTGACACCCCCGAGAACATCCGCAAGACCTTAGAGCTGATCCGCAGCCTGGGCGTAAAGCCCGGCATCGTGGTCAAGCCCAAGACCCCCGCAGAGGCCATTGAAGAGTACCTGCCGCTTGTTGACATGGTGCTGGTGATGACCGTGGAGCCCGGCTTTGGCGGTCAGAAGTTTATGGCCGACATGATGCCCAAGGTGAAGAAGCTCCGTGAAATGCTGGACAAGGTGAATCCTGCCTGCCATTTGGAAGTGGACGGCGGTGTGGACCTGAACACCGTAGTTACCTGCAAGGAAAACGGCGCAAATGTGTTCGTAGCAGGCTCTGCTTACTTCGGCGCACAGGACAAAAAGTCCTTCACCCAGCAGATTGAGGCTTAATAAAAAGAGCGTGCTGTGCAGCACGCTCTTTTTTGTGAATCCGTTGTAGGGGAGGCATAGTATGCCTCCCGCCGATGATGCAAGCTGTTTTTTACGGGAGGGATAATATCCCTCCCCTACAATTTATAGTCTGTACAGCCGCTTTGCGGTTTCGGCGGTGGCTACAATGCTCCCGTCTTTTATATTTCTTTTCCGGTAAAGCCCAATGTCAGTATCGCTCTTGCAGGATTTCCGTTCAGCGGATCCGCTGTCAGCGATGCTGTGAATTCTCCTGCCGGCACCGCAAGATCGGTCTGATACCAAATTTGCTTTTCGTTGCCGTTGCGGTCAAACACCTTTGCGGTTTTTCCGTCAAATTCCAGGTAATCCGTAGACATGAGCTCGCATTCAAACACGACCTTTGTATCCCCGATCTGAACCGTGGGATTTTTCAGCACCTCGTAGCAATGCTCACAGGCCACCACGCTACTCATCCGCACACCGGTCACATCTCCTGCCGTACGGATCTGGGTCTTGCTGACCATTCGGTTATTCATCTGGGAACGGTAGCAGGCGTAGATGTTTTCTCCCTCATCAAAGGGAAGGTCAGGCCGCTCACCGGTGTCGGTCTCCACCAGCACAAACTCCCGCCAGCCCTCGAAATCCGTATCAATGATATAATCCAGATAGCTGCGATTGCTCTTAAAGGTCTCCCAACGGTTCTCAATGGCGATGGCGCTGCCCGGTTTTCCGTTACCCAGCACCCGCACCTTTTTGGCAAGCTTTTTGTTCAAATCCACGTCCTGGGTATGCTCTTTCACCAAGGGCTGGTCTGTTAAGTCCTTGTTCTCATCCAGGCTGATCAACTCAATGGGGTTTCTGCCTGCGGAGGACAACAGCGCCTCAATGCGGATAAAGGGCACTTGCTCAGCAAAAGGATTGGTGAATTTTTTGTTGTTTCTCTCAGAATCCTGCAAATCGTACAGCTTCGCCGTTTGATAGTCTTTTTCCTCAAATACGTATCCTTGCTCCGTTTCCTTCAGATGGCACTCCCAGGGACTTTCCTTCACCTTTTCCAGATATTCCGGCGCAAAGTACTGCTGTTTCCGCAGGTCATCGTACTTTTTGTAAAGGGCTACATTCCGCCGCAGACCTGCATACCGGTCCAAAAACTTCGGCACGGTTGTGGTATGCACGGTACTGAAATCATAGGTCACCGCCAAAGTTCCCATAAACTCTATGGCATCGGTATGGTTGTACTTCACATGCTCATTGCCCGGGAAGTTTTCACTGACAGGGTAGAAATTATACCAGCCTAGGGTGGGGGCGGAATACCGGTCTATGTACTTGATGTTATCCTTGGCATGGATCTGCAGGAAATCCTTGTAGCCCCGGTTGGGGAAATCGTAGGCGCCTACCCGGCCACGGGCAGGCCAGATGGACGGAAAAATGGTAGAATACTCGATCAAGGGCAATTTGTTGCAGTACTGCAGCAGCTCACAGATAAACATGGCTGTATAATACCAGTTTTCATTTTCTCCGCAGTGGATTCGGATGCCATCCAAAGCATCCAGATAGATCATGCTGAAACCGCCCTCATTGAAGGCTCTTGCGGTATCCCGGGCGATGTGGAAAAACAGCGGACTGCCGGGAATCGGTGCGATCACCCGGTAATAGCCGTCAATGTGCTTGATTTTCTCACCCGCTTTATGGGCGGTGGCTTTCGTTCCCGCCACACCACGCTGGGCAACCTTGAATCCCTCCTTGGAATCTTCAAAGCGGATCAGCTCCTCGCCTATCAAAATGAAGGGCGTGTTTCTGGCCATAAAGGCGAAGTCATCGGAGACGATCTGCGTGGACTCTGCCGTGGGGACGAACATTTCCTCCGGGCCGATATCCCGGGCCAGCGTAAAGGTCTCCAGCACACTCAGATCCTTCTGCCAAACCGGATCGGACAGAATCGTGTCGCAGTCGTAATCAATGTAGAAGGCATAGGTATGCAGGCCCACCTGGATGCCCTGTTCTGCCAGCACATCGGACACATTTTCCTTAAATTCCGCCGCGGATGCATACCGGTCAAATTTGAAATCGCCCTGACGGAACGTGCCCGCGCCCTGATGGAAATCCACCTGATCAATACCTGCAGAGCAATAGTAATCCTTGGTCTGCTGAATGTATTCGGCAGATGTTTCAAATTCGATCAGATAGTTGCCGAAATTCATCCGGCTGTCCCGGCCCCATGCGCCGCCGATCTGGGACATAATACCCACCTTGCGGTCAATTGTCAGGGAAACCTTTTTGATAATATCCCGCTGCTCAGCAATGGGCGCAATGATCAGCGCGTATTTACCATTTACATCCTGCAAATGCCGGGTGATCTCAGCCCGGGTCTCACAGCTTTTGGCATCGGGGTAAAACACGGGATTTACCCAGTAGGTCATGGCAATGCCGCATGCGCCGGTATTTTGCTTATCGGTATAGTCATACTCATACTTTGCATTGGCGATCAGGCACTGAAATGCGCCCTCCGGCAAAGCCGTAGTGAGGGTAAAGGTAAAATAATCGTCGTCTATGCCTACCTGCACCGAAAAATTACCCAGCGGCGTGGTTACCGTAAGCAAGTCCCCCTGCAAGGAAAGACCCGTAGGGGCTACCTCCGTCAAATCCTTCTGCAAAAGAGCAAAAAAGCAAGTCTTCTCGCCACGCAGTTCTTTCTGACCGGTTTTATCCCAGATCCGCAAAACCGATGCATCCTGCTTGGAAAGCACGATTTGGGCGTATTTGTTTTCTAAGAGAATATCGGTATCGGTTTCAAAAATTTTAGCCATAGCGTTTTCTCCTTTGAGGAATGTCCCGTTTTTCTCTCATTATAAAATACCCCCCCAAAAAGTCAATGCTTTTTGGGGCAATGTCATTAAGATACGAAAAAACGGTCATTCCGAGGCTTGTTTACAAGCCGTGGGAATCCCCCTCGTAAGAAGGAGATTGCCACACCAGTGTGCGCACTGGTTCGCAATGACCGTTATCTTAATGACATTTTGCTTTTTGGGAGGGTGTTTTTCAGATTATGCAGCAGGTGTGGCCCGCAGGACCATGCCCACCTTAGCGCTTTCCTTACCGGGGCCTGTGCCGATGTAGAAATGCTTTCCGTCCCAATCGAAGCTCATGGGCGTGTTGTCATAATCAAAGCTGAGGACCTCCTGGAAAGAGCCCTCCTTGCCGGTGGTGCTCTTATAGATCACAGTCCTGTAGCTCTCCACATTATGGGTGCTGGGGTTTCTGTTCTGGGCATAGGCCAGGGTATAGATCACACCATTGTCCAAAAACGCATCCACCACGGTTTCCCCACCGGGCATGGGGATCTGCTTCCAGTTCTCCTGGTTTGCAAAATCCGTGACCACGGTAAGTCCGCCGGTGGCGATATAGCAAGCGCCGTCAAACTCAAACTCACCGCCGAAGTACTTCCGGCTGGTGCTGGAACCAAGCAGCTTGAAGCCGTTGGTCAGATAATGCAGCTTACCGTCTTCATAGCGGAACACGGCCCATTCGCCGCCAAATCCCAAAGTGAACCGCACCAGGGCATACACTTCGCCCTTATACTTTACAAATTCATAGGTACGGGAAGACTTATAACCGGACAGATCCATCAACTTTCCGTCCTTATACAGAGGCACAAATTTGAAGGACTTGCCGCCATCTTCGGACACAGCCACGGTATTTCCTTTGGTTTCCGTACCCAAACCGGCAAAGATCTTACCGTTGCATTCGATCATATCGAAATTGTGGACACCGTTTTTCAAATTACGGACCTGTTTCCACTTTCCGTCTTCCTGCAGCACATAGAAATTGCCCTGTTCCCAGCCCTCCCGGGGGTCGATGCCGGGGACATACAGGGTGCCGCCGATCTCAATAAAGCTGTGGATAGCCTCGTCGGCAGCTGATCCGGTTTTTTCCCAAATATGGGTGGCAATATTATAGGCAAGAATGGTCGTGTTTCCGGAATTTTTGTCGTAATCACCGGCGCCCCGGTAGATCTTGCCCTTCCAGTACTTACTATCCCAGGCGAAATTGGCATCTGCGCCAACGCCATACCAGGCATCGCACACCACGCCCAGCTCCACCAAGGGTGCATTGTCGTCAAAAATCACCTGCCGGCAAGTCCTGCACATATTTGTGGCATTCAGGCTGTGCTCTTCCATGGGAAGATCGCGAATTTCCGCAAATTCGCACTGGCTGCACCGACGCAGCTCCTTACCCGCCACAACGCAGGAAGATGCCTCCTGCAAGAACCACTCCCCAAAGGTATGCTCGTGGGCCTCGGTCGCTTCCATGACGGTTTGCACGGTGGCCGCAACGGTCGCTTTGGTGGGGGCTTTGGTTACCTTGGTGGTCACCGGAGCAGATGCCTTCGTTGCGGCAGCAGGCCGCTTATTGGCCGCTACCGTAGCTGTTTCCTTTGTTTGGGTCGGCTTTTTCGTTGCCTCCTTTGTGGGGGCTTCGGTAGGCGCTTCCGTTTGGGTGGTTGCTTCCGTCGTGGCTTCTGTTGTTACTTCCGACGGCCCTTGGGTAGGGGTCGGTTCTGCTTGCTTTTTACAGCCAAACAGCGACAGGCAACAGGCTATCGCCAATAAAAATGCACAAATCCTTTTCACAGCTGCTACTCTCCTTTTTGTATTATCGTAGCATATGGGCATTGATTTGTAAAATTGATTATTTTGATATTATTTATCGGAAGAATCGATATTTGCATCAGCGGGCGGTTTCCATTCTGTACAGCCGCTTTGCGTTTTCGGTGGTGGCCTGCGCCGCCTCTTCGACGGTAATACCGCGAATCTCAGCCAATCTTTCTGCCATACGGTACAGATAGCCGGGGTCGTTGCGCTTACCCCGGAAGGGCTCGGGGGCCATGAAGGGACAGTCGGTTTCAATGACGATCCGCTCCAAGGGAATGCTGGCGGCAGTTTCCACAGCCTTGCGGGCATTCTTGAAGGTCAGCACGCCGGTAAAGCCGATGTACCAGCCCATTTTCACCAACTGCCGGGCCATTTCCGCCGAGCCGGAATAGCAATGGAACACACCGGTCACGCCGGGAAACTCCTTCACGATGCGCATACCGTCATCGTGGGCCTCCCGCTCATGAACGATCACAGGCATATCCAATTCCTTGGCAAGCTGCATCTGCATCCGGAATGCTTTCTGCTGAATCTCCCGGGGGATATCCTCGTAATAATAGTCCAGGCCAATTTCACCGATGGCCTTGATCTTTTCGTTTTGGCAGAGCTTGCGGTATTCTTCAATAACTTCCTCATTGACCTCGTCGGCAGCATCCGGATGGCTGCCCACAGAGCCGTAGAGCCAGGGGTATTTGGCGGTCATATTCACAATATCCCGGGAGCTTTCCAGGCTGCAGCCGGCATTCATCACCAAGCCGACACCTTTGGCGGCAAGGCCGTTCATCAGTTCCTCCCGGTCCGGATCAAAAGCCGGGTCATTCAAATGGGCATGGGTATCAAACAGTAACATAATTTTCTCCTTATATTTTTCGATGATGGTCGTAGGGGAGGCATACTATGCCTCCCGCAACCGCCGCACAGCAATTTGCTTGCGGGAGGGTTGATAACCCTCCCCTACAAAGCTTCAATCACAGCAACCAAACAGCCGTCCAACTCCCGGACACGGGGGTCATTCAGGGAAAAATCCGTATGGTTGGGCCAAAGCTGCAGGCCTTCCCCGGTGCATTTGCCGGCGGCCTCCTTCAGCACCCAAAAGGTCAGCAGCGCCCGTTTTTTATCCGGGGCATTTTGAAATTGCTTAAGCTCCCCGGGAGATAGAAACTTCTCCGCCAAAGAAAGGCGGATATCCCGGTCAAGCTCCTCCGCATCGATGCCAACAGGGTTCTCTGCTATGGCGCAAAAAACATAGTTTTTCGTATGGGATATGGAAAAATACACATCTTCTCCGGGGAAATAGGGCTTGCCCAAAGGGGTGCGCTTTATCTCCGGCAAGGGCGCGCCGTATAGCTTTTGCAGCAGGGACAACCCGGCTTCATGGGGATCCCGGCCATTTAATTTTTCATATAAAAGCTTCATCGTTCATCCTGCTCTTTGTTATCGGCTATTCGTAGGGGAGGCATAGTATGCCTCCCGTGGGAAGGATGATATCCCTCCCCTACAATTCAGTATACCCGTTGGAATCTTTCTTGTCAATGACGCATAGCCTGTACATACAAGGAGTGATTACTATGACCGACAAACCCATCTTGCCCCACAAGCTGACCCTGAACGAACGAAAAAACCTCACCGTCACCGGTGTCACCGAAGTGGTGAGCTTTGACGAAACCGCTGTCATTGCCCGCACAGATTCCGGTACATTGGTGGTGCAGGGCAAGGGCCTGCAATTAAAGACCCTCCAGCCCGATGGGGGACAGGTCTGCGTGGACGGACATATCTGCGCCCTCGTCTATGAAGAACCCCGCCCCACCGGCTCTTTCTGGCGGCGGCTGATGGGATGACCACACCTTCTGTCGCCTTTGGGCGGTTTGTGATTGGCATTCTGCTTGGCTGTGTCATCGGTCTTTTCTACGGATTTTTGCGCCCGGTGCAAAAAGGCCGGGCCATCCTGGCGGACACAGTCTTCGCGATTTTTGCCGGGTGGGTGCTGGTGTACTATGGGTTTGCTGTGTGCCGGGGCGACCTGCGGATGGGGTATCTCTTTGCCGCCGGGGCGGGGGCTGTGGGCTGGGATCAGAGCTTTGGGCGGTGGTTAAGGCCTGTTTTCGGTGGATTTTGGCGGTTTTTGGCGGGATTTGTGCCTCCTGTGAAGAAAATTTTCAAAAAAATACGAAAATTTATAAAATTTTTCTTTGCAACCGCAAAAAAATGGGTTACAATAAAAAGAAGAATCCCCACATCACCGAAAGGAGCCCCTCATGGACAAAAAGAATCATCCTTTCAGTCATATTCGGATCATTTTCCGCCGGACCTCCCCGCTGATGAAATGCGTGGTCCTCACCGCCATCGTGGCCTGCACCGTGGCGCTGATCGCTCTAAGGGTAAACATTCTGCAAAACAGACAGCGGCAGCAGGATCTGCAGCAGCAGGCCATTCAGCTGGTGCAGGAAAACAAAGCCCTCACCCAAAACATCGCAAAGCTCGGCACCGCAGAAAGCATAAGGCGCATCGCGGAAACTGAGCTGGGTCTGGTAGACCCCAATACCCAATTCTTTACCCCCGGCAATTAACCGTGAAACAAATGGAGGAAGCAAATTAAACTATGGAGTTAACCGTTGGAGCCGTTTTGGACGGCAAGGTAAAATCTATCACAAATTTCGGCGCATTCATCAGCCTTCCGGAAGACAAGACCGGCTTGGTACATATTTCCGAGGTGGCCAACACCTATGTCAGCGACATCCGTCAGCATCTGACCGAGGGTCAGGATGTGAAGGTGGTCGTCCTGAGCCTGGATAACGGCAAGGTGAATCTGTCCATCAAACGGCTGGAAGAAAAGCGGGAGGACCGTCCTGCCCGTAATGCACCCCGGCCTGCCCGCACTGCGCCCACGCCTCCTCCTGCCCCCAAAACCGCAGACCAGCTTTTTGAAGAGAAGCTGAAGCAGTTTATGAGCGAGTCCGACAGCAAGATCTCCTCCATCCGGCAGTATTCCGATCACCGGACCAGAAGCCGCAGGAGATAAGCTATGAACATTGTGATCACCGGCGGAAGCCGGGGCATCGGCGCTCAGGCGGTGCGGCAGTTTTCTCAGCGTGGCGACAAGGTGTACTTTTTATATGAAAAGTCCCACGATGCAGCCGCCGCTGTGGCAGCCGATACCGGCGCTACCGCCATCTGCTGCGATGTGGCAGATAAGCAGGCTGTAAAAGCTGCATTTTCCCAAATCCCCGATGTGGACGTGCTCATCTGCAACGCAGGCATCTGCCACACCGGCCTCTTAAGCCAAATCACCGAAGAAGATTGGGACAGGCTCTTTGCTGTGAATGTAAAGGGCATGTACAACTGCATTAACGCAGCCACCCCCTATTTTCTGCAAAAGCAGGCCGGGGCAATCATCACCGTCAGCTCCATGTGGGGGCAGGTGGGCGCATCCTGCGAGGCAGCCTACTCCGCCACCAAGGGTGCGGTGATCGCTCTGACCAAGGCTTTGGCCCAGGAATTGGGGCCCTCAGGCATTCGGTGCAACTGCATTGCCCCCGGGGTCATCTGCACGGATATGTGCGCTACTGTAGACCCCGCAATTATGGAAGAACTGAAAGAACAGACCCCCATCGGCCGCAACGGCACACCCAAGGATGTGGCTGACGCTATGCTTTATTTGGCAGATGCCGACTTCGTCACCGGACAGGTTCTGCCGGTGAACGGCGGGTTTGTATTATAAAGGAGGATATACTTATGAAAATCGCATTGGGTTGTGACCACGGCGCTTTGGCGCTGAAAAACGCATTGATTCCCCATTTGGAAGCAAAGGGCTATGAAGTCAAGGACTTCGGTACTTACACTTTAGATAGCTGTGACTACCCCGACTTTGCCGCCCCCGCCGCCAAGGCCGTAGCCAGCGGCGAATGTGACAAGGGCATCGTCCTTTGCACCACCGGCATCGGTGTTTCCATCACCGCCAACAAAGTCCCCGGCATCCGCTGCGCTCTTTTGTCCGATGTGGTCAGCGCCCGTATGACGAGAGAGCATAACGATACCAATATGATGGCCATCGGCGCAGGTATGGTAGGTCAGCTGCAGGCTCTGCAGATCGTGGACACCTGGCTGGGCACAGAGTTCTCTCACGACGAGCGCCATCAGCGCCGCATTGACAAAATGATGGCTCTGGAAAAGTAAACAGCAAGAGGTAATATTGCTATGTGGATTCGATCCGTTTCCCTTTGGGAGCATACACCGGGATTGTGCCAGGAAGCCCCCACCTTAGATATTTACCTGCCGGAAGAAAGAACCTGCCCCATTTCCGTGGTTGTCTTCCCCGGCGGCGGCTATGCGAATCTGGCCGAGTACGAGGGTAAGGGCTATGCAGAATTTCTCAACAGCCACGGCATTGCCGCCTTCGTATGCAACTATCGGCGGAATCCCCATCATTTCCCCCTGCCCCTGCTGGATGCCCGGCGGGCGGTGCGTTATGTGCGCTACCACAGCGAGGAATTCGGCATCTGCAAGGACAAGGTATATGTTATGGGTTCTTCCGCCGGCGGTCACCTGGCAGCGCTGACTTCTACCTATTATAATACCATTGATTTTGAGGGACTGGACGAAATTGACAAGGAAAGCGCCAAGCCCAACGGGCAGATCCTGTGCTATCCGGTAATCGCCCTGTTGGAAGAGGGCATTGCCCACCAGGGATCCGGCCAGAACTTTTTGGGCTCTCGCCACGAAGAGCTGGGAGACGCTCTTACCCCCTACAACATCGCTGACAGCTCCACGCCCCCCGCCTTTATTTGGCATACCTTTGACGACCCGGGCGTGAGTGTCGCCAATTCCCTGCGGTATGCCCAGCGGTTGCATCAAATGGGTGTCAGCACAGAGCTGCACATCTACCCCCACGGCCAACACGGCCTGGGACTTGCCACCGATGTGCCCCATGTACAGACTTGGGCACAGGAGCTTTTGGAGTGGCTGGCAACACAGAATTAACAAAACGGTCAAGCTTTAGGCTTGACCGTTTTCTTCTTCTCTGATTGCTTTTACAAGATATTCCAGGAAATCCCAGATGAGGGGCTCTAACCATTTATCATAGAGCATACACATATACAGGGCCTGGTGCCAGTTCCATATGGGGACATATTCCACACCCGCTTTGGGAGTGGCGCATTCCTCCGACAGCACACACACGCCCACGCCCTCCGCAACCAACGCCAAAGCGGATTGGGCGGTATTGACGGTGCATACGATATTCTCAGCGGCGGATGTGCCGTTGGCCCATTGCTCAAAGCTGTTTTCCGTATCGTAATTGAAAACGATTTGGGGCTCTCTTGCGATCTGGTGGGGCACCAAATGGTCCTGCATGGCCAAAGGGTGTCCGGCAGGCAAAGCAACGCAGAAATTCCGTTCCCCTAACTTCCGGAAATGCAGACTTCTGTCCCGGGCGGTGGTATCCACAATGGCCATATCCAATTTCTCGTCACGGACAAGGTCCATCAGATCCTCGGCGGAGCTTTCTGTGATGCGGAAACGCAGCCGCTCATTTTGGAGAATGTGGGACATAATGCCCTTTGCCACGGTCTTTTCCACAGAGCCGGAAACCACACCCAACCGAACCACCACCGGGGCGCTGATCTTACTTTCCCGCAGGGTGGCGGAAGCATCGTTCAGCTCCTGCAGAGCCGCATCCACCTTTTCCTGGTAGTAGCGACCCTCTTCCGTCAGACGGATATTCCGGCCCACCTTTTCAAAAAGCCGCACATCGCCCAGCTCTTCTTCCAAATGGTGGATAGCCGCACTCAAGGAGGGCTGGGAGATACCCAACCGGGCCGCAGCTAAGGTATAATGCTCCGTCTGGGCCAGCACGGAGAAATATCGCAGATAGTTGTAGTTCATACTGATACCTCAAATCTATAGATAGAAACTATAGATATAATATCATAACTATATTGTTTTTTGCAAGAGAAACTTGTATAATCTTTCCTGTCGCAAGAAAAAATTCAAATTTTGCCGAAACAGCAGGAGATTTCACCATGGCATTTACATACCGCGGTTTGACCGCTGAATACACAAGACACATCGTAACTTCCGAGGAAGTAGACAAGAACATGCACCGACTGATGGAGCAGAACCCCCGCATTGCCGAGGTCACCGACCGCCCCACTGAAAACGGCGACGAAGTGATTTTGGACTACGCAGGCTTCTGTGACGGAGAGCAGTTCCCCGGCGGCACCGCCGAGAATCAGACCCTGGTGCTGGGCAGCGGTATGTTCATTCCCGGCTTTGAGGAGCAGCTTTTAGACAAGGTTCCCGGCCAGGAGGTTATGGTGGAGGTCACCTTCCCCCAGCAGTACCACGCTGAGAACTTAGCCGGCAAGGCCGCCCAGTTCCAGTGCAAGATCAAAGCCATCCGCGTCAAGACCCCCTACGAGCTGGACGACACCTTCGCCAAGGAAGTGGGCCACTGCGAAACCCTGGAGGAAATGCGGCAGAAGATGCAGGAGAGCCTGCAGAACTACGCCGACGAGCGTGGCGAGATGGACCTGCAGGACCGGTTACTCCAGCAGGCTGCGGACTCTTTGGAGCTGGCCATCACCGACAAGATGCTGGAAAGCGCGCTTGACGAGCAGGTGGATAACTTAAAAGCCCAGCTGGCACAGCAGGGTCTGACCCTGGAAATGTACTGCCAGTTCATGAATGTGACTCCCGAGCAGATCCGCGAGGATGCTACGGAATCCGCCAAGGCTTCCATCCGCACCCGGGCCGCCATCGACGAGATCGTGATGGCTGAAGGCTTAGAGGCCGACCAGGAGGATATTTCCAAGGCGCTGGCCATCATCTGCCGCCACAACGGCATTACCATGGAGCAGCTGAAAGAGCAGTATGACGCCGGCCTGGAGCAGGTGGTCATCAACAGTGTACTTACCGGTAAGGTGCTTCGTCTCATTCGGGACGCAGCCACCATTACCGAAGTAAAATAAGTTTGTTAATATTTGTGTCGCATAGCGGCACCCAAAACAAGGAGGAAACATATTATGGCAATCGTTTTTGACGAAAACGGCAAGTATGTGGACGAGAAGGGCTTCACCAAGCTGGACCCCACCAAGTTCGCTGACTGGCAGATCGCAGAAGAGGCTGAAAAGACTCTGCCCTCTGTTGACTACTTCCGTGAGAAGCTGGGCCTGCTGGAGGACGAGATCATCCCCTACGGCAAGACCCCCAAGATCGACTTCATCAAGGTTATGAACCGTCTGAAGGACAAGCCCGACGGCAAGTTCATCGAGGTTACCGCTGTTACCCCCACCCCCTTCGGTGAAGGTAAGTCCACCGTTTCTCTGGGTCTGATCG
>JAFTMI010000031.1 GCA_017452505.1 Oscillospiraceae bacterium
CTTCCTTCTTGGGCAGCATAGCGAAGGTGCCGTCCTCTTCCATCTTGCGCAGCTGAGCCAGACGGTCGATACGGGTACGCATGGTGCGGAAGTTGGTCATCATACCGCCCAGCCAACGGGCGTTGACATAGTAACCGCCGCAACGGGCAGCTTCTTCCTTGATGGCGTCCTGCGCCTGCTTCTTGGTGCCAACGAACAGGATGTTACCGCCGTTGGCAGAGGTCTCACGGACGAAGTTGTAGGCCTCTTCCAGCTTCTTAACGGTCTTCTGCAGGTCGATGATGTAGATACCGTTACGCTCGGTGTAGATGTAGGTGGCCATTTTGGGGTTCCAGCGGCGGGTCTGGTGACCGAAGTGCACGCCAGCCTCCAACAGTTGCTTCATGGATACGACAGACATAGTTTTTTCTCCTTTTGTTTTTTCCTCCACCCCGTTCATTCCTTGCCGCCCGATCGTACGATCACGGGAGCGACAGGTCCCCGGATGTGTGGTTTATTACTACGGAAAAATTTCCGTGCCGAATTATTATATAAGAAGTATGCCCAATTTGCAAGTGTTTTTTTCGTTTTTTTCATATTTTTTCCAATGTTTTTCAGGAAAACAGGATGTTGTTATTTTGCGCAAAAAACACCCCTATATGTAGGGGAGGCATAGTATGCCTCCCGCAAAATCTATGCCGTCCCCGGCAAGAACGGGAGGGATGATATCCCTCCCCTACGAAAACAATTCTATCAGAATAACAGTCTTGCCTTATTGCGCATGACCCGGCAATCGTCGGGCTTGATGTCCACCAGTACGATGTCCGGCCCAATGCGGCAAATGCTCCCCCAGGGGATCACATAATCGTCCTTGGGGGGACTGAAACCGCCCCACCGGCACCGCCCCGGCACCACAATGGCATTCACCTCGCCCCCGGGCAGACGGATGATCACATCTTCAATATACCCCAGCCGCCGTCCGTCGCAGATGCAGATGACCTCTTTGCAGTGCAGATCCGTAAATTTCGCAGACATAACGCACCCCCAAAGGTTTTTGGTAGAGTGTATGCAGCAAACAGGACATATATGACAAAAAGGGAACGACCGACGGTCGTTCCCTTCCTTATGCATTCTGCATTATTTCCGTAATGCATCCATAGCGGTGGGCTTTACATCCTTGGGGATGGGGGGCACATAGCCCTCGCCCACACGGCTTTTATGTTCTGCCTTGGCCTTTTCCAAAAGCTCCGGGTTCTCCATCAGCTCTACTGCGCCGGCGGCTAAGACCTTGGCGGCGTAGATGGTCATATCCCGGGCAAAGTCGGTCTTACACTGGGCTGTCCACTGCCAGGAGTGACCGGGCGTACCCATAGCCACGCAGGGGGTAAAGATCTGAGCGGTGGGGCAGACCCAGCTGGTGTCGCCCACATCGGTGGAGCTGAACTCCTGCTCTTCCTGTCCGTAGGGACGCACCTGCCAGTGGAGGGGATTTTCCATATCCGCCCGGGGGGAGATGGTCAGGGTCTTGGTAATTTCCCGGGCATAGGCGATCTGCTCGTCGGTAGGCTGGGGTGCGGGAATGGCCTCCATCTTCTCCTGGAGCATCTGCTGTATGGCGGTGTTGGGCACGATGTTGGAGCAGGCCTTGATAAATTTATGACTCTCCCTGGTGCCGGTCATCAGCGCCGCGCCCTGGGCGATATCGTTGACCCGCTCATAAATTTCCGCGGCGATCTTGTTGTTCACGCCACGAATGAGATACAGCACCTCTGCGTGAGGCTGAACCACATTGGGGGAGAATCCGCCGGTGTCGGTGATGGCATAGTGGACACGGCAGGAGGTGGGAATATGCTCCCGGAGGAACTGGACACCCACATTCATCAGCTCCACAGCATCCAATGCGCTGCGGCCCAGATGGGGTGTGCCGCCGGCGTGGGAGGCAATGCCGTCGAACATATACAGAATCTGATAGTTTGCCAAAGAGGTGGAGGTGCGGACCTTGTTCACATCCTCGGGATGCCAGCAGAATGCCGCATCCAGGCCGTCAAACACACCGTCCCGGGCCATAAAGGCCTTGCCGGAGCCGCCCTCTTCGCCAGGGCAGCCGAAGTAAATGACTGTGCCGGGCTTGCCGGTCTTCTCCAGCCATGCCTTGACACCGATAGCAGCGCCCAAAGAGCCTGTGCCCAGCAGGTTATGTCCGCAGCCGTGGCCGGCTTCGCCGCCGGCAGATTTCTGCTCGGCGATGCCCTCCACCTGGCTCAAGCCGCTGAGGGCATCGTATTCGCCCAAAATGCCGATGACAGGCTTGCCGCTGCCGAATGTGCCGGTAAAAGCGGTTTGGATGCCGGCAATGTTTTCTTCCACGGTAAAGCCCTCTTTGCGGAGAACATCGTACAGATATTTGGCAGATTCAAACTCCGTAAAAGCGGTCTCCGGGTGATCCCACAGAAAGTCCGCGGTAGCGTTCAAAACTTCACGCTTTTCTTCAATGGCAGAAAGTATGGTTTCCATAGTATATCTCCTTAAAATTTAATGGGTTTATTATAGGATAAACTTCCCCAAAATGCAAAGCTATAAGCCTTCTCCTCGAGGAGAAGGTGGCGCGGCAACGCCGTGCCGGATGAGGTGTATGAAAGTTTTCCACCTCATCAGTCTGCTTCGCAGACAGCTTCCCCTCAAGGGGAAGCCTTTAGTTCATCGTGCCCTCGGCACGGGCGAAGAGCTGACCGATGCGGACACGCAGGGCCTCTGCTTCCGGCGTTTTCGCTGTGCCCTCCCGGTCGATCCAGTCAGCGGATGCCTGCTGGGCGGCTTTCAAGGTCTGCAAATCACAGCTTAAATTGGCAACCCGGAACACAGGCAAGCCGGACTGTCTTGAACCGAAGAAGTCACCGGGGCCTCGCAGCCGCAGGTCTTCTTCCGCGATTTTGAAGCCGTCGGTGGTCTGACACAGGGCTTTTAAGCGCTGTTTGGTCTCCGGGTGCTTGGTCTGGGAGGTGAGAATGCAATAGCTTTTCGCTTTGCCACGACCCACACGGCCTCGCAGCTGGTGAAGCTGGGAAAGACCGAACCGGTCCGCGTCCTCCACCACCATCAGCGTGGCATTGGGCACATCCACGCCCACCTCGATCACCGTGGTGGCAACCAAAATATCGGCGTTTCCGGCAGCGAAATCGGACATCACCGCGTCCTTTTCCGCGCCCTTCATCTGCCCATGGAGGAGGGATACCCGCAGGTCGGGAAATACCGTCTGCCGCAGGGTTTCTGCCCAGGTCTCGGCAGCCTTCAAGTCCAGGCCGTCACTTTCCTCCACCGCAGGACACACCACAAAGCACTGGTGGCCCTCGGCTACCTGCTTGCGGATGAAATTGTTGATCCGGGCCCGGTAGCTTTCGTTTACTAAGAATGTATCCACCGGTTCTCTGCCCGGGGGCAGCTCGTCCAAAATGGACACTTCCAGATCCCCGTACATCAGTAGTGCCAAGGTCCGGGGAATGGGGGTTGCGGACATGACCAAAAGGTGAGGGTCCTTGCCCTTGCCCGCTAAGGCAGAGCGCTGACCAACACCGAAGCGGTGCTGCTCGTCAGTGATGACCAACCCTAAGTCTTCAAACACCGTGGCCTCCGACACCAACGCGTGAGTGCCCACCACCAACCGGGTCTTGCCGGATTCGATTTCCTCCCGGACTTCTCTTTTCTGCTTGGGGGTAAGAGACCCTGTCAGCAAGGACACAGAGATGCCCAGGGGGGTCAAAAGCTTCGACAGGGATGCGTAATGCTGCTCCGCCAAAATCTCCGTGGGCGCCATCATGGCGGCCTGGTGGCCGTTTTGGATGGCAAAGTAAGCAGCCGCGGCGGCCACCATGGTCTTGCCGCTGCCCACATCGCCCTGGACCAACCGATTCATGGGGCTGCCCCGGCGCAGATCCTGGGCGATCTCCTTTATTGCCCGGCTTTGGGCGCCGGTAAGGGTAAAGGGCAGTGCCTTTAAGAAGGGGGCAAGGTCGAGATTTTCATAAGGGGCGGTCTTCTTCACAGACCGGGCCGCCCGCATAAGGGCAAGGCCTGCGGAGAATACGAAAAATTCCTCAAAGATCAGCCGCCGTTTGGCAAGCTCCGCCTCCTCCATGGAGGCAGGCTGATGAATGGCATAGTAAGCCCGCTCTGCCGGCAGAATGCCGTACTGCTCCCGGACAGCCGCCGGAATGATCTCCTTGGGAGGATCGCATACCGAAAGCGCCTGCTCCACCGCCTTCACCACCGATGCGTTGGAAAGGCCGGCGGTCAGCGGATAGATGGGCAGTACCCGGCGGGTATTGATGGGGGGCGCATCCAGCGCCTCAAAGCTGGGGGAGGGCATATTGTAGCCGATAAAATCTCCGGTAACCGCGCCGTAGAAGATGTACTCCTTGCCGTACTGGAGCTGCTCGGCGGAAAATTTCCGATTGAAGAAGGTCAGCGTCAGCCGTCCGGTGCAGTCAGCCACCTGGACTTTGGTAATGTCCAGGCCCTTGCGGATATGGGCGGTGCGAGGGGTGTTCATCACCATGGCCTTAAAGCAGGCGGGAGTGTCCACTTCCAGCTTATCGATGGTGACCAGCTTGGTGCGGTCCTCATAGCCCCGGGGGAAATGGCAGATGAGGTCTTCCAATGTGAAAATATTTAAGCTAGCGAACTGCTTGGCCTTGGTAGGGCCGATGCCCTTCAAAATCGTAATGGGATCAGACAGCCTTGCCACGGGGCTCACCTCCTTTTTTAACATTGTACCATAAGAATAGGGTTTTGCAAATTGAAAATTGAGAATTGAGAGTTGAGAATTATTATTCTATCAACAGCAAAAGATCCGCCGACTTGATGCCGAGAGATTTTGGCGCAAGGGGGAGCGAGGCGACCGCCGCCGGTGGCGGGAGGAGGGAGCCGAGTGAGTGGCCGCGGTCGACAGATGAGGAAGGCTTTTTAAAGCCGACGAAGATGTCGGGCACCGCAACAGGAGAAGGCCGCCATAACGCACATATGTGGCAAAAGATCCGCTGCCATAAAAATGAAAAAACGCCATCCGATAATAGACGGATGGCGATATTTTCAGAGAAGTTCTCGATTAAGCCAGCTTGTTCAGCTTCAGAGTCAGACTGCTCTTCTTGCGGGCAGCGGCGTTCTTGTTGACGATACCCTTGTTAACACCCTGGTCAACAGCCTTAACAGCTGCCTTGTAAGCAGCCTCAGCAGCGGCCTTGTCGCCGGTCTCCAGCGCAGCATCGTACTTCTTCAGAACGGTCTTCAGGGCACTCTTAGCGGCCTTGTTCTTCTCGTAAGCGATCTTGGAAGAAATGACATCCTTCTTAGAGGACTTAATGTTTGCCATTGTTACACCTCCTGTTTCCAAAATTATGCTCATGCACTGTCCAATTATAGCAAAGTTTTTCCTAAAATCAATACCTTTTCGCAAATTTTTTCGAATATTTTTCCTGCGGCTCACAAATTGTGGCTGAAAAGATAGGCAAATACTATATATAGAATTTCCATTGTAGGGGAGGGATAGCATCCCTCCCGGCATTATATCGGCTTAGAAATTTAGCGGCAGGCTCAGTATGCCTCCCCTACAAGGTTTCTGCTTTGTCAAGAGGAAAATTTGTCACCCATAAAAATGCCCTTGGCAAAATGTTCAAACCCAAAAAGTTGGGAAAGACAAATGTCTGCGAAAAATAATTATGTTAACCCGTTTTTCGACATTTGTGACCTGTTAAAAAAGACCCCTCCTGTGAATAAACCTGTTAATAATGTGGAAAACTCTTTGTAAATCACCCTGTTTTTACACTGTCAACAGGTTTTTCCACAGTCTGAGCTGAAAACTTTTTTACGAAAAAGTCCGGTTTTTGCTAAGGTATAAAAAATTATGTCCCCGCTGAAACCTGTGTTATTTTTCTGTTAATTCTGCCAAAAAGTTGGTTCTTTCTGTGCCCGGTTTCCATAAATCGCCACCGCCTGCAAATGGACAAAAATATTTTTGTTGAACTTTCACAAAAAAGGTTTTTGTATGAAAAGTCTTCCCCGGGAGATAATGAAAGTATCTTCAGAGCAGCATAAAAGCCGCCAATCGGCAAAATGCAACATAAGTCAAAGCGCTTTTTCGTAAGCCTTCTCTTCGAGAAAAGGAGGCAAAAACCTTTACTTTTGACAGATATGAAGAAAAAGTTTGCTGCGTAAGGCGTTTTGCCGATTGGCGGTTTTTATGCGCTCTGCCTAACAGGAGGCGCTATGCAAGGGAAGGTAGAAATCTGCGGTGTGAACACCGCAAGCTTAAAGACCCTGACCCCGGCACAGATGGACAGTTTGCTTCTGCAGGCAAAAGAGGGCGACCCCGACGCCCGCCAGGCCCTCATTGAGGGGAATCTGCGGCTGGTGCTTTCGGTGATCCAGCGTTTTGACAAACGGGGGGAAAGTCCCGACGATCTGTTCCAGGTGGGCTGTATCGGTCTGATGAAGGCCATCGCCAATTTTGACCCCACCAAAGGGGTGCGTTTCTCCACCTACGGCGTGCCCATGATCGCCGGGGAGGTACGCCGGTATCTGCGGGACAACTCCGCCATTCGGGTAAGCCGTTCTTTGCGGGATATTGCCTACAGGGTCCTGCAGTGCAAGGAGGCTATGGTGACGGATCTGGGCCGGGATCCCACCAACGCAGAGCTGGCTAAGGTCCTGGAGCTTGAGGAGCGGGAGGTGGCCGAGGCTTTGGATGCGGTATGCGCCCCGGTGAGCCTTTATGATCCGGTATATGCCGAGGGCGGCGACCCGCTGACCATATTGGATCAAGTCCGGGACACCAAGAACACCGAGGGCAACTGGATCGATCAGCTATGCTTGCAGACCGCCTTCCGGGCTTTGGGGGAGCGGGAAAAGCAGATCCTGTCTTTGCGGTTTTACGATGGCAAGACCCAAATGGAGGTAGCGGGCTTTTTGGGAATTTCCCAGGCCCAGGTATCTCGGCTGGAAAAGGGCGCCATCAAGACCATGCGGAAAG
Organism: Oscillospiraceae bacterium; assembly: GCA_017452505.1. Classification (GTDB taxonomy): domain Bacteria; phylum Bacillota; class Clostridia; order Oscillospirales; family Oscillospiraceae; genus Faecousia. The sequence goes on from JAFTMI010000031.1 coordinate 7,001, forward strand.
TGTTTTTCAGTTAAATCTGAAAAAGGGAACGACCCAAGGGTCGTTCCCTTCATTATGCATTAAGCATTGTTATTACTCTTCGGTCTTTTCCTCAGCAGCTTCGGTCTCTTCGATCTCCTCGATCTCCTCAGCAGCTGCAGGGGCAGCCTTTTTCTTCTTCAGCAGGAAGAAGACAGCAGCGCCGGCACCGGCCAGGACAACCACAGCGATCACAATGATCAGAACAATGTTCACGCCGCCCTCATCCTCTACAACTGCCGGAGCAGTGGTTTCGGTGGGTGCCTCGGTGGCCTCTACAGTGGGCTCGGTATCCTCGATGTACTCGGTCTCCTCAGTGGGTTCCTCGGTTTCCTCAATTTCGGGAGCCTCGGTGGGTCTGGTGATCCGGGTACCTACAGGACGCTCCAGCTCGTTGGGCGTTCTGGTGGGAGCCTCGGTAGGCTCCGTTTCCACTACCTCCGCGGGAGCGTTCCAGCCGATGGCAATGGGAGAAGTGCCAAACACCTCAAACTGAATACCCTCAGCGGTGTTGACCACATTGATGGCTGCGACCTCGCCGGCCTTCTTGCCGTAGGCATTGGCGGTGTACAGCTGAGCACCATAGAAGGAGTAGTTGGAATTGGTGCCTGCGGGGTAAGGCATGATCATGGTCATTTTGCCGTTTCTGGGAATGTCATTCTTGTTGACCTTGATCTCATAGTGGGCTAAGGCTTCCACACCGTCGGTGCTTGCTTCCTTCAGCTTGCCCTCCAAGGCCTCCTTGATCTTCTCAACAGTATCCAGACCAATCGCCTTCAGCGCGCTGGGTACCTTCTGGACGCCGCCCTCGTTAAAGGTTGCATCCACCAGAGGACCAACCTCGTCAGCCGCTGCGATGGGCTTCAGAGTGGACTCCAGATAGACCTTCACGGTCTGGCCTTCCTTGATTTCCACCACGCCGGTCTCAATGGCATTGGTACCGGGCAGCATCTTGATCTCCTTGACCACGGTGGTGGTGGTCTTGCCGTTCTCGGTGATGTCCGCCTTAACGGCAGCAGTCTCTTCCTCGCCGGTAGCATTCAGCCAGGACAGACGGAAAGCGGTGGAACGATCTCTTATGGCATCCAGATCCACATTATAGCCGATCTCCTCATCGTAAAGGCTGAAATCCAAAGTAGCGCCGGTGAGGTAGAACTTAAACTCGTCAACCAGCACAGCCTTGTCAGCCTCTGCAACAGCAAAGCCTACGGTATCGATGGATTCAAAGCTGGGTGCGGGAACATGCTCAACGGTCTCCAGGGTTCTGCCGTTCTTATTCTTAACCGCAAAGGTAGTGGTAAAGGCATCCTTATCGTTGAAGTCCACATAACGGGCGAAGGTATAGGTGGTGTTTCCTTCCACCGCCATCAGTTCCTTGTAGATGGGCATCTCATCAGCGTCGTACTCGCCGGTAGCATAGTGCACCTTGCCGTCCTTTATCATAAAGCCGCCATCTTCCAGCTCTTGCTTGGCGCCGGTGTAGTTCAGCAGGGTGATGGTAGCATCCTTGCTCAAGCCCTCGGGAATGGTAACGGTGATCTCCCAGGCCTGATCCTCAGCGAAGGTATCGCCGGCGGTGATGTTGCCGGGCAGGGTCTTGAGCCAGTTCTTGGAGTTACCGATGATGGACAGCTTCTTGTTGCCGTCAATCACAACGATATTGCTCTCGCCCTTGACGCCGCTTGCGGTCTTGCTCCAGGTGAAGCCCCAAGCGTTGGTGGGCAGGGAGGTATTGTAGTCGAATGCGCCGGATGCGTAGTTCTCGAAATCGTACTGCAAGGAGGGATACGCCTCAAAGCGGTCCTCCTCGGCAGTCACGACAGGGGTCACGTCCTTGGCAGTTTCCACCCAGAAACCAACAGAGCCACTGATGGGGATCTCAGCCTCGGGGAGGATCTTACCGCCGGGGAAGGTCACGGTCTCACCGTTGACAGAGAAGGTGGGAACTTCCTCATCCACCAGGAACTCACCACGGGAGATCACGCTGAGATTGGGGGTGATACGCCACAGGTTGCGGCCGTTTGCGTATATACCGGTCAGCACGTACTTGCTGTTCCAGTTCAGGGGTGTGGAGATGGTCTGACGGTCAGAATAGCCCGCCAAGTCGTTCAGAGAAGAGAGGAGGCTGTTCAGGATCTGACCGGTCTTATCCCAGCCGTCGGCACCGCCAAGCTTCTCTGTTTCACTCTTTGTGTTGTAGAACAGGAAGGGACGGGGGTTGAACATACCCAGATGGTAGATCAGATCGGCATAGTAGGGGGTCATAGCCACAGCGGCCTTCTTTTCGCCGGTATATGTATAGTAGTAACTGGAGGTCCAGGGGCTGACCCGCTTGGTATCGGTGGATTCATACAGATACCGGGTGAAGTTGATGTCGTACAGCAGGCCGGTGAAGGGCTCTGCCTGGTAGTAGGCTTCGTTAAAGCCGGGGACCGTGGTAAGGTTCTTAAAAGCGTTGGGCTCGGGACGGGTGTAGTAGTAGCTGTAGGTGGAGGTATTACCCACCTTGTGGGTGTTACCGCCGGTGATCACCGCGCCGAAGTCGTCAACCGCATTCAGACCCATCCAGGTCTTGCCGTCGATGGACTGATAGTCAGACACATTGGCATTGGGGAAATATCTCGTCACAGGGATAGTGCACCATTCGTCCACGTACCGGTTCAGGTGGATACGCATAACGGTATTCCAGACCAAACGGGACTTTTCGTACTTGGCGCCGGCGCCCTTGGTGATGGAGTAGAGCTCTGTGTAAGCAGCCTGCTTGGCAGGATCGCCTGCATCGTAGAAGATAAAGCCGTAATCCTCCAGCATGGGCCGGATTTTTTCCTTGTAGCGCTTATCCTTCACGATATTCTGCAGCAGCTTGGGGTTAGAAACCAGGTTTTCAAAATCGCTGTCAGTATCCACCAGATAGTAGGTAGACAAACCGATGTACTCAGTATCCACCACTGCACCCTCCAGAGGTGCGCCGATCTCCTTCAGCTTCTTCATAAGGGCATCGACGATCTCAGCCATCTGGCCCACATAGAAGTCCATAAACAGGGCGTTCTCGGGCGCCAGGCGGAGCAGCTTGGCGGGACCGAAGAAGTGGAGATAGCGGCTGCCCGCAGCGTAGGACTCCAGGCGCGTCTTCAGCGCTTGGGCCATGGCGGTCACATCCGCATCGGTATACTGGCCGTATTCCAAACCGACGCCGCCAAAGGACAGATATGCATTTTCGCCGCGGTTGGAGAAGCTAGGGGTGATGAAACCGTTCAAGTAGGGGTATTTGGTTTCATCGAAGTCCGTCCAAGCTACCAGGTGGAAGGGCAGCTTTTCGACTTCTGCGGCCTTTGCGGGCACACTAAGCCCTGCAGGGATCAGCATAGCCACAATTAGCAGTAGAGCGAGTACTTTCTTCATAGAAATTTCTCCTTTCAAATAAACCGATCCCAAAGGCCAAATCTACATCTGGCGCTACCTTTGAGTATACTCAGTTCAGTATAGTTATTTATACTACAAAACACCCCGGTATGTCAATGCTCATTTAGCATTTGTGCTACAATTTTGCAAATTTAGGAGAATTTTTGCAAAAAAGCTTTCCCGGCAGAATATGCAAACACAAAAGATGAGGTCTTATCCGGTAGGACAGGTGAAAAGGTTAGCCCTCGTAGGGGAGGCATAGTATGCCTCCCGAAAATATTTTTTGAAATCGCTGCTGTAGCGGGAGGGATGATATCCCTCCCCTACGCTCCCCTTCCCTACAAAACAATTTTGCATTTTAAACTTTGCATTTTGCATTAAAAAAGGAACGGCCTAAGCCGTTCCTTTTTATATGTTGTTAATTACTCTTCGGTCTTTTCCTCAGCGGATTCTTCGATATCCTCGATTTCCTCTGCTGCGGGAGCTGCGACCTTTTTCTTCTTCAGCAGGAAGAAGACTGCAGCGCCGGCACCGGCCAGAACAACCACAGCGATCACAACGATCAGCCAGATGTTCACGCCGCCTTCATCCTCTACAACTGCCGGAGCAGTGGTTTCGGTGGGTGCCTCGGTGGGCTCCTCAGTGGGCTCGGTATCCTCGATGTACTCGGTCTCCTCGGTGGGCTCCTCGGTCTCCTCAGTCTCAGGAGCCTCGGTGGGCCGCTGTACCTTCACAGCGGTGGGAGCGGGTCTGCTGTCGGTGGGAGGCATGGGGATCAAGCCATCGTCCACTTCCACTTCCTCGGGAGCGATCCAGCCAATGGCGATGGGAGATACGCCGTACACCTCAAACTGAATGCCTTCGGCAGTGTTGGCCACATTTGCGATCTCCACGCTGCCGATCTGCTTGCTGTAGTCATCGGTGGTGAACAGCTGGGCTGCATAGAAGGTGTAGTTGGCATCGTGCTTGCCGGTGGCGTAGTAGAGCTTATAGCCCTTGATCATAAAGCCGCCGTCGGTAAGGTCCTGCTTGTTGCCGTTGTAGGTAAGAATATCGATCTGGGCATCCGCACTCAGGCCCTCGGGAACGGTAACCGTCAGCTCCCAGGTCTGATCCTCGGCGAAGCTGTCGCCTGCGGTGACATTGGTGGGCAGCTCCTTGACCCAGTTCTTGGAGTTACCGATGATAGCCAGCTTGTTATTGCCGTCGATGTTCAGAATATTGCTCTGGCCCTTCACATCGCCGGCAGCGCTCCAGGTGAAGCCCCAGGCGTTCTTGGGCTTGGAGGTGTTGTAGTCGAAGGCACCGGAAGCATACTCCTCGAAATCGTACAGGAAAGAGGGGTAGAACTCATAGTGCTCTGCCTCAGTGGTGACCACGGGCACAACATCCTTGGCAGTCTCCACCCAGTAGCCGCTGGAGCCCACAATGGAGATGGTGCTGTCTTCAATGATCTTACCGCCGGGGAAGGTGACGGTCTTGCCGTCCACATAGAAGGTGGGAACCTCCTTATCCACCAGGAACTCGCCCATGGTGATCGCGTTGGTATTGGGGGTGATACGCCAAATGTTGCGGCCATTTGCGTACATGCCGGACAGAATGTACTGGCTGTTCCAGTCCATGGTGCTCACGAGAGGCTTTCTGTCGGAGAAACCGGCCACACGGGTCATCTTCAGCCAGGTAGCCGTATCCGCAGACTGATAGTCGTTGACATTGATATTGGGGAAGTACTTGACCGCAGTATCATAAGCCCACTTGGTCACATACTGATTCAGGTGGATACGGGAAACAGTGTTCCAAACATTACGGGAACGGGCATACTTGGAGCCGGCGTTCTTGGTAACGGAGAACAGCTCGGTGTAGGACGCCTGCTTCACAGGATCGCCTGCATCGTAGAAGATGAAGCCCCACTCCTCATCATATTATGCTACATCAGGGGGCCTTTTGTCTATTGTCCGTTTTTACAGGAGCAGTCTAGAGCAGTTCCCTCTATACATTATAATATATAGTCTATTAAACCATTGCGCAGGTGATGATAGCCATCTTATATACCTCGTCGGCATTGCAGCCGCGGGACAGGTCGTTGATGGGAGCAGCCAGGCCCTGCAGGATGGGGCCGTAAGCCTCAAAGCCACCCAGACGCTGTGCGATCTTGTAGCCGATGTTGCCGGCCTCGATGGTGGGGAAGATAAAGGTGTTGGCATAGCCTGCAACAGGAGAGCCGGGGAACTTCAGCTGACCGACCTCGGGAGCCACCGCTGCGTCGAACTGCATCTCGCCGTCGATCATCAGATCGGGAGCCAGCTCCTTGGCGACCTTGGTAGCCTCATTGGACAGCTTGACGGTGCCGCCCTTGCCGGAGCCGTTGGTGGAGAAACTCAGCATAGCCACCTTGGGATCGATGCCGAAGACCTTGGCGGTGTTGGCGGTCTCAATGGCAACCTCGGCAAGCTTTCTTGCAGCGGAAACAGTCACATTGCCTTCCTTATCCACAGAATCTTCATAGCTCAGGTTGATAGCGCAGTCGCCCATAGCCAGCTTCTCTTCGCCGCGAACCATAATGAAGCAGGAAGAAACCAGGTTTGCACCCTTCTTGGTCTTCACCAGCTGCAGAGCGGGACGGACGGTATCCGCGGTGGAGTAAGTAGCGCCGCCCAGCAGGGAATCCGCATAGCCCAGCTTCACCAGCATGGTGCCAAAGTAGTTGCCCTTGGAAAGCGCGGCCCGGCAGTCCTCGGCGGACATCTTGCCCTTGCGCAGCTCCACCATCTTCTCAACCATAGCGTCCATGCCATCGTAGTTCAGGGGATCGATGATCTCCACGCCCTCGATGTTGAAGCCGCCCTTGGCAGCATTGGCCTTGACCTCGTCCACATTGCCGATCAGGATGGGGGTCAGGAAGCCGCCCTCCACCAGACGGGCAGTTGCCTCCAGAATCCGGGCATCGTGGCCCTCGGTGAAGACGATCTTCCGGGGATTGGCCTTCAAAGTTTCAATCATTGCGTTGAACATGATATTCATTCCTCCAAATTTCGGGCACAGGCCCGTATTTTTACAGTTTAATTATACATCAAGATTTCAAACAACGCAACCATTTTGTGGGATAGTTTTTATACTAATTCACAAAAAACCAGCCCGCTGTGGGGTAAAACAGCGGACTGGAAAGGGAAAAAGCAATATTTACATAACGCCCTGGGCCAGCATAGTGTCCACGACCTTGCGGAAACCGGCAATATTGGCACCGGCAACATAGTTGCCCTCCATGCCGTACTCCTTGGCAGAGTCGTCCACATTGTGGAAAATGCCGATCATGATCTCCTTCAGCTTGGCATCCACTTCCTCGAAGGTCCAGCTGAGACGGCCGGAGTTCTGGCTCATTTCCAGACCGGAGGTGGCAACACCGCCGGCATTGGCAGCCTTGCCGGGGCAGAACAGTACACCGCTTTCCTGCAGGTACTTGGTAGCTTCCAGAGTGGTGGGCATATTGGCGCCCTCTGCCACGGCGATACAGCCGTGACCCACCAGCGCCTGGGCATCGGTCAGCTGCAGCTCATTCTGGGTAGCGCAGGGCA
>JAFTMI010000032.1 GCA_017452505.1 Oscillospiraceae bacterium
CAACCATCCAGGCAGAGCTGGCAGGCATACGGTTCTTCTACAGACTGTCCGGTGGCAAGAACAAGCTGTCCGAAAACAGCTGTCTGAATCTTCCAAAGAGAGCTGTGGGTACGGAGAATCGTGCCTGGCTCCCCGAGGAAAAGGAGAAAGCAGTTGCCATTGCTACGAGAATGGGAAGAACTGACGTTGTGATCGCTATCGATCTGGCCTACGAGTTAGGCTTAAGAGTGGAAGAAATCTGCGTCACAAGGGTTGAGTATTTGATATCCGCGAGGAATACCGGCATTTTCGTTGTTCCCAAAGGCAAAGGCGGTCAGAGACGTGCCATCAAGTTAAATCCGATGCAAAGAGCAATGATCTCCAAGTATGTGGACTACACCAAGGCCATGGGCTTACAGCCCGGTGATTATCTGATCTCGGACAGCGAAAAGCACGGTGTGAAGATGGAGATCAAATCTCTGCAGAATTGGATGAGCCACAACAGAGAGAAGTTTATGGTCAAGGATCGTGACAAGATCGTAGAAGCAGATAAGAAGAAAAGACACGCCACCATCTCCTGGCACGGACTTCGCCACAGCTACGCACAGAAGACCTATGCAGAGGCATTGAAAGTGAAACCCAAGCAGGCAGAAAAGATCGTTAGCGAGAATCTCGGGCATCATCGCTGCAAGGTAACAAGGATTTATCTGGCCGAGGTAAAGGTTAAGAAGAATCCTAAGTAACACACCCCATTTTTTGTTTTTTTATAGTTAAGAAGGAGTTTTTCAAATCGAAAATAACGTCCCCTGATATGTGGGACTGAATATAAGGAAATAACCAGGGACCAAGAAACAAGGGCGGTGGCATCCGTCACCGCCCGTAAGGAGAAAATTATGATGTATTATTATTTGCCCGCCTCCGGCAGAAACGGAGGCAAGATAAATTAGGAGGTAACTATCTATGGTGGATAGAATCGTATTAATAATTGACGAATCCGCAGAGACGGCCTCCTTGCTGTTGCATACGGCAAGGAGGATATAGTATGACTCTACAAGAGAAACTGCAAAATTATCCCCCGGTCCTCTCTGTAAAAGACCTGGAGGAAATCCTGCGAATCAGCCACAACACAGCATACGCCTTAGTGCGCTCCGGACAGATCCACAGTGTTCGCACCGGGCGAAGCTATCGCATTCCCATAAATGCGGTCGTTGACTACCTGAAAAAGAGCTAATTTTATTGCGGATAGGCCGCATTTATGGTATAATATTGGTGTACCTGCTATGCGGCAAAGAAAGGAGTAATATTTATGCCGCAAAGCAAAAACAAGAAAAATAATAAAGCAGCTTCCGGGATGGGCAACATCCGCAAAAAGACCAGAACAGTCAACGGAAAGACCTATATCTATTATGAAGCCCGATATACGGAAGGGTTTGATCCCGGAACAGGGAAACAGATCCAACGCAGTATATCGGGCAAATCGCAAAAAGAAGTCGCTCAAAAACTAAAAGCAGCCATTTCATCCCTTGATTCCGGTACCTACATCGCGCCTTCTAAAATGACAGTCGGCGAATGGATGGATGTCTGGTCAAAGCAGTATTTAGGAGGCGTGAAAGAATCCACAGTTGCTGCTTATAACGCCACGATCAGGACGCACATAAAACCAGGCTTGGGAGCAATCCGAATGGATGCGCTGGATACCCATTTGGTTCAGAGCTTTTACAACGCCCTGAGAGAACCGACAGACGATCGTGCTCCAAGTTCGCCCAAGACAGTGAAAAATGTCCACGGAATCCTTCACAAAGCCCTACAGCAGGCAGTAGCCAATGGTTACATACGCTTCAATCCCACAAATGCCTGCATTCTGCCGCGCGTTGAGAAGAAGGAACTGCAACCGCTGGATGAAGCAGAAACAAAGCTGTTTCTGGATGCGGCCAAAGGGCATCCACTGGAACTCCTGTACACAATCACACTGTTTACAGGCATGCGTGAAGGTGAGGCTCTCGGCCTGACTTGGGATCGAGTAGACTTTATGAGAGGCACCATTCTAATCAGCAAGCAGCTCCAAAAGGAAAAGAAACCGGGCGGACAATTCCGCTTGGTTTCGTTGAAGAACGATAAACCGCGCAGAATTATGCCCGCCCCTTGGGTTATGCAGTTGTTGCGAAACCGGAAACTCCAACAGTATGAACACAAGGAGAAAGCAGGAGCCGCTTGGTCCAATCCTCTGAATTTGGTTTTTACAAATGAGTTGGGTGGAAATCTGATTCCCCAAACTGTGGTAAGAAATTTCAAAGAAATCGTAGCAACCATTGGCAGACCGGACGCAAGATTTCACGATCTCCGGCACAGTTACGCAGTTGCTTCACTGTGTTCCGGTGATGACATCAAGACCGTTCAGGGTAACCTTGGCCATGCAACTGCAGCGTTTACTTTGGATGTTTACGGTCATGTGACGAACCAAATGCAAGAGGCCAGCGCAGTCCGAATGGAGGCCTATATCAAGGGTATTTTGGAGCTATAAGGGAAAAAGTAAGGGAAAAAGAAAAACCACCTCAAAGCAAGCCTAACTTTTATCCCACAAAAGTGCCGAAAATAAAGAAGAAATCCGGTCAGGACAAATTTCCTAATCGGATTTCGTTGGCGGAGTGAGAGGGATTTGAACCCTCGCGCGGCTTTTGACCGCCTACTCCCTTAGCAGGGGAGCCCCTTCGGCCTCTTGGGTATCACTCCGAATAAAAGAAATACTATTCAGTTGCCAAGACATTTTATCACGGTGCTGAGTTTTTGTCAAGTGTATTTGACCAATGTTGTCAAGAAAAAGCTAATCTGCTGTTGGTCTTATTTTTCTATAGCCACATACAATGTTCTATACATTGGAATTTGAGGTGGTACTATGGAACATATAACCAACGAGATCACATTGCGGGGCTCATTGCGGAATCTTCCGGAATTTTCCCACGAAAACCACGGAAAGCGGTTTTACCGCCTGTATTTAGAGGTTCCACGCTTGTCCGGGGCAGTGGATACCTTACCGGTAATCGTGGAAGAGGGGATTTTGGGAGAGCTTGACCCCACTGCCGGAGAGATGCTCACTGTCACGGGTCAGGTCCGATCGCACAATCAGCGGACTGACGGGGTGCGGCATCTGATGATCTTCGTGTTTGCATCAACAATCGTAGCGGAAGATGGCGAACCCATCAACGATGTGATTCTGGAAGGACCGCTATGCAGAGAACCCAATTATCGGCTGACCCCTTTGGGCCGGGAGATCTGCGATGCCATGCTGGCTGTGCCCAGGGCTTTTCACCGGGCGGATTATTTGCCCTGTATTTTGTGGGGACGAATTGCCCAAGAGGTGTCACACTGCCATACCCGGGATGTGATCGCCATTCACGGGCGGCTTCAAAGCCGGATCTACACAAAGCAAACCGACGATGGCCCACAGGAACGCACGGCCTATGAAATTTCTGCCCTTACCGCTGAAATCGTAGAGGAAGACCTCTATTAGCAAAGCCGGGCGGCGGAGTTGCCCCCACCGCACCAAAGCCACGCAGAGAATACTCTACGATTACATACCATCTTATTGCCGGGGAGTTTGTCTTGTTACCCCAAATTTCCTCTTTTCTTGGCGGAAAATCTGTGATAGAATGGGGAAAAGGAGTGATGGTATGCAAAAGAAAGTGGATGGGATCATTTCTGCGTTGGAGGAAAGATACCCCGATGCCCTGTGCGCTCTGCATTATAAAAAGGATTATGAACTGATGATCGCGGTGCGGCTGTCTGCCCAATGCACCGATGCCCGGGTGAATTTGGTAACCCCGGCTCTGTTTGCGGCTTATCCTACTTTGGAGGCTATGGCGAATGCGAACATTGCCGATGTAGAGAATTACATACACTCCTGCGGCTTTTACCGGCAAAAGGCCAAGGATATCGTCCTGGCCTGCCAAATGCTTATAGAAAAGCATGGCGGCAAAGTCCCCGGGACAATGGAGGAGTTGCTGAAGCTGCCCGGTGTGGGCCGTAAGACCGCAAATCTTCTCTTAGGTGACCTGTATAATGTACCGGGCAGTGTGGTGTGCGATACCCACTGCATCCGCATCTGCGGCCGCCTGGGCCTGTCCAAGGGGAAAGAACCGGAAAAGGTAGAGAAACAGCTGCGTGCAATTTTACCCCCGGAGAAAAGCGGTGATTTCTGCCACAGGATCGTCCTGTTTGGCCGGGAGATATGCACAGCCCGTTCACCAAAATGTGCGGAATGTCCGCTGGCACTTTTCTGCCAGGAAATCAATAAAGGCTAATAAATCCCCCCTTGTCCGAATAGACTTTGGACAAGGGGGGATTTCCTTGGGCAAAAAACTTCCGATTTTCTACAATGCCTTGCTATTGACCGGAGTGAACCTGCTGTTACGGTTTGTGTCCACCGGTTTTCAGGTATATCTGTCTGGTACGATCGGCGCAGCGGGGATAGGCCTTCTGCAGCTTGTGTTGTCTGTTGGGGGCTTGGCACTGACAGCCGGAATGGCCGGCATCCGTACAGCCACAATGTACCTCACTGCGGAGGAATTGGGCAAGCGCCGACCGGAAAATGTGTGCTGGGTTCTGTCCGGATGTGTCCGCTATAGCATCCTGTGCAGTGGTGCTGTGGCGGTGGTGCTTTATTGCTTTGCACCCACCGTTGCGGTGGGCTGGATAGGGGACAGAGGTGCTGCCGGCGCGGTACGGCTGCTTGCGTACTTTCTGCCGGTAAATTGCCTCGTGGGGGTAATGGTGGGGTATTTCACCGCCGCCAACCGGATTGGCACTTTGGCTGCTGTGGAGGTGGCTGAGCAAGCCTGTTCTATGACCCTCACAGTGGGACTTTTGAAATTTTGGGCGGGAAGTAATCTGTCCAAAGCCTGTGCGGCAGTGATTTTGGGCAGTGCTGTCAGCGGGTGTCTGACACTCCTGTGCCTTATTGCCCTCCGGGTCAAAGAGAACAGCCCCGTGGGAAGTCGTATTCACATTGCACGTCGCTTGCGGGAAACGGCAGTGCCCCTGGCCTTGGCGGATGACCTGAAATCCGGTATTTCTACCGCGGAAAACCTAATGGTCCCCAAACGGCTGGCCCTCTGTCATAAAATAGGCGATCCTTTGGCGGCCTTTGGTACGGTCTGCGGTATGGTCTTCCCTGTGCTGATGTTCCCAATGGCCATTCTCTACGGCCTGGCAGAACTCTTGATCCCGGAGCTTGCCCGGTGTGCCGCTGCCGGAAGCCATAAGCGAATCCGCTATTTGGCCAAACGCAGTCTGCGTTTGGCAATGCTCTACGGCTGTTTGTTTTGCGGACTGCTTTACCTGCTCAGCGATGAACTGTGCATTGGCCTGTACCGCAACCCGGATGCAGCCCTGTACCTGCGGCGGTTTGCTCTCCTTGCGCCAATGCTCTACTGTGATGCTATCACTGATGCAATGATCAAGGGCCTGGGCCAGCAGACCGCCTGCGTGCGGTATAATATTCTGACCTCCGGAATGGATGTGCTGCTTTTATATTTGCTGCTGCCCACTTATGGGATGGAGGGATACTTTTTCAGTTTCCTTGTGACCCATATTATAAATTTTGGCTTGAGTGTGCGAAGACTGCTGAAGCTTACCGGCAAACTGATTTCACCGCTGGTGCCGATCTTTTCCTTAGGGGCAACGGCGGTAGCCATTATCCTTGCAAATACCATTGCTGCGCCCATACCCAAAGCGGGTGGCTACATACTGGTGCTTGGCTGCCTGTGGTTTTTGCTCCGGGTAGTCGGCCGGGAAGACATCCGCTGGCTCAAAGGCCTAATATATAAAAAATGACCTGCATTGCAGGTCATTTTCTTTTATAAAGCTTTCAAAACTTCCTGAATAAACTCCCAGGTGCGCTGGGTGGAGGCAATGTTCAGCCGCTCACGGCTGGTGTGGATGTCCTGCATATCGGGGCCCATAGCAACGCAGTCAAGGCCGGGCAGCTTTTCACTTAAAAGACCACACTCCAGGCCTGCGTGAATGGCTACAACCTCGGGGGCTTTGCCGTACATCTTGGTGTAGGTCTTTACCATGGTATCCCGCAGAACGGAATCCTTCTTATATTCCCAAGCAGGATAAGCGCCGCTGACTTCCAAACGGGCATCGTGAAAGTCCGCAAGGGCTTTCAGCTTTTCGGCAAGTGAATCCCGCTCCGCATTCACGCTGCTGCGGGTAGCCCAGGACAGACTCAACTCGTCGTCCAGGGTTACAACACCTAAGTTCAGGCTGGTCTGTACCAAGCCGTCAATGTCCTTGCTCCAGGCTTCAATGCCGTTGGGGGCTGCGTTCAGCAGGGCGATCACCTTGGCAGAGCTTTCGGTGGTCAGTGCGTTGCCACCCAAAGCATCCACATCATCGCCACGGATGATGGCGTTGGGTTCGTCATACTGCTCACGAATCTCCTTTTGCAGCTGGGCAGCCACCTCGTTGATCCGCTCGATGTACATACCTAAAGCAACCAAAGTCGCCTCGCAGGAATGGGGAATGGCGTTGTCCTTAGCGCCGCCTTGCAGCTTGGTGATGCACACGGGCATCAGTGCCTGTACCCGGCTGAGGAATTCGCCCATTACCTTGTTGGCGTTGGCTCTGTTCTTGTGGATCTCTACACCGGAGTGACCGCCTTGCAGACCTTCCACGGTCAGTTTGACGCAAGGACCGTAGACAGCCCGACGGGTCACAGGCAGCAGCAGCTGAGCCCGGGCGCCGCCGGCGCAGGAAACGGTGAAAACGCCTTCTTCCTCACAATCGAGATTCAGCATTTTTCGTCCCTTCAAAGCGGAAAGATCGATCGCACCGGCACCGTACATACCGGTCTCTTCATCTACGGTAAGAATGACTTCCAGGGGAGGGTGGGGGATGGACTTGTCCGTCAGCAGCGCCATGGCATAAGCCACAGCAATGCCGTTGTCACCGCCCAGAGTAGTGCCCTTTGCAAAGATCCACTCGCCATCGTGGGTGACATCCAAACCCTCTTTTTCCATATCAATGGGGCAATCGGCATCCTTGTCGCAAACCATATCAATATGACCTTGAATGATTACAGGATCGTGATCCTCCATACCGCAGGTGCCTTCACCGAAGAGAAGAACGTTGTTCATCTCATCCTGTACATAGCGGATACCGTTTTCCTTGGCAAAAGAAACGATGTAATCGCTGATTTGTCTTGTGTTACCGGATCCGTGGGGGATGGCGCAGAGGTTTTCAAAATAAGTAAAAACCGACTTGGGTTCCAAATCGGAAAGTTTTTGTGCTTTCATAGAAATACTCCTTTTTGTAAAACTAAAGGTATTGTAGCACATAAGGATTCAAAAGTCCATAAAAAAGAGGGGCGCGTTTGCGCCCCTTTCATGATTACTTCATCCGGAAGGACTTGCAGTCGGTGCACTGGTCAGCAGTGGGGTTAGCCTCATGGGTGCCCACCAGGATGCGATCCAGGGCGCAGTAGTTGCTGTCTGCGCAGTGGTTAGCGCACTGCTGAACGGTGCATTCAATGCTCTTGTTAGCCTTACAATCCATTGTCAGTTCCTCCTTTTTTGTGATAGGCTTAGTATGCAGCATATTTTCTTTTCTATACCGCTTATTTTTAATTGACATTTTCTTTGAAAACCATTATAATATTCGCGGAAAAATACGAAAACGGGAGACCGTTTTTCAAAGAAAGGAAAAATTGCAATGATTTACAGTGCAGAAGTACAACATATGTGCTCCGTGGCCAAGGGTGCCTACCATGGCCCCGCTCCCATCCCCGAAGAGGGCAAGTGGGTGCAGGCTAAGCAGATCTCCGATATCAGCGGTTTCACCCACGGTATCGGCTGGTGCGCTCCTCAGCAGGGCTGCTGCAAGCTGACCCTGAACGTGAAGGAAGGCATCATCGAGGAGGCTCTGGTGGAGACCCTGGGCTGCTCCGGTATGACCCACTCCGCTGCTATGGCTTCCGAAATCCTCATCGGTAAGACCATTCTGGAGGCGCTGAACACCGACCTGGTGTGCGACGCCATCAACACCGCTATGCGCGAGCTGTTCCTGCAGATCGTTTACGGCCGTACTCAGTCCGCTTTCTCCGAAGACGGTCTGGCAGTCGGCGCTTCTCTGGAAGACCTGGGCAAGGGCCTGCGCAGCCAGGTTGGCACCATGTTTGCCACCAAGGTCAAGGGTCCCCGTTACCTGGAGATGGCTGAGGGTTACGTTACCCGCATCGCTCTGGACAAGGACGACCTGATCACCGGCTACGAGTTC
>JAFTMI010000033.1 GCA_017452505.1 Oscillospiraceae bacterium
GCCGGGCATCTTACCGCCGTTTTCGTTAACCATCTTCACGTATTCCTGAGGAACGGAAGAAGAACCGTGCAGAACGATGGGGAAGTTGGGCAGCTTCTTGGAAACCTCTTCCAGGATGTCGAAGCGAAGCTGAGGATTGGTACCGGGCTTGAACTTGTATGCACCGTGGGAGGTACCGATAGCGATAGCCAGAGAGTCACAACCGGTTCTGGTTACGAACTCTTCAACCTCTTCGGGACGAGTGTAGTGAGCGCTTTCAGCAGAAACGTTAACTTCGTCTTCAACGCCTGCAAGAGCACCCAGCTCTGCTTCTACTACTACGCCGTGAGCGTGTGCATATTCAACCACCTTGCGGGTGATCTCGATGTTTTCTTCAAAGGGCTTAGAGGAAGCGTCGATCATAACGGAGGTGAAGCCGCCGTCGATGCAGGACTTACAGGTCTCGAAGCTGTCGCCGTGGTCCAGGTGCAGAGCGATGGGAATGTTGGGGCACTCAATGATAGCAGCCTCAACCAGCTTTACCAGGTAAGTATGGTTCGCATAAGCGCGAGCGCCCTTGGAAACCTGCAGGATAACGGGAGCGTTCTCCTCGCAGCAAGCCTCGGTGATGCCCTGAACGATTTCCATATTGTTCACATTGAAAGCGCCGATAGCGTAGCCGCCGTCATAAGCCTTCTTGAACATTTCGGTAGTAGTAACAAGAGCCATTTTCATCTTTCCTTTCTTATTTCACGGGGTTAGACCCGTATTTTTACAGCTACCATTATAACACAGTTTTTTTGCTTTTCAATAGTCATAAATAAAAAAATATTGCAATTTCCTATTTACCTTTTTGTAAAGATGGAGTATAATCGATAAAAAATACTGCAAGGAGTGTAAAAAGATGAAACTATCCCCCCTACAGCTGGCAAGATACCAGTATAACCCCAAGCTGCCCGGTATGCTGCGTGGCGGCATTGCTGAGATCTGTGTGAAGGACGGCGCCGCTACCGAGAGCGTTGCCGACCAGGACAAGATCAAAGCTCTGTTCCCCAATACCTACGGCAAGAATGAGATCACCTTCCAGAAGGGCAAGAACACCGCGCCTGCCAAGAAGCAGGTTGTGGGCGTGATCCTGTCCGGCGGTCAGGCACCCGGCGGCCACAATGTTATTTGCGGTCTGTACGATGCCCTGAAGGCCACCGACAAGGACAATGTCCTCTACGGTTTCAAGGGTGGCCCCAGCGGCCTCATCGATGATGATTACATCATCTTCGACGACGAATACATCAATGCTTACCGCAACACCGGCGGTTTTGACATCATCGGCTCCGGCCGTACCAAGCTGGAGACCCAGGAGCAGTTCGCCATTGTGGCAGAAAACTGCAAGAAGCACGGCATCAACGCCCTGGTGATCATCGGCGGTGACGACTCCAACACTAATGCCGCTGTGCTGGCTGAGTACTTTGCCGCACAAAACGCCGGCATCCAGGTCATCGGCTGCCCCAAGACCATCGACGGTGACCTGAAGAACGAGGACATCGAGTGCTCCTTCGGCTTCGATACCGCCACCAAAACCTACGCTGAGATCGTGGGCAACATCGAGCGTGACGCCAACTCCGCCAAGAAGTACTGGCACTTCGTAAAGGTCATGGGCCGCTCCGCTTCCCATGTGGCTTTGGAAACTGCTCTGCAGACCCGTCCCAACATCTGCCTCATCGGCGAGGAAGTTGCCGCCAAGAAGATGTCCCTGGCGCAGATCACCGATTACATTGCTGACTCCGTTGCAAACCGGGCAGCCCGTGGCTGGAACTTCGGTGTTGCCATTATCCCCGAGGGCATCGTGGAATTCGTTCCCGAGTTCTCCGTTCTGATCGCTGAGATCAATGAGCTGCTGGCCGGCGCGAAGGCTGATGCCTTCAACGCACTTCCTACCTGGGAAGAAAAGTACGCTTTCATCAAGGCCGGTTTGACCGAAAAGTCCATGGCTGTATTTGCCATCCTGCCCCAGACCATTCAGCAGCAGCTGTTCCTGGAGCGCGACCCCCACGGCAACGTGCAGGTTTCCCTCATCGAGTCCGAGAAGCTGTTCTCCGAGATGGTTAAGGCTAACCTGGCTAAGCGCAAGGCCGAGGGCAAATATGCCGGCAAGTTCTCTCCCCTGCATCACTTCCTGGGCTACGAAGGCCGCTGCGCTTTCCCCTCCAATTTCGATGCTGACTACTGCTACAGCCTGGGCTACAACGCCTTTATGCTGATCCAGTATGGCTACACCGGCTATCTTTCCAAGGTTTCTAACCTGTCTAAGCCCGCTGAAGAGTGGGTTGCCGGCGGTATGCCCATCACCAAGATGATGAACATGGAACGCCGCCACGGCGCTGACAAGCCCGTTATCCGCAAGGCTTTGGTTGAGCTGGAGGGCAAGCCCTTCAAGTTCTTTGCCGAAAACCGGGAAGAGTGGGCCATCGAAACCTGCTATGTGTACCCCGGCGCCATCCAGTACTGGGGCCCCGCAGAGGTCTGCGACCAGACCACCCAGACCCTGGCTCTGGAAAAGGGCTAAGGAAAAACAGTTACAGCCACGGCAACTTTGATTGCCGTGGCTGCTTTTTTATAACACTTGCAAATTAGGAAATTCCTTCGCAAACTTCTTGGCACGGTTGTCCTCACTGACAAGGGTATCGATTTGGCTCAGGTCGCATTGGCGGTAAACGGAAACCGTATCGAATTTACTGCTGTCGCACAGGAAAATCTTTTTCCGGGCGTTTTGCAGAATGGTCTCCCGAACTGCCACCTCTTCACGGGTGCAATCGGTAATGACGCCCTCTGCCGACAGGGCATTGCTGGAAAAGAACGCATACTGTGCATAGATGCCGGCAAAGCTGCGCTGGGCATCGGGACCCACCAGACAGGTGCGGTTTGTTTCGCTGAGCTCCCCACCGGAGCAGTAGACCTTGAAATTAGCCTGGGCCAACAGGTTCAGGATCTCCGTATTGTTGGTAACTACCGTCAGCCCGGTTTTGCTGAGCAGCTGGGCTGCCAAATAAAAAGATGTGGAAGAGCCGTCCAAAAACACGATACTGCCGTCTTCTACCAGGGGGGCGGCCTTTTTGGCGATCGCCTGCTTGGCTGCCGCGTTTTGATGGGCCCGTGCGCCGAAAGAAGTCACATTGGTATGGCTGCTCAGCAGCTCCACACCACCATAGCTTCTGCGAACCAAACCCTTTTCCGTCAACCCGGCCAGCGCCCGGCGGACACAGGATTCGCTGGTATAAAGCTGCTCACTCAGAAATTTCACCGTGGCATAGCCGGTGCTTTGCAGGACATTCAAAATTTCCTGCTCCCGTTCATTTTTCAGCATATGAGCCTCCTATGCGCATTTTTTATCCATTTTACACTAAAATATGCACAATTGTCAAATAGTAGTCATATTTTTGCTCATTTCTTGATTGTTCTATCTGTCCATTCTATAATAAAGGCAATTTATGCAACAGGAGGATTCTTATGGATTTTCAAAAGCTTTTACAGGGTGTGGATTGCGCCTGCGGAAAACACCATCGGTGCGATATGGATTTTGTGGCGGTAGAGCCGGACGCCATTCGCCATCTGACAACCCTTTGCAAGGACTACAAAGCAATTCTTTTGGTAGCTGACGAGAATACCTTTGCCGCGGCCGGTGAAAAAACTATGCGCTATTTGTCCGGCAAGCAGGTGGACAAGGTGATCTTCCCCGGGGACAAGGTGCTGATCCCCAACGAAGCCGCCATTGAGCGGGTGCAAAAAAATCTGCCCGGTCACGATCTCATCATCGGCATCGGCTCCGGTGTTATACAGGATCTTTGCAAATATGTGGCATTTTACGCAGAGCTTCCCTATTTCGTGGTCGCCACCGCTCCCTCCATGGACGGCTATGCCTCCTCCGGCGCGGCGATGATCACCGGCGGTATGAAGGTAACATACAGCGCCAAAGTACCCTCTGCTATTTTGGCGGACACGGCTGTTTTGAAGGATGCGCCCTTTGAGATGATCCAAGCCGGTTACGGCGATATTGTGGGCAAGTACTCCGCCCTCAATGACTGGAAGCTGAGTCGGGCGGTGAACGGAGAATATTTCTGCCAGTACATTTACGATATGACTATGGATGCACTGCTGCAGACCCTGCAGCTTGCCCCCGGTTTGGTAAACCGGGACGAAAAGAGCGTGCAGGTGCTGATGGAGGCGCTGGTTTTGGTGGGCATTGCCATGAGCTTTGCCGGCTCTTCCCGGCCTGCCTCCGGCAGTGAGCATCATCTCTCCCACTTCTTTGAGATCGTGGGCATTGTCCGGGACGAGCCTTACTTCCCCCACGGCATCGATGTGGCTTACTCTGCGGTGGTCACCGCCCAGCTGCGGCAAAAGATTTTAGCAAAGCCGTTCCCTGCAAAGCGGCACAAGCCTGCCGACTACGCCGCCCAAATGCAGCGGGTCTACGGCCCGGTGGCAGAGGGCTGCATGGCGCTGCAGAAAAAGGTGGGCTTTTACGAAAAGCCTCTGATGGAGGCTTACACAGCCAAAGAATCTGAGATCCGTGAAATTCTTGCAGAAATGCCCACCCCGGAGGCTTTGGAAAAAATGTTTGGTGCTGTGGGTCTTTCTATGGAGGATTTTTATAAACTCTACTCCCACGAGAAGATCGCCGATGCAGTCACCTACGGCAAGGATTTAAAAGACCGCTACACCGTGCTTTGGCTTTACAATGACCTTTACGGCGGCGAAGAAAAAAGCTACCCCGGCGCTGTGTTCAGCGGTTGGTGGCCGGAGGGTCACATTCAAGGCATTGCGCTGGACAAGGAAAAGGGTCATATGTACTTCTCCTTCACCACCATTTTGCTGAAGACCGACCTGCAGGGCAAGCCCTTGGGTTCTGTCAAGAATTTGGCAGGTCACTTGGGTTGCATCACCTTTGACCCGGACCGGCGGAAGATCTACGGCTCTTTGGAGCTAAAGCACGATGCCATTGGCGCCGGCGTCATTGCCCGCACCGGCTGGGATCCCAACCCGGAGGACAATTTCTATCTGGTGAGCTTTGATGTGGATGCCATTGACCGGATGGAAAAGGATGCGGAAAAGGACGGCATTATGCAGGCTGTTTGGCTCGGGGATGTGCGGGCAGATTATGAGGCCACAGACCCGGTCAGCGGCAACAAGCACCGCTACGGCTGCAGCGGCTTTGACGGCACAGGCTACGGCCCGGTGTTTGGCACCGACGGCGAAAAGAAGATTATGGTGGCCTACGGCATTTACGAGGACAATAGCCGGGACGATAATGACCATCAGGTGATTTTGCAGTATGACCCCTCTGTCTTTGAGACCTACGGTCAGCCGCTGAATCAGGAAAAGCCCCATTACAGCGGCCCGGAAGCTGCTGAGCAGCGGTACTATCTGTACACCGGCAACACCCGCTACGGTATGCAGAATTTGGAATACGATCCCCACAGCCGCACCTGGCTGGCAGCGGTATATCGTGGCAAAAAGGAGAAGTTTACCGACTTCGTTCTGTTCTTCATTGATGCCACCGCAGCTGCCGCAGAGCAGTCCCTTTTGGGCCGGGACGGTGAGACCGGAATGCTGCTGACCCTTGCGCCCATTGGCGAAATCGGCAAGGAAAACATCCGGGGCAGCCATTTCCCCTTGGGCTCTACCGGTGTGTACAGCTTTGGCGACGGAAAATTCTATTTCTCCCGGCCTCTGAAAAGCAAAGAAAACAAAACCTTTGCCTCCTTAACGGAGCTTTACGAAATGACCTCCGACGGAACTTTCTGCCGGGATATGTAAGAGACTTTTATTGTAGGGGCGGGATATTATCCCGCCCGCAACAGAGATGCATTTATTTTTCGGGAGGGATAATATCCCTCCCCTACTTTATGCCCATTTATGCATCCGAAGGCAGCAGTAAAAGCATAGGATACAGCAGGCTTGCCCGGGCGCTGTCGATGCTCTCCCAAGGCCCGCCGTTGCGGCAAAGATAGGCGCTTCCCTGCTGCAGGTATACGCTGTCCGGCCCGTGGGAATACTGCAGGGTGATCCGGCAGTTATCCGCCTGTCTTCCCTCCGGGATCACCGGCCCAAAAGGATTTAATATCCTAAGATAATTCAGCATAAACTGGACATTTTCTGTTTTTTTGTAGCTGCGATGCAGGACATTTTTTCCCTGGTGATACTCCACCTGTATCCCCGTCACCACCCGATGCTCCGGCGCTTTTTCTTTTTTGCAGCCGCACAGAATAACACAAATTATCAGCAAAAACACCGTCTTTTTCATACCGCACACCTCTTATACAGTATGGCCAAAAAAACGATAATTATAAAAAGCCGATTATTTTCATAGACTACTTACCGGGAGGGATTACTATGAAAACCGATTGGAAAAAACGACTGATTTGCTGGGCCATTCCCTTAGCGGTGGGTGGTCTTGCCGCATTACTCAGCGGCGGAATGGGCAGCTATAAGGTAATGAACCAGCCGCCTCTTTCGCCACCGGGATGGGTGTTTCCCATAGTGTGGACGATTTTGTATCTTTTAATGGGCGAAGCATCCTACCGGGTACTGGCCTCTGGGGAGGATATGGTGCTTATCCGCTCCGCGCTGAAGGCCTATGCTGTGCAGCTGGCGCTGAATTTTATTTGGCCTTTGGTCTTCTTTGGGGCCGAGATGTATCTGCTGGCATTTATCATTCTCATTGCTCTGTGGATCGCTATTTTTATCACCCTGCGCCGCTTTTCCGCTTTGGATGAAACCGCCGGAAACCTCTTACTTCCCTATCTTTTGTGGGTCACTTTTGCCGGATATCTGAATTTTGGGGTATTTTTGCTCAATTAAATTTTCAAAACCTCTTGTAAATTCTTCCTTTTTGGCTTATACTCTTTATATTATAGACTAAACAAAGAGGTAAACACTATGGATCTGATTTCTGTTCGTGAGCTGTATAAGAACACCGCAGCTTACGCCGACAAGACCGTCACCGTGGGTGGCTGGGTGCGTAACCGCCGTGGCTCCAAACAGTTTGGCTTTATTATGCTGAACGACGGCACTTATTTTAGCCCCATTCAGGTGGTGTACACCGATGCTATGGAGAACTTCCAGGAGATCTCCAAAATCAACATCGGCGCTGCCCTCATTATCAAAGGCACTGTAGTACTGACCCCCGACAGCAAGCAGCCCTTTGAGATCCAGGCCCAGGAGATCACCGTGGAAGGCGCTTCCACCGGCGACTATCCCCTGCAGCCCAAGCGGCACTCCATGGAATTTTTGCGCACCATCACCCATCTGCGCCCCCGGACCAACACCTTCCAGGCTGTGTTCCGTGTCCGCTCTTTGGCTGCAATGGCTATCCACCAGTTCTTCCAAGACCGTGACTTCGTCTATGTCCACACCCCCCTCATCACCGGTTCCGACTGTGAGGGCGCAGGCGAGATGTTCCAGGTCACTACTTTGGACTTGAACAATGTCCCCAAGACCGAGGACGGCAAGGTGGACTTCTCCCAGGACTTCTACGGCAAACCCACCAATCTGACCGTGTCCGGTCAGCTCAACGGCGAGACCTTCGCCATGGCCTTTAAGAACATTTACACCTTCGGCCCTACCTTCCGCGCCGAAAACTCCAACACCACCCGGCACGCCGCCGAGTTCTGGATGATCGAGCCGGAGATCGCTTTTGCCAACTTGGCAGACGATATGCGCCTGGCTGAGGATATGATCAAGTATATCATCTCCTATGTGCTGGAGCACGCACCCGAGGAAATGGAGTTCTTCAATTCCTTTGTGGATAAGGGCCTGCTGGAGCGGCTGAACCATGTGGTAAATTCCGACTTCGGTCATGTGACCTACACCGAGGCCATTGAGATTTTGGAGAAGTGCAACGACAAGTTTGCATTCCCTGTCTACTGGGGCTGCGACCTGCAGACTGAGCACGAGCGGTACCTGACCGAGGAAGTGTTCAAGAAGCCCGTGTTTGTCACCGACTACCCCAAGGAAATCAAGGCTTTCTATATGAAGCTGAATCCCGACGGCAAGACCGTTGCCGCTATGGACTGCCTGGTGCCCGGCATCGGCGAGATCATCGGCGGCAGCCAGCGTGAGGACGATTACGAGATCCTGAAGAACCGCATCGAGGAGCTGGGTATGAACCCCGAGGACTACGACTTCTACCTGGATCTGCGGAAGTACGGCTCTGCCCGCCACGCCGGTTTCGGCCTGGGCTTTGAGCGCTGCGTCATGTATCTGACCGGTATGGGCAATATTCGCGATGTGCTGCCCTTCCCCAGAACTGTTGGAAACTGCGAGCTTTAAAAGAGGGTCATATAAGCCGCCAACCGTCAAAACACGAAATAACCCAACGGACATTGCGTAAAGCCTTCCCCTGGGGGAAGGTGGCAAAAATCTCTGATTTTTGACGGATGAGGGGCAAAAAAGCTTGCTACGCAAGGTGTTTTGACTTACTGCGCAACTCGCACTCTACCGTACCACCTGTACGCCGACGAGTGCGAGTTGCTTGTCTTGACGGCTTCTTTGACCTCTTTACCAAAAAAGGAGTGCTTGAAAAAGCACTCCTTTTTTTACTTCATAAATTTGTCCACAGCTTCGCAAAGGCTGTCGATGGCATTTTGGTCGCCTGCCGCCACCGCATCCACCATACAGTGGTGAATATGGTCCTTGAGGATCACCTTGCCGGTATTATCCAAAGCAGAGCGGACAGCCGCCAGCTGAATCAGCACCTCGGAGCAATCATAGCCCTCTTCCACCATCCGCTTCACCTTTTCCAGGTGGCCGATGGCCCGGGCCAGGCGGTTGATGACTGCCTTTTGATTTTCGTGGACATGGCCGTGGGAGTGGGCAATGCCGTGGGCGTGCATATAGGAATGATCCTGTTCGTTATGATCGTGCATAGTACCCACCTCCTTTGTTTTCCCCTATTATACACTATTTTTTAGAACTTGCAACCCCCCTGTGGGGTTGTTTTTTGAACGCTGTCACCCACGATAGCATATACTGATGGGAGGTGATTTTATGGCCATTGTACAAACCGGCATACCCATCACATCGCAGGCTAACGAGCAATATATTGTGGCTCTTGTCAGTACATATCCTTTTCTGCGCACGGAGGTACTGACCAACACCGCCTTTCAGCGGCCAGTTTCCACATTGGTGGCAGGAAACGGCCCCCGGAAGGTAATATTCTCTGCCTCCCACCACGCAAACGAGTGGATCACCACCCTTGTATTACTGAAATTTGCAGAGGAGCTGGCTGAGGCCATCCGCTCCGGGGGACAAATTTACGGCCGGGATGCCCGGGAATTGGCAGAGCAGGTAACTATCTATATGGTGCCCATGGTAGATCCCGACGGGGTGGACTTAGTGACCGGGGCTATTGGTCCGGGGGATATTCAGTATGACTTGGCGGAGCGTTTGGCCCGGGACTATCCCACGATCCCCTTTCCCGATGGCTGGAAAGCCAATCTTTTGGGGGTTGACTTGAATCTGCAATACCCCGCCGGGTGGCTGCAGGCCCGGGAGATCAAATTCGCCCAGGGCTTTGTAAACCCCGGCCCAAGGGATTATGTAGGCCGCGCCCCCTTAAATCAATTTGAAACCCGGGCTCTGGCCGGATATACGGAGTATATTGACCCTGCATTGGTAGTAGCTCTCCACAGCCAGGGCAAGGAAATTTATTGGCAATTCAAGGATATTTTTGTGCCGGAGGCGGAAGAACTGGGCCGCAAGATGGCAGCGGCCAGCGGCTACACCCTGGCAGATACCCCCTTTAACTCCAGCTTTGCCGGGTATAAGGATTGGTTCATCCAGGAATTCCGCAGGCCGGGCTATACCATAGAGGTAGGTGAGGGTGTGAATCCTCTGCCTTTAAGTCAGTTTGACGAGATATACCGGGATGTGCTCCCGATTTTGATAATTGCCGCCACAGGGGAATAAACAAAACACGGTCATTCCGAGCCTGCGACAGCAGGCGTGGGAATCCCCATCTTAAGAAGGAGATTGCCACACCAGTGTGCGCACTGGTTCGCAATGACCGTATTTTGATTACATCTTCTCCGGAGCAGAGAAGCCCAGGATATCAATGCAGGTTTCCAGCACCTGCTTGGCAAGGCCGATCAGGCTGATATAGCCGGCCTGCAAGTTTTTGTCCTCTTCGGTGAGGATGCGGGTCTCGTGGTAGAACTTATTCACCGCGCCGGCCAGCTCATAGATATAAGCGCAAATGAGGTTGGGCGCAGCGCCTGCCAAAGCGGATTCCAAAGCAGGACCTGCCTTGGTGATGGCAAGCATCAGCTCCTTGGCATACACATTGGCAGGAGTCTGGATGGGCAGGTTCTCCCAAGCGCCGTATTTGGCCAAAATGGACTTGATGCGGACGATGGTATAGAGGATATAAGGTCCGGTATTGCCCTCGAATGCGGCAAAGCGGTCCATATCGAACACATAGTCCTTGGTGGGCTGGTTAGAAAGGTCGCCGTACTTGAGAGCCGCCATAGCGATCTTTTGGGTGGTTGCCTCCACCTCGGATTCGTCTACGATCTTGTTCTCCACCACCTTGGCGCGAACGAAATCGGTCATTTCCTTGATCAGCACTTCCAGGCGCATCACACCGCCGTCACGGGTCTTGAAGGGCTTGCCGTCGGCGCCGTTCATCGTGCCGAAGCCCAAATGCTCCACCAGATAATCCTCGGGCAGGATGCCTGCCTTCTTGGCGGCACGGAACACCTGCTCAAAATGCAGGCTCTGGCGCTTGTCGGTAATGTAGAACATCCGGTCGGGCTTAAAGTCCTGCATACGCTGGACCATGGTGGCAAGGTCGGTGGTTGCATAGATGGCAGAACCGTCGGACTTCACCAAAATGCAGGGAGGCACTTCCTTCTTATCGTCCTCCTTGGCAACGGGAATGACCCAAGCACCCTCGGACTGGACGGCAATGCCCCGGGCCTTCATATCCTCCACCATCGGAGGAATAAAAGGATCGGCATCACTTTCGCCCAGCCAGGCCTCAAAGTGGACATTTAAGTTATCGTAGATCTTCCGCATATCCGCCAGGGACAGGCGCATAATATGCTGCCACAAAGCCCGGTAGCCGGGTCTGCCCTGCTGCAGCTCAAAGGTTGCGGTGTGGGCTTTTTCCGCAAAGGCCTCGTCTTCCTTCTTCTTGGCGGAGGCGGCAGGATAGATCTCCTCCAGCTCGCTGATGGTGAAAGGTGCTTCCTCGGGATAAGGACCGGTAAAGCTCTCATCAAAATAAATGAGGTCCGGCTGACGCTCCTGTAATTCGGAGATAATCAGACCCATCTGCAGACCCCAGTCGCCTAAGTGGATGTCGCCAATGGCATTGTAGCCGAAGAACTTAAAGAGGCGCTTGATGGACTCGCCGATGATGGCAGAGCGCAGGTGGCCGATGTGCAGGGGCTTTGCCACATTGGGTCCGCCGTAGTCCACAACCACGGTCTTGCCTGTGCCGAATTTCTCCACGCCAAAGTCGGTCGCAGCACGCATACCCTCCAGGTAATTCTGCAGGAAGGTATCGGACAGCTTCAGATTGATAAAGCCGGGCATAACCGCCTCAATCATAGAAAAGTCTGCCTTTTCCAGTTTTTCCGCCACCGCATTGGCGATCGCAATGGGTGCGCATTTATACTGCTTGGCAGCAGCCAAAGCGCCATTACACTGGTATTCGCACAGGTCCGGCCGATTGGACACGGTCACTCTGCCGAAAGAGGCTTCGTAACCGGCCTCTGCAAAGGCTTTTTGCATCTTAGCGGTGATAATATCCAAGATTTTTTCCATATCAGTTCTCCTTCTGCTGCGCCAGCCATTCCAGGTACTCGTCATAAGTGCCGTAGCGGTCAACGATTGTGCCGTCGGGCTGGAAGGCAATCACACGGTTACAGGTAGACTGGAGCATTTCGTGGTCGTGGGATGCCAGCAGCACCACGCCGGTAAAGGCCTCCAGACCCTTGTTCACAGCCTGGATGGATTCCATATCCAAGTGGTTGGTGGGCTGGTCCAGCAGCACCACATTGGCGCCGCTGAGCATCATCTTAGAAAGCATACAACGGACCTTTTCACCACCGGAAAGGACATTCACATGCTTGAATACATCGTCATTGCCGAAGAGCATACGGCCCAGGAAGCCTCGCAGGTACACATCGTCCTTCTTGGCAGAATACTGGCGGAGCCAATCCACCAGCTCCATCTCGTTGCCCTCGAAATATTCAGAATTATCCTTAGGCAGGTAGCTGCGAATGGTGGAGATGCCCCACTTGATACTGCCTTCATCCGGCTCTAACTCGCCCATCAGGATCTGCATCAGCGCGGTCTGGGCCTTTTCGTTTTCGCCCACAAAGGCGATCTTGTCGTTCTTGCCCACAGAGAAATACACCTTGTCCAGCAGCTTTTCCCCGTCCACGGTGACAGAAACATCGTTGACGGTGAGAATATCCTTACCCAGCTCCCGCTCGGGCATAAAGCCCACGAAGGGGTAACGGCGGGTGGAGCAGGGCATTTCCTCAACAGTCAGCTTGTCCAGCAGCTTTCTTCTTGCGGTTGCCTGCTTGGCCTTGGACTTGTTGGCGGAGAACCGCTGGATAAACAGCTGCAGTTCTTCAATCTTTTCCTGGTTCTTCTTGTTCTTGTTGCGGATCATGGCCTGGACCATCTGAGAAGACTCGTACCAGAAGTCATAGTTACCCACATACATCTTGATCTTGCCGTAGTCGATATCCACGGTGTGAGTGCAGACGGTATTTAAGAAGTGCCGGTCATGGGACACGGCAATGACCATACCGGGGAAATCCAGCAGGAAGTCTTCCAACCAGTTGATGGCTTCAATGTCCAGGTTGTTGGTAGGCTCGTCCAGCATAATGATGTCGGGATTGCCGAACAGTGCCTGGGCCAGCAAAATCTTCACCTTTAGTCTGGGGTCGGTAGAGCCCATGGAATCATAGTGCATATCGGTGGGGATGCCCAGACCCTGGAGGATCCGGGAAGCATCGGACTCTGCTTCCCAACCGCCCATCTCAGCAAATTCCACTTCCAGCTCGGAGGCACGCATACCGTCCTCGTCGGAGAAATCTTCCTTTTCGTAGATGGCATCCTTTTCTTTCATCACATCATAAAGATGCTGATTGCCCATAATGACAGTGTCCATAACGGTGTACTCGTCGTAGGCGTTTTGGTTCTGCTTCAGCACGGAAACACGCTTGTCCGGGTCTACGGTAACAGAGCCGTTGGTGGACTCCAGCTCACCGGTGAGGATACGCAGGAAGGTGGACTTACCTGCGCCGTTTGCGCCAATGATGCCGTAGCAGTTTCCGGGCAGGAACTGCAGGTCCACACGCTGGAACAGCCACTGGCCGCCAAATTGCATACCTAAATTATTAACAGTAATCATCTCAAACTCCTTAGCCTGGCCAATATAATCCGAACCCGCCTAAGGGTGCGTCTGATTGGCTCAGTCGTCATTATATTCATTGATGGGCGTCAGCCCATCGGCTTCCTATGCTTCGCCTGAACCATTCATCCATCCCCCTTAGGTCGCAGATTCCTGAGCTACGGGGCAGTTCTAAGGCAAGGCACCGCTTCGCAGATGGGCTTGCCGCCCTTCAAGAAGCGGTAACGAGGCATTGGGACTGCCCCGCGGCTCAGGAACGGGTTTGGATTATATTGGTCAGGCTAAGCACATAAATATTCATTGTAATTGTAGCAGAAAATATAGAATAATCAAGGGGAAACTACCAAAAACAGATACCCTACGCAAAAATCGGTCATTCCGAGGGCATTTATGCCCGTGGGAATCCCCATCACAAGAGGGAGATTGCCACACCACTGCGCCCGCAGGCGCGTGCAGAGCGCAACCGCCGCGTAGCGGCGGCTCTTAGCGCGTCGCTGTGGCGCACTGGTTCGCAATGACCGCTATTTGCTTTATTCAAATCGTCTTGCGTAGCCGCAGCGGCGGCACAGTTCCTCCACCGCCTCTTTCCGGGAAAAGCCCTCATAAATAGCCTTAGCCCGGGGGCTTTGGAGGATTTCCTCCATATCTTGTTCAAACAGGTTTCCCAAAGCCAAATCTCCCTCGTGGTCCAGGCAGCAGGGCACTACCGTGCCATCCCAAAGGACACCCAACTGATCCCGCAGGCCATAGCAAAACAGCTTCTCTGACCCTTCCGGGGCCCCAAGGTCCGGCCAATCGAATTTTTCGCCGTATTCTAAAAACACACGGTCTGCGATCCGCGTCCCCCGGTTCTCCACCACCCAGGGTTTTGGGAACGCCTGTTCCATTGCCGAAAGAATTTTTTCATTTTTGGCATCTGCGCCGCCCTTGTTCCACAATCGATAGACAACCAATTTCTTCCCCTCTGCCGCCTTACCGAACCGGAAGCAATCCGCCAAGTATTCCTCAAAAGGAACTGCCAAATCATTGGCCTCAAAGGCGTGGAGGGAAATATTGATCTTGTGAAGACCGGGGGCAGATAGCAGCATTTCCTGCTGCTTGGCAAGGAGTGTTCCGTTGGTGGTTAAAATCACGCGAAAACCCTGCCCGTGGGCAATTTCCAAAAATTCCGCTAAATGGGGGTGGCACAAGGGCTCACCCATAATATGAAAGTAAAGAAACTCCGTATAGGGCCGCAGCTTGGGCAAAAGCTTTGCAAAATCCTCAGGGGTCATACGCCCGGGGCTGCGCTTTGTGCCGGGGCAGAACGCACAGCTTAAATTACACAGATTGGAAATCTCCACATATATTTTCCGAAAACGCATACTGCCTCCTCAAATACAAAGCGCCCCATCGGGGCGCTTTGGGTTTATTCTTTGGTATTTACGGTGTAATTGCTGACCATATAATCCCAGTTTGTGCCCTTGGTGATCTTATCCCACTGGGCCTGCTTGCCTTGGAAATCGATAGTCTGCAGCTTCTTGCATCCGCTGAACGCTTCCTCGCCAATCTTGGTCATGCTGGCAGGAACGGTAACCGTGTAAAGGTTGGAACAGCCGGCGAAAGCCCGTTTGTTGATACGGGTCACGCTGTTGGGAATGACAACATTGCTCAAAGCCGAGCATCCGGCGAAGGATGCCTCACCGATGGCAGAAACACTATCGGGAATGGTCACAGTGCCCAAATTGGTGCAATCCTCAAAGGCGTTGTTGCCGATCTCGGTAACAGTCTTGCCAATGACAACTTCCGAAAGCCCGGATGCGCCCTGGCATACATAGGCAGGCACCTTCTTGCCGCCGAAGACTACCTTTCTGATCCAGGTAGCGCCAAAGATGGGTGCGGTCTCATTGGCATAATCGCTGTTGTAATACACAGTATCCAGCTTATCTGCCTGGAAGAATATCTGTGTACCGATCTTCTTTACACTTGCAGGAACAGTGAATTCCTTAATTCCGGAATCGTAGAAGGCCCGGTCGCCGATCTCTGTAACGGAGCTGGGCAGAATGATCTTCTCCACCTTGGCGCAGCCGGCAAATGCCTTCTCGCCGATGGCGGTAACCGCGCCGCCCTCATAGGCCCCGGGAATGTAGATCACAGTATCCTTACAAGTGCCGATGCCGGTAACGGTATAGGTTCCATCCTGATTCTGCTTGAATGCCAGGCCGGTAGTGCCGGTAGTGGGAATTTCTGCGGTAGCCAGCACCTCTTTGCATACATCGCACTCCTGGTGGGTCTTGCCGGGCTCTGTGTTGGTAGCCTGCTTATCCAGGATCCATTCACCGGGGGTATGGCCCGTCTTGGGAATGGGGATGTTTGCCAGCCGGGTCTTGCACATGGTGCACTCTATGTACTGATTGCCTTGCTCCAGGCAGGTGGCTTCCTTCTCCAAGATCCAGTCACTGGAAATATGGTCGATCTTCGGGGTGACCTCGGCAGGTCCTACAAACCCACACTCTTCGCATTCCATATGCTGGCTTCCCTGGATCCGGCAGGTAGGCTCTTTGTCCACCACCATCTTGGCATCGGGGTGCTCACAGGTGGGCTCGGTGGACTCGGTAGTCTCCTCCGTGGGAGCCTGGGTGGGGGCGGTAGTCGCCTCGGTGGACTGGGTGGCCTCCGTCATCACGGTGGGCTCAGTGGTTGCCTCAGTGGGGGCAGGCTTTTTCTTTTTACCGCAGGCAGCGAAGCTCAGCAGCAAAACCGCAACCAGGCTGACCATCAGCAATGCCCGTAAAATCTTCCTCGTTTTCATATCATCGCTCCTTTTCGCTTTAAGGATTTATACTCTTTTTGTTCCTATAGTATAGCAAAAACCCGGTCAAAAAGCAAGTAGCCATATTTTCGTTGTACTGAGGCGAAAATTGTGGTATAATGAGATTATACAAAAGGAGTGATACCTATATGTTGAATTTTACGGCTGTAAAGCCTGCGGATAAACAACTGTACGAACCCTACCTGCGTTACTGCGCAGAGCGGGGCTGTGAGTACAGCTTTGCCAATATGTATTTATGGGGACGGCAAAAGGCAACTTTTCACAATGGTAATTTAGCCTTTTTCTCTCAATTCTACCGAAAAAGCGTATATAAGTTCCCATTGGGCGAGAATCTGAAGCCCACTTTGGACGCCATCATTGCCGATTCCCGGGAGCGGGGTATTCCCTGCCGCATCACCTGTTTGACGGCTAAGGATAAGGAGCTTTTGGAAACCTGGTATCCGGAGCAGTTCTATTTTCAGCCGGACCGGGACAGCTACGACTATGTATATTCCGTAGAGGCACTGGCAGACCTGAAGGGCAAAAAGCTCCAGCGCAAGCGCAACCACTGCAATCGGTTTTGGGATGCTTATCCGGATACCACCGTCGAACCTATCACGGAGGACAACACCCCACAGGTGGAGAAGATGCTGGAAGATTGGTATGCCGCCAAGTTAGCCGCCGACCCCACTGCCAGCTTCTATTTAGAGCAGGCCGCCATCCGCCGTGCCTTGCAAAGCCGGGAGGAGCTGGGTATGGAGGGCCTTGTTCTACGACACGAAGGCAAGATCATTGCCATGACCATGGGCTCTGCCCTGTCTGAGGACACCTTTGATATTCACTTTGAAAAGGCCGCGGATGGCTATGACGGGGCTTATGCCGCCATCAACCGGGAATTTGCCCGGTATCTGCGGGAGAAATATCCCAAGCTCCAATGGCTGAACCGGGAGGACGATATGGGCATCGAGGGCCTGCGGAAGGCAAAGCTGTCCTACTGCCCGGACAGACTCATTGAGAAGTGGTGGGCATGTTTGAAAGAGGAAGGCTATGATTGCTGATTTACGAAAGCTGTGGCAGGAGGCCTTTAACGACCCCGACGACTTTACAGACCTGTTTTTTTCTGTGGGATATTCCCCGGAGCGGTGTCACTATATCGCAGAAAACGGCACACCGGTCAGCGCCCTTTATTGGTTTGATTGCAGCTTGAACGGCCACAAAATAGCCTATATTTACGGTGTGGCCACCCTGAAAAGCCACCGGGGCAAGGGTCTTGCCGGGAGGCTGCTGAACGAAACCCACGAAATTTTGCGAAGCCAAGGGTATGCCGGGACGGTTTTGGTTCCCAGCGGCGCATCTCTCTTTGATTTCTACCGTCAATTCGGCTATGAGACCGCTACCACCGTATCAAGATTTACCTGCGAGCCAGGCGATGCACCCACACCCCTCCGGGAAATCACACCGGAGGAATACACCAGGCTTCGCTCTGTTTATTTGCCGGAAGGCGGCGTGGTGCAGGAAGGACAAGCTATGGTTTTCCTGGCAGGCTACTGCCGCTTTTATGCCGGCGAGGATTTTCTGCTGGTTTGCGAAGCTTCACCGGATGGTCTTTTTGCCCAGGAATTCCTGGGGAACACCCAGGCCGCTCCGGGAATTCTCAAGACTTTGGGCTTTGCCAAAGGTCGTTTCCGTACGCCCGGTACGCAGAGTGATTTTGCTATGTGGCTGCCTTTCCGGAAAGATTGCCCTATGCCCGGTTGGTTTGGCCTGGCGCTGGACTAAAAAACAACTGCCGTTCTATTGACATGGAAAAATAACGTTACTATACTAATCGTATCAAAAAATGCGAGGTGCATTATGAAGATTACCGATTTGTCTCTGCGGGAGAAAGTCCTGCAAACCGTTGTCCTGCGACTGAATGACGGTCGTGAGTCCTCTGTCAAGAACGCAGGCGCAGCTTTCTTCTTCGGTGAGATCATTACCGAAGCCGATGCCGGCGGATTGGAGCAGGCAACAGCCACCTTAAAAAGATATACCGATGAATGCACCATTCCTATGCTGGTGGTTTCAGACTTTGAGAATGGCTGCGGTGATATGCTCAAGGGCTTGACCCCGCTCCCCTACATGATGGGTCTGGGCGCCACCAACAGCGAGGAAATCGCCTACAACTACGGCAAAGCAACCGCCTTGGAGGCTCGCTCCGTAGGCGCTAACTGGACATTTTCTCCCGTGTGTGACCTGAATATCAACCGCAGAAACCCCTTGGTGAACATCCGCAGTGTTTCCGACGATCCGGAGCTTGCCGTTAAGCTGCTCACCCAGGTGGTGCGGGGTATGCAGGAAAACGGTCTTGCCGCCTGTGCTAAGCACTTCCCCGGCGACGGCATGGACTGGCGTGATCAGCACGCTGTGACCACCAACAACACCCTGTCCTGGGAGGACTGGAAGCAGAAATCCGGTAAAGTGTTCCAGGCACTGATCGATGCCGGTGTGTACTCCATTATGCCCGGTCACATTACCCTACCCGCCTATCAGACTGAGCGCGCCCCCAACGGTATGTGTCTGCCGGCAACGCTCTCCTATGAGCTGATCACCAAACTTCTAAAGGGTGAGATGGGCTTTGAGGGTGTGGTGGTCACCGATGCGCTGGATATGGGCGGCTTTAACGGCTGGTATAAAGACCTGGAAACCTCTGAAATCGAATCCTTCAAGGCCGGCTGCGATATGCTGCTGTGGCCCTCTGCCAATTATGTTGACAATTTGGTCGCGGCGGTGGAAAGCGGCTATGTTTCCATGGAACGGCTGGACGATGCGGTTTCCCGTATTCTGAAGATGAAGGAAAAGCTGGGCTTGTTCCAAGGCTGCAACGATCCCCGTCCTATGACTGCGGAAGAAAAGACCTTTGTCAAAAAGACCCAGATTCAGACAGCAGATTACTCCATCACCCTGGTCCGGGACAACGCAAAACACTTCCCCATTGACCCGAAAAAGGTCAAAAAAATCGCTGTCTGCGCCATAACCCACCACGAACCCACCCGGGAACAGGGCAAGGTGCTGGCAGAGGAGCTGTGCAAGCGGGGTTTTGATGCCACACTGTATCCTTTCCCCTCCTTCCAGAACATTGACGACAGTGACCTTGTTATCTACGCTATATTCTCCCGTCCTTTCCGGCCCAGAGGTTTTCTTGACTTTATGGGGGCAGAAATGGGCAAGATCCACTGGTCTATGATGTATGGCCAGGAGAAATCCGTGTATGTTTCATTTGGCTCTCCCTACCTTGGCGAGCAGTACTTTGAGCGGGTGGACACCTATGTGAACGCCTATTCCATGACCGCCTGCAGCGTGGAGGCCTTTGTGCGGGCAGCTACCGGCGAGATACCCTTCACCCACTTCTCCCCGGTACATTTGACTACATACGAAGAAGAAATCGCCCTGCGCAAGGACGTAACCCTTCCAATTCGGGATTAAAAAGTCAATTTTTCTGCAATTTCCTCTTGCACATCAAAAAAAGCAGATGTATAATACCAGTATCGATTTTTTGATTCTAAAAATGGAGGTTTTCCGTTATGAGTAATGTTCGTCCCGAAACTATGGAGCGTATCACCACCAAGGCCTTGGCCGATGCCTTTATCGAAGAGCAGGTGGCCGCTGTCCGCAAGCAGGTTGGTGACAAGAAGGTACTGCTGGCTCTTTCCGGCGGTGTTGACTCTTCTGTGGTGGCCGCGCTGCTGATCAAAGCCATTGGCAAGCAGCTGATTTGCGTGCACGTAAACCACGGTCTGATGCGTAAGAACGAATCCGAAAGCGTTATCAAGATGTTCAAAGAAGGTATGGATGCCAACCTGATCTATGTTGACGCTACCGATCACTTCCTGGACCTGTTGGCAGGTGTCTCCGACCCCGAGACCAAGCGCAAAATCATCGGCAAGGAATTCATCACTGTTTTTGCTGACGAGGCACGGAAGTTAGAGGGAATTTCCTTCCTGGCCCAGGGTACGATCTACCCCGACATTCTGGAGTCTATCAAGGCTGCCGAGGGCAAGAAGGCCGTGAAATCCCACCACAATGTGGGTGGTCTGCCTGAGGATCTGCAGTTTGAGCTGGTAGAGCCTCTGAAGCTGCTGTTCAAGGACGAGGTCCGTGTGGTAGGTGAGGCTTTGGGTCTGCCCCACGCTATGGTTTACCGTCAGCCCTTTCCCGGCCCCGGTCTGGGTGTGCGCTGCCTGGGTGCCATTACCCGGGACCGCCTGCATGCTCTGCGTGAGGCTGACGCAATTCTCCGTGATGAGTTCGACAAGTGCGGCCTGGCTGAGAAGACCTGGCAGTACTTCATTGCTATCCCCGATATCAAGAGCGTTGGCGTGAAGGACGAGAGCCGCTACGAGGGGTGGCCCGCCATCATCCGCGCCGTGAACACCAAGGACGCTATGACCGCCACCATCGAAGAGATCCCCTATCCTGTTCTGCACAAGATCGTGGCCCGGATCACTTCCGAGGTGGAGGGCATCAATCGCGTTCTGTTCGACCTGACCCCCAAGCCCACCGGCACCATTGAGTGGGAATAATTTCGCATATCCCCGAACAAATTTGATTATTCTGCAATCCAATAAAAAAATGCCTTCTGCGTTTACTCGCAGAGGGCATTTTTTATACTTATCCCCACTCAATTGTGCCAACAGGCTTGGGTATCAGGCGAAACGGACAACTTTTTATGTATGCCGCTATAGGATTATTAATTGTGTCTAAGAGAATGTTTTTTATTCTACTAATGGGAATAGTAAATGTTCTACTATGATATTCGCTAATCTAAGAAAGCACCTCACATCTGAATTTTGATCAGGTGTGAGGTGCTTTTTATATTCCCTTACAGAATCGTCATTTGGCATAGGGCTGTTATTGATCACAAAGGAGCAGATCTTCGTAAGTTTCCCGGCGAACTGCTATATAAGGCCCATTTTGTCCAATCATCACCACCGGCGGGCGAGGCACTCGGTTATAGTTGGAAGCCATAGAGTAGTTATAAGCACCTGTGGTCAGAACTGCCAGAACATCTCCCCGAACGGGACGGGGCAATGAAATATTTTCCTGAATCAGGTCACCGCTTTCACAGCAACGGCCCGCTACGGTACATACAAAATCTGCGCATTTGTTCATCTTTCCGGCGTTATACACGGTGTATGGAGACTGATACAGCGTGTACCGGGGATTATCTGTCATACCGCCGTCGATGCCAACAAAATTTTTAAATCCCGGAACTTCCTTGATACCGGTAACACTGTAGAGAGTAATGCCGGAATCAGCTACGATACTGCGGCCCGGCTCCATCAGGATCGCGGGAGGATCGATCCGCAGCTGGCAGCATAAAGCAGTGATATGCGCACCGATCTTTTGAATCGTGCCGGCGTAATCTATCTTGCCCTGTTCTTCAGTGTATGGCACACCCATACCACCGCCAAGATTGACCACTTTTGCCGTGTAACCGTACTGCTTTTGCATATCCGCCGTAAAGGTGAGCATATTGGTAGCCGTATCGCAAAACAGCGCTTCATTAAACAACTGCGAGCCCACATGGCAATGGTATCCCCACAGGTCGATATTCTTCTTTGAAAGTGCCTTTCCAACCAGCTTGGTGGCCTGACCGGTCTCAATGGCCACACCGAACTTAGAGTCTACCCGGCCAGTGTTGATCTTCTCATGGGTGTGGGGATCGATACCGGGAGCAAGGCGCAGCAGTATCTTCTGGCAAATGCCTTGACGGGCAGCTTCCGCATCGATGGCATCCAATTCATCAGCATTATCGCAGATGAAAAAACCGATCTTATGTTCCATCGCAAAGCGAATATCCGCATCTGTCTTGCTGCTGCCGTGAAAATAGGCGTTTTCCATAGGAAAGCCAGCCTTGACAGCAGTATACAATTCACCGGGAGAGACTACATCTACCCCCATATTTTCCTCTTTCATAATTTGATATATCCGCTTGATACTCATAGCCTTGCTGGCATACAGTGGGCGAGAGCCGGCAGGGAAATAATCTGCCATAGCCTGCTGATATTCTTGGCATCGCTGACGAATCCGGTCTTCGTCCATCACAAACAGGGCTGTACCAAATTCTTTTGCCAGTTCCAGTGTATCGTATCCTGCAAATAACAAATGTCCATCCGCATTTACAGAAAGATTCTCGTAGATCATATTGTTCTCTTTCTCCTTACAGTAACTGTGCAAGCATCTCCTCTCTGGACAGGATGCTTAGGTCTGCCGGTGCGATATCCAGCACCGTTTTGCAACCCCGTTCACCCCGGTCATACATTTTTACTGCAGCCCGGGCTGTGGCTACCAGCATACTGGCAGTAAACTGGGGATTGGAGTCCAGCGTAAGTTTATATTCTATGGTCTGACGGTTTTCACCGTTCCAGCCGGTAACACCGCTGCGAATCACACTTCCGCCGTGTGGCAAGCCGCTGTGATCCCGCTTAAGTTCTTCCGCGGTAACGAATTCTACTGTGGTATCGTAGTCGGCAAAGTAATTTGGCATTGTCTTGATAGCAGTTTCAATAGCTGCCTTATCGGCGTTCTCCTCTGCCACTACATAACAGTAGCGAGTATGCTTCTGCCGGGTCGTCAATTCCGGATCCTCACCATTGCGAACGGCTTCCATTGCCTCCGGCACAGGAATCGTATACTGGCGGCAATCCGCTACGCCGGGAATTCTGCGCACAGCATCGGAGTGCCCTTGGCTGACACCCTTTCCCCAGAAGGTATAACCTTTTCCTTCCGGCAGTACTGCTCCGCCGTATAGTCGGTTGATGGAAAACAAACCGGGATCCCAACCTACAGAGATCACCGCAATATGATCTCCTTCCCGCGCGGCAGCATCCACTGCAGCATAATGGGTGGGAATGTTTCCGTGATTGTCAAAACTGTCGATCACATTGAACTTCCGGGCAATGGCTGGGGTCATGACCGGCAGGTCTGTAGCACTACCCCCGCAGAGGATCAGCACATCCAGCTTATCCTCCCAATCTGCCAGCGCATCCATAGACAGCACCGGCACATCCCGGGTCTGAAGGATCACTGTGGCAGGATCCCGCCGCGTAAATACGGCGCACAGGTTCATATCTTTGTTTTGGCGGGCAGCTGCTTCCACGCCACGGCCCAAATTTCCATAGCCTACAATGGCCAATCGAAGCATAAAGAACACTCCTTTCCTAATGCATAGGGGAACGGTCAATCAATTAAGTTTTGCATTTGATACAGGCCTGCTTGTTTGCCGACCAGGAAACGGGCGGCAGAAAGCGCACCTTCTGCAAATAAGGCTCGATCATACACCTCATGCTTCAAGGTAATGGCCTGGGTATCGGTAGAAACTATCACCTCATGAATGCCGGGGATATTACCCCGACGAATAGCATGGACGCCGATCTCTCCGGGATCCCGTTTCGCCATGCCGGAGCGCCCCATCCGGAATGTAGCTTTTGTGCGAATCTCCTGAATGGCTTTACCAATGGATAACGCTGTGCCGCTGGGAGCATCCACTTTCCGGTTATGATGGGTCTCTATAATTTCAATGTCCGCCTCCGGAAAAGCCGTAGCTGTCTTTTTGGCAAGTCCTATCAGCAAAGCAATGCCCAAAGACATATTGGCACTCCAGAACACCGGGATCTGCTCTGCCGCAGCATTGATGGCAGCTTTTTCTTCTTCATTCTGACCGGTGGTACACATAATTACACCAGTATTGTGGGCAACTGCCCAAGCCATAACAGCCGGGGTTGCTGTGTGAAAGGAAAAGTCAATCACAAGGTCTGCGGTGCCGGAAAAATGCTCCAAAGAGGTTCGCACAGTTTCTCCGTCACCGGCAATATCCACTTGTGCAGCCAGCTCCAGATCGTCTGCGCTGTTGATCCTTTCGACACACAACTTACCCATGCGGCCCAATGCGCCACAAACAACGATCCGAATCATACGTCTACACCCACCTCGCGCATACATTCCAGCAGATGCTGCCGTGCAGTCTCTTCCATAGGCACCAAAGGCAGGCGGACACAGTTTTCACCATAACCCATAGCCGCAGTCGCCGCCTTGGCAGGGATGGGATTCACTTCGCAGAACAAAGCATTCGTCAAGGGCAGATACTTCTTTTGCATTTCCATAGCACCCTGTACATCGCCGGCAAAAAATTTCTTACACATCAAAGATGTTTCCGCCGGTACAACATTGGACAGCACAGAAATGACACCCTTACCGCCGCAAGCCAGAATGGGAACGATCTGGTCGTCATTGCCGGAGTAGATATCCAACTGATCGCCCACAAGAGCAGCCGTTTCCACGATCTTGGAGATGTTGCCGCCGGCTTCCTTGATGGCGGCGATCATTGGGTGACCGGCTAGCTTTGCATAGGTGGCCGGCTCAATATTCA
Organism: Oscillospiraceae bacterium; assembly: GCA_017452505.1. Classification (GTDB taxonomy): domain Bacteria; phylum Bacillota; class Clostridia; order Oscillospirales; family Oscillospiraceae; genus Faecousia. The sequence continues at coordinate 24,613 of JAFTMI010000033.1, forward strand.
CGCCGGTACGGGAAGGAACATTGTATAAAATCACAGGCTTGGTCGAAGCATCTGCAATAGCAGTAAAGAATGCCACCAGACCTCTTTGGGTGGTCTTGTTATAATAGGGTGTTACCAGCAACATAGCATCATAGCCAATGCTGCAGGCATACTTAGTCAGATCGATGGCATAGGCAGCATCGTTGGAACCAGTACCGGCGATCATGGGAACGCGGCCGTCCACAACATTGATAGCAAACTGCAAAACTTCGCGGTGCTCTTTATCGCTCAAAGTGGAGCCCTCACCGGTAGTGCCACAGATGACCAAAGCATCAATGCCCTGCGCAACCTGCCAGTTCAGCATCCGTTCAAAAGACGCATAGTCGATGCCTTGAGCATTCATTGGGGTAACAATGGCTGTCGCCGCACCGGTGAAAATACTTTCTTTTCTCATATCTATACACTCCTTGATTAAAATAAAATAGCCGATGCAATGCATCGGCTATCCAAAAGCAACAAAAACCAATTCTTCCTGCCATACAAGCAGGCTGCGTTTGTTGAATTGCGATAGCACTCCGCATAATGCGACAGTCAGACAGGTGTTTCCTGTCTGACCAGGTCAGCCTTACGCCTCGGCTACCTTCGGCGACGATCCCTTTCACCAAACCACAGCTCTGCGAAAACCTACGGGCAAGGTTACTCTTGATGCGACGCGCCTCTATCTGATTTTTGTAGTTTAACACATGATAACCCCAATGTCAACATTTTAAACGTTATTTCGTGAACATAATTTAAAATATGATGTTTCCACATGCCTATATGAATGCACACGCTCTCGTTTTGAAAGCGCGCGTTACTTGTCTTGACATATTTATGCTTTGTGGCAGGATAAAGGAACAATTTTGGCTATTCTCTAACCCAACAAAAAAGCCTTCTGTGATTTCACAGAAGGCTTTTTTACAGCTTTGCGGCCAATTCTTTTGCCGATTGATAGCGGTTAGCGGGGTTCAGGGCCGTGCATTTGCGGATGATCCATCCGGCGCGGCCCCGGGCAAAGGTTTCTGTGGGATGTTTCCCAGTTAACATAACATTGTAAAGCACACCGGCGGCATAGATATCCGTCCGGGCATCGGACTGGGAAAGGCCCAACTGTTCCGGGGCGGCATAACCCACAGTGCCCATAATTTTGGTGTCCTTGCAGGCCGCAGATTCTTTCCGTGAGGCGTTAAAATCGATGAGCACCACCCGGCCGTTTCCGTCCACCATCACATTTTCCGGCTTCACATCCCGGTGAATGATCCCCCGGCTGTGCAGGACTGACAGCGCATTGCACACATCTGTCAGTACTTTTCTTGCACCCCAATAGCGGTATTTGCCCGCTTGCATAACCTCCGCCACGGTAACGCCGTCAATGTATTCTTCCAAAACGATCTGTCCGTCTTCCAGAACGATGGCATCGTAAATTTCCGGCAGGTTCTCACAGCGAATGCTGCACAGAATTTCATAGGCATCCACCGCTTCGGGAAAGCTCCGCAGCACCAAGTCCTGCCCGGTTTGCTTGTTCCGCAGGCGCAGCACACGGCATTCGTTTTTCTCGCTGAGCACCGTTACCAAGGAATAGATGGAAAGCAGATTCTTTATGTATTCTTCTCTTGTCATACCCTCACCCGTTCCATCCTATCCATCAGCCTCCGGCCACTCGTACCATCCGCGATAATATCGTTTGAATAACTCTGAATATGTCTTGCCGCATTGATACTCGCAGGTTTTGGAACAGTAGACGGACGTCCAGGCAGTATCTATACCGCTGTTATGCCCAAATCCTGATCCCAGGACCAAATACTCTCCGGCAAAATAAAGCTCTTGTATGCCGCTCCCGGAAAAAGCTTTACCCTGGATCGCCACCAGGCTTTTCGGCAAATATATGTAGCTAATGCCTCTCAAAGCGTCCCGAAAGCTTTTAAAAGTGTTGTGTGCCAACGCAACCACTTGCTTGCCGCCTCCCACCGTAGCGGGAATGGTCTGGGTTTGCTCAAAATTGGGATCGATCACCGCTGTTAAGACCACATCATTTTCCTTCACCACATAGGGAACTCCCAAAACATCCGCCTGCGCCGCCTGACGGTATCTATAGGTAATGCCGGTAGTGGCATTTGTCCACGTATATGTAGGAAGCGCAGAAACATCCAGCGGTGCTGTGGGGGACACCACCGGAGGGTATGTAGGCTCGGTAGTTGCCGTAGTAGGTGCGGTAGTTGCCGCAGTGGTAGACGCAGTACTTGGGATAACTGTCGGTGCAGTGGTAGCTTTCGTAGCAGGTGCCGTTGTGGGCGCTGAGGTCAACACAGTTGTCGGCGCATCGGTCACCTTTGTTGCCGGCGCCGTGGTGGACTCGGTAGTTGCCGCGGTGCTGGGTTTCGTGTCGGTATTACCCGCAGGCTTTGTTGTAGCCGCAACGCCAGTTCCAACAGTACCCTTCGTTCCGGGCGCAACCGGTATAGTAGCAGGCGCAGTGGTACCTTCGGTTCCTTTGGTGGCAGGCTTGGTTCCGGGTTTTGGTTTCGTTGCAATCGTGGATCCTGCTGGCATTTCTGTAGCAGATATTACAGTACTTTCCGTAGAAGTTGTACCATCCATAGGTTTCGCCGCAGATTCCCCGGTAGATTCCTGCATAGAATCCGCCGTTGGTCCAGTGGTAGGCATTTCGGTCTGTGTAGTTATAGCAACAGTAGAAACGGGTACAGCCGCAGAGGGCTTTTGGGGTTTTACCGGTTTTCTGTCCGGCAACAGCAGGATAACCACTACAGCCATCGCCAAAGCCGCCACGGCAAAGAGCCACCGCATATCTTTTTTCTGCGGTGGTATAATCTCTTTTTCCGTTAAGGGTTTCATGCAGTAAAGGCAGAACCGGGCATTGTCCTCGATCTGCGCCTTACAATACGGACATTCTTTCATCCCAAAGTCTCCAAGCCGTATTCATACAAAAGTCCGTTGATCTGCACAACGGACAAGCCCTTGCAAAGTCCGTAAAGCACGATGCTGTCAAAGGGCAGCTTTACATACAGCTGGGCATAGCCGGCACATTTGAGCAGCTGCTGGGTTTCCTCAATGTTCAGACCCATTCCCACAGCCAGGCACAGAAGCTTCTTCCGTTCCGGGACTCGGATGCCGGAGAATATCTGGTAACCGTAGACTTCGGAAATCTCCGCATTTTTAATGACCTGGGATTTTTTCAGGCCCTTGGTCTCCAAAAGCCCGGCCAAGAGCTCTGTTAGCTTTTGGCTGACCATATAATCCTTATTCTCATCATAAAAAGTCTGAAAATCCGGGCAAAGGCCCAGTTCTTCCACGATCTTTTCTGTATCCTTCTGCATAAAAAGTCCCCATCCCTTCAATTTTTATCAGCATACCATATTCGACAAATTTTTTCAACTATGCTGTCAGCATAGGACTTTTTTTATCGGGTTGCTTATAATTATTGTTGGGATGAGGGGCTTTTTATAGCTGCGCGTCCTCCGCCGTCAGCAGTTCGGTTATGGGCACTTCCAGTGCTCTTGAGAAGATCACCAAATCAATGTCGGTTACAAACCTCTCACCGTTTTCGACCCGACGGATGAAATAATGATCCACATCAAACCCAAGTAACTGCATAATAGCCGCCAGCTTGCGTTGCGAGATCTTCTTTTCTTTTCGTATTTGCGCGATTCGGCGGCCACATAGGTTATATATGCTATTATAGCGTTAATGTTGGTGAACACTATTCAACACATTGGGCTAACCATAAAATTAAGGATGCAGCTCTCATTTTTTTAACTAATTTAAGCTGCATCACATCTTAATGTACGCAATTAGATTTGCGAATCTTTAAAATACAAATAATGAAAGAGGTAATTTACAATGAGCGCAATTGAAATTGGTGGCATTTTAACTGGACACGAAGGCATAGACGGTTGGGTCTATAATGAAACAAACACCGCAAATGGTATTGGTTGCAAGCATAGATTTTATAACTATTCCGGTAAGGCAATTAAATATATAACCTTCACTTACCTGCCCTACAACCGGGTAAATGATGTTGTAACCTGCCAAATTAACGGAAATAGCGAAGCAAGTGCCAGATTGACCGGTCCCATTGAACCGAATGAAGAATATGAAGCGAAATGGGATGTGTTGTGGTATAATCCCACCATTAAGAACGTCGAACTCAAAGATGTTTTTGTACAATACATGGATGGCACCCAGGAAACTATTCCCGGTAATGAAGTACTTAGTATCTATGCTCCTGAAAGTGAGTATCAAAAACAAAAGGCATTGAAGACAGCCGCAGAAGAAGAGAGAAAGTCTGCCGAAGCTGCGCTCAAGAAACAACAACTTGAAGAAACTATGCAGACTGTCAATGCTTTGAAAGATTCTGTTGTTGGTGGTTTGAAGAGTCTTTTTAAAAAGAAGTAATAGATGATGGAAACAAATCGCAAGCAAGAAAACGAAATTGAAAAGGCATATAAGCAATCTCTAACACAGGAATTCATCTACGATGCCTCTCAAAAAATCCTATTTGTTCTAACAATGCTAATATTGTTTGCTCTGCCTTGGGATGGAGAAACGCGATTTGCCATATTTATTTTCTGTTCCGTCGGCGGTCGAATCTTCATTATGCCTGTTATACAAGGCTTTGTACAAAAAATCACCTACTTATTTGGTGGGCGAAAAAGCAATACTCCTTTCTTGCACATACCTCGTTTCATCTGGAGTCTGTTTGTTCTTGGTGTCGTATTATATATCACTATAGATTGCCTGTGTACCGCCCATTCCATAGGAACTTTTCTGGTAAATTTAGTTCGCGGTATCATAATGGCTTACATTGGATATGTCATCTTTGCTAAAAAAACATATCTTTTCAATCCCCCCAGCGATCCCAACAAGAGAGGAACAAAGGCATGGAAGGAAGCAAATGGCGTTGTAAAGGTAAATACGGATTTAATGAACCCTCTGTATCGTGACAAATACGGCAACTACTATCAAGGAAGTGGTTTTGTGCCCGTTCCGCCACCAGTGCAGATAGTCGATAAAAACTACCATCGCAAATAACAAACAAGCCCGGTGCGTACAGCACCGGGCAGTTTTTTCGACTTCAAGTTTCCTCATTGCGAGGGCATTTATGCCCGTGATTCATATTATACCGGGAGATTGCCACGCCCCTAAAGGGGCTCGCAATGACAGCGAAAATCGAAGCAGTTTCTATCGTAGAGGAGGGATATTGCTTTTTTGCACCAGTGTGATATAATGAAAGATAATTTCCGTGAAAATGAGGGTTTTTGTATGAACATTATCATTGCAGGCGCCGGTAAGGTAGGCAAGGTGCTGATGCGGCAGCTCACCACTGAGGGTCACTCCCTCACTGTCATCGACCAGAACAGCCACACTTTGGAAACTTTGGTGGTGCGCTATGATGCCATCGGTGTACAGGGCAACTGCGCCTCCAAGGAGGTTTTGGAGCAGGCAGATGTACATAACGCGGATCTTCTCATCGCCGCCACCAACGCAGACGAGATCAATCTGCTGTGCTGTATGACCGCCCACGGCCTCAACCCCAAAATTCACACCATCGCCCGGATCCGCAACCCGGAATACACCGAGCAGATCATGACCATGCGGGACACCTTCCCCCTGTCCCTGACCATCAATCCCGAAAAGCAGGCCGCTTTGGAAATCGAGCGGTTACTGAAATTCCCCGGCTTTTTACGGCGGGAATCCTTTGCCAAGGGTCGTTCCGAGATCGTGGAGCTACGCATCGACGGCAAAAGCAAGCTTAACAATGTGGCGCTGATGGATATGAGCAGCGTTGTCAAATGCCGGGTGCTGGTTTGCGCGGTACTCCGGGGCGGACAGGCTGTTGCCCCCAGCGGTACTTTCGTTTTGCAGGAGGGCGACCGGATCTTCGTGACCGCCCCCACTGCTGATCTTTCTGTATTGCTGAAAAATTTGGGCATTACCACCCGTCCTGTGCGCCGGGTGATGATCTGCGGCGGTGGCCGTGTGGCTTACTATTTGGCCCAGGCTTTGGAGGATGACCACATCTCCGTTCTGCTTTTGGAACGAAATCCGGCGCGCTGCCAAACTTTGGCAGAAAGTCTGCCCAATACCCAGGTGATCCAGGGCGATTGCAGCAGCCAGGCCCTTTTGGAAGAACAGGGCATTCAGGACTGCGATGCGGTGGTTGCCCTTACCGGCCTGGATGAGACCAACATCATCCTCTCCCTCTATGCCAATACCCGGGGCGTGACCCAGACCGTCACCAAGCTCAGCCGGGAGGAGATCATCAGCATTGCTGGCTCTATGGCATTGGGCAGCATCATCAGCCCCAAGGAGCTTTCCAGCAATATCATCGTCCACTATGTCCGGGCTATGGAAAATCAAACCGGCGCTGCGGTATCCGTCCACGCCATTGCCGACGGCCAGGCGGAAGCCATTGAATTTTTGGTTGACGAAAACACCCCCAACTGCGGTGTGCCTCTGAAGGCTATGAAGCTCAAGCCCGATGTGCTGGTAGCCAGCATCATTCACGGCACAAGCTCCCAGATCCCCGGCGGTGACTCCCAGTTCGCACCCGGCGACCGGGTAGTCGTTGTCACCAGCCGTCGCGGCTCTCTGCAGCAGCTGGGCGATATCTTCGCATAACGGGGGCTGGGTATGAATTATAAGATGATGGGGCGATTTATCGCCCAAATCGTAGCGGTCGAAGCCGTTTTTATGATTCCGGCTTTGGCTATCAGCTTAGGCTACGGCGAATGGGCTGCGGTGAAGGCCTTTGCCATCACCTTGGGCATTATGCTCTGCCTGTCCGGTATCTTTTATGCCCTGTGCCGCCGGGCCGAAAAGCTCTTCGGTGCCCGGGAGGGTCTTGCCTGCGTGGCATTGAGCTGGATTGTAATGAGTCTTTTGGGTGCGCTGCCCTTTGTGCTGTGCGGCCAAGTGTCCAACTACATAGATGCTCTGTTTGAGATCATTTCCGGCTTCACCACCACCGGTGCTTCTGTAATTGCCAATGTGGAAGGCCTTTATAAGGGCATTCTCTACTGGCGCAGCTTCAGCCACTGGATCGGCGGTATGGGCGTGCTGGTTTTCCTGCTGGCCATTCTTCCCGGCGGAGGCGGCTCCGGCTTTACTATGCATCTGCTGCGGGCGGAAAGCCCCGGCCCGGATGTGGGTAAGTTAGTGCCGAAAATGCGGCAGACCGCCTCGATCCTCTATGTGATCTACATAGCGCTCACAATTTTGAATGTGATATTCCTGCTATTTGGCAAAATGCACTGGCTCAACGCCCTGTGCACCGCCTTCGGCACTGCCGGCACCGGCGGTTTCGGTGTGTTTAACGATTCTCTGGGCAGTGTCAGCCCCTATATTCAAAATGTGACCACCGTGTTTATGTTCCTGTTCGGTGTAAACTTCAGCTGCTACTATCTGCTGCTTCTTGGCAAGCTGCGCAGCGTGTTCAAGGACGAGGAACTGCGGCTGTATGTGGGATTGGCTGTGGCCAGCATCCTTGCCATCGTGCTGAATATTCGGCCGCTGTATGCCACCTTGGAAGAAACCGTCCGCCACGCGGCATTCCAGGTATCCTCCATTATGACCACCACCGGCTACACCACCACCGACTATGACCTGTGGCCCGCTTTTTCCAAGGCGATCCTGCTGATGCTGATGATGGTGGGCGCCTGTGCCGGCTCCACCGGCGGCGGCCTCAAATGCATCCGGGTTCTGCTGCTGTTTAAGGCCCTGCGGCGAAATATCCGGCAGATCCTCAATCCCCGGAAGGTGCTGGTGGTCCGCAGCAACGACAAGGTGGTAGACGAAAAGGTTTTGGCTAACACCAATGCCTATTTTGCCGCCTATGTCATTATTTTAGTGGTGTGTACACTGATCCTTTCTTTGGACGGATTCAATTTGGAAACCAATTTGTCAGCGACCATTGCCACCTTCAACAACATCGGACCCGGTATGGCCGCTGTCGGCCCCACCTGCAATTATGCCGCCTACAGCGCGCTGTCCAAGCTGACTATGAGCCTGGCAATGCTTGCTGGCCGTTTGGAGATCTTCCCCATTCTGATCCTGTTCTCCCGTGGCACTTGGCGCAGAAAATAAAGAAAAGCCTGCCGATCAATCGGCAGGCTTATTTTCATAGTCTGTAATGAATTTTTTGATAGCCTCAAAGGATTCATCGCTGATAGCATGCTCTAATTTGCAGGCATCCTCACTGGCTACCTCGGGGCTGACCCCCAAACGGATCAGCAAATTGGACAGCAGGGTGTGGCGCTCATAGATTTTCTCCGCCACCGCTATACCCGCCCGGGTAAGGGTAATAGAACCGTCCTTGGCGATGCGAATAAAATCGCCGTCCTTTAGTAAGCCCATAGCCCGGCTGATACTGGGCTTGGAATAGCCCATATACTCGGCGATGTCTACAGACCGGACATTGCCGTTTTTCTTAAGCAGTACATAAATGGATTCCAGATACATCTCGCCGGATTCCTGAATGCGCATAATATTCCCTCCTTTTGGCAGGATGAGATTAGTATACCACAATTCTTCCGGTTTTGCAAATATGTATGCCAATTATCCAAAAGGATAATTGGCATTGCAGAGGTCAAAGAAGACGGCAAGGCAAGCAATGCGACCCCGAAGTGTATATAGATACTCGAGAGGGGAGCATTGCGCAGTAAGTCAAAATGCCTTGCGTAGCAAGCTTTTTTGACACCTCATCCGACAAAAATCAATGATTTTTGCCACCTTCCCCTCAAGGGGAAGGCTATTGTGATATTACTGCATTTTGACGATTGGCGGCTTCTGTGATCCTCTGGGCAGATTACTGCATGCCCTGCTCGTAAGCTTCGATCATCTTCTTGAAAGTGTGACCCGTACGAAGCGTGAGTTTTTCGAGGTATTTCTGCGTGGTCTCACCGGTAAAAATCTTGATATCCAGCCGCAGAGAGCCGTCATCCTCCGGGGTCACAAGAATCTTGTCGATATACTTGCTGACAAACTCAGCTGTGATCATACCTTGGGCAGCATCCCGCTGGGCAGCTTCCAGTGTAGCACGAATGGTGTCCATATGCTTGCGGAACTCTTCACGGGAGAACATCTGCTGTTCCAAATCTAAAATCTGCGCCTCCGCATCCTTGATCTCCTCGGTGCATTGCTTATTCATAGTGAGAAAGTCAGCGTCGGTCAGTTGTCCGGTTACATTGTACTCCAGCAGCTTGCTTTTCTTTTTCTGGGCAAGTTCCAGCCGTTCCTTCTGTTGGGCAATTTGCTTGGGAATCTGATTGTCCTCATCCAGGGAGCGGTACATCTCCATATACTCCTCAATGAGCGCGGCTACATTGACCTCAGTTTCCTGGAATACCTCAAAAAGCAGCGGCTTGATTTCATCTTCGTAGATGGGGAAGGACGCGCAAGAATCTGCACCATTCTTGATCTTACCGGAGCAGACCCACTTGCTGTTTTTGTTGCCCTGCTTGTCCTTGGACTCCCGGCGGTAGTAGGCCGCGCCGCAGTGAGTACATAACAGCTTGCCGGTGAGTAGATTCTGATGATTGCAGATACCTTGCCGGCTCTTTACATCATCGCTGCGCCGTTTTAAGACTTCGTTAGCTTTGTCCCACAATTCTTCAGTAACAATAGCAGGAACGATCTCCCCGGTCTCATCCTTAAACATCACCCATTCCTCCGGCGGGAGGAATTTTTGCTTTTTGGAGAACATATCGATGACCCGGACTTTGTTGCCTACATAATAGCCTTTATACTTTGGATTGGCAATCATATTGGACATTGTAGTATGAGCGATCTTGTTGCCGTTGTGGTTGCGATAGCCTTTCTGCCAGAAAATCGTTTCGATTTGCTTCATAGAATACTGTCCGGTGGCGTAGAGATCAAAAAGTTCACGGACCATCTCCGCCTGTTCCTCGTCAATCACCAATCTGCCACCATCCTTGACGTAGCCGAAGATGCGGCTGTTACCTAACACAACCTTGTCCTTAATAGCTTGCTGGTGGCCAAACTTCACACGGCTGCTCAGCTTTCGCAGCTCGTCCTGGGCAATGGAGGACATAATGGACAGACGAAGCTCGGAGTCCTCGTCCAAAGTGTTGATATTATCGTTCTGAAAAAACACACCAACGCCATAGCCCAACAGCTGCCGGGTAAACTGAATAGAGTCCAGGGTATTTCTTGCAAACCGGGAGATTTCTTTTGTAATAACCAAGTCAAACTTGTCCTCTGCGGCATCTTCGACCATTCGGTTGAAATTTTCCCGCTTCTTGGTGGAGATACCGGATAGACCCTCGTCAATATACCCGGGCACGAAGGTCCAGTTGCGATTGCGCTTAATAAACTCGTCGTAATAATTTATCTGATTTCCCAATGAGTTCAACTGCTCGTCTGATTCAGATGAGACTCGCGCATAAAATGTTACCCGCAGAGGAATATCGTAAATCGATTTTGTTTTGAGCATCTGCCGCACACTATGTATGTCCATCTTTCTCTCCTCCGAAAGTTCGTTGTATCATTACCTTTAAAGTATAATATAAATTCACGAACAAATCAAGAGCTAATTGGCAAAGCATTTGCTCGTAAAACAATTTATCCTAGCTATGACGGTACTTTGTAAGCTAAAAAGAGAAAGCGAAAATTAGCTGCTTGCACCTTTTATCGAGATAGCGATACTGATTCAAGTTTTGTGAGGGAAAAAACATCATCTATCTCAAGTAGTTCAAAAAAGAAGGGTTCTCGGTAAGCAAAAAGTGCAACTTCTCCTTCATAACGGTTGGGGCTTTTGCTGTACACGCTGAAGACATCATCGTAATCTATACCAAAATAATTTGCAACCTTCATATAGATATCAATTGATGCAACATCTGAAAAAAGTTCTTCACTATTAATAGACGGATAATTAGTTATGTTCATAAAAGTACTCCTTTTGTTATTTTGATAGTATAGCTTAATTGTGTGATTATAATAGTGCAATCACCATCAGGATTCTTTATATTTTTCTTTTTCTGCGGTTTTGCCAAAGATGGACCCTTTGCGGCTTTCGATTTTTACAATCATGCGATTCCGTTCTGCTTCTGTGAGCATACCTTTACCGTACAAATAGTCGTTGAAAAAACTTAGCCAAAGCTGTTCGCATAGGCATACCTTTTGCTGTTCCGGTTTAATAGAATTGTTTTCTGCCACAAAGTCCACCTCCATTCTGCAAAACTTTGGCTTGAATAGTTTCTTTGTCTATATAATGCCTTTCCTAACACCGTTTCTTGCAGGATTGACCAGATTCTATGTAAACAAATTGTAAACTTTTCAAAAGCATTAAGCAGGTTGCTTTGTTACAGCTTGGTCCAATCTACAGGCTTAATTTGATACGGATCTTGCGCGCGAGCCTTGCTACTTTTCAGAATATCCTCCAGGGACTGGGTGCCGTCTAACTTGTGCTGAAGCCTTTTGATGTATCGCTGTGCCCAGTATTCCAGTGCATTTGCGCCGGTCATACAAATATCTTCTGCCATTTCCTGCATCAGCGCTAAAGAATCGGTGTACACTTCCAATGAGAGACTTTGGGTTTTCAATACATCCACTGCTTGGCGGCTGTGCGCTTTAAACTCCTGTGCTTCCTTGTGCAGCATTTTTTGCTGGTGGCGGAGGTCTTCTATGCACGCATCAAATTGTTTGCTGCCGCCAAATCTGTGCAGATAAATCCCGGCAAAGATGATACTGCCTATACTGCTCCGTCGATTCCGGGGATCTAACAACCACTCTGCATTCTTGGCTTTTCTTTTCAAATGATAAGATTCGTCCAATTGTTCCTGCAAACGATCTTTACGCTTTTGATAATCCTTCCAAAACGCATCTCGCGCTTCCTTGTAGTGGTCCCATAACGCTTGCTTTTCCTGCCAGGAAGCATAGGGGAGAGTGTCGCACAGTTTATCAGTTTCCTCCCGTTTCATGCCTGCCATGCGACCCCAGGAACGATATTTCTTTCGAGCATCAAAGTCAATCTCATCAAATAGTACTGGCTCGCGGTGCTGCACATTATGATGAAGCGCATTTTGAATTGCCAGGAGTGTATAGTCACCGCCTAAAGTATCGCCACGGCATGCCTTGTGATCACGCAGTTTGTAGCTGATGGTCTGCTCTGTACATCGGGTAAGAACGACTCCGTTCTTTTCCAATGCAGACCGAAAGGCCTGCATGTTGCAGCACTCTGCTGCAGCACTATCAATGATACTGCGCAGCTCGTCCTTCCAAACCACTTTGTTTTTTCTCCGCATTTCCACTTCCGAGAAAGTAACACACTCAATGTCTTCACAATTCTTTTCACGCTCTCTTTTTTCTTTGGTGGCCTTTCGCCAATCCAAGGTTGAGAGTCCAAATTCTGCAGCAAGCGTGTTAGCATAATCTTTCCATCCTCTATACTCTGCATCCCGCGCATCCAGTTTTCTTCCCGTGGTCTGCTCACAGGCTGCGATAATGAAGTGAATATGAATACTGGCTCCGTGATCCTGCACCGTCCAAACAACCTCCCGGTTTGGCCACAGCTTTTTCGCATACTTTGCGGCATACCGATTGGCAGATTCAGCGGTCAACACTCCACCGTTTTCCGGGCGGTCTGCCGGGTCAAAGGATACCTTTGTGTGATAGTATTTCCTTTCGTTAAAATCATACCCTTTCCCAAACAGATGCATGGTTTGCAATATCTGCTTCGCCATCTTTTCGGGATTATCAGATAGAAATCTCTGGCTTCCGCGAGCAATTACTTTCTCCGGGTCCAGAATGTAAGCGATTCCTTTAGACGGTGTTGCCTTACTGGCTTCGCATTTTGTGATTGGTATTTTTAGTTTCCCCCTTTCTTATTTTGGTATGCAAGATAAACATCCCACATTGTCAACCAAGCATTCAATTTTTCCAAAGTATCCGTTACTTGGTTGCTTGTATGTTCGATACTAACGATATCGACTGCATTTCTTTCCTCACGCATAATGTAGGCAAGCTTCAAGGCTTGATTCAAATTGATTCCCACCCTAATAAGTTCTGCGCGAAGCTCTCCTGCACCAGGTACTACAATCCGGCGCCGTTGGTGGATGCTTGACATCACAAAATCTGCGAGTGTCATATCGTTTTCTTGTGCCGCTGCTTTCAACTTTGCAACTTCGGCCTCCGTCAATCGAATCTGCACTTGACTGTTGCGTGTTAACTTTGAACGATCCTGAGGTTTTCTCCGTTTTGTTGATTGCTTTTCAGCTTGTGTTTCTTTACATTTTTTAAGCATCACATTTTCTCCTTTCTGCGGCATAAGCCGCCCACGCATAGGGGGTCTGGGGTCTACCCCAGCAAGGCTAAAATCGGGGATTTTAGGGGAGATGCATTGCATCACCCGTTCCTTGCCATTTAGAAAAGCCGACATTTTTCATACAAACAAAAAACGGAGCCACTTACTTCAAAAGTAAGTGGCTCCGTAGTCAATACGAAAACCGAAATAACTTGCTAAGTTATTCCATCTTGGCTTTTGGTACAATTCCCGGCCTCTTTCATCCGGTTGTCCGCTGTTTTCCTCGCGTCAAGCTATGACTGTGCCTTTTCGGCTGACAGGGCGGGGAACGACGGCAAGCCGTCTCGCAATAATCTGCGTCCCAACTTGATAAACGCACTGCCCAGTATTTTTTATAGTATATCACAAAAGAAAATAAAAATCAAGTAATCCTATCAAACTTAAGGCTATGAGTGTCGAAATCATTTGCAGATTATTCTTGTTTACAAAGGTTTGTTTCCATGTTACAATATCTTTGCGACACAAACTGAATAACTTTACTGATAGGTGTGCATTTTTACTTTGGTAAAAATGCATGCCCATTTTCGCATACCTGTCGGTAAAGTGGAAGTTTGTGTCGCAGCAAATGGGGCCGTGCGTTTTTCGGTGCGCAGTTTTGGCTGCGCACTTTTTTATTTCAGAAAAACTTTTTTAATTTTCTTACAAAATAGTGAACCAGTTGAGCTTTCTATGTGTCTAATAATTATCAGGACACAAAGGAGGCAGCTATGACATTCTTTGAACTGGTCAAGCAATGCTTGCAAAAAGAAGCGGTTCGGACGGAACCGAATAAGCAGTTTGCTATCCAAAAAGTATTAACTGAGTTTAGTGAAAAATGGAAAAGCAAATAGCGATAGCAACAATAATGGCTAAGTATATAGAGATGGTATATGTATAAAAACTGAAGGAAGTTTAAAAATGAAGAAAACTAGAATAGAATCCCTTGTCAACCGTTCGCAAAGCGGTGATTTGCAGGCAATGGAAGAATTACTGGAAGCTGCACATACATCTGTTTCCTATCAATGCCGAAAGATGATGGCGCACCAAGAGGATGCGGAGGATTTAACGCAGGAAGTGCTGCTGGCAGTATATCAAAAGATTGACACACTAAAGGAAGCAAAAGCATTTTGGAGTTGGTTGCACCGCATTACCGCTACTCACTGTATGAATGCATTGAGCCGCAATCATGTAGACCTACAGTTTGCAGAGGATGAGGACGGTCATAGTGTTGTGGATGATTTGGAAGTGCTGGATGAGCGTTCAATCCCCGGCAAAGCACTTGACAATGCTGAAACTGCCCGGATGATCGATGCGATCGTGTCCGACCTTCCAGAAGCACAGCGAATGTCCACGCTATTGTATTATTACAACGAAATGAGCGTGAAAGAAATCGCTCAGATCATGAATGTGCCGGAGAACACTGTTAAAAGCCGCCTTAATCTTGCCAGAAAAGCAATCAAGGATAAGGTCCTGGACTACGAGAAGCAGGGTGTCAAGCTTTACAGTGCATCTATTTTGCCGTTCCTTTGGTATTTCCTTCGTACAGCGGCAGAATGTCAAGCAGATACCGGTGCTGCCGCCGCTTGTGCATCGGGTGTTATCACAACTACTAAAGTTGCAACTACAACAGCTGCAACAACAGGAGCAATGGTCACGGGTGCTGTTACAACTGGAATTGCTGCAAAAATAGTAGCAGGATGTTTAGCTCTTGCCATTGCTGTTGGTGGCGCAGCATTGTATTTCGGAGGGCAAAATTCTAACAGTAACACAGTAGAAACAACCACAGCCACCTCTATTTCACAACCAGTCACCAACTCCATCGAAGGAACAACAGAGCCGGCAGCAACAGAGACAGAGACAGCGACAACAGAACCTACTCAAGCTAGCAAGCCGTCAACTGAACTAACTGACCCCGGGTATGATGATGCGGATGACCCTGTTTGGAAATATAACCATCCAACGCTTACAGAAGTTCGTGATACCAGGTATGCGCATTGGAGGTCGATAACGGTGTATGATCGCATGGCGATTTGCACCGGTTACATCGGTAGCACAATACCTATACTGTCAATGGGCAATACTATTGGTGAACTTGGATTCAACGAAAAAGTCCTTTGCACTGGTGAGTATGACAATGGATGGTTCCGTGTCGAGTACAAAGGCGCAACAGGTTATGTAGATACTGACGGCCACTTTCACACATTGCACGCGGAACCGGTTATTTTTACATACACAGATGGGACAACTGGCACCGTACCAAAGCATAACGCAACCTATATTGATGACGACGGAGAAAAAAGAACTTACATAGCCAGCCTAGATGGTTCAAGGCGTGAAGATGGAGAAATCTGTTTTTTGTGCGGCAAAGAGGTCAAAGCAAACTTTGGGGATTGGGCGCATCGTATTTATGAGCGACTAAAATATTGCCATCATAGTAACAGTGGTATATATTGTATCTATTGTGGCAAGAAAGTCCCTGCTGGTACATGCCATGATTGTATCGAATACTTTGATGAGTCAAGGTATTATTGTGAATATTGCGGTAAGGACGGCAGCTATTCGGACACCGTTAGTTGTTGCTATGCTGCAGATTATCTTGGTTATAAGGTAGGCAATACAGTAGAATACGGAGAGAGAATTCTGGAATATCTTGGCAATGACGAATGGAAGGACGAAGGCGGAATTATATGGAATTCTTATGAAGAATTCGGAAAAATATATTTTTACCGGTTGTCTACGAATGGAACTAGCGGAAACTGAACGGAATGGAGATAAATGATATGAGTAAAAGAGAATATGTGTTAGACACTCTTTTTGAGGACATTTCAAAGGAAGACTATAACGAGAATTGGTGCGAGCATAAAGAGCGTTTCCACGATTTGCTGAAAAGGGGTCTCCCTGGTTTTGTTATTGGAGCGATAATCTTTCTTGCACTCGCTATTTACTTAATGCTTTCTTCAACCGTAAAATTTGATCCTTCTGCAATTATTGCATTGGTGTTGTTTCCTTTGGTTGGCGGGTATGCCCTTGCTTGTATTCCTTATGGTTGGAGCGTAATAAATAAGTTCTTGGGTCAGTGGACGATATTCGGTAACATTTTTGTTATAATTTTTCTGTTCCTTCTGAAATTCGTTATAGCTTATGGAATTGGATTAGTTGCATATCCAATCGTACTTATTTATAACCTCATCCGCTCACAGAAATCAAAAAGCAAAGTACAGCTGTGGACGATCATTGTAATTACCGTTGTAATACTGTGGAATGTTTTCCTTGGAATTTGTGCCATTATTGATGCAAGGTCAAATCCTAGAGAAGACAATCCTAACAGTACAACATCTTCTGCGGTGCAACATTATGCTACGGCTGAGGAGCTTCCTATGGATATCGTAAAACAGATCGGTGCGCAGTTGGTTTCGGAACAACAGAAGAAAAATGATGAGGATCCAAACTTTACCTACACAGATGTGGAACTGTACGGCATTTTCTTCCTTGAAGGAAAGGAAGATGCCTGGGCCGATGAGAATCAACTTCACTTTGTAATTCGCTACAATATGCTGGATAACAACGGAGAGGTCCAAAATGTATATTACATCCCAATGTACATTAAAGATATTGTAGTTCAGGCTGACGGTAGTATCTCTCTGCAACGCGACGACTGTATAGCCCCCTTCTCCTATAGCTCTGCGGAAGCTTACACTGAGAAATACGTAGATGATTACGACATTACCCAAATCGGTTGATAGCAGCCAAACGGAGGGATATTCAAAAGAACGTTGCAATGTGAAAGCATATAATTATTCTTTGCCACAATCTGTCAGAGCAAAGATACGAAAGCAACTGGCAAAGTTCAAAATACTTGCCCTTCCCAAATGTGGAGAATCAATAAGCCTTCAAGGATTCGTAGAGAAAAGCGACAACAAACAGGCGAGTGTATAAAATATCACACGGATTCGATTGGTCTATGGACGATCAAGGATGTCGTGAAACTGCGAATATAACAAACTGCCGTACCGTTGGAGATCGTTCCCAGCGATACGGCAGTTTTTCTACTGGGGATATTTCGTTTACAAAAGGAATAAGATCAAACAACAAAAATGGATGCCAAATACGACTCTTCCAGCAACCAGCGTTATCTTTTGTAGGGGGAATATAATTGTTTCTTTACGGGAAATGACGCGAAATTCGGAAATGATATCTGTTTCAACAACCGGAAATCGGGTTCCTGTCACAGAAGGTCAGCCTCCTCTATGTTAAATGCGAGGAGGCGACGAAAATGGTCAGATTAAGTCACAAAACCATACGAAACAAGATCGCAGAACAAAACTGGACCCAGGAAGCCGTGGCGGAGGCGCTAAACATTTCAGACAGGCATATTCGCAATTTGTGCAAACGGGATACCAACGCCTATATAGCCCTTTGCTACAATCTGAGTAAGCTTTTCGGCACAACCATTGAGGAGCTGCTGGAGATTGGGGAGGCGGACAAATGAACATTCTATGGTTCAAAAAACGCACTGCCAAGGCAGAAAGCTATCGCGCGCCAATGACTATCACCCATCTGCGGTCCTTCAGCACGGCATGCTATTATGTGTGTCCTCGGTGTAACACAAGCCTTGACCGGGAATATATGGCTTACTGTGACCGCTGTGGACAATGCCTGGATTGGCGGTTAACGTCTGTTTTGATAGGAGTGGGAAATCTGGATAAAGAAAATGCTGTGGTAAAACAATCTTGTTCACCATAGCCTGTAGTTTAAACGTCTGTTCTGTTTTTTGAACATTTATGTGTGCTATCTTATGCGTCAAGAAAAATGCAGAAAAATGTCACCTGACGCAGATGTTTCTACATAATAAAGTATATTCTCGATTATTGGGGATATATCAGATGACAAAAACAGGAGGACCGTTATGGATGAGAAAGTAATGCAGTTTGCAAATTTTAACATCACCTTTGGGCAAGGGAATGCCCCGATGCTTGAATACTTTGAAGAGATCATTTTTCCTGCTTTTACCGGTGCATACATTCGCGGCAAGGAAGACGATGTAACCAAGTATTCGTTTGATGGTGTTACGCTAAAGCAAATAGACGGCGAATATGTGATGACAGGTAATTTTGTTAAGGACACAGAATACAATGTGATTACAACGGTACAAGAGGGCGAGTTGGTTAGTTCTCCAGCTAGAGTGCCGACGGCACCATATTCTCGTTTTATTATCTTCTTGAAGAATCACAGAATGGTTTTGATCCGAAATGAAACAGCAAGTCCAGATATTCGGAGTTTCCAGAAAACAGTAAGTGAAATTCTTATGAAGCACATCCGCAAAGAGAATCAGGACAAAGATAAGAACAAAAAACTGCCGTTTGCCGTGGTTCATATTGTGGATATCCCTCAGGCGGAGAGCATAGAAGATGCACTTAAATCTGTAAAAAAAGTAAACTGGTTAAAATTTAGATTTTTCCCGTTAAACAATGATTTGGATACATTACCTCTTGCAACTGCAGTTCGTGAGGGCATGCAGATTGCAGGATGTAGAACAGGTAATGTTAAGCTCAATTCCCCTGGCAACAAAAAAGGCATTCAAGATGTTATTGTGGCAACAGGGGGCTTAGCTGAAGCATCAATAGAGGTTACAGATACAGACGGGGAAGTTCGAAGGCTAAAAGAAGGGACATTTTCGTCGAGCACAAAGGTTGAATATAGTGGCAATGTGAGTTCCTATGGTGATGAGTACTTGGTAGCGCAAGCTAAGAAAAACAGTGCGATGAACACTGTAAGCAATGATAATGCAAAGCTTTATGAGCGGGTTTTGCACATATTAGAACGATTGGCATAATAAGGTTGGAGGAGGAAAATGAAAACTCCTAATGTAGATTATTATACTGCCTCCCAGGATTTTGCGCCTAAGAAGGCTACTTGGCGCCATATATGCGGTTTAGCTTTTAAGGAACTTCGCCCCAACAAAAAAGATTGGCTTGGGGTAGTTTTACCATATGTTGGCGGAATCATTTTTGCGTGGATTATAGGCAGTGCGGAAGATACTGTGCAAATGACAGACACAATATGTACTGTATTCTTAGAAATACATATTGCTGTTTTCGGGTGTATATTGGCAGCATATTCTATTCTGTTAGCCTTTTTGGATGATAAGTATATCAAGAAATTACTCCGCATAAATTACGAAGGAAACGCAAATTATCTAAAGGCGGGAACAGAATATTTCGAAACTGCAATGTATATCTATGTTGTAGGCATTTTGTTATCTCTTATTGTAAAACTGATTGTAATATGTATGCCAAATGATTATGTGCTTACTTGCAATGACCTTCTTAACGAAAGCTTAGCTGCAACTCTTTTGTTCGGATATTTAGCATATACGATCAGGGCAACTTACGAGATAAAAAGTGTTGTAGCTAATACTGCAACACTTTTTGGCGGTAGTCTTGCTTTCAGAATCCAGGCATTTGCCTCAGATATTAATGATGAGAATTAACAATCTCTAAGATCTATTATACAATTATACAGGAACAGGGGTGCTGCAAGAATTTTCTTGCAGCACCCCTGTTCTCTATCTTTTCTAATCCGCCCCTGCGAAAAAGGATTACAACGGGAGCTGAACTAAACCGCTGGCTAAAAAACAAAAACGACACTACATTGGAGCCGAGAAACTGCATAGAAAACCGGGGGCTGCTGGACAGCCCCCGGAAGTGGAAAATGAATTGTTTAACTAACAGGCAAGTCGATGTCTTTTATTTTGTGGCTTATCATTCTGTCATCCCAGGTTTTGATCAGGTAGTCTTTGTTAAAGGTAATATTGGAAACAAAGAATTCTTTGTCTTCAGACAAGGTGTAGTCAATCTTTAATATTCCGTCCTTCAAATAGTGTATGGAGGAAACAGGTAAACCATCCCGTGCGTAAGATAACATACGGTGTTTAGAAAATATCATAATATCGTCAATAGCTTCAACCTTAGAAAGTGCGTCATTAATTTGAACATCCTGAAAATCGAGATAAGACAGCATATTATTCTTCTTTATCAATATGGGAAAACCAACAGTGCGAAACAGCGGATCATTATCGACAAATAAATAGAACCGATATCCTGTGTCAGTGTCATAAATAAGATAGGAAGTGTTGTCTGCCCGAATCCGCAAAGCATTTGTTGGGTAGGTTGCATAAATTGACGCACCATAATTTTTAAAAGTATTAACCATACGGTGGTAACAAGCATCCAATCCAAGATCAAACATAGTACCATATGTATAGAGGAGCAGTTCTAATTCATAGTAAACAGGAATACCTAAACTAACTTCGGAAGTTTCAGGTGTACCAATGCGGTTAAGTACCTCATCATAAGGCACATATATTTGATCCTTATCTTCTTTGCGCTTTAGGGGTGCAGCAGATGTGGTAGGCGCTGTGATTGGCACTGTGGTAGGTGCTGTGATTGGCACTGTGGTAGGTGCGGTAGTAGGTTTCTCCGTAGGTAATACGGTAGGTTTTGTGGTAGCCGTACTGCCGAGTGCTTTGGAAGGTTCAGTAGTTGGTTTCGTTAGTTTCGTCGCGGTGGACTTTGCCGGAGGTCTGACATTTATAACTGTCTGAGTAGTTTGCTTTGCATCGGTTGCTTTTGTAAAAACTTCCGTGGGCACTTCTGTAGAAGACTTAGTAGGTACATCCGTAGGAGTAGATGTGGGTGCAGTGGTTGTTACTGTAGGCGTACTGCTGTTGCCTTTTGGGTCACTCTGTTTGGTACCGCAAGCCACCATAGAAAGAACAACACAGGCAGTTAACAGCCAAGCAGAAATTCTTTTCATACTCATCCTCCTTTTATAATGACCGTCACCAGGATACCGTTCTAATGTCTCGAATTCCGTAAAACCTGCCATTACTATTATAGAAACCACTATACCATTCAGGTGGTGTCGCTTGTGAACTCCACGAAACCATATCCCATTCTAAATCTACAGGGTTTAAGTCGGCTGTATTATCGCGACATTCAGAGGGCAAACTTCCATGTTTTTCGGCCCAATCACCCGTACTGGTCTGATAAAACCAATGATAATCAAATAGTTCTGGAGAGAAATTGGGATCGCCAGGGATATCACTGAATCTATCAAGAACACCATTGCCATTCCTGTCATAAAATCCCACTCTAAGAACTACCCTATACCAATTTTGCTCAATTGAGGAGAAGTATGTTGCGAGGTATACCCAATCCAAATCATCATCACTTAACATCCAATCTTCACATTTGTCTGCAATATACTTTTCCAGTTGGGCTAATGTCAAGCCATCAATGTCACTATCGGTTATACCCAAATTATGTGTACCGCTACTTTGATAGATACCATATGGATACTCAAGCGCATAACCCATACAGTTTATATCGGCACGACTGGTTGATTGATAAGGTCTGGAGCCATAATAGGGGTTGTAATTGATCTCGAATTCCGGATTGTTAGGGGAAGGTGCCTCAGAGGAATAAAAGCTCGTCTTTTGGCTACTGCTGCTCTCGTTAACCTCTTTCAGAACCAGGCCGTAATCGTCAAGCGTGAGGTCCATCCACGCGTTAAAAATATCGGTGAGTTCCATTCGGTACCAATTGGAAGACCCGTACCGAGTTACATTTTGCGCCTGGGAAGAATAGATCGTATTGCTATGGCTTGGTTGGCCATTCCAGATCATATCGGTAGCCCATCCGCTGGTAACAGCGTATGCCCGAATATTCGGTGTCTGATAATCTTCTTTCGGCATATAAAGGTAAACCGATGTAACTTGAAACGGTCTGATGTACAGGGGATAATAAAACTGCAAATATGTACGCTTTGCGTAAGTAGAGGAAGCACCTCCGGTCAACAAGCTTTCGGACAGACCGTAGCTGGAATTCGGGTACTGCTGATCCACATAGGTATCCTCTGCGGAAGTTGTGCCGGACACTATGTATACAGAAGGATCGATAACCACAGGGTAAGCGGTATCTTTGGCGTTCAAAAACTCCGTATCTGCAGATACCGTCAGTTCATAGCCGTTCTTGACGCCGGCATAGGTCAAAGTCACTTTTTCGGACCGCTTTCCGTTGGCATCTTCCATATAAAGGGGCGCAAAAGAAAACACTTCTTCACCGATTGCTGTATACAAAGATATTATACCATCTGTTTCTCTTATCGTCAAGCCGTCGGCAGTAAGGCGGAATTTATACACCGAGGGAGCCAGCTTGGATTTTAGAATAATATCTTCCTTCAATGCAACTTCTTGCACAGTATATGCAATATCCACATCCTCTGCCACATCCCGGTACAGTACCGCCCGGTTATCAGCAGATAATTTCTTGTGATACGCAGACAAAGTGTCCTTGGTGTTGGCCAGCGTCGTGGTTTTTACCACACCGGCAGCAGCAGTCTGCTCCATAAGAGAGAAAGAGATTTCGTATTTTCCGGAGGTCAGCATAACTGCGTTACTGTCAACCAGTTTTTCGGAAAAATGCGCATTCCATTGGTTCGCTGTGTTGGTATATTTGTAACCGGCCTGTCTTACAGCATCGGTAATTGCATTGTTGATCTCTACATAAGCGCCGGAGTTGTCCTTATAGTGAATAGGTTTGGTATGTCCTACATATTGGAATGTTCCGTCATCAAGCCGATAAGTTTTGCCGTATGCAGTCCGTTCGGACAGAAGTTCTGTCTTTTCTGTGGATAATGATAGTGCATTTCCACACGGTAAACAGGTAAAAAGTAGGGCAAAACTGAGCAATATAGCAATATACTTTTTCATTTTTTGTCCTCCTTATAGTGTATTCGGTTATGTATCGTAATGCCAATGCCTATTTTAAACAGTTATCGAACCATTGGAATCACATCCTTTCCGTAAATCCGTTTTCACATTTCCCCAATACTGCGATAGCATTGCCTCATATCGGGCAGTTTGCAAGGTATCGGGGTGATATCCGGGAAACACCTGTGGCAGCAGTTCATTTCCCAGTAGGTAACCGTAATAATGGGCCAGCTTGGGCGCAACAGTCTCTAAATAGCAGGTATACTCCATTACAGCATCGTAGATTTCTTTCTCCTCTGGGGATAATCTATTAAAGAATTCATCTCTTAACCGTTTTGAGTTTTTGTACTCAGGAAGTCTGTGGGAAGTTTCTTCCCGGAGATATACCTCTGTGTCCACATCTAAAAAATTCCGGGCTACAGGATCAATAAAATGATCCAAATTTGCCTTTAGCCCTAACATACCAGAAAACAGCACCAAAGATTGCAGCTGGCTGTTGATGGCATCCATTTCAGTTGCTGTAGCCGTTCCCTGGGTTTTCGTAAGCTTTTCCATTGCGGACAAGTATCTATTGCGCACCTGAGGAAAATCCTCAAACATTTCTTCTAGCCGCCCGATAATGTCCTCTGTGATACGCTCGCCTGTTAGTTGCTCCCAAATAACTTTCTTTCTAAACATTTTTATTTCTTTCCTTTCGCATAAGCATATAGCATTGATTTAACGCTATATGATTATATTACAGGAGTATTTCTGCAAATGCTGTCGAATTTTGTCAGGGAGCTACAAAGAATTAAAAATTAATCCAAATTTCGCAAATATGCGTCCAAAATCTCTACTGCGCCCTTTCGTTGTTTGGGTGTCAAGTCCTTCAATCTTCGGGTAAGTTCGTCATATATGTATGGCTGTCCAGCACTCAGTTCGTTCCGCAGTATATAATCCGCGGACACTTCCAGAGCCTCGATAATTTTCACGAAACTGCTTAAGCTGGGCATCTTTAACCCTCGCTCAATTTCTCCAAGATACATACTGCCAATACCGGCCATCTTCACGACCGCTTGTTGGGTATATCCTTTTTTCAAGCGTGCTTCCCGAAGCTTTTTACCAATCTCAACTTTGTCCATAATGCACTCTCCTTAACTACACCCAATTTATTTATATATGTTTTTATCTTTGCGAAAGTGACATTTACAAGCAAATACCTAAAAATAAGTTGCAAATTTAGTCATATTTTGTTAAAATATGGAAAAAGAAAAGGAGGTGTTCGCAGAAATGGATACAGCGCAACACAACCGCATCGAGGAACTTTATTATGAAATGTTTGATATGTTAATGGCCTATGCCCGCAGTGCTTTGGGAAACGAAGCCTTGGCGGAAGAAGCTGTGCAGGAAACCTTCCGCGTCGCCTGTCAACGGCCTAAACAGGTATGTGAAAGTGTCAATCCGCAAGGTTGGCTTGTGCAGACCTTGAAATACACCATTTGCAATATGCGCAACAGTCAACAATCTGCCAGACGGCTGTTGGAAAAATATATGGAGACTCGTGGGCATGAGGCCTCCTTTTCAGAAGATCACCTTGACTTGCATATTCTCTATAAAAATGTCGCCGATACGGAAGAATTTAAACTGCTGACGGAAATGGTTATCGAAGGCCGATCACATTTGGAGATGGCCGAGAGCCGGGGTATCTCTGTAGACGCTTGCAAGAAACGGGCGCAGCGGGCAAGAGAAAAGCTGAGAACAAAAATAAAACTTTGATGTCACCTCATGGCAGACATTGCACATACATAGGTAAAGGAGGAAAAGGGAATGTCCGAAAATCAAAACCGCGGAACTGCCGATTTTGCCAAGTACGATATGATGACAACGGAAGAACTCGAGGAGATCCTGCGGTCTGATTCCCAGTCCCCGGAGGGACAGGAGTCGGATGGAGAATTACTACTTTATGTAATGGGGGTGTTAGCTCACCGCAAACGCAATAGTGAGAATCCCGGAAAAACTGCACAACAAGCATGGGAATCATTTGAAAAGCATTATCTTCCCAAAGAAGAAGTCCATACAGCGCAACGTAAATCCAAGAAGGTTCGCCCCAGTTTGCGACGGTGGATTGCCGCGGTGGCAGCGGCTGCATTTATTGTAGCCATTCCCCTTACTGCCAGCGCATTGACCTGGGACGAGATCTGGAATGCGGTTGCCACTTGGGCAAAGGAAACATTTTCTTTTGTCAGCCAGCCGGATGCTACCCAAGCAACCGAGCCCAGCCCCGATAATATCGACGGCTACGAATCCTTGCAGCAAGCTTTAGCTGAAACCAACCGAGGTAATGAGCTTGTACCTACCTGGATTCCAGATAGGTATACTTTGATGGACATCACTGTGGAAGAAAATCCAATGCGGAAAAACTATGGTGCCATTTATCTCGGTACAGACGGAATGCTGATGATCACGGTGCAATCCTACATCGGTTCCGACCCAGAAAAAATAGAGATCAACGAAGACCTGTTGGAGCTTTACACGGTAGCAGATAATGAGTATTACATATTTTCCAATGTAGACCAGCTTCGCGCCGTCTGGATAAGCGGTTCCTATGAGTGCAGCATTTCCGGTAATATCACTATGGAAGAAATCAAATTAATGATTGATTCGATCGTGAAAGGATAGCACTTCATTATGAATAAAAGAAAGAATATGAAATTTGTTCGCTTAGTGGCAATGCTGTTAACAGTTGTTTTAGTTCTGCCTATGGGCGTTAAAGCAGCGGTAGTGGAACCCGTACAGCCCTGTGCCAGCAGCTATCTGAACTCTTATAATGCATATATTTATACTGCCGGCAGCGGTAAGATCCAGGTTTACTATTCCGTATACGGTGTAGGTTATATGGATACTTTAGGCGCTTTGACCATAAAAATTTATGAGTCCACGGATAACACTAACTGGACCTGGGTCAAGTCCTTCACCAATGACACAACCCCCAGTATGATCGGTTATGACGACTATTACCACAGCGGTCATGTGGATTACCAAGGCGTGGCAGGCCGATATTACAAAGCCTATGTCTGTATCTGGGCCGGCAAGGACGGCGGCGGCGACACCCGCTATTTCTACACCAGCTCCAAGCGAGCAACCTAACACCCCAGCAATTTAAATTTCATACAACAACACCCCGGTGGACTTACCTCCACCGGGGTGCTTATTTTTTAAGGATTAAAAGCTAAGACATATGTACACATACCACAGAACAACAGCACTAATTACCATAATCGTCCATAGTCGTACTTTGCGCTTTGATTTCTGGGATTTAATAACATGGTAGATTAAGGAAATGGGGTAACACAGAAGCAAAGTCTTGTAAATAAGAAAATCCCGGAACGAGTCCAGGATTTAAAGGGAGAAAATACTGTTTTAAGATTTTATGCGTCTAAATATTAGTTTCATTCAAATAGGAGACTCTCCACGGCTTCGGAGAACCTCGTTTAACTTCAACTGTACCAAGGTCATCCATTCAATGTCGCAACCATAAGTACCATCAAGATAATGATACTCGGCTTCTTTTGCGGCTCTGCGGATATCCTGTGTATCATAATTACCAGGATTTCTTACAATTTCATCAATCATATCGCGGGTAAAACGCTTAAGATGCCAACTCATATTAATGCCTCCTAATTATTGATTAAATAAAAAGCGTACATTTTTTAACACGAGGAAAAACAATATAGGCAACTCGCCATTTGCTGAAAACCTTATCCTATCTACTGATGTTATTCTAATAATAAGATCAACATCGTAAAAATCAGATTGCGTCATCCATATAAGAATCTCGCACCCTTCCTAATGTGGTATTGCCACGAGCAATGGCACCATCTGCATACAAAACATTCACATCATATCCAGGGAACTGTCTATAAAATCTTAATTGCTTCCAGGAACTTACCGTTGCAGTGTTCTTCAGCGCACGATCTGCATCGTATTGCTTAGGCAATTGTTTGTCGCCTCGCACATCCTTATCCGATGCCATAATCTGAACCTGAAATCCTTCAATATGAAAAATTCGACCTTCAACAATACTTACTTTCGGCATAATTATTCCTTCTTTCTATTTATTCTCCTTAATCCTTGCACGCAAAACAGCATTTTAAATAAAGCACAAATCCCCCCTGCCCAAACTTTTTCAGCGATTGCCAACAGTGTTATATGTATTGAGTTCGACAAAAGGCGACAAAATTATTTATAAATTTTTTCTTTTGCCTCTAATTGGTAAGGTTCATTACTGGAACATGGCGGTTAACAATATACTCAAACAAAATCCCTTTCCGTAGGCAAGACACCTATCGGAAAGGGATATTTACCATTACCAAAAGTTTTCAGAAACAAAAGAAAACTGTTTCCCAATTTATGCATAAACCACTTGCAAATTGGGGAACAATTTGTTATAGTATAAAAAAGAAAGTTCCCCAAGGAGGTTTTGCTATGGAAAATACCTACTCTAAAATTCAAGAATTACTGCACCAAAAAGCAGATTACCAAGCACGTTTGAATTTGATTCCCTATGATGGTACACCGGAGATTAAGGACCGGGACGGACAAAAGTATCTCTACATGCGCAAGCGAGTGGGCAGTCGATTGACTTCTACCTATGTGGATGCCTATTCCGATGAGCTACACCAGCTATTACTTCGTAATTCCAAAGAAGCAAGAGAGCTTCGCAAGCATATTCGTAAAGTAGAGCGGGAATTGGCAGCGTTAGGCTACGAGGAAACTGAGCTCTCGTCTCAGGTAATACTAAATTTGGACTTCGCCCGTGCTAATATGAAGGCCAACATCTACGATCAAGCTGTTTTGGAGGGCGTTGCTACCACATTCCCCCAAACAGAGGACATTATTGAAAACGGTATTGTGTCTGGTGTAAAACCCACAGATGTGCAAAAGATTTTGAACCTGAAGCACGCCTGGGAGTTTATCTTGGACAAAGATGTTCTTAGCTACGGAACGGACTACCATATTCTCTGCCATATTGCCAAGATAGTCAACGAAGGCTTTTATTCTGAGGGCGGACGGATTCGCGGTGTGCCGGTTACCATTGGCGGTACAAATTATATCCCGCCGCTGCCTATTGAGAGCATCGTCAAGGAAAAAATCGATGCCATCATCCACGAAAGTGTCGACGCAGTGGACACTGCCATCCAGCTGTGTCTGTACTGTATGAAAACCCAAATTTTCAATGACGGCAATAAACGAGCAGCCGTTATTTTTGCCAATCACTATATGATCACTAAGGGCCAAGGTCTGCTGGTGATTCCCCAGGAGTATGTGCCGGAATTTAAGCGACTACTGGTGGCCTACTACGAAGACCGGGACAATGGTGAAATCACAGAGTTTATGCACACCCTTTGTTGGCGCACTTTCCAATAAAAATACAAATTAAGAGCGCGACATTGTTTTGTAGTAATTCTTAATACTGAAAAACAGCATCTAAAAAGATAATGGTTTTTTGCCCTTATCAAAGTTTATTGTATGCTGTCTTGGTGTTCTTGTGTTTGGGATGCGAAGATTGCTGATGCCTGGAGATCTTTTTAGTTCTCCAGGCATCGAATTGTTGAATTATTGCAGCAAATTAAGATAGAGCACTGATTTTTATCCACAATGGATCACTGCTTAATGTGAGATCAGTAAGGATTTTATCAATTCGCCCCATTTCGCCTCGCACAGGTTTATAAATGAAGCCTTCGTCACCTTTATGTCGTGTAACAAGTTTTTCTTCTAAAAGATAATGCAACAGCTGTTCACCAAGCTGCTTATTCGCGGAAGCCCCCATTCCTCGTAATAGTGCGGCTTCTTTTCTGCCTGCACCAGGTTGGTAGAATATTTTCCGTAGCATTTGGACAAAGAGCTTTTGAGGTTCAGATAGTCTTGCTTTTTTAATTAGGGTCGTTGTTGCCAGCGCTTCAAAATCGTCAATTGTGCAATCTTGAAATGAGTCAGGTAGGCTTTTATGAGAAGCAATACCATATGCTGTTCCAATTAAACATTTACACAATGATACATTCTCATCAAGTTTGGCATTTGTTAGATCAAGTCTTTCAATGACAGTATCACGTAGCGTTAGATTGCAAACATGTTTCCCTTCGAAAGAAAGATAAGAGAAATGCCCTTGCGAAATGTCTATGCCCTTGAAGTCAAGGCGCAAAGTATCTTGCAGACACAACGCGGCTACAATGTCAGATGCCAGCACTTTGTTATTTGATATAGCTGCTTTTTTAGCCAGGGTGAAGAATGAATCAGCTCGACGTTCCTCTTTAGCTATATATTCTGCTAAAATGCATAATCCAACTTGGTCTAAGGGGTTAGTCCACTCAGTGCTCATTAAGTTTAGATCCCATGATTTAGACATTTGGATTATGGTTTCTGCTCTCAATCCATTAAGTACAAAAGGATCCAAGAACTGACGATCTGGAGAATCCGCACTTACCCGACCTAAGGAGGGTAATCGCTGCAACATTATTGATGTCTCGTCACTGGGACTAATGCCTGTGGCACTGGTGAACGCAATCGACAAGTCGTTTTGTGTTATCGGACCGGTGTTTTGTAGACAGGTTCTTGTTTCATTTGCTAAATATATAAGAACATTTTTAATTATCTCAGGATTCAGTGTGGGATTTATTTTTGCTTCGCGTTCGCACATCTTGGTTAAAAAGGCATACCAAAAGCCACAAATGTCATCAAGGGCGTATTCTACAGAAAAAATATCACTTGCGTACTTTAAAAGCAATTGCATGATAAGGGGGCGTTTAGGTAGCCAACTAGGAAGACATTCCAATGTGTCTATTCCTGGCGCAGAGACGATATTATGCTTGATAAAAGCTACGATTTCTGTTTCCGTAAACTCATGGTGGCACTCTAAAATAGTAGTATTATCTTCATTTAGCCCTAAGCAACTCAGCAATTCATTATCTGAATTAAAATAATATTCTCGCCCCACAATAAGCACACCGCCTTGTACCTTTGTAATTAAATCTTTTAGGCCACAGACGGACATTTCTCGAATGTGTTGCATTTTCTTTAGGTCGCTGCTCCAGGATTGCGTACCTATCTCATCAAACCCATCAAGCAAATAAATCACATTGGGACGGTCGTAACTCTTAATAAAGTTGTTGGCATCGAGCCCTAATTCTTGAAAATGCCGTGTCAGTATTTCCATACCACGTTTGGCACCCCAATGGTCGCGAAGGTTAATGGCAATAGTATAAGGATTATTAATCGCATCGGAAGAAAGGGTCTCAAATACTTGTTTAACGCATCTACTCTTTCCTAGGCCAAAATCTCCTTTCAGTACGACTTTTTTTCCTTTTTTAAGCATGTTTATAATATCTGTTATGGATTGCTCCCGGCCCGTTTTGCTGTGAATATACCTAACATCAATGTACACATTGTTTTCTGGTTCGCCGGTTTCAAAGTTAATTAGGCTTCCAAATTGTCTTTGGGATCGAGTATAGATATAACTTCCGTAGTCAAAATATTCATTTTGGAATTCTTCAAGAGACATTACTGTTACTCTTTGTTCCGCTCCCGATTGCCTCATCATATCGGTAGGTTTTTGTTCCATTACAAAATAGCATTTGCAATATATCTCTTGGGAAATAACAGCTCCTCGTACTGTGCGTAGTTTTATGATATCGGAACGAACCTTATCAAGGTTATTCTCTTTTGTGACTTCAACAATTACCCAACGATCATCTTCTGGTTTTAAGACGCAGTCACATTTAATTCCTGCGATTGTTTCCGCAGAGGCATTACAATTCCAACGTAGACTAGCAATCGCACGCACTTTTTGCTCGAGAGCTTTCCAATCCATAATTTCGTTTCCTTTCGTCTAATTGTTTTTTGTTATCTAGGTGTTTGGCTTGCTGTTTGCTTAGGAATAAGGAAGTTTTTGCGATTGTTCAAAAAATGACACGATTTATTCAACAATGCCCTCATAATTATATTGAGGTGATTTTAGTGATAAAAAAGAAAGTGGCGATATATTGCTCTGCGGATTCTGATATATATCCGGGGGAACAGAGAAACTATCTTGACGCATGCTTTTTTCGTTTGTTGGCATACGCACATGCACATAGAATGCAGGTTATAAAATATTATGAAGATGCAAAAGGGTGTTCGGACAACGATTCAAGATTAGGGATAGTTCAATTGCAATTTGATCTTGCCAAAGAACCTATTGATGCTATTTTGGTAATTGACTCACAACAATTATCAAACAGAATTGATTATAAATATTTGCAACTAGTGGTGTCAATCAAAACAACAGAACGATTGTGACCCAAGACGAAATCTTGCGCGATCTTGCAAAAACAAACTCAATCAATTGCCTTGCGCTTGCACAAAAGCTGTAGGGATTATGATAACTGTTTATGTATTTAAATAAGTTAATGGTGACAGCTCTTTATATCTTTGAGAGAATTTGTATAAAATTGGTTGGGTGTGTAAAAGGTTGTAGTAATTATTGATTTATTTAAATACTGGATGCGTGTTTTAGATACATAGTTTTCAAGATACCCCAGTTGGACTACGACGGTTGAGGGCTATCGTTTGCTGAGGTTGCGAAATATCCTTATAAAGAAATAGTTGGCATTCTTTAAATATGCTTATAAAAGACAACACGGAAGCACGTCTCATTTGCTTCCGTGTTATTAAGATATTTGATCATTATATTACTATCGCTGCTATGTATTGCACGGTCTGGATATGGCCCAGAGCAATACGGTTATGGCGGTCAAATTTCATAGTTTGTGTGGGACAGTTGTTCTTGACCATCTGGCCGCCGACAGAACCGGCCTCACGGGAGGTCAGGTGACCGTTGTAACCGTTGGTCAGGTTCACGCCAACTTCCTGGGCAGCCTGCATCTTGAAACGATCCATAGCTTCCCGTGCCTGAGGAATATTGATCTGGTTGTTGTTCTTGTTGCTCATTGTACTCTCTCCTTTTTTATGGTTTTTTCAAACCATTGCTTTCTTGGAAAGATCAAACACTTCCAAGAAAGCGTTTTCTCTTTCCGCAACCATAGCTTTGCCGGATATGAAGAAAATATGATTGTTTCTTTTCGGAAAATGACGCAAAAATTGGAAAACAGCCAAAAGAAGAGCCGGCACCCTTTACACAAGAGTACCGGCCATTGATTGACAAAGGGCTTAACAGAACAACCTATGATCACAGATCGCAGGTCCATTCGATGGGATAGTGATCCGACAAATAGATCCCGTTGACACACTGATCCCAAATGCGCACGCCCCGGGAATGGGCCGCGGTAGCAGGATCGGTAAAGATGTAGTCTATCTTGCTACCGGGGTTTTTTGTTCCGAACCGGTGGAAGGTTACAGGGATGTCTTCTGTCAAATCTGTAAGACCCTGGTTTTGACAGAGGGCGCACACTTTTTGGGTGGGCACAGAATTGAAATCGCCCAGCAGGATCGTCGGCACTGTCTCAGCAGCATACCATCCCAGCGCCAACTCTATCTGTTGCGCCCGCACATCTTCGCTGCATTCGTCCAAATGGAGGTTATAGAGCTTAAAGACATTTCCTGTTTCTTCATTTTTGAACAGCAGTTTTTGGCAAATGCGGGCATGGCGGCTTTGTCCGGGGAATCTCGTAGCAGGAACATAAGGCGTGGGGGACAGCCAAAGCACCTCCAAGCCATACAAAGAGAATTTATCCCGGCGGTAAGCAACCGCCAAACCTTCCCCGGTCAGACCGGCTTCCCGCTGGGTCAGCAGCACAGTATAATCAGGGGAAAGATGCTTGCGCAGAAAAGCGACATTTTTATCTGTGGCCTCCTGCAAACAAAGGATATCCGGGTTTTCCTCCGCGATGGTGTCCAGAATCAATCCCGCCCGGTGAAGAAAGGAATTGACACCGTCATTTTGGTAATTGTATCGCAGGTTGTAAGTTACGATTTTCATATAAACACCTCAGCGAACAAATTTCAGCGTAATGATCTCAAAGTTCTTGACCGGCACGGTGACTGTATGGCCGTCAAAGGGCAGCTGCTCCAAGGGGCTTTCCATCATATCGCAAAGGAAAGCCTTGGTAAAGCCGTCTGCCACAGTTACATTGGCAGTGCAACGCATATCGAAGCTGTCATACAGGCGCAGGATCATGCCGTCGTCTGCCTCAGCTTTTTTCACCGTATCGATGATGATATTCTTCCGGTCGCAGGATGCCAGGCTGAAGGTTTCGGCCAAATCGCCGCTGCTATCTTCAACGGGCTTACACAACAAGGGCTGATTAAAGCTGTATGCCTGGCCGATCACATCGGCTTGGTACAGACTGCCTGTGTGGGGCAGCAGGCTATAGGAAAATGTATGCTCACCCAGGTCCGCTTCCGGGTTGGGATATGTGCCCGCTTTCAAAACCGTCAGCTCCAGAGTGCTACCCTGGGCGCTGTGGCCGTACTTGCAATCGTTAAGCAGCGCGACACCGTAGCCGTTTTCGGAGATATCCGCCCATTTATGGGCACAAACCTCAAAGCGGGCGGCATCCCAGCTGGTGTTCTGGTGGGTGGAACGGCGAATATGTCCATACTGGATCTCGTAGGTAGCTTCCGTAGCGTGCAGATCCAGCGGGAAGGCCACCTTCAGCACCTGATGCTGACGATTCCAGCGTATCTGATTGTCAAAATCTATGCGACGATCGTCGGTGTACAGCCAGATATGCTGGATAATGGCGCAATCCATATACTGCTTTTCCACCCGGAAACCTGCCCGGCTGCCATCATAAACAGGGATGATGAGAGCATCCGCATCCAAGGCATAGGACTTAGCGCGATAGTAGTCGGAAAGCTCCCAGTTATCAAACTGGTAGGGTAGATCCTCATAAGCGGTAAAGGCATTGCCGGGCTGGGCAAATACCTCCCGGTCAGCTGCTTTGTCCAGCAGTGACACAATGCGGCCGGCGCTATCCAGTTCCATACGGTAGTGGCGATTTTCTGCGATCCGTCCGCTGACAGAAACGCCGCAGGCTGCCTCAGCAGGCTGGATAACCTTCCAGCCGTAGGCAGGAACGGACTCGGTCAACTCCAGGGTCTTTCCATCCACGGTGATGCAGCCACCCCGGGCAAAGCCCAGGGGGTTATATACCAAACAGCCACCCTGGGTGTTCAGGCGCTCAGCGATAGCAGAGAGCTTTTCCTGCTCCAGCGCGCTGCAGTATTCTGCCACCTGGGCATAATCCGCATCCGTGCCTTGGTAGACCTCCAAAATGGAGCTTCCCGGCAGAATATCGTGGAACTGGTTATGCAGTACCGTGTGCCAGGTGTCGTTAAGGCCCGGCTGGTCGTAGCTGCCGCCCAACAACAGGTCTGTAAAGGACAGGGCCTCGCAGCGCTGCAGAGCAAATTCGCTCTTGCGGTTACTGCGTTTGTTTTTGGCCATAGAGGTGTAGGTGCCCCGGTGGAATTCCAGGTACAAATCTCCTGTCCATTTGGGAATGCGGCCCAGGACGCGGCAGTTTTCGTCAAATTCAGACTTTGTTTTGTCCAGGTAGGTATTCAAAAAGCTTATTTGGGTCACGGGCACACCGGGGATTCCCCGGCAGAGGCGGCGCTGCTTCTCCAGATCCTCCCGGACAGGTCCGCCGCCACCGTCTCCGAAGCCATAGGTCATAAGGGCGCGGCTACAGTACTGCTTTTGCTGAAACCGATCCCAAGTGCCTATGGCAAAGCTGGCATTGAGCCTTCCGTTATAGGTGACGTAACAGCTGTACTCATGGTTTTTATGGCCTCGCTGAGATGTAATAAAGGTGGTGAACAGCTCCGTTCCGTCGATACCCTCCCACAGGAAAGCATCCACCGGCAAGGTGTTGGTGTCATTCCAGCTGATCTTTGAGGTGACAAAATATTCAATGCCGCTCTTTTTCAGGATCTGGGGCAGAGCGGCACTGTAGCCAAACACATCCGGCAGGTACAGGGTACGGGTTTCTGCGCCAAATTCCTCCCGGAAGAATTTCTTGCCCAGCAGCAGCTGTCGCACAAAGCTTTCGCCGCTGACCAGATTGCAGTCGCACTCCACCCACATGCTTCCCTCGGGTTCCCATCGTCCTTGCGCGACCCAGCTTTTCAGCTGGGCATATTTTTCGGGAGCCTCTTCCTTCAGATATTGATACAGCTGCGGCTGGGAGAGGGTAAACAGATATTCCGGGTACTTCTCCATCAGCGCGTTGGCGGTTGCAAAAGAGCGCTGGATCTTCTCCCGGGTTTGTCTGCGTGCCCACAGCCACTCCACATCGATATGGGTGTGTCCCACACAGTGCACCACAGGCTTGCCCTGGGTAGTGCATTTCTTTGCATAAAATTCCTCTTCCAGGAATTCCCGGGCAGCCCGTACAGAGGCAAAATACGCCTCGCTGTAGACCTGCCGGGTGTCCACTAAGTTCACCGCCTGTTCCAGCGCGGTGAGAATCTCCCGGTATTCACAGGAATTCTCGTTAAGACACTCCAGCGCCTCCAACGGGGTCACAATATCGTAGTACAGGCCGTCCACATCGGTATACCGGCACATCAGGCGCGCCTCAAATGGGAAGGGATATTTTTCCCCGCCGGTGTACAGATATACATAGGCACTATACTGGGTTTCCGGCTCTAAAAATGCCTCAATATGGTTCAGATCAAGGCCCTGCACCATTTCACCGTTTAAGTACAAAAGGCCCTGGGAATTTTCGGGATTCCACCCTTTCGGGCCGGTGCGGCATTGCAGAAGATACTCCGCACCCTCCCGGGGCTGAGGCGTATTCAGTGAAAAACGAAGCCAAAAGTGCTTATCTGCCCCGGACAAAAACCGACAAGGCTGCCAGCCGTTTTCCGGCGGTGTGTTGCTCTGCTTATAGTCACAGGCCACCATTTCGATGCCGTCAATGGGCGAAATGGTTTGGACAGAGTGCTCCAAAAGCGTTTGGCAAAAGGTCTGCAGTTTTTCTTTGATGTGCATAAAATCGCCTCCTTTTGCTTCATTATAACTATGGGACAATTGTTTCGCAATACCCCAAACACGAAAAAACTTAACAGAAAAAAACTTAACAGAAAAAATTTTTATTTACAAATGAAATAAATAGCAGTATAATTTCCTTGCAGAAATTTTCTGCACATTCAATTTAGGAGCGTGAAGCTAAATGAAACTGATTATCAAAGACGATTACGAAGGCATGTGCGCCTGGGCTGCCCAACACATTGCCGATGCTATCAACAACCATAAGGAAGACCGGCCCTTCGTGCTGGGTCTGCCCACCGGTTCCTCTCCCCTGGGCGTGTATCGCCGTCTGGTAGAGATGAACAAGGCCGGCAAGATTACCTTTAAGAATGTGGTCACCTTCAATATGGACGAGTATGTTGGTCTGCCCCGTGAGCACGACCAGAGCTACTGGTACTTTATGCACGACAATCTGTTCAACCACATCGACATCCCCGCTGAGAATGTGAACATCCTCAACGGTATGGCTGAGGACTTAGAGGCTGAGTGCCAGCGCTACGAAGACAAGATCGCTTCCTACGGCGGTATTGACCTGTTCCTGGGCGGCAGCGGTGTGGACGGCCACATTGCTTTCAACGAGCCTTTCACCAGCCTGACCTCCCGTACCGGCGTTCGGGCTCTGACTGAGGACACCTTGATCGTCAACTCCCGTTTCTTCGACAATGACCCCAACAAGGTCCCCAAGACCGCTCTGTCCGTGGGTGTTGGTACTGTGTGCGACTCCAAGCAGGTGTTGCTGCTGATCTCCGGTCACAACAAGGCCCGCGCTCTGCGCCACTGTGTTGAGGGCGGCGTGGATCACGCCTGGACCATCAGCGCTCTGCAGCTGCATAAGGACGGCATCGTCGCCTGTGACGAGGCTGCCTGCGGCGAGCTGAAGGTTGACACCTACAAGTACTTCAAGGAAATCTACAAGAACGAGAAGTAAAAACTGCAATAAAAAGGACAGCCGGGGACACCCCGGCTGTCCTTTTTAAAGGCTTCCCCTGGGGGAAGGCTTAACCCCCATCGGTAACCGATGGGGGTGTGTTTTATTTTCCGGTGCAGTTGCCGCAGCTGCCGGAGCAGTTGCCACAGTTGCCGCTGCAAGTGGAGCTGTCGGGGCAGCCCACGCATTTAATACCTTTTTTCTTTGCACGACGCAGGAACAAAATCGCACTGCCAAGGATCACCACGATTACAGCAATAATGAGAATATCAACAGGTTTCATAGGCGATTACCCCACACGCACAGCCGTTTTTACTTCTTTATCCGCCTTGATGCAAAGATAAGTCAGCACGCCTGCAAAGGCCAGCACGAACAGACCGCCGCCGATAGCAGCGCCAACACTCAGTGCAGCAGGATCTACGATCAGCGTGCCAACGGTATAAACCAAATAGCCCACGGTGTAGCCGGTGCCAAGCTGCAGGCCAACACCGCCCCAGAACCATTTCCGGTCATTAATTTCGGAGTTCATCGCGCCCAAAGCTGCAAAGCAGGGAGGCGTAAACAGGTTGAACATCAGGTAAGCCAAAGCAGCAACCTTGGTCATACCCACCATTGCGGCAGCAACCTCATTGCCGGAACCTACCATTTCCAGGTCATCATTGATGGCAAAGCCATAGCACACGGCCAGGGTGCCAACCACGTTTTCCTTGGCAATAAAACCGGTGACAGCGCCGGCAGCCAGCTGCCAGGCAGCAATACCCACCACAGGCACCAGGCAGACAGCAATGGGATTTGCAATGGTCGCAAGGATGGAGGTTTGCTCCATACCCTCCTCCACCAACTGCAGACTCCAGTTAAAGGACTGCATAATATAAACAACGGCATTACATACCAGAATAATCGTGCCGGCCTTAACAATATAAGCCCAGCCACGGCTGCACATGGAGATGCAGGCTCGCTTCAGAGAGGGCAGCTTATACTCGGGCAGCTCCATAATGAAGAAGGACTTGCGGTTCTTATGTCCGGTGATTTTATTCACCAGCAGCGCGCCCACCAAAATAATGAAGATACCGACAAAGTACATCATCGTACCTACCCAGCTTGCCTTGTTGAAGAATGCGCCGGCAAACAGGCCAATGACCGGCAGCTTTGCGCCACAGGGCATAAAGGGGGCAAGCATAGCGGTAGCCCGGCGCTCCCGCTCGTTGCGAATGGTGCGGGCAGCCATAACGCCGGGAATGGCACAGCCCGTGCCGATCACGAAGGGGATCACGGATTTACCGGACAGACCCACCTTCTTAAAGATGGGATCCAGCACCACGGTGGCCCGGGCCATATAGCCGCAGTCTTCCAGCAAAGCGATGAGGAAGTACATCACCATAACCAGGGGCAGGAAGCCAACAACCGCGGAAACGCCGCCGATGATACCCTCGGTGAGCAGGGCAACCAGGAAGTCGTTGCCACCGGCAAGCAGACCTGCCACCCATTCCTTGAACATATCAATGAGGGTCACAAGGCCGGGAATCGCCGTGCCGTTTGCAAACTCATAGCCCTCGGCGATCCACACACCAAGCCAGGCCTGAGAGATCTGGAACACCAGAAACATCACCACCGCAAAGATAGGCAAACCAACAACAGGGTGAGTCAGCACAGCGTCGATCTTATCCTGGAAATTCTTATCCTTGGTCAAGACCTTCCGCTTTTCCACGTCCTTAACAATGCCGTTTACAAAAGCATACCGCTTCCGGTCTGCCTCCTCCACAGCTTTTTTGCTGGTCAGATCCACCGCGCCCTGGTCATAGGGTGCTTTTTGACCCTTTCCGCTGACTTTCACCGCCGCTTGTACCAGCTCAATCATGTCCTCGTGGGAATTGTCGGTGGAAATCGTCTCCACCACAGGGCAGCCTAACTTCAAAGACAGGGCAATGGCATCAATGGTAGTTTTCTTTTTCTTGTTGATGTCCGTCTTGTTCAGCGCAACCACCACGGGAATGCCCAGCTCCAGCAGCTGGGTGGTAAAGAACAGGCTGCGGCTCAAGTTGGTGGCATCCACAATGTTGATAATGGCATCGGGCTGCTCATTTTTTACATAAGTACTGGTAACGCTCTCCTCCGATGTAAAGGGCGACATAGAATAGGCGCCGGGCAGGTCTACGGCGATCAATTCCTTGTCACCGGCATAGGCCTTCTTAATGGGGGCTTCTTTCTTGTCAACGGTGACGCCGGCCCAGTTGCCAACCTTTTCGTTGCGGCCGGTAAGCGCATTGTACATGGTAGTCTTGCCGGAATTGGGATTGCCTGCAAAAGCAATTCTCATGTTGATTCCTCCTCGTTTATCCTTCTAAACAGCTTATGCTGTGAAATTACAATTTAGTTAGCGGCAGCTAACTCATAGTCAAAAGACAATCAGCGGACTGTCCTTTCCTCCTCAGATGAGGATAGCTGCAGCCAGCTGATTATCGATATTGTATCTGCCGTCTTTGATGGAAACGGTACAACCGCCCCGTCTGCGGGAGATCACCGTAATGGGCTCGCCGCTGTAGCAGCCCAAAGAGAACAGAAATGCATTCAGCTCCTCGTCATCGGTCTCGATGGCCCGGACAATATATTCTTTGCCAAGCTCGGCAGCGGTCAAGTTCATAGTGATCACCCTATTCCAAAATACTGTTAGCACAGGCTAACTTATGTCCTAAATTTTCAGTTAGCCTCTGCTAACCTTCCATATCATACACCAACCGGAAAAATTTGTCAAGGGTTTTTTGGGCAAAATTTTAATGAGGAAGGGCAAATCCCCTCCTCATTTATGTTTCTAGGAAACCGTACATAGCCGTTGTGAAATGTTGCAAAGCCTTGTCCCGTTTCCGGTAGACCGTGGCCTGCTCCACACCCAATTCCCCGCAAAGCCGGTCCACAGCACCCCGCTCCGGGCACAGGTACATTCTCTGCAGGATCACCAATTCCTCGTTGGTCAGCGCATTTAAGCCCCGGTTCGTTACCGCCAGCCACTGCTTCACCCGGGCCAAGCTCCACTCCAGCTCCTGGCGCTCCGCCAGATTGTTGATAAGGGCATCCTCCCGACCACGGACTCCGCTGTGACCTCCCATCTTGGGAGCGGCAGAACTGCGCAGGGAGGCTGCACTGGCCTCCAACATACAGATCTGCTCCGGGATATTCTTTTCCGCAAGTCGCATAGCGCTGTAGCGCTTCAGCTTTTCCATAGCTTCTTCTTTCCATTGCATAGTGATCCCTCACTTTCCGTAACGCTGGCCATAGGCGTGAATGCCCGCCCAACGGCCCAAAAACCAGGCCTTCCAATCCTTGCACAGCTTGTTTTCGCATTTCTCCGGGCAAGCCACCCGCATACAGCCCTCACAGGGACTTCCAAAATTTCTTCCGTTCATTTTGTTCCTCCTTTACAGCCGGGGCAAAGCTCCTCGCCCCACAAAAACACTTCCTTGCCACATTCCCGGCACCATGCACAGGGAAGGACGCTCTGCATATCCCCCGGAAACAGCGGGGGGCCTGTCCGAATGGGCCGCCGCCCGGACGGTCTTAAGTACAAAATTCCCATAAATCCCTCCATTTTTGTACTCGTTCGTGTACTTACTACATCCCCATATTAGTATGCAGACCCGGAATTGTCAAGGATTTCACAAAGTGTTTCTTTGTATTTGTGTACTTGCACAAGTACACAACTTTATGTTTGTTAAAATTTTACAAAATAGCGCAAAAAGAACGGCCCTTAGGCCGTTCTTTACATTTTATACCAATGCGAGCTCTTTTTCGTGCTGCCAAACAAGGCCCTTGGGGTAGAAAAAACGGATCTTTTCCTCTGCCAGGCGAATATCCGCTACATCGGACACACGCAGCTCACCGTCCAAATTCAGCGGTGAGGGCTTATCGCAATAGATCTTCACACGATCGGTGGTAACCCGGCGCACCAGCTGCGGCAGGGTGGCATATTTACCATTTTTATAAACACCGATGACCTTTGCCACCTGCAGCCGGGAAACACCCTTTACCAGCAGCACCTCCAGCTTGCCGTCTGCCGGATCTGCCTCGGGAACGGGATTAAAGCCGCCGCCATAATATCTGCCGTTGCAGGCGCAGATGAGGGTAAACTCATCGTCGATCCGCTCCCCGTCGATCTCCACCACATAATGCTCCTTCACACCCCGAATGGTATTCACCACCGCAGATGCCGCATAGGCCCGGAAACCGCTGAGCAAGGGCAGGCGTTTATAATTGGCAACATCCGTGCCGATCCGGGCATCAAAGCCCACGGAGCAGATGTTCAAACTGTAATCATCGTTGCAGCGGATCAGATCGAAGGTCACTTCCTCCGCATCCAAAAGCCGCTCCAGATCCCGGAACGCATCCGGGTCGTCAAACACCCGGGCAAAATCGTTGCCGCTGCCGCCGGAGTACATGGTCACTGCCACATTGGGGTAGCCCGCCACACCGGACACGATCTCGTTCATGGTGCCGTCGCCGCCGCAGGAGTAGATGCGGATCTCCTCACCGGACTGGGCTGCTTTTCTTGCGATCTCCCGGCACTGGCCGGGAGCACCGGACACCTCAATGGCATAGTCCAAGCCTTTGCACAGCTTATGGATCTGCTCGCTGTAAACGGCAGTCCTGTCCCTGCTGCCGGCTGCGGGATTGATGATAAATAAATGTTTCATTTCTTTCTCCGTGTGTTGTCAGTGAACATATAGAGGTCACATTTGATCTTGCCGTTGTAGAATTTCCGTTTTTTATCCGCACGCCTACCGAAATAATGCTCAAATTCCGGCTCGGAGGTGATGATAAACTTCTTCCAATCGTTGGCAAA
Organism: Oscillospiraceae bacterium; assembly: GCA_017452505.1. Lineage (GTDB taxonomy): Bacteria > Bacillota > Clostridia > Oscillospirales > Oscillospiraceae > Faecousia. The sequence continues at coordinate 66,495 of JAFTMI010000033.1, forward strand.
TTTCAGATGGCGGCCCAAGGCGCTGTAAAGCCCCCGGGCGGAATTTTGCTCCATCATACGCTCGCCGTAGGGTGGGTTGCTGACGATGATACCGCTCTCTGCCGGCAAACTCATCTTGGTGGCATCGCCGTCTTTGAAGGTTACGCAGTCGGCAACACCGGCTTTCCGGGCATTGGCAAAGGATAGCGATACGCAAGCCGGGTCATTGTCAGAGCCCATAATGCGATAATCGCCGTTAAATTCCTTATCCTTTGCTTCGGTCTTTGCCAATTCCCAAGCTTCTTTCGACATCCAAGGGTAGTTTTCCGCCGCAAAGCTGCGGTTTAGGCCCGGCGCCCGGTTCTTGGCAATGAGGGCTGCCTCAATGGCAATGGTGCCGGAACCGCAGAAGGGATCCCAGAAGAACTCCCGGCCACGGTATTTGGTCAGCTGCACCATACCGGCAGCTAAAGTTTCGTGCAAGGGGGCATCGTTGCCCACGGCCCGGTAACCGCGCTTGTGCAAACCCTGTCCGGAGGTGTCCAGAGACAGGGTAACCTGGTCATTTAAGATGGTAAAATGCAGCTGGAACTTCACACCGGTCTCCGGCAGCCAGCTTACGCCGTACTTCTCACCCAAGCGGCGGGAAGCGGCTTTCTTGATAATAGCCTGGCAATCGGACACGCTCATCAGCTGGCTGTTCAGGCAGTGACCCTTTACCGGAAACTGGCCGTCAGCGGGGATATAGTCCTCCAAATTGGCAGCCAAGACGCCCTGAAACAGCTCTTCAAAGGTTTTCGCCTGGAACTGAGCCAGCACCACCATCACCCGTTCGCCGGTACGCAGGCAGATATTGGCCTTTGCCAAGGCATTCTCATCACCGGTGAACAGAACACGGCGGTCTTCCACCCGGACATTTTCCATATTTAGTCTTCTCAGTTCGTCGCCGGCAAGTCCCTCCAGGCCAAACAGGCAAGGTACGATCAGTTGCATTTGCTTCATAACTCCTCTCAAAGGCTTCTCCTTGAGGAGAAGCTGTCACCGTAGGTGACTGATGAGGTGGACAAAATTTCACACCTCATCCGGCAGCCCTACGGGCTGCCACCTCCCCCTCAAGGGGAAGGCTTATTTACGGAATGATTTTATTCGCTTTCAGGTAGCGTTCCTCTTCGGAGAAAACGCAGCCGCAATACTTTTGCATATAAAAACAGTGCTCCCGGGCGTGTTCCTGTCCGGCCTTGAAAAGAGGTCTAAAGTCCCGGTAGAGGAACTCTACGCCGTATGTTTCCGCTGCCCGCTCTGCCACAGCTTTCATCAGCTCGTGGTTCTGATAGGGGCTGATAAACAAAGAAGATGTAAAGCTGTCAAAGCCTTGCTCTTTGGCGGTCTTGGCTGTTTGGAACAGGCGCATTTCATAGCATTTCACGCACCGATGGGCGATATCCTCCGCCACTTCCCGGACAAAGGGCCGCAAGGCGTACTGATCCTGCTCAATGAGGGGCAGCTCCACATCCTTTGCGTACTCCCGCAGACAGTTGCGGCGGCTGCGGTACTCGGTAAAGGGGTGGATGTTGGGGTTGTACCAAAATCCGGTAACTTCGATATTCTCTTCCCGCAGGCTCGTTACGCACTGGTTGGCGCAAGGGGCGCAGCAGATATGCAGTAAAGTCTTCATAGCATTCTCCTCCAGAGAAAGGCTTCTCCTCGAGGAGAAGCTGTCACCACAGGTGACTGATGAGGTGGACAAAATTTAACACCTCATCCGTCAGCCCTACGGGCTGCCACCTTCCCCTCAAGGGGAAGGCTTTGGAACATTATAACATAGATTTTTGGGGAGTACAATATTTTCTTTGTTTCGCAAAATACCTGCGGTATACTTGACGGGACAACCTCTTTTGCGTATTATAATACAAAAAGGAGGTGCGCCATGGACGAGATTTTTATGCAGGAGGCCCTTGCCTTGGCAAAGGAAGCTGCCGCAGAGGGCGAAGTGCCGGTGGGCTGCGTCATCGTGCGGCGGGGCGAGATCGTGGGCCGTGGTCGCAACCGCCGGGAAACCGCCAAAACCGCTTTGGGCCACGCTGAAATTGAAGCCATTGCCGATGCCTGCAAGAATTTAGGGGGCTGGCGGCTGTGGGAATGCGAAATGTTCGTAACCTTAGAGCCCTGTCCTATGTGCGCCGGCGCTATTATTAACGCCCGGATCCCCCGGGTGGTCATTGCCGCCAAGGATGAAAAATGCGGCGCTTGCGGGTCTGTTTGCGACCTGTTCCATATGGAATTTAACCACCGCCCGGTGGCAGAATACGGTCTGCTGGAAACGGAATCCCAAGCCCTTTTGCAGGCATTCTTCCGGGACTTAAGGGAGAAACTCAAGGACAGGCCCAAATGGAAAAAACCTGAATAGACAGAAAGAGAGTGTTAAAAAACACTCTCTTTTCTTTTCCCTTTGGGGAATATATTTTCGTAGGGGAGGGATACCATCCCTCCCGAAACCAATATGAGAGACTCCCCTTCCGAAAAAGCGGGAGGCTTACTATGCCTCCCCTACAAAAACGCATTTTTGACAGCTTCACCAAAGGAGGTCTTTATGGAACAAAAGGTATTGCGTTTCAGCACGGTGGTGATCGTGGTGGCGCTGATCCTGCGACTGCTGGGCAACGCCGGCCTGGACTTTGTCCTATCCCCCCAAGCGGCCTCCTGGATGTTCTTTTTGCAAACCGGGCGGCTCAGCAAGCCGGTAAACATAGAATCCACCGAGCCGACCAAAGACACAACCCCCACCGCTCCCCAAACAACGCCCGTGCCATCCCAGCCGGCATCTGTTTCAGTTCCCACCTTCTCCCCCGACGATGCCGCTGCCATCACCGTGAGCAGCGGATTTTCCTATCAGGCAGACCTGCCTGCACTGCTGACAAAGCCCCTTTCCTGGGACTTAAGCGGGAACGAGCCTACGGTGCTGATCATCCACTCACACACTACGGAAAGCTACAATAGCGGCGACTATGTGGAAACCTCCCCCTATCACACCCTGGACGCAAACCACAATATGCTCTCCATCGGCAGCTATCTGGCAGATCTGCTGGAAAAAGGCGGCATTTCGGTGATTCACGATACTGCCGTTCACGACAATCCCTCCTACGACCTTTCTTACACCAACAGCCGCAGAAGTGTACAGGAGTATTTGAAACGCTACCCCTCCATCCGTTTGGTGTTAGACCTGCACCGGGATTCTTACGAGGATGCCGCCGGCAACCAAGTTGCCCACACGGTATTTTCCCAAGGGGAAACCCTTGCGCCGCTGATGTTCGTGGTGGGCACGGACTACGGCGGACTCACCCATCCCCAATGGCAGGAGAATCTCTCCCTAGCGCTAAAATTGCAGACACAATTGGAATCCTTTTGCCCGGGCATTTGCCGAAACCTGAATTTACGAACCCAGCGATTCAACCAGGACCTTTCCGTGGGGTCGCTGCTCATTGAGGTGGGGGCATCGGGGAATACCCACGCCCAGGCTCTCAAAGCCGCAGAGGTGCTGGCAAAAGGCATTTTATCTTTAGCCCACGGAAGCAAATAAAAAAGGAACGGCAAAGCCGTTCCTTTTATTTCTTTTCTGCATTCAATGGGTCTACCACAATATCCGGGTAGGGGTTGACGATGACTGTTCTATGGGAGTGATAGATTACCATACCGGGTTTTCTGTCCGGGGTCTTCTTCACCATCTTCACAGTTACCACATCCACCGGCACATTCTGTCCGCCGGCGGTTTCCGCGTAATGGGCCGCAAGCTGAGCCGCCTGGGTGATAGTATCGTCCGGGGGCGTTGTGCCACCGCAGGAGATGATCACATGGCTGCCGTGGACCTTGGATGCGTGCAGCCAAATATCATCCTTCCGGGCCGCCTTAAAGGTCAGTTCATCATTTTGGGCGTTGTTCCGGCCCACATAAATAGGATAGCCGTCAGTGGATTCAAAGCGCATAGGGGGCAGCTTGCCGGTTTTCATTTTCCGCTTGCCGGCGTCCTGCTTCACATAGCCGCCCTCCTGCAAGTCCCGGCGGATCTCTTCCAATTCCGCCTCGGTCTGTGCCCGGTTCAGCTCGTCTAAGACACTTTCCAAATAGGCAAGCTCCTGGGCGCCCAGTTCCAGCTGCCGGGTCAATTCCTTTTCGGCGGTCTTCATACGGGCATAGTCCTTATAGTACTTGGCCGCATTCTGCTGGGGTGACAGCAAAGGCGACAAAGCAACCTGTATTTCCGCCATATTCTCATCGTAAAAGTCCTGGACGGTCACAGTGGTCTGACCTTTTTTGATAAGGTGCAAGTTGGCGGTGAGGATATCCCCCAACTGGCGCAGCCGTTCCCGTTCCAGGCTTTCCGCGCGCTCTTTTTCCTGGATGGCCATTTTCTTGGTCAGCCGCTGGCAGAGATTCTGCACGGTCTTCCGCAGACCCTGGCTCTTCTGCCGCATGGCGTCCTTCCGGTCTCTAAGGGTATAAAACCCGTCCAGCAGGCTGCCGAAGGATTCTTTTTCCACGCAGCCGCCGTACTGGCGAATGGGGCAGAACGCAAACTGCTTGGGGCTTCCGTCGGCTGTGGTATAGAGATAGGGCGCAGGGTGGTGCAAATGCTCGTGGAAGAACAGTTCCACTTTCTCCGCCACAGCGGGAATATCCAATTCCTCTATCCGGGCATCGGTCTCGCCGGCAGCAAACAAGGCTGCCTCCCGGCACACCAAGGGGGAAAGGCCGCCGAAATTGTCCATCAACCGGTCGCAGAGCAGATCCGCGCCGGGTCTCAGCAAGATTTCAGCGAAATCCTTGCAGGTTGCGGGGTTTTCCTTTTCGATGGGATTGGGGTTTTGGTAGTACATACCCGGCAGAGCAGGCCGGGCCGCTTCGTCCAGGCCCACCCGGCGCAGGCAGTCGATGATCCGTCCGTCAGCGCCCAGCAGGTACAGATTGCAGGTCCTGCCCATCAGCTCGGCAACCAATTTCTTTTGCACCGGATCGCCCATTTCGTCAATGCAGTCAAAGGTAAATTCCGCCCACCGCTCCATGGGGATCTGCCGGATCTCTGCCAGGCGGGCACCGGACAGGTGCTTGCGCAAAAGCATACAGAACATGGGCGGCTCCGGGGGATTCTCCGGGCTGCCCTCCGTCAAATGCAGCCGGGGGGCTGTGGGGTTCATACCGAACAGGAGCTTATAGCGTCCCTCCGGGGATTTCAGATGGAGAATCACTGTGTCCCGGCTGGGCTGGTGGACCTTCTCCACCCGGCCACCGGGAGTTTTCTCCCGGATCTCCGTCAGCACCGCTGACAGAAAAAAAGCATCAAAGGCCATTTATGCGTCCTCTTTCATCATAATCGCAAACAGTTCGTTCAGCCGCTCCGTACGGCCCAGCAGGTACAGTGCGCCAAACAGCGCCTCCAGGCCGGTGGCCTTGGCATACTCAATGCGGCTGGCGGATTTGGGAGCGGCGTGGGTATGGGCATTCTTGCCCCGGCGGAAAAAGCCCAATTCTTCTTCGGTAAGGAGGGGTTTGATCTTGTCGGCAAATGCCGCCTGGGTGGGGGCTTTCACCAAATGGACCGTATCCTTGTGGAGCTTCAGCACTGTCTGATCGCCCTTTTCGCATAAGTAAGCCCGGCACATCAGCTCATAGGCACCGTCGCCGATATGGGCAAGGCCCAAGCTGGAAATGGTATTCACCTGCCGGACATCCCAATTCATCTGAAAATAGTTTTCCACAGCCATTCTCCTTGTGTGTAATACCGGTATTATACCCGTTTCCGCCCCAAATTGCAACAAAAAAGCACCCAGGGGGCGGCGCACCATAGTGATAAAATGGTTTTGAACGGCCCCTTTTCCGCTTAACTTCACAAAAAATTCCCGAAATGCGTTAGCATTCCGGGAATTTTATTATTTGTTAATCAAAAAAATTACCACTTCAAAACTGCAAAGCACCTAAAAAGGATGGGGGTTTTCTTGAGATAAGGAAAAAACCGCAGAAATCCTTTGTGGATTGCGAGGATTTTTGACGCAAAATCGAGGAAATCCACGCCTTTTTAGGCAATTTATCACTGTGGTGCGCCGCCCCAAGGGGGTGCTTTTCATTAGGAGTTCTTCATTACGATAGTCTCGATGCTGTCGCCTACGTGCTCGCAAGCGTCGGCGCACTTCTCCAAACGCTCGAAGATATCACGCCAGAACATAACAACCAACGGCTCGGTGCTGAAATCCGCAGACTTCATAGTCGCCTCCAGGTACAGCTTGTCGCACTCCTCTTCCTTGTGGCTTAAGTTGATGATCTGCTCGTGGAGCTTCTTGGGCTTCTTGAAATTGGGCAGCTCCAGAAGCATTTCCTTCATCATTTGGCAGCACTCAACGATCATGCCGGCAAAGGCCACAGCCTCGGGCATCACAGAAGTAATGCGGTTAACATACATTCTCTGCAGCACCTCTTCGATGAAGTCAGCCACTTCGTCGATATTGGCACTGATCTGAGCCATATCCTCACGGTCCATAGGTGTAACAAAGGCTCTTGCCAAAGCAGCGGTCATTTCGTGCTTCACGCCGTCAGCCTTGTGCTCCAAGGCATGCATCTTCTCCAGCATTTCCTGGATGTTTGCGTAGTCATAGCTTTGCAGGCACTCCTGCAGATACTTGGCGGCATCGCAGCAGCAGTCAGCGGCAGCGATAAAGTTCTCATAATAGAAACGGTCAGCTTTTGCCATTTTTATGTCCTCCTTAGAATATTGCAATAAACAGCTTGGTGATTAAGAAACTGATGAGGCCGCAGCCCGGGAAGGTCAGCACCCAGGTCAGGCACATTTCCTTCACAACACCCAGGTTGATCGCCTTGACACTCTTCACCGCGCCCACGCCCATAATGGCAGTGGTCTTTGCGTGGGTGGTGGAAACGGGCAGGCTCAGGAAAGAGCACAACAGCAGCGCAGAGGATGCAGACAAGTCAGCGGAGAAGCCCTGGTATTTTTCCAGCTTCACCATATCCATACCCACGGATTTGATGATCTTCTTGCCGCCGATGGCAGTGCCGGCGCACATGATCACAGCGCACAGCACCATGATCCAGGTCTGGGGCTGCATATCAGCAGGAATGGGCTGGCCCTGGGACATAAACAAACACAGGATCAGAATACCCATAAACTTTTGGCCGTCCTGAGCGCCGTGCATAAAGGCAGAGTAAGCTGCGCCGGCGATCTGGGCATATTTAAAAACAGGCTCGGTCTTCCGCCGTTCCACTTTTTGGAAAGCCAATGTTACCAGCTTGCACACGATCCAGCCAAGGCCAAAGCCCAGCACCACGGACACCACGATGCCGTACAGCACCTTCACCCATTCTGCCCCATTGACAGCTCCAAATCCGCCGCCCAGGGCGATGGCAGAGCCGGTAAGGCCGGCGATCAGCGCATGGCTTTCACTGGTGGGAATGCCAAAGACAAAGGCTGCGGTAGCCCAGGTAACGATGGCAAACAGCGCCGCGCTCAAGGCAATAACCGCTTTATCCGGGTCATTGCCAAAGTCCACCATCTTGGTGATGGTTTCAGCAACCTTGGGGCTGAGCATGGTCATAATGTACACACCCAAAAAATTAAAGACAGCAGCCATCAAAATGGCAGCTCTTGCGGACATACACCGGGTTACCACGCAGGTTGCGATGGCGTTGGGGGCATCCGTCCAGCCATTGACCAAAATCACGCCCAAGGTCAGCGCAACAGCGATGAATAGCAGGGGATTTTCAGTCATCTGGGTCCAAAAGCCCAGTAATGATGTATCCATAAATATCCTCCAATCCTGGATAGTAAATAACAATTTGTTCCAATCTTCACCAATTACAATGGTATCACAGGGGTTGTCAACGGTCAAGACGATGTTTTGACAATATTTTGCAGACTTTTTGAGCTTCGCATTCCGCATTGACGGCAAGGGCATTATTTGGTATACTATACCTTGAAAATGCTTGAAAATGCGAGGTTTTTGTTATGAGAATGCGCAGAATGAAGAATTTGGACAGCCGTATGGCTGCCACCGCTGCTTATCGGATTGAAAATCCTGCCGACCACAAGGGTATTTGGCGGGAGCTAAAGAAGGATTGTACCGCCCTTTGGGTGGAAGTCGGCTGCGGCAAGGGTAAGTTCACCGCCGAGACCGCTGAAGCCAATCCCAATGTGCTGCTGATCGCTGTGGAGCGCTGCCGGGAGGCTATGGTGGTTGCCATGGAAAAGGCTCAGAATATGGGCCTTAAAAATGTGTTTTTTATCGATATGGATGTTGCTAACATTGAGGAAATTTTTGCCCCCGGTGAAATGGATCGGCTGTTTATCAACTTCCCCGACCCCTGGCCCCGGAAGAAAAACGGCAAGCGCCGGCTGACCCATCGGGGTTTCCTGGATAAGTACTGCCGCACCGTAAAAGAGGGCGGCGAGATCCACTTCAAGACCGACAATGCACCCCTGTTTGAATTCTCCCTGGAGGAGTTTGCCGCCTGCGGCCTGGAAGTGAAGAATCTCACCCGGAATCTCCACGAAAACGGCATTGTTGGCATTATGACCGGCTACGAAGAAAAGTTCCACGCTTTGGGTACACCCATCAACCGCTGCGAAGTGGTGTGCAAGCCCTTTGTGATGCCCAAGGAAGAAAAGAAAACCGACGAGGAATAAATCTTTATGAACACTTATCACGCAGGTTCCTGCGATATTGCGGTGATCGGTGCAGGTCACGCGGGCATTGAGGCAGCTTTGGCTGCTGCCCGGCTGGGTCACAAAGTCATTCTGTTCACCATCAATTTGGATGCCGTGGGCAATATGCCCTGCAATCCGGCCATCGGCGGCACAGGCAAGGGCCATTTGGTCCGGGAACTGGACGCTTTGGGCGGACAGATGGGTCTTGCGGCGGATGCGGCCTGCATCCAGTACCGGATGCTGAACCGGGGTAAAGGCCCGGCTGTCCACTCCCTCCGGGCCCAGGGCGACCGGCGGAAATACCAGGAATATATGAAGCATACCCTGGAACTACAGGAAAATTTGGAGCTGAAACAAGCCCAAATCGTCGAAATTTACACAGAAAACAATGCCGTCACCGGTGTGCGCACCAAGTTAGGCGCGATTTATGATGCCAGGGCTGTCATCATTGCCACCGGCACGTATCTTGACAGCACTGTGATCACCGGCGAGAGTGTGGAATCCGCCGGCCCGGACGGTATGCACGCATCTGTGGGTCTTGCTGACAATTTGCGAAGCCTGGGGCTTCCCTTGCGCCGGTTCAAGACCGGTACGCCCCCCCGTGTCAACCGCCGCAGTATTGATTTTTCCAAGATGGAGCTGCAGCCCGGTGATGAAGACCCGGAGCCTTTCTCTTTCCGCACTACCCATAAGCTGAACAACCAGGCAGTTTGCCACTTGACTTACACCAACGCTGAAACCCATCGGATCATCAAGGAAAATCTCCACCGCAGCCCTATGTATGACGGAACGATCTCCGGTGTTGGCCCCCGGTATTGCCCCAGCATTGAAACCAAGATCGTCCGCTTTGCGGACAAAGAGCGGCATCAGCTGTTCATTGAGCCCTGCGGTTTGGACACGGAGGAGATGTATATTCAAGGCTTTTCCTCTTCCCTGCCCGAAGATGTGCAGTTGAAAATGCTGCGCACCGTCACGGGCTTGGAGCACGCGGAAATGATGCGCCCGGCTTACGCCATCGAATATGAGTGCATTGACCCCACGGCCTTGCTGCCCACCTTGGAATACAAGAAAATTTCGGGCCTTTACGGCGCAGGCCAGTTCAACGGTTCATCCGGTTACGAGGAAGCCGCTGTGCAGGGCTTGGTGGCCGGCATCAATGCGGCTTTGAAGCTGCAAGGCAAAGACCCTCTCATTCTCACCCGGGACACCAGCTACATCGGCACGCTGATCGACGATTTGGTGACCAAGGGCACGGAAGAGCCTTACCGGATCATGACCAGCCGGTCTGAATACCGGCTGCTCCACCGGCAGGACAATGCTGACCGGCGTCTAACCCATATCGGCGCAGCGGTGGGACTTGTCCCGGCTGAGCAGCTTGCCAAAGTGGAAGAAAAATACCGGGCCGTGGAGAAAGAAATCGCCCGGCTGGAGGCAAAAGGTGTTCCCGGATCTCCCGAGTTAAACGCAATGCTTGCTTTGCGGGAATCTACCCCGGTGGAAAATTCCGCCCGGCTGGCAGACCTGCTCCGCAGACCCCAGGTGACTTACGCGGACATTGCTCCCTTTGACCCTGAACGACCGGAACTCCCCCTTTCCGTAACCGAAGCGGTGGAAATTCAAGTGAAATATGCAGGCTATCTTGCCCGGCAAGAAAAGCAGGTAGCGGAATTCAAGAAAGAAGAATCCCGGCTGCTCCCGGCTGACATAGACTACGAATCCATCGCCGGTCTGCGCTTGGAGGCCCGGCAGAAGTTAAGCGAGATCCGTCCGGTATCCATCGGCCAGGCAGGCCGCATTTCCGGTGTCAGCCCGGCAGACATCGCCGTACTGCTCATCTATTTGGAACAACGGACATAACCAAAAATTATCCGTAGGGGCCGATGCCCACATCGGCCCTTTGAAAGTTTTACTTCGGGGCGATGTAGACATCGCCCCTACATTCTTGCATTTTTAATATACGCAAAAGGAACGGTACTTTCGTACCGTTCCTTTTGTGTATGTTACAGAGAATTGGACTTGCGGAACTTGGGCAGCTCAAATTCCAGCTCGTAGTCGATCTGGCGCATCTTCCAGCGCAGAGCCTCCTCGTCACACAGGTAGTCCTGCATAGCTTCCCAGCCCAAACGGCTGTCAGCCTGCACCGCAGGAATGGTGTCCTCGGCGTTCTTCCGCTCGGCGATCAGCAGTGCCTCGATTTCGTCCAGCTTTTCGGCCGCCTTTTCCTTATCGCCGATGATGGACAGCTGCTGCAGCTTGATATAGAACTCCTTGATATTGATAACGGTAGTACAGGAGTTGATCATAAAGGTGGTCAGCGCCTTCAGCTTCTCCATGCTGCGGTTCTCGTTTTCCACGGTCAAGAGGCTCTCCATACCCTCACGCAGCAGGGCGCGGCACTTGTTAAGCAGCTTCATTTCGTCATAGATACGTACACCGGGCAGGGAGTTACGGCCGGCAATATCCGGGGTGTACCAAGCCCAGTAGTACTGGTGGGCGCCAAGTCTGGTAACGGGCTTTCTGCCTCCGTTGGGCAGAGGCGTCAGACCCACCCGGGGATCCTGCATCCAGAAGGGGAAGGAGGGGCCGGTACGGAAACCGCCGTACTGGTCTTCGTTGGTAGCGGGATAGTAGGTGATGGCTTCGCTGAACTTGCGGAATGCCAGGTCTACTGCCGCCACATTCTCCTCGCCGTATTCCCGGGCGATGAGCTTCAGCAACCACTGCTCAGGAGTTGCGCCCTCGTAGGGGGTAAAGAACATAAACTTCTCCAGTTCCACCATAATGGAGGGATGGAAACCGTAGTGGATGTTCTCCAGAATGGACTTCAGACCCCACTTGTCAGCAGCCTCCACCAGACCCTGCCAACGCTTCATCCACTGGTAGGGCATAGGCTCATAGGGGATCATACCAAAGTCCCAGGTACGGGCAGATGCCTGTGCGTTTGCAGACAGGCGGATGCCGCGGCGCTTGCAGGCCTCCGCCTCGGAAACAAAGTACTTGCCGGGGCCGGCAAAGTTCAAAGAATAATCCACGCCATCCTGGACAGTATCACCCATCTGCCGCTGCTCGAACATATCCCAGGTAGCCTGGACAGTGATGTCGGTAGGCAGGCGGTCGATGAGGGCGATTCGGTCTTCCTCGGGAGCGTAACCCCAGTTGTAGGTAGAGAACTGAAGCTGGATATTGGGACAGTGGCGCTTGGCGACCTTATGGATCAGCGCAATCCACTCAGCGTAGTCATAGCAGGGCCACCAACCGGGAGTGCACTTACCGGTGGGGATATTGTCCACAAAGTTCATCAGGCGGGGCGCTTTGCCGGCCTTGGGATCCTTGCTGCAGAATTCCGTGGCTTCGCCAACCAGGCCAAAGGACTTAAATTTGGGACAGGCATCCAGCAGAGGGCCGTACAGATTTTCATAGAATTCCTCTGCACCGGGATCGTCCGGGTGGACATTGTGCTTGGCGTACAGGCCGAAGCTCAGGTCGATGCCGTACTTCTCTGCCCGTTCTGCCAAAGCATTGATATCAATGAAATTGTCGAAATGATCCTTGTTAGGACCGTTGAGCCACAGGGCGATGGTATCCATACCCATGTGGGCCATATGGGCAAAGGCCTCGTCGGTCCACTGGAACATACCGAAGGGGGACTGGGAGGTACGGCCCTCAAACACGGCCTTCCGGGCGATGACCTCCTGCTTCAGGTAAGGCGCACGGCGGATGCCCATCAAATCTTCCATAAAGTACAGGCCCTGGGCAACGCCACGGCTATCATAGCCTTCCAGCAGAATCGCGTCCTTCTCAATGGTGATCCGGTAGCCCATATAGCCGGAAGCTGCGCCGATGTTCTGATTCAGCACGATCTTCACGGTCTTTGCCCCGGGAACGGGATTCTTGGACACCAGCACGGCAACGCCCATAGAGGTGTACATAAACTGCTCAAAATCACGGGCGCCCTGGGTCACGGTGGCATCTGCCATAGGAGGCAGCAGCACCACAGTGCCGTCGGTGAAGACAAAATCGTCTTCATTGGGGGTGCGCTTGGGATCGCGCAGATCGGGCTTGTGGATCTGCATCAGTTCCTTCTTAAACTCGTATCTTTTCTCGATGGTCATAACAAACTCCTTTCAATATTGGGTTTACCGGATGCCCCGCTGGGCGTTGATTTCCTTGATGTAGTTGTCGATGGATTCCTCGCAGTAATCCCGGCCTCTTTCTATGGTCATCTGGTCAGCATCCTGGGCAAACCAGTCATCGGTCTCGCACAGCCGCTCCAGCTTGATGGTACCGGGATACAGGTACTCCAGCATAGAGCACTCACCTGCATCGGCATGGCCGCCGGGGCCGTGCTTCTTGAGGGCCTCGGGGGCATTGGTGGCAACCCGGATGGTCTTGACCCAGTTCCAGGGATTGTCCTCGGCGGACATCTGCTGGTAGAATGCCTTGTTCTCGTTCTTGCCCCACCAGCCATAGCCCTTGGTATTGTCCAAGTACTCAAAGACCAGCTTCCGGGCTGCCTTCATACAGGCCAGCTGCATGGGGTTATAGTCCTCGGTCTGGTGGGCAATGACCATATAGATATTCCGATTATAGCCCGCCAGGAACAGGGACTTCAGAATGCTGTAAATGTACTGCTCAAAGGTGTCACAATCCACATGGATCGTGCCGGTCTCCGGGCCACCAACGGCATAGCTGGCAACGCCGTACCAAATGGTGGGCATTACCACGCAGTCGATCTTCTTAGCCATCTCCCGGATAAAGCCCTGGGATACCAGCGCATCACAGCCGTAGGGGCAAATGGTGGAGTGGTACTCCATGGTGCCCACGGGGATCAGAATGGGCCAGCGCTCTTTCTTTGCGAGCTCCATTTCCTTGGGGTAGGCATATGCCATATCAAAACTTCTTGTTGCCATAGTAACCTCCTTATTTCATACCCTTTTGGGCTTTTATTTCTGCTACATAGTCAGCAACGGACTGGGCAACACGCTTTTCGCCCAGCTCCACGCTCATCTCTGCCGATGCCTGGGCAAACCAGTCGTCGGTCTCACACAGGCGCTCCATCTTGATAGAACCGGGGTACAGATACTCCATCACGGAACACTCCACCTTGCCTGCGTGGTCGCCACCGCCATAGATAGCCTTGGCATTGGCGGAGAAGCTGCGAATGGTCTTGACCCAGTTCCAGGGATTGTCCTCGGCGGACATCTGCTGGTAGAATGCCTTGTTCTCGTTCTTGCCCCACCAGCCATAACCCTTGGTATCGTCCAGGTACTCAAAGACCAGCTTCCGGGCTGCCTTCATACAAGCCAGCTCCAAGGGGTTGTAGTCCTCAGTCTGGTGGGCAACGATCATATAAATGTTCCGGTTGAAGCCCGCCAAAAACAGGGACTTCAAGATCATATAGACATACTGCTCGAAGGTGTCGCAATCCACCTGGATCGTGCCGGTCTCCGGGCCGCCCACAGCATAACTGGCAACGCCGTACCACACGGGAGGCATGATCACACAGTCCAGCTCCTTGGCGATCTCACGGGCGATGCCCATGGATACCAAGCTGTCACAGCCGTAGGGGCAGATGGTGGAATGGTACTCCATCGTGCCGATGGGGATCAGAATAGGCCAGCGCTCTTTCTTGGCGATCTCCATCTCCTTGGGATAGGCTAACTCCATCTGAAAGCTTCTTGTTTCCATCTTTGTTGCTCCTTTTTTATTGACATTTCCTTGTCATGATATTGCAATTTTATTATCCCTTTGCTACAATAAAAAAGCAAGGTATAGCTTTAACATATCCTTGTACAAAATTAGCATTGAAGGTGCAATATGAAACAGCTGCAGAACTTTGATTTTTTGAATTTGAACGCCATTTACCGGCAAGGCGGCCATTATGCCCCCAGGCTGGGAACCGATTGGCGGTATGAGGGAAATCACACCTTTTGCCAAAACAAATTCTATTTTGTGGTAGGGGGCACTTTTGAAATCAGCATCGACGGGGTGGACTACACTGCCCGGCCCGGGGATTGGTTTTTCATTCCTGCCGATGTGCCGCACAAATACCACAATTTCCCGGACAAGCCTATGGAAAAATACTGGATGCACTTTGACCTTTACCCCTCCAGTGACCTGCTGAGCCCCTTAAATGTGCAGCACCGGGTGGATGCCTCCAACACGCCCCGGGTGACGGAGCTGTTCCGGGAATTTGCCGATCTGTGCCAAAATTGGGATATCTACAGCCGCCTGCGGGTAAAGGCGATCATTTTGGAGCTGATTGCAGAATACATCCGGCTGGCAGGCAAACACACCCAGATCGTCAACGACGACCGGGGCGAGGAAATCCGCAATGTGCTGTCCTACATCAATGAAAATTTCCGGAGAAATCTTACCATAGAGGAACTGGCGGAGGTATGTCACCTGCACCCCACCCATTTCATCCGGGCATTCAAGCTGAAAACCGCCCAGACACCCCACCAGTACATCAACGACATTCGCATGGAATATGCCCGGCAGCTGCTGGACAGAAGTGACCGAAGCATCGTGGAGATCGCAGAGGACGCAGGGTTTTATGATCCGGCTCACTTCTCCCGGGCCTTTAAGCGGCATTTTGCTATGACCCCCACCCAGTACCGCAACAACACCCTGCCCCAGGACAGGTAAACGGACGATTATAAATTCGTAGGGGAGGGATAGTATCCCTCCCGCTAACCCGTCAGGTATCTAAACATTTACGGGAGGCATCCTATGCCTCCCCTACGAAACAACACACAGGACGTGTGTCTACCAGTGACACAAGTCCTTTTTATGATTACTGTTCGTTGTTGGCCATCTCGTTCAGAGCGTCCTTGCGGCTGAAGTTTGCACGGCCCTTCTCATCGAAGCCCATGAACTTGACCCAGGTCATATCGCCCAGGTTCAGCACATCCTCAACCTTCTCAACGCGGCGGTTCTCCAGCTTGGAGATGTGAACCATGCCGTCGTGACCGGGCGCGATCTCAACGAAAGCGCCGATGGGCAGGATGCGGACGACCTTACCGTAGTAGAGCTTGCCCTCCTCGGGAACGAAGCAGATGTCGTCAACCATCTTCTTGGCAGCGTAAGCAGCAGCAGCGTCCACAGCGGAGATAAAGACGGAGCCATCGTCGTCGATGTCCACCTTCGCGCCGGTATCAGCACAAATCTTCTGAATGGTCTTGCCACCGGAGCCGATGACCTCGCGGATCTTGTCCACGGGAATCTTCAAGCTCAGCATCTTGGGAGCATACTCGGAGACCTCAGCGCGGGGCTCAGCGATACAGGGCAGCATAATGCCGTCCAGGATCTCCAGACGAGCCTTACGGCAGCGCTCCAGAGCGTCAGCGATGATTTCCATAGTCAGACCCTTGTTCTTCAGGTCCATCTGAATAGCGGTGATACCCTCGGTAGTACCGGCAACCTTGAAGTCCATTTCGCCGTGGAAGTCCTCAACACCCTGGATATCGGTGAAGGTTCTCCACTCGCCGGTCTCCTGGTCGGAGATCAGACCGCAGGAAATACCTGCAACGGGGCGCTTGATGGGCACGCCGGCGTCCATCAGAGCCAGGGTAGAACCACAGATAGAGCCCTGGGAAGTAGAACCGTTAGAGGACAGAACCTCGGAAACCACGCGGATAGCGTAGGGGAACTCCTCAACGGAGGGGATCACGGGGAGCAATGCCTTCTCAGCCAGTGCGCCGTGACCAATCTCACGACGGGAGGTGGAGCGGGCAGCTCTTGCCTCGCCGGTGGAGTAGGCGGGGAAGTTGTAGTGGTGGATATAGCGGCGGTTTTCCTCGGGGTAGATGGTGTCCAGCTTCTGAGCGGCGGACAGGGTGTTCAGCGTGCAGATGGACAGAACCTGGGTCTGACCACGGCTGAACAGACCGCTGCCGTGTACACGGGGCAGCAGGCCGACCTCAGCGCTCAAGGGGCGGATCTCGTCCATGCCACGGCCGTCAACACGCTTGCCGGCCAGCAGCCACTTCTTAACGACCTTCTTCTGCATCTTGTACAGGCAAACCTCGATATGCTCCTCGAAGTCCTCGTACTTTTCAGCGAACTTGTCAGCGAAGTCCAATCTAGCAGCGGTGAGGCGCTCCTCACGGACGTTCTTGTCGTCGGTGTCCAGAGCATACTCGATCTGATTCATACCGTACTCGCACAGGTCGTCCAGCAGGTCGTGGTTCACAGCAGCCTTCTCGAAGGTGAACTTGGGCTTGCCGATCTCGTCTACGATGGAGTTAATGAACTTCACGATCTCCATATTGGTCTCGTGGGCAATGCGGATACACTCCAGCACGATGGGCTCCGGAGCCTCGTTGGCCTCGGTCTCGATCATGACCACCTTCTCGAAGGTGGATGCGATGCACACGAAGCAGTCGCAAGCCTCACGCTCGTCGGCAGTGGGGTTTACGATATACTTGTCACCCAGGTGGGCAACATTGGTGGTAGCAACAGGTCCGTTCCAGGGCACATCGGAGGAAGCGATAGCGATGGAAGCGCCCAGAGAGGCCACGATCTCAACAGGGTTGTCGTAATCATTGGCCAGAACGGTGCAGGTAACGACAGTGTCGTTACGCAGCTCCTCGTCGA
>JAFTMI010000034.1 GCA_017452505.1 Oscillospiraceae bacterium
AGTTTGACCCCCGTGAGTACCTGAAGCCCGCCCGTGCCAACATCAAGGAGATCGTTCGCCACAAGCTGGTTAACGTCCTGGGCTGCGCCGGCAAGGCCTGATTTCTGAAATAAAACCGCCCTCCTACCGGAGGGCGGTTTTTCGGTATCACTTCCAGCTATGAGGATTTCTACGTTTACCGCTACAACGGCGATAAGATGGAATACGTGGGTGAGGCGAATAGCTTTATCTACGGCGCGGGGAACGGCTCATTTAATTATGTGAGCGCGGATTTCACCTTTAACGGAGAATTCTACATTGCCGCCAACGGCTTTTTTAAGGTGACGGATTTCAGCACTGCCAGCGGGATCAAAAAGCTCAATCTGCCCAAGAGCGAAAATGTCAGAGCTGTGCTTGTCGAAGGGGATACGGCATATTTGCTGTGCAATATTTATAACGGCAAGGACCCCAATAAGCCGCTGTACATATCGGTATATAAAACAAAGGATATGCAGAACTTTACGGAGGTGACCAGCTTCCAGTATGAGACTACGGCGCTGTCTATGGCAAAACACGGTGATTTTCTCTACTTAAGTATGGGTCATACCTCCAACAATAAGCCCCAAAACGGTATGATGATCCGCATCAAAGCCCAGTAAAAAACAAGCTGCCCTCCCCACCCGGGAGGGCAGTATTCGGTTTGTCTAAAGTGCCCCAAGACCCCGGGGTATGGGTTGATAAGAGAAATGGGAACATACAGGAGCAATAAATATTTTTATTTGCAATTTTGGAGTTCTGTGCTATAATGGGGAAAAAGTGAATTTCGGAGGGTATTATGACCTATATTTTTGATTTTGACGGCACTTTGGTTGATTCCATGCCGGTATTTTCCGCTATGATGGTGGAAATTTTCCAGGAGTATAACCTGCCTATGCGCGATGATTTTGTGAAGATCATCACCCCCTTGGGCTATATCGGCACAGCAAAATATGCCATTGACTTAGGCAGCCCACTGAGCGTGGAGGAATTCTGCGCCCTGGCCACCAAGAAAATGGAGGGGCAGTACCACAACACCATTCCTGCCAAGGCCTTTGTGAAAGAAAAGCTTCTGCAGCTGAAAGAAAAGGGCCACAGCTTGAATGTGCTCACCGCCAGCCCCCACGCGGTGCTGGATAAGTGCCTGCAGCGGGTGGGTCTTTATGACCTGTTTGACAATGTGTGGAGCTGCGACGATTTCGCCACCACCAAGGCAGACCCCCAAATCTATGTGCGGGCCGCCGCAAGGCTCGGCAAACGGGTGGAGGAATGTATGTTCGTGGACGATAACATCGGCGCTGTGTCCACCGCCAAGCAGGCGGGCATGATCTCCGTGGGCATTTACGATGACTCCTCCAAGGATATGGTGGAGGAAATGACCGCCGCCGCAGATATTTACATTTACGATTTCAGCGAACTATAATAATGTAGGGGAGGGATAGTATCCCTCCCGAAAATAAAAGCAATCGCCTTGATACGATTGCGGGAGGGTTATTAACCCTCCCCTACGAAAAGTGCAAAAAAGGGAACGGCTTATGCCGTTCCCTTTTCTTATACTTCCCAAGTGAGGCACACAAGGCTTTCGGCGGGAACGGTGAGGCGCAGATGGTTTTTATCCAAAAACTCTGCGTTTACCTTGTCCGCTGTCAGACCCAGATCGTCACTGAACCAAAGGGTATCGGTAATCTCCTCTGTGTGCAGGTTCACGGCAACGAGCATCTTTTTGTTGCCGTTTTCCAATGCGCCCACAATGAGGTAGGGCTCATGCAAAACGCCCTGCCACTGCATACCGATGCCGCAGGCGAATTTGTGGTCTTCGCCGCATTCCACCTCCGGGGGACGCATGGGCCGGCAGGCCCGGAAGAATTCCCGGTTTTCATAGCGGAAGCGGATCAGCTTCCGGGCGAAATCCAATCTCTGCTTATCGTAGACAAAGTCCGCATTGATCCAGCCCATCTGCTCACCGGCCACCAAGCCCTGCGCCAGGTGGTACTTCCAGTGCATCACATTGTCCTTCATATAGCCGTTGGTGTTGCGGCCCAGCACCATCACCTTGCCGCCGTAAATACGCATAAAGGCCGGGACATACTTGTCCACCACGATCCACGCCCAGCTGAGCAGGCCATCTAAGGAACCCGCATAGACCTCGGCAGTGCCCTCGGAGGTGAATATCTTGTCGGCGGGCTTAATAGCATTCAGCTCAGCCAACAGATCCCGCTGATTCTCACTCCACCAGCTGCCGCCGCCGGGCTTATGGCTGTGGGTTTTGTCCATACAGGGATGGGGTGCATGGGCGGCGGTTTGGTCTAAGTACACGCCGTCTACGCCCAGTTCCCCAAACATCCGGGTGACGATTTCCTTCAGCTTATTCCGCCACACCTTAGAAGTGGGACACATGGGCGACAGCTTCACCTTTTCCCCGTCACTTTCGTGAGAGGCATAGGTAAGAATTGCCGGATCGCCGGATTCTTTTTTCACCGTGCCGGCCTTGGCAACGGCAGTAAACTGCCAGTCCTCATTGGCCTTATCCCGGTTGTCCCACAAAAGGGCGTTGATATAGGGCATAATGCGGATACCCGCTGCCTTTAACTGCTCCAAGCCACGGGGCAGCGCCTGCTTGGTGGGGAAATAATGGGGATAGTCGTTGTTAAAGGGAATCTTGTGCCAGTTATACAGGTGGTAGCCGAAGGGCACACCCAGTTCTTCCCGCAGCTTTACGGGAATCTCAAACCAGCAATCCTGGCCGTAGGCCTCAGTATTGGGCCGCAGGCTGATGGGAATGGGCTCTTCCGCGTCGGTCTCATTGGGTACCCAGTCCATGGTCCAGAAGGGCAGCTCCTGCATCCACTGAGGGATCCGGGAATTGTCCTTGGGCATCCAGGGGCAGGTTTCAGCAAATTCTCTGTAAATTTCCGTCGCGTCAAACCAATCGCCGGTAAAGCTTTGCCAAACCGTCTTACCGGGGAGGGTAAAGCTGTTTTTTGGCTGACCCAGATCCTCTGCGCAGTATTTACAACCAAAGCGGAACTGACCGCCCCGGTTGGTGGTATAGACATCAATGCATTTGAAGCCGCCGCTCATATCGTGGATGGCATAGTACATACCCACGCCCTCCCGGCTGCCGGTGGGGTAGGCGGCATAATAGGGCATGGAATACACCAGGCCTGCCGGGTAGCGGCTGCCCTTGTAGCCGTCGGTGCGGTTAAAGCCCACCTCCACATCGCCGCCGCCATAGGGGTGGAACAGGTCGCAGACCCGGTCCGGTGCATAGTGCAGGTTGGGGTAGCGGCACCATATCAAGGTATATTCCTCAGAATGATTGATGGCTTCAATGCTCCATTCGATGCGGTTATCGGCACAGATTTCCGCAAAGATCCGCATACCCACACCGGGCACATCCCGATGGTCCATGAAGAAAAACTCCGTGCCGGTTGCTTTTTCGGTGACGGTGACGGTCTTCCAGCCGGATGCCGTGTCCAAATAATGATATGCCCCGGTGGCGATTTCCTTTGCCAGCATTTCAGAAATGGGATAGGGGTTACCCTTGCAAAGCAGGGATACGCCGTCTGCCTTTTGGGCATATTCTGCTGTCAAGCTGCCGCTGACGAGCGCCCCGGTCTTTTGGGTGCTGCCCACGGGGGTAATGCAGGACAGCGCCTGATTCTCCGTTTCCGCGAAGGAATAGACCGTGCGGATGGGGTTCTCTTTTGCAAAGCAGGTAATGTCTTCGTGCAGATTGCCGCTTTGGAAATGGGCATCCACAAAGCCGTGGTCGTGCCATAAAAAGCCGCCTTCGACTTTTAAGTACCGCTTCTCGCCCCGCAGCACCATATAGGCCTTAAAGCCATAGTAAGGGGGGCAGGGGTCAATGGGGAAAAACCGTCCGGCATCGCCGCCACCCACTTCCGAAAAGCCGGCAGTATCCATTTTGGTTTTGCCGGGGCAGAGGGCAGCATCATAGACCTTGTGGTCAGCTTCCACCCAGGTATCCATAACCACGGATTTTTCACCCACGGCAAAGCGGTTACAAATCCGCACCCCCGGCTCAATTTCCGTAGCGGTCAGCAGGCAGTTTTCCGCTTGGGTGAATACGGTTTCTTCCGTAAAAATATCCTTGGAACGGACGGTGCTGCACCGGTCGGGAATGGTTTTTCCCAGGATCACATTGTCCAAAAACTCCAAAGCATAGCCGCCAAGCTGGGATGTCATCACCAAATGGTGGTTTTCATTTTGGGTAAAGGTCACATTGCCAAAATAAAACTTGCTCATTTGATTGCCTCCTTAATGACCCAGCCCGCCTTCTCCAACCGAGCTTCTGCCTCTTCTCTGCTATCTCCGGTGATATCGGCAACAATGCCGATGACCCGTTGCTTTAATTTGGTATTGGTTGGCTTTAGGTTGATCATCAGATTCTCATACACATAGCCGCTGCGGATCATAGCGCCGGTGGAGAGCATATTGAGGATCAGTTTTTGGGCTGTGCCGGCTTTCAAGCGGGTAGAGCCGGTGATGACCTCCGCGCCCGTATCCGGGCAGATGGAGATGTCCGCTGCCTGGTCGATGGGGCTTTCCTTGTTGGAAGAAATGGCAACGGTGGTGCAGCCCAGGCTCTTGGCATACCGGATGGCATTTAGCACATAGGCTGCGCCGCCGGCAGCGGAAATACCCACCACCACATCTTTGCCGTTTAATTGATACTCCTTCAGCTCCGCCACAGATGCTTCGGGGTCGTCCTCCCGGTTTTCGTTGGCATTGACCATAGCGCCCAGACCGCCGGCCATCAGACCGATGACCGTGTCCGGCGTTACGCCAAAGGTGGGGGGGCACTCCGCCGCATCCACGATGCCCAACCGTCCGGAGGTGCCGGCGCCTACATAGAACAGCCGTCCGCCATTTTGGAGGGCTTCTGCGGCGGCATCAATGGCCTTGGCGATCTGAGGCAGCTCTGCCTCCACCGCCTGCACGCAATAAGCGTTTTCCTCGTTCATCACCTTGGCAATTTCCAAAGGGGACATTTTATCAATATGGGTCGTCTTGGGATTGCGCATTTCTGTTTTCAGCATAATGTTACCTCCGCATACTGCCGGCCAAACTCTTCTACCGGGATAAATTCCATACCGCACAGCTCACCGGCCAGGGCGCAAGCGCCGTACACCGGGGGCACAGCAGGTACTTCAAAGCTTAAATCCATGGTTACCTGCTCTTTCAGCAGCCGCAAAAATACCGGGGCCTTTGAGAAAATACTGCCGGACAGCACCACAGTCTTTCCGCAATCGTACATTTTCGCCGCCGCCTGGATCATATCCGCTAAGTAGCTGGCGTGTTCTTTTAATATTTTCCTGGCGACCTTGTCCCCTTGCTCGTAGGCGACAAACACAATGGGGGCAAAGGATGCAATATAGGCCGGGCCTTCCTTATAAATTTCGTGGATGGAATCCCACACGGTGCTGCCTAATTTTTCCTCCACCATCGGGGTAATCAGACTCTTTTCTCCCACGCCGTCCCGCTCCAAAAGGGCGGTACGCAGCACATCTCTGCCAATATCAAAGCCGCTGCCCTGCTTGTCAAGCAAATAGCTTGCGCCGCCTAAGCGGTGGATATCCCGGTTTGCGTTGGCATAGATCACGGAGCCTGTGCCGCAAATGGCGGCAATGCACCGCCGGGAGTTCGAGCCGCAGGCGATGATATTCATTACATCGGAGCTGCAGCCGATCCGGGCCCGGGGGTATTTCTTCTGCAGGGTCTGCCGGGCTTTTTCTCCATAACCGCCGGAGAGGAATCCCGCGCAGCCAATGTAGAGACCTGCCAGTTCCATGCCGGTTTCCAACAGGCTGTCCAAGCCCTGCTGAAAAATGGACAGGCTGTTTTCCAAACCGTGGAGATTGGGATTGGAGCCGGGCAGGACCGCGCGTTTTAACAGCGTTCCATCCTCCCGGAAGAGGATAAATTCCGTCTTGGTACTGCCCCCGTCCACGCCCACAAGAACACGGCCATAGGCAGGATGGGTTTTCAGCAGCATCTCCAATGCCACATCCAAAATTTCCGCCACATCGCAAAGCTTGGCAAGCTCCGGCACAGCCTGGGCGCACTCCCATTTGGACACGGACTGGGGGCTGACCCCCAACCGCTCTGCCAAAGCTTGCTGGGTGATGTTTTTGGCGATGCGGTACTTTTTGAGATTCTTGGCAAGGACATTTGCATCAAAGGACATTTTCGCCACCTCATTCCACTTTTAAGTGTTTTATACTTTCATTATAGAGGATTTTTCCCCAGTGTAAAGGGCCTTTGGGTTGATTTTTCAGAAAAAGCGCAACCAGTGGTTGATTTTAGCCACAGGGTTGCATTTTGGCGAAAATCCGTTATAATAGTCCGGTTGATATTTTTATAAACGAGGTTACCCTATGTCGAATACCGCAACACTCCAAGAAAACAAAATGGGCACCATGCCCGTGGGAAGATTGCTCTTCTCCATGGCGCTGCCCCTGGCTATTTCCATGCTGGTGCAGGCCTTTTACAATGTGGTGGACAGCTATTATGTCTCCCGCATTTCCGAAAGCGCCGTCACCGCATTGGGTCTGGCATTCCCCATTCAAAATTTAATGATCGCCTTTGCCACCGGCATCGGCGTGGGTATGAACGCTCTTTTAAGCAAATCCTTGGGCGAAGGCAACCGGGAACGGGCCAACCGCACCGCCGGCAACGGCATTTTCCTGTGCCTGTGCGCCGTGGCAGGATTTATGATCTTCGGCGCAGTGGGGGCTGAGGCCTTCTTCGCCGCCCAGTCCAGCGTGGAGGAAACCGTAAAGGGCGGCGCTTCCTACATCTCCATCTGCTCTGTTTTCAGCGCCGGTATTTTCGTGGAAATTTTGGGCGAGCGCCTGCTGCAGGCCTCCGGCCGCACCACCTACACCCTGTTTACCCAGGGCCTGGGCGCTGTGCTGAATATTCTTTTAGACCCTGTCTTTATTTTCGGTTTTGAACCCTTGGGCATTGCGCCTATGGGCATTGCCGGCGCTGCGGTGGCTACTGTTACAGGTCAGTGGGTGGCTGCCATTATGGCGATCATCTTTAACTTCACCAAGAACCCCGATGTGCAGCTGAAGCTGAAATATCTCCGCCCCCAGGCCAAAATTATGGGCAAGATCCTGTCTGTCGGTGTGCCGTCTATTGTGATGATGGCCATTGGTTCGGTGATGAATTTCGGTTTCAATCAGATCTTGCTGGGCTTCAAGGCTTACGGCGAGACCGCTGCCGGCGTGTTCGGCGTGTACTTCAAGCTGCAGAGCTTTGTGCTGATGCCCCTGTTCGGCATCAACAACGCCATCGTGCCCATTATTGCCTTCAACTACGGCGCCAAAAAGCCGGAACGGATCACAAAAACCTTAAAACTCGCCCTTTACACCGCCACGGTCATTATGCTGATCGGCCTTAGTATCTTCCAGTTCCTCCCCGATGTGCTGCTGAACATTTTCGAGCCCTCGGATACCTTCCTGGAGCTGGGCCGCACCGCCTTGCGGATCATCAGCATCCACTTCCCCATTGCGGCGGTGGGCATTAGCCTTGGAACAAGCTTCCAGGCCCTGGGCAACGGCATTTATGCCACCATCACATCCCTGTGCAGGCAGCTGATCGCCCTGCTGCCTGCTGCATTCCTGCTGAGCCTTAGCGGCAATGTGCATATGGTCTGGTGGGCTTTCCCCATTGCGGAAGTGGTCAGTGTCACGGTAACGCTTATCCTCTTTGCGAGAATTTATAAGCAGAAGATCAAACCCCTTTTGTAGGGGAGGGATATCATCCCTCCCGCGGGAGGCATACTATGCCTCCCCTACGAATTACAACAAAAAGAGCGTGCTTAAAGCACGCTCTTTCTTATTATTTCAGCTTAAATACTTTTGTTTTTTTGCTGTTGGACCAGCCATAGTCGTCTACCTCGACCTCCACATCCTCATCGGGGTATTCCAATAGGTAGGCAATCTCGGCATAATACTCATAGCCGCCTTTGATGCTCCTGTTCTGGTCTTCCATATTGTAATCCCATTCCTTGGGAACGTCCTCATAGTACTCTGTCAGACTGACACCGTTTTGATACACATAGAAGTCGCCCTCATTCCAAAGGGTCGTTGGCTCTTTGCCTTCATTTTTCAGCAGGTATTTAACAATGATCACATCGTCCCCGTATGCGTTTTCGCATAAGCGGTAGCTGTCGATCTCAATCTGCACTTCGCTGTCCATCTTAATGTCAATCATGATACCGGTGAAAATCAACGCAACCGGTGAAAGCACGAAAATAATGGCAGCCACAACGATTAAAACAATATACCTTTTTTTCATATAATCACGCTCCCTTAGCCTTCTTCTACAACAATTTCCTTTAAGGTCAAGCCGGGATTGCGGCGGCAGGTGAAGTCGATGGCCCAGTAGCTTGAGAACACCAGCAGCTTCCGTCCCCGGTAATCTTCCAAAAGCTCTGCGTCGCTGCCCAGCTCCAAATCAGCAAGATCGCCGGGGTAGCTGTCGATGAGACGAATCTCCTCGTAAGGCAGCATATCCATACGCAGGTCCACGCCGTACTCATTCTTCATCCGGTACTGGAACACATCAAACTGCAGCGTACCCACAACGCCCACGATAACCTCTTCCATACCGGAATTGGGCACCTTGAAGATCTGGATAGCACCCTCCTGGGCAATCTGCTCCGTACCCTTGACAAACTGCTTGCGCTTCATGGAATCCTTGGCAGACACCCGGCAGAAATGCTCGGGGGCGAAGGTGGGAATGCCGGAGTACAGGAATTTCTTAGAAGGCACAGTGATGGTGTCACCAATGGCAAAAATACCCGGGTCGAACACACCGATCACATCGCCGGCATAGGCCTCTTCCACAATTTCCCGCTCCGCGGCCATTAGCTGCTGGGGCTGGGAAAGACGCATCTTCCGGCCGCCCTGCATATGGTAGTATTCCGTATCCCGTTGGAATTTGCCGGAGCAAATCCGCATAAATGCCAATCTATCCCGGTGGGCCTTATTCATATTTGCCTGGATCTTAAAGACAAATGCGGAGAAGTCCGGGCTGAAGGCATCCACCTCACCCTGGTCGGAGACCCGGGACAGAGGGGGCGGTGTCAGCTTTAAGAAATTTTCCAAAAAGGGCTCAATGCCGAAGTTGGTCAGCGCAGAGCCGAAGAACACAGGGGAAAGCTGACCATTGGCCACCGCCTCGAAGTCCATTTCCCGACCGGCTGACAGCAGCTCTACATCGTCAATGAGCTGCTGATGCTTGGTGTCTGAGTCCAAAAGCTCTGCCACCTGGGGGTCATAAAGGTCTACTTCCAGCTTGTCCGCCTTGGCCTTACCGCCCTGGCCGGAGAAGAAGAGCAGCTGGCTCTTCTGCCGGTCGTAAACGCCCTTAAAATCCTTGCCGCAGCCGATGGGCCAGTTCATGGCGTAGGTTTCAATGCCCAGCTCCCGCTCCACTTCGTCCAGCAGGTCAAAGGGGTCCTGGGTCTCCCGGTCCATCTTATTGATAAAGGTGAAAATAGGGATATGCCGCATGGCACAGACCTTAAACAGCTTCCGGGTCTGGGGCTCGACGCCCTTAGCGCCGTCAATGACCATGACCGCCGCATCCGCTGCCATCAGTGTCCGGTAGGTATCCTCGGAGAAGTCCTGGTGGCCGGGGGTGTCCAGAATGTTGATGCAGAAGCCGCCGTACTGGAACTGCATCACAGAGGAGGTGACGGAAATACCTCTCTGCTTTTCAATCTCCATCCAGTCGGAGGTAGCGGCACGGGAATTCTTTTTGCCCTTGACCACGCCGGCCTGGGCGATGGCACCGCCGTAGAGCAGGAATTTTTCCGTTAAGGTGGTTTTACCGGCGTCGGGGTGGGAGATAATCGCAAAAGTCCGGCGGCGGCTGATTTCTTCTTTCAAGGTTGACATAACATCTCTCCTGTGGTTTGTGTTTTCACTTGCCATAAAGCATCACATTTGTAGGGGCGGCATAGTATGCCGCCCGCGGGAGGGATAATATCCCTCCCCTACGGTTTGGATTATTCATTTTAGTTTACCACAAATCCCCATTCTTGACAAGAGGAAAGGTCAAAATGCAGATTTCTTTTTGTAGGGGCGACATAGTATGCCGCCCGCGGGAGGGATAATATCCCTCCCCTACGATTTACTCTTTCTTGTGGTCAAAATTTTCTTCTACCACAATATCCTGTTATGTGCCAAAAATGAGGGCTATTTTTCTACATTTTCAGCTTTATTTTCCCGTTGTTTCCGGTAAAAAGCTGTGGTATAATGTCAAATACTATGGATTACTATGCTTTGAAAGGAGAGCCGCAATGAAGGATCTACAAATTTCCCATACCGACTTAAGCAAGCTGCTTAGCGCCAAGAACCCCGATGCGGCGCTTCTTTATCTGTACATACACAGTACGGACGATATGGCCAAAGCGGAAGAAGCCTTGGGCTTGCCCAAGACCCGCTATGCCTGCGCCGCCGCCACCTTGCGGCAAATGGGTCTGTGGCCGGAAACCCGGACAAGCACCGTATTCACCGGGGAACGCCCCCAGTACACCGAGCAGGATGTAACCGGTGCAATGGGCTCAGACCGCAGCTTCCAGGCCCTTTACGGAGAAGTCCAGCGGGTGCTGGGCCGGGCCTTAAATACCGAGGAGCTGAAGATCCTTTTGGGCTTTGTCCGCTATTTAGGCCTGCCCAACGAGGTGATCTCCATGCTGGTGTACTACTGCAAGGACCGTGCCCGGGCCAAGGGTCAGCTCCGCAACCCCAGCCTGCGTACCATCGAAAAAGAAGCCTACTACTGGGCTGAAAACGGCATCGACACCATGGAGGAAGCCGCCGCCTTTATTCAGAATCAAAACCAGCGCCGCAGCCGTGTGGCAGGCCTTATGGAGCTGCTGCAAATTCGCGGCAGAAATCTCACCCCCGGCGAGACCAAGTACGCCGAAAGCTGGCTGGAGATGGGTTTTGAGCCGGATGCACTGAAGCTGGCCTACGAAAAGACCTGCCTGAACACCGGCGGTCTTAGCTGGGCCTATATGAATAAAATTCTCACACGCTGGCAGGAAATGGGCCTGTTCACCTTGGAGCAGATCAATGCCGCTGACAAAAAGCCGGCAAAGTCCGTGCCCCGGGGCGCTACCGGGAGGCCCGGACAGGCGGAACTGTCCGCATTCCAAAAAGTTTTGCAGGAGGACTAAATTATGCCATACAGTGCTGATGTGGTGCGCCGGGCCCGCCGGGTCCTGGAGAGCCGAAAGGCCGATCATGAATCCCGCCAGCAGGCGAGACTGCAGGAAGTTTATGACAAATTACCCCGCGTTCGGCAGATCGATATTTCCTTGCGCAGCTCTATGGTGGAGGCAGCCCAGGCGGCTTTCCTTGGGGGCGCAAACACCATGGAACAGGTAAAGAAGGCAAACCTTGCTCTGCAGGCTGAGCGCAAAGCTTTGATACTCGCCAATTTCCCGGCGGAGTATGCCGAGGAAGAACCCATCTGTCCCCGTTGCGGCGGCAGTGGTTATATTGGCACCGCAATGTGTTCCTGTTTGGCTGAAATTTGTCGCCAGGAGCAGAAGAAGGAACTGTCCCTTCTTGCCTGCGGCGAGCATCGCTTTGCCGACTTCCATTTGGATTACTACCCCGAAACCGTTGACCCCCAGTACGGGGTCAGCCCCCGGGTGGTAATGGGCCGGATTCTGTCCATTTGTCAAAAATATGCCCAGGACTTTACGCCCACTTCCGGCAATCTGCTATTCAACGGCTCTACCGGCTTAGGCAAGACCATGCTCTCTGCCTGCATTGCAACAGAGGTAGCCGAAAAAGGTTATTCCGTAGCCTATGAAACCGCCGCCCATCTGTTCGGAAAACTGGAAAAAGACCATTTCCGCCCGGACGAGGAAAGCGCAGAGGCTGTGAAGAAGCTTTACACCTGCGACCTGCTGATCATCGACGATTTGGGCACGGAGCTGCCCGGCAATTTCACCGTGGCCGCCCTGTATACCCTGCTCAATGACCGTCTTTTGGCAGGCAAGCCCATGATCATTTCCACCAATTTGAACATTGACGAGGTAAGAGCCCGGTACTCCCCTCAGATCGCATCCCGCTTGGAGGGCAGCTTCCAGCTTTTGCCCTTTGTGGGAAATGACATCCGGGTACTGAAGAACAAGTGAGGCACTATGAAAACAGGTATTTTATTTGATTTGGACGGCACGCTTTTAGATACCCTCCAGGATCTGACCGACTCTGTCAATCACACATTGGAAGCCTTCGGCTGCCCCACCCGCACCAAGCAGGAGATCCGCAGCTATTTAGGCACAGGCGCGCGGAATCTCATCCGCCAGGCTCTGCCCGGCAAGGCTGACGATCCCGACTTAGATGTTGCTTTGGCTGCGTATCAAGATTGGTACGACACCCACAATCGCATCAAAACTGCCCCCTACGAGGGCATTTTAGAGGCCCTTGCCGAACTGGGCAAAGACTACCCCATCGCTATCGTGTCCAACAAGCCGGACCGGGCCGTGAAGCCCATGTGCAGGGAGTACTTCGGCGAGGACATCTATGCCTTGGGCGAAACCACTGATTGCCCCCGCAAGCCCGCTGCCGATATGGTCTACAAGGGTATGGCAGCCATTGGGGTGGAGAAATGCGTGTACGTGGGCGACAGCGAGGTGGATGTGTTCACCGCAAAAAATGCCGGTATGCCCTGTCTAACTGTGCTTTGGGGCTTCCGGGACGAGGAGTATCTGGTGGAAAGCGGCGCGGAGCATCTCTGCCGTGACCCCAGGGATTTGGCAAAAACCTTAAAGGAACTGATTGAAAATGGCTAATGAATTTTATGCCCTGCTGGGCCGTATGCGCTACATCACCCGCTGGGGTCTGATGCGCAATACCTTTTCCGAAAACATCCAGGAGCACAGCCACCAGGTGGCTGTGCTTGCCCATGCCTTGGCCCTCATTCGCCGGGACATTTTGAAGCTGCCCTGTCCGGACCCGGACCGGTGCGCTGTGGCTGCCCTCTATCACGATGCCACAGAGATCCTCACCGGGGATATGCCCACACCTATTAAATACTACAACCCCGACATCAAGGATGCCTACAAGCAGGTGGAGCGGATCGCCGGGGAACGGCTTTTGAAGATGGTGCCCCAGGAACTGGTGGACTGCTATACCGATTTGATCTTAGAGGACGACAAGGAGATCGCAACCATCGTCAAGGCTGCTGACAAGCTCTCTGCGTATATTAAATGTGTGGAGGAGCAGAAAGCCGGAAACACGGAGTTTGACTCCGCCGAGGCCTCCACGATGCAATCCATGAAAGCAATGGACCGCCCGGAGCTAAGCTGGTTTATCGAAAATTGCTTGGAGCCCTTCCGGCTGAATTTAGATCAGCTGTAAATTCGTAGGGGAGGGATATCATCCCTCCCGCGGGAGGCATACATAGCCTGCCCTACAAATGTCAATGCAAGGATTTACAAAATTTTCATAGATTTTCCGCAAATACCTCTTGCATTTTCATTTCTCATCTGCTATTATACTGTCGTTAGCACTCAAAAGCCAAGAGTGCTAAACCTCAAAACCGTAGATAAATGCAGCATTCCTGCAATCTAAATACCAAATGGAGGCAAAGATTATGAAACTGAAACCTATGGCAGACAACATTCTGCTCAAGGCCGCTGAGGCCCAGGAAACCACCGCATCCGGCATCATTCTGGCGACCACCACCAAGGAAAAGCCCGGCTTCTTTGAAGTCGTTTCCGTTGGCCCCGGCACCAAGGATGTGACCATGACCGTGAAGGCCGGCGACAAGGTCATCGTTGGCAACTTCGTTGGCAACGACATCAAGCTGGACAATGTTGACTACAAGTTCGTAAAGCAGGACGATGTCTTGGCAATCGTAACTGACTGATTTTAGGAGGCAAATAAAATGGCAAAATTGATCGTTTACGGCGAAGATGCCCGTAAGAAGCTGCAGTCCGGTATCGACCAGCTGGCTGATACCGTTAAGGTAACCATCGGCCCCAAGGGCCGCAATGTTGTGCTGGGCAGAAAGTTCGGCGCACCCCAGATCACCAATGACGGCGTGACCATCGCCAAGGAAGTGGAGCTGGAAGACCCCTTTGAGAACATGGGCGCACAGCTCATCCGCGAAGTGGCTACCAAGACCAACGATATTGCCGGCGACGGCACTACCACCGCTACCGTGCTGGCACAGGCCATCACCCGTGAGGGTCTGAAGAACCTGTCCGCAGGCGCAAACCCCATGGTTATGCGCAAGGGCATCGAGAAGGCTGTTGAGGCCGCCGTTGCTGCTATCAAGGAGCACTCCGTTCCCGTGAAGGGATCTGACGATATTGCCCGTGTCGGTACTGTTTCCTCCGGCGACGAGTCCATCGGCGCACTGATTGCCGAGGCGATGGAGAAGGTCGGCACCGAGGGTGTTATCACCATTGAAGAGAGCAAGACCGCTGAGACCGGCCTGGATGTGGTCGAGGGTATGCAGTTTGACCGGGGCTACATCTCCCCCTACATGGTCACCGACACCGACAAGATGGAAGCTGTCCTGGACGATGCTTACCTGCTGATCACCGATAAGAAGATCACCTCCATTCAGGAGATCCTGCCCATTCTGGAGCCCGTTGTCAAGTCCGGCAAGAAGCTGATGATCATTGCTGAGGACTTAGAGGGCGACGCTCTGGCAACGCTGCTTGTAAACCGTCTGCGGGGTAACTTCAACGTGGTCTGTGTCAAGGCTCCCGGCTTTGGCGACCGCCGCAAGGAGATGCTGCAGGATATCGCGATCCTCACCGGCGGCACTGTGATCTCCAGCCAGCTGAATATGGAGCTGACCGAGGCTACCCTCAATGATCTGGGCCGCTGCCGCCAGATGGTTATCACAAAGGATACCTCCACCATCGTTGACGGTGCTGGCGACCCCGAGATGATCAAGGCCCGGACACACCAGATCCGTGCCTCCATCGCTACCACCACCTCTGACTACGACCGTGAGAAGCTCCAGGAGCGCCTGGCAAAGCTTTCCGGCGGCGTGGCTGTGATCAAGGTGGGCGCACAGACTGAGGTTGCCATGAAGGAGCAGAAGCTCCGCGTGGAAGATGCCCTGAACGCTGCCCGCGCAGCTGTGGAAGAGGGCATTGTTGCAGGCGGCGGTACTGCTCAGGTCAATGCTGTGGCTGCTGTTGAGAAGCTGATCGCAAAGCTCAGTGGCGATGAGAAGACCGGTGCCAAGATCATTGCTTCCGCCCTGCAGGCCCCCATCCGCCAGATCGCCGAGAATGCCGGTGTGGACGGCAGTGTGGTCTACGAGAAGATCAAGAATTCCAAGAAGATCGGCTACGGCTACAATGCCTACACCGAGCAGTATGTGGATATGATCGCCAGCGGTATCGTCGACCCCACCAAGGTCACCCGCTCCTCTCTGGAGAACGCTGCGTCCATCGCAGCCTGCGTGCTGACCACCGAATCTCTGGTGGCAGATAAGCCCGATCCTGCAGCGGATGCTGCCGCTGCTGCGGCTGCTGCC